>NZ_AP026978.1:6192637-6811901 GCF_027924405.1 Nocardia sputorum | reverse complement strand
GATATCCGCGGCGCCGGCGACCGCGACCCGCAGCGGGTCATCGGCGCGGCGGATGGATTCGTCGGCGGCGATGCGCACGTCGACACGGCGGCGCACCGCGGCGAGTTCCTCGATGGTCCGGCACGGCTGTTCGACGTATTCCAGGCCATCTGCGGCCTTATCGATCCGCTGGATATCGCGCACGGCCGTGTCGACATCCCAGACGGCGTTCGCGTCGACCCGGATCGCGCCGTTCGGGCCGAGGGAGTCGCGTACCGCCTCCACCCTGGCCAGATCCTCCGCGAGCGAGTCGGGATGGTCGGCGACCTTCACCTTGGCGGTGCGGCAGCCGGACCTGGCCACGATCGCGTGCGCCTGCTCCGGGTCGACGGCGGGCACCGTGCAATTGAGCGGGATGCGATCCCGGACCGGCTCGGGCCATCCCGTTGTCACCTGCTCCAGGGCGGTGGCCAGCCAGGCGGCGGCTTCGCGGTCGTCGTATTCGGGGAACGGACAGAACTCGCCCCACCCGAGGGGCCCCCGGATCAGCATCCCTTCCCGCACCGAGATGCCACGGAAGCGGGTGCGCATCGGGATGGCGTAGACGACGTTCTGCGCTGCGGAGTCGCTCATCGCCGACCAGCTTAGG
This sequence comes from Nocardia sputorum, assembly GCF_027924405.1. Taxonomy (NCBI): domain Bacteria; kingdom Bacillati; phylum Actinomycetota; class Actinomycetes; order Mycobacteriales; family Nocardiaceae; genus Nocardia; species Nocardia sputorum. The sequence continues at coordinate 6,811,273 of NZ_AP026978.1, read as the reverse complement.
CGGCTACGGGGGCCCATCGCGGGATTGCGCAGGCGGACTCGAGTAGTTTCCCGGAGTCGGCGAGACGCGCTGGAGGGGATCGTTGGCGGCATGGTCCACACCCCGCAGCCTTGGCCGCCGCACGTCGCGCCCGCATCGCCGCCCGCCGGGCACCGGCCGGTGCGGACCTGGGACGTCGTGCTCGCCATCGTGCTGTACTGCGTAGCGGCCGTCCTCGGCTCCGCCGCCGCTTACTTCACGCTTTTCTTCGCCTTCGCCAGCGATCCATGCGGGACGGACAACTGCCGTACCGACTATCTGGGCTGGGCGTTCGCGGTGTCCTGGGGTGGAACCGCGCTCGCTGTCGTCGGGGCTACGGGGATGCTCATCCTGGCCGCGATCAAGCGCTGGTACATGTGGTACTGGCCGGTGCTGGCGATCGTGCTGATCGTGCTCTCGTTCGCCGGAGGCGTCGCATTGGCTTCCCAGGTCTACACCGGCTCTTGAGATGCCGTGCGGCCGACGGCCGGTCATGCTGATCGCATGGCGCGCAACATCCGGCAGCGAACGACCGACGCCCTGCGTGTCGCGCTGGGTACGGTGATCGTGCTCGGATTCGGCTGGCTGATGGCCTCTTTCGTGCCGCTCTACGATGTGCTCGCACGAGACGGCCGCGACGGCCGCGGCGTCGGATACCTGCCGTGGGCGCAGGTCGTCGCCTGGGCGGGCATCGCGGCGTCGGTGCTCGCCGCGATCATCTCGGTGATCGAGAAAGTGCGCGACCGACGACCGATCGCCTGGACCCCGCTCATCGCGGTCCCCTTGATCCTCGAATCCTGGCTGATCGGTTTCTTGATCGCGGTCGTGCTGGTGTCGTATTGAATTGCCGCGCCTTCGGCGCGGCGTGTTCGCGGCCCTCTTATGGCTCGCGTTTGCGCGACCGCCGCTTGCTCCTTCGTCGCGTGCGCGGCGGCCGCGCAAACGCGAGCCGGGCCGCGAACGGCGGATGCTTGGTCTCGCTTCGCTCGAAAGTTGTGGTTGAGGTGTGCTGGGGGCGTTGGTAGTGGAGCTTGCCGATCTGGGCGCGTGGTGTTGTGGCTGTGTCGGTTCGAGCGAGCGCCGCTGTGTTCCTTCGTCGCGTACGCGGCGGTCGCGCAAACGCGAGCCGGGCCGCGAACGGCGGATGCTTGGTCTCGCTTCGCTCGAAAGTCGTGGTTGAGGTGTGCTGGGGGCGTTGGTAGTGGAGCTTGCCGATCGGGGCGCGTGGTGTTGTGGCTGTGTCGGTTCGAGCGAGCGCCGCTGTGTTCCTTCGTCGCGTACGCGGCGGCCGCGCAAACGCGAGCCGGGCCGCGAACGGCGGATGCTCGGTCTCGCTTCGCTCGAAAGTCGTGGTTGAGGTGCGCTGGGGGCGTTGGTAGTGGAGCTTGCCGATCGGGGCGCGCGGTGTTGTGGCTGTGTCGGTTCGACCGACCGCCGCTTGCTCCAGCGCCTGCGGCGAACGGGCGAACCCGGGCTGTTTTTGTTTGCTGCGCCACCAGAACGGGCGTGGCCTCGCCTGGAGGACGTAGCCGGGCCGATGTGGTTCGGTGGCGGGAGACGCCACCGGCCTGCGTGTTCCATCGAACGACCGCGAACACGCAGCGCCGGTGGCGATATGGATCAGCCCAGTCGCTCCACGATGGTGGCGTTGGCGAGGCCGCCTGCCTCGCACATGGTTTGCAGGCCGTAGCGGGCGCCGCGGTCCTGCATGGCGTGCACGAGCGTGGTCATCAGGCGGGCGCCGGAGGCGCCGAGGGGGTGCCCGATGGCGATCGCGCCGCCGTTGACGTTGACCTTCGCCAAGTCCGCGCCGGTGTCGTGGGCCCAGGCCAGCACCACCGGCGAGAACGCCTCGTTGATCTCGACGAGGTCGATGTCGGACAGCCGCAGACCCGCGCGCTGCAGGACTTTCCTGGTCGCCGGGATCACCGCGGTGAGCATCAGCAGCGGATCGTCGCCGGCCACCGCGAAGCTGTGCAACCGGGCGAGCGGCTTCAGGCCGAGCTCCTTCGCGCGCTCGCTGGTCATGATGAGCACCGCCGCGCTGCCGTCGCTGACCTGGCTCGCGGTCGCCGCCGTGATCTCCCAGCCGATTTGCGGGAAGCGGGCGGCCATGGCCGGGTCGTAGTACGCGGGACGCAGTACCGCCAGCGTCTCCAGCGTGCTGCCGACCCGGATGCCCTCGTCGGTGGCGAGCCCGTTGATCGGGGCCAGCTCCCTGGCGAACAGGCCGTTCTTGGTGGCGAGCGCGGCCTTTTCGTGGCTGGCGAGCGCGAACTCGTCCAGCTGGGTGCGGGTCAGTCCCCACTTGGCCGCGATCAGCTCCGCGCTGATGCCCTGCGACACCAGGCCCTCCGGGTAGCGCTCGGCGAAGCCGACGCCGGAGATGTCGTCCGAACCGACCAGGTTGGAGCCCATGGGGATCCGGCCCATCGACTCCACGCCCGCGGCGACCACGATGTCGTAGGCGCCCGCGATCACGCCTTGCGCGGCGAAGTGGATGGCCTGCTGGCTGCTGCCGCACTGCCGGTCGACGGTGGTCGCCGGGACGGATTCGGGATATCCGGCGGCCAGTGCGGCCCGCCTGGTCATGTTCGCGCCCTGCTCGCCGAATTGGGTGACCACGCCGCCGATCACGTCGTCGATGAGTGCGGGATCGATGCCGCTGCGGTCCACCACCTCGCGCAGGCTGTGGGCCAGCAGGTCCACCGCGTTGACGTTGTGCAGTGCGCCGTTCGGTTTGCCTTTGCCGATCGGGGTGCGTACCGCTTCGACAATCACCGCGTCTCTCATGGTGCTTCCTTCCGGACCGAGAGCCCGGCCACCATGCCTGGCTCTATCAACACATAGTCAGACTACCCCTGGCAATAGTTAAGGCAAGTCAGCATCGGTATGATGTCGGTCATGGCAGCAGTGATGGAAGGACCGTTGGCCGATCTCAGCGCCTGGAAACCCGACGAATGCTCGATCGCGAAGGCGATGGACATCATCGGCACGCGCTCGGCGGTGCTCATCCTGCGCGAGGCGTACTACGGCACACGGCGGTTCGACGGGTTCGCCAGCCGCGTCGGCATCACCGACGCGGCGGCCGCGGCCCAGTTGCGCAAGCTCACCGAGGCGGGCTTGCTGACGAAACGGCCTTACCAGGAGGAAGGCAAGCGCACCAGGCACGAGTACGTGCTCACCCGGATGGGCCGCGATCTGCTGCCCGCCGTGCTGGCGCTGATGCAGTGGGGCGACGCCTACCTGCAACCGGGGGCGGCTCCGCTGCTTCTGGTCGAGGAAGCGACCGGCGCACCGGTGCGGGTGCAGGTGCGCAGCGAATCCGGTCGCGAGATCGAGCTGGAGGAACTGGGCGTGCGACTCAACGAGGACTACGCGCGGCAGCGGCGCGCACGCCGTCGATCGGACGCGACGGACTGATGCCCGCGCCGGACAGGCGCGCCGCCGACCGGCGACGGCGCGACTGGCCGAGCAATGTGAGCGGCTTATCCGTGGGTACGAGCCGAGAACCGAAGTCGTGCGGCCCGCGCGTCCACGGAGGGCCGAGGAGCGCGCCCCTCGGCGGCGCTCAGTTGAGCCTGCGTCCTTCGGTGTCGAAGAAGTAGACGTGCTCGGAGTCGGTGGCCAGCCGCAGGCGGGTGCCCTTCGCGGGCGGGTTACGCCAATCCGCCCGCGAGACGATGGTTTCGCCCGCGCCGTCGGTCCCGCCCTCGGCGATGGTGCGGCCGTAGATGTAGGCGTCGGAACCGAGTTCCTCCACCACGTCGACCTCCATCTCGATGCCGGAGCCGTCGCCCAGCTCGAAGTGTTCCGGACGGATGCCGACCGTCACGGTGTTGCCCGCCTCGTCGGCGACGGTGCGCGGCAGCGCGATCGCGTGCCCGCCCAGTTCTACCCGGCCGTCGGTGACCGGCAGCGTGAACAGGTTCATCGCAGGCGAACCCATGAACCCCGCGACGAACACGTTGGCCGGGTCGCGGTAGAGGTCGCGCGGCGTGGCGCACTGCTGCAGCAGGCCGTCCTTCAGCACGGCGACCCGATCGCCCATGGTCATCGCCTCGACCTGGTCGTGCGTGACGTACACCGTGGTGGTGCCGAGCCTGCGCTGCAATTGCGCGATCTGGGTACGGGTCTGCACACGCAGCTTGGCGTCCAGGTTGGACAGCGGCTCGTCCATCAGGAACACCTGCGGCTGGCGCACGATCGCGCGGCCCATCGCGACGCGCTGGCGCTGACCGCCGGACAGCGCCTTCGGCTTGCGATCCAGGAAGGGCTCCAGGTCGAGCAGCTTGGCCGCCTCCAGCACCCGCTGCTCCTTCTCCGCCTTGGCGACCTTGGCCAGCTTCAGCGCGAAGCCCATGTTCTCCGCGACGGTCATGTGCGGGTAGAGCGCGTAGTTCTGGAACACCATGGCGATATCGCGTTCCTTCGGCTCCGCGTGCGTCACGTCGTTGTCGCCGATCAGGATGCGACCGCCGTTGACGTCCTCGAGACCGGCGAGCATGCGCAGCGAGGTCGACTTCCCGCAGCCCGAGGGGCCGACCAGCACGAGGAACTCGCCGTCCTCGATCTCCAGGTTCAGCCGATCCACCGCGGGTTTGACGGAGCCCGGGTAGAGCCGCGTCGCGTTGTCGAAGGTCACAGTGGCCATGACGAATTCACATCCCATCCCGGCAGGAACGTGCCGGACGATCCGAGTAAGGGTGCGGCGATCCTATCGGGCCGCCCGGCGACGGGCCACGTCAGCGTGCGCGTGCCTCGAAGAACGCGCGCGGGACGTCGACGAGCATGGTGTCGATCTGATCCTTGGTGACGCCGCGATCGAGCACATAGGGGAACACGTCTTCGAACAAGTGGGTGTAGTGCCACTGCGGCAGAGCCGCCATGGCGGCGGGCTCGATCCAGTCGATGTAGCAGCTCGCGTCCTGGGAGAGCACCATCCGATCGGTGTAGCCGCGGCGCACCATCTCGATCAGGGTGTCGGCGCGGGCTTCGAAGGTGGTGTCGAGGTTGATGCCGAAGCGGTCCATGCCGAGCACGAAGCCCGCGTCGGCGAGTTCGGCGAGGTGATCGCAGTCGGTGGTGTCGCCGCTGTGCCCGAGCACGATGCGGCTGGGATCGACGCCTTCCTCGTCGCACATCACGCGCTTGACGTCGAGCCCGGCACGCGACTCCGGATGGGTGTGCACCGTGATCGGGACGCCGGTCTCGAGATGGGCCTTGGCGACCGCCCGCATCACCCGTTCCACGCCCGCGGTGAGCCCTTGCCGGTCGATCGCGCACTTGAGCATGCCCGCCTTCACCCCGGTGCCCGCGATGCCGTCACGGATGTCGGCGACGAACATGTCGACCATCGGGTCGGGGACCTGCGCGCCGACGATCTCGTTCAGCGCGGGCCCGCGGTAGTGGAAGAAGAACGGGACATCGCCGTAGGTATAGATACCGGTGGCCACCACCAGGTTCACCGGCACCTGCTCGGCGATCCGCTGGATCCGGGGGATGTAGCGGCCCAGCCCGACCACCGTCGGGTCGACGATCGTGCGCACACCCGCGTCGTAGGCGACGCGCAGCCGGCGCACGGCGTCGGCGACGCGTTCTTCTTCGGAACCCCATTCGGCCGGATAGTTCTGCTGGACGTCCCCGGTGAGCACGAAAACGTGCTCGTGCATCAGTGTCACTCCGAGATCAGCGGTATCGATCGGCCCGCGCATGGTTTCCAGCATTGACACAGCGACTTCTCCTCATCTGAGCTGCGCATTCGCGGAAATGCTACGAACCGGGATGTGAGGTGGGCCATAGTCGCGGGCACCGAAACTTCGTACAACTTTCGTGCGGAGCGCACGAAACGACCTCGCCCGGTCGCGGCTCAGACCGGTCGCAGCACCGCTGGTCCGAGCCAGCGCGCGGCTTGCAAGGCGAGATGCAGGTGCAGCGTGCGGTCGTGATCGTCGAAGACGTCGCCGACCAGTTCGAGCGCCTGCCGCACCCGGTACTGGACGGTGTTGCGGTGCACCGCCAGCTCTTCGGCGGCGGCGGCGTAGCTGCGGTTGCTGGCCAAGAAGACGCGCAGGGTTTCGCGCAGCCAGAGATTGCGCTGGTTGTCGGTGGCGAGCTCACCCAAGCAGTCGGCCACGTAGTGGCGCAGTTCCTCGATGTCGCCGCCCAGGAGCGCGACGGCCGCCACCTGGTCGTGCGACACCGCGCGCGGCGCGCCGGAACCGGCGAGCAGCACGAGTTCGCGTACGCGGTCGGCTTGGCGCAGGCTGCGGCGGAATCCGGCCACGCCTGCGCCGCACCCGCCGAGCGCTACCCGCACCGGCAACGACATGGCCGACAGCGTGCGTTCGATGGCCCCGGCGTCGATCGTCGTGTCCTCGGCGACGGCGAACCACAGCCGGACTTCGCGTTCGTCGGTCGGTACCACCAGCGCCCGGCGCGGGTTGCCGAACAGCGGAACCAGCGCGGCGCGAACGGCATCGAGCACGTCCACCGCGGCCCGCGCCGAGAGCTGCGGCTCGGTCCAGGCGTTCACCGCGATGTGGCGGCCGGACAGCGGATAGCGCAGTACTTGCTCGGCTTGCCCGATGTCGTCGGCCGAGCCGTCGAGCACGCGCGCCACCCATTCCTGCCGCAGGGCGCCGCGGCTGCCCACCCACCGGTCGCGTTCCTGTTCGTAAGCGACGCCGACGTGCTCGCACACCCGGTCGATGTACACCGCGCTGCGGTGGACGATCCGGATGATGGCCGCCGAACTGTCGGGGCCGCCCAGTTCCACGGCGTAGCGCATCGCGATGTCGAGGAACCCGGCGTGCCCCACCCGATAGGCGCGAATCAGCGCGGACAGCGGGACGTCGCGCTGCGCGAGCGTGCGCGCGTACACCAGGGCCCGATCGGGGGCGTGCACGTCGTCCTCGGCGGCGTCGTTCTGCACGAAGTCGAGGGCGGACATCAGGTTGTCGGTGGTGCCCGCTTCGAACAGCCCCCGCAGCCGGGCGTCCGAGTCGAGCGTCACGACTTGCGCGCGCATCACCGCCGACAACTCGGCGATCACGTCGTCGCGATCGCGCAGCATCGTCGACACGACCGCGCGAACCACCTCGTTCTCGCCGCCGGCCACGCCGACACCTCCATCCACCGGCTCGGTCTCGCGTCCCCAACGTAGCCCGTGCCGGAGGCGCGGTGCGGCTGCCTGCGGGAACCCCCACCGCCCCGGTAGCCTCGGGGCGGGGCGGGCCGAGCGACGAGGAGAGTGCACATGAGTCGTCCAGTGCGTATCGGAGTTCAGCTACAGCCGCAGCACGCGCCGGAATACCGGCTCATCCGCGACGCGGTGCTGCGCTGCGAGGACGCGGGTGTCGACATCGTCTTCAACTGGGACCACTTCTACCCGCTCACCGGCGATCCCGACGGCGCGCACTTCGAGTGCTGGACGATGCTGGGCGCGTTCGCCGAGCAGACCGAGCGGGTGGAGATCGGCGCGCTGGTGACCGGCGGTGGCTATCGCAATCCGGATCTGCTGGCCGACATGGCGCGCACCGTCGACCACATCAGTGGCGGCCGGCTGATTCTCGGCCTCGGCGCGGGCTGGTTCGAGAAGGACTACGACGAGTACGGCTACGAATTCGGCACCGCGGGCAGCAGGCTGGAGCTGCTGAAGGAGACCCTGGCCCGGATCAGCGCCCGGTTGCCGAAGCTCAACCCGCGACCGACCCGCGACCTGCCGATTCTCATCGGCGGCGGGGGCGAGAAGAAGACATTGCGACTGGTCGCGCAGTACGCCGACATGTGGCACACCTTCGCCGACCTGGACGTGCTCGCGCACAAGAACAAGGTGCTCGCCGAACACTGCGCCGCCGTCGGCGCCGACCAGGCGCGCATCGAGCGCTCGGTGCAGTGGCCGGGCCTGGAGAAGGCGCCCGCCTTCGTCGAAGCGGGCGTGACGACCTTCACCATCGGGGCCGGCGGCCCCGACTACGACCTCAGCGAGGTCGCGAAAGCCGTGCGATGGCGTGACGAGGTCAATCCGGAACCGGTCAGCGGACTGGCCTGAGCCGGATTGCCTGCCGGCTGATCCGCTGCGCCCCGGAATTCGGATCATGATGATCGGAATCTTCGACCGCCGGGCGCACATGGTTTCCGAGGTCACCGACTCGGGGTAGCTGCGGAATAGCAGATTTCCGCGGCTAGGGTTGTCCGTCATGGCTGTTCTGCCCGCTGTGCGGTCTCGTGCGTTGATCGCCGTGATATTGCTTGCCGTCGGTCTCAGCGCGACGGCGTGCGGGTCCGGCTCCGACGACGCGGGCACCGAGCGCAACCTCTGCGCACCGCCCGGCCTGGCCGCGGCCTCCGCCGCGCCCACCAACCTGGCCTCCTCGGCCGCCGCGGGCAGCGACCGCTACACCACCGCGGCCACCGTGCCGCTGACCTCGATCGACGTCTCGAAGCTCGGTTTGATCACCCCGGGCAAGCTCAGCGTGGGCACGCTGTCGGACGCGCCACCGAGCATCTGCGTCGACCGGCAGGGCACGTTCACCGGCTTCGACAACGAACTGCTGAAGGCGATCGGCGCCAAGCTCGGCCTCCAGGTGGAATTCTCCGGCACCGAGTTCGCCGGGCTGCTCGCCCAGGTGTCCGGCGGCCGTTTCGACGTGGGTTCGTCCAACATCACCACCACGGACGCGCGCCGCCAACTGGTCGGCTTCACCAACGGCTACGACTTCGGTTACTTCTCCCTGGTGGTGCCGACCGGCAGCGCGGTCAAGGGATTCGCCGACCTGAACCGGAACACCCGGATCGCGGTGGTGCAGGGCACCGTGCAGGACGAATTCGTGGTGAACCAGCTGCGGCTGGACCCGGTGAAGTTCCCGGACTACAACACCGCTTACGCCAATTTGAAATCCGGCCAGGTGGACGCCTGGGTCGCCCCCTCCGCCCAAGCCGAAGGCGCGATCAAGCCGGGTGACGGAACGTCGGTGTCGCAGAACACCTTCAGCCTGGACAACTTCGTGGGCTACGCGGTCGCCAAGAACAATCAGCCGCTGATCGACGCGCTCAACAGCGGCCTGGACGCGGTGATCGCCGACGGCACCTACGCCAAGCTGTACACCGACTGGGTGCCCCGCCAGCTGCCGCCGGGCTGGAAGCCGGGCTCGAAGGCCGCCCCCGCGCCGCAGCTACCGGACTTCGCCGCGCTCGCCGCGGGCAAGCAGAAGGACGAAACCGCGCAGAATGCCCCGAAGTCCACGGTGCAGCAGTTGAAGGACACGTTTTTCGATTGGTCGCTGTACCGCAAGGCATTTCCCGACCTGTTCAAGACCGGCCTGCCCAATACGCTGATCCTGGCGGTGGTCTCGGGTGCGCTCGGCACCGTCCTCGGCATGCTCCTCGCGGTCGCCGGAATATCACGCACCCGCTGGTCGCGCTGGCCCGCGCGGGTGTACACCGACATCTTCCGTGGTCTGCCCGCCGTGGTGATCATCCTGCTGATCGGTCTCGGCGTCGGCCCGGTGGTGCGCAACCTCACCGGCAACAACCCCTACTGGCTCGGCGCGGTGGCGCTGGCGCTGCTCGCCTCGGCCTACATCGGCGAGATCTTCCGCTCCGGCATCCAGTCGGTCGAGACGGGGCAGCTGGAAGCGGCGCGCGCCATCGGTTTCGGATACCGCCAGGCGATGACGCTGGTGGTGATCCCGCAGGGCGTGCGCCGAGTGCTCCCGGCTTTGATGAACCAGTTCATCGCCCTCATCAAGGATTCCTCGCTGATCTACTTCCTCGGCCTGCTCGCCACCCAGCGCGAGCTGTTCGCCGTCGGCCGCGATCTCAACGCGCAGACCGGGAATCTATCGCCGCTGGTGGCGGCCGGGCTGGTCTACCTGATCCTGACCATCCCGCTGACCCACTTGGTGAACTACATCGACCGCCGGATGCGCACCGGCCGACCCGACCGGCCGATCGACCAGGTGGAGGCGGCCACGATCACGGAAGGGCGCGGATAGATGAGTGCCTCCCTCACCGGTACCGGACTGCATCTGACGCTGGGGCACAACCACGTGCTGCGCGGGATCGACATCCACGTCGACGCGGGCAAGACCGCCACCGTCATCGGGCCGTCCGGGTCGGGTAAATCGACCCTGCTGCGGGTGCTGAACCGGCTCTACGAGCCCGATCAGGGCGACGTGCTGCTGGACGGCAAGTCCGTGCTCACCGAGAACCCGGACCGGTTGCGTCAGCGCATCGGCATGGTGTTCCAGCAATTCAACCTGTTCCCGCACAAGACGGTCGCGGAGAACGTCGCGCTGGGTCCGCGCAAGCTGCGCGGCCTGTCCAAGGACGAGGCGCGGGCGCTGGCCGTCGAGCAATTGGAGATCGTCGGCCTGGCCGACAAAGCGGACGCGCGTCCGGCGAACCTGTCCGGCGGGCAACAGCAGCGCGTCGCCATCGCGCGGGCGCTGGCCATGCGGCCGGAGATCATGTTCTTCGACGAGGCCACCTCGGCGCTGGACCCCGAGCTGGTGAAGGGCGTGCTCGCGCTGATGACCGACCTCGCCTCCGGCGGCATGTCGATGGTCGTGGTGACCCACGAGATGGGTTTCGCCCGCACGGTGTCCGACAGCGTGGTGTTCATGGACCGCGGGCAGGTCGTGGAGACCGGCACGCCCGACGCCCTGTTCGACGACGCGCAGACGCCGCGATTGCAGAGGTTCCTCGCCCAGGTGCTCTGAGCCCTCCAGCACACTCGAGGCAATCTTGATTGATGCGCATCTGCTAATGTATCTGTCATCACGATTCCAGCTATCCGCGCCAGGAAAGAGGGAAATTCGATGACCACAGCACATGCGCAGCACACCGGCCACGACCATGTCCACGGCCCGGACTGCGGGCACACTGCGTTCCAGCACGGCGATCACATCGACTACGCCCACGATGGTCATCTGCATCGCGAACATCAAGGTCACTACGACGAATGCGAGCGGTCCGAGCACACCGAATGCCGCGACCATCCGCATCAGCACGGCCCCAACTGCGGCCACGAGGCCGTCCCGCACGGCGACCACGTCGACTACGTGCACGACGGCCACCGCCACGCCCCGCACGACGGCCACTTCGACGAGCACTGAGTCGCGTCGGTACCGGGTCCTAGAGTCGGGCGGGTGATCGACGAACTCGAGATTCGCACCGCGGCGGGAACCTTCGACGTGCTGGCCGCCGGTGCTCCCGGCGACCGGGAAGTGCTGTTGCTGCACGGGTTTCCGCAGGGAGCGCGCGAGTGGGAGTTCCAGCTCGGTGTGCTCGGCGGCGGCGGGTGCCACGTCGTCGCGCCGGACCAGCGCGGGTATTCCCCGGGCGCGCGGCCCGAGCGTCCGGCCGATTACCGGATCGAGGAGCTGGCCGGCGATGTGATCGCCGTGGCCGACGCGCTGGGGTGGGACCGCTTCGACTTGATCGGCCACGACTGCGGCGCGCTGGTCGGTTGGGCGGTGGCGGCGGAACTGCCGCAGCGGATCCGCACCTTCGCCGCAGTGTCGCATCCGCATCCCGCCGCACTCCAGCAGGCGATGGCCGAGGACGAGGACCAAGCGCAGCGCTCGCACCACCTGACCGAGCTGCGCCGGCCCCGGACCGCGGAGCGGACCCTGCTGGCCGACGATTGCGCCGCGCTGCGCCGGATCTTCGAGTGGAAGATCCCGGAGGAACGCGTCGAGGAGTATGTGCGCAGGCTGGCGCGGCCGGGCGCGCTCACCGCGGCGCTGAACTGGTATCGCGCCATGGATCTCGCGGGTCCGATCGGTCCGGCGTGCGTGCCCACCTTGTACGTGTGGGGCACCGAGGACGCGACCGTCGGGCCCACAGCGGCGCTGGCCACCGGGAAATACGTGTCCGGCCCGTACCGGTTCGAGATGCTCGAGGACGTCTCGCACTGGGTTCCCGAGGAGGCGCCCGAGGCGCTGACCCGGCTGCTGATCCAGCACCTGCTCGCCCATCGGGACTGAATGCGCTGGTGCGCCGCCGATCCCGGCGTTTCCCGGACAGGGCTGCGGCCAGAGGGAAAGCTGAGACTCGCGCACCGAGGCCCGAGGGAGGTGAACCGTGGACGTCCAGGAAGTCAATCGGCGGACCATCGCGCAGTTCCGCGCGGGCGGCGCGATCGACGGCATGCAACGCGACCGTCTGATCCTGCTGACCACGACCGGCCGCAGAACCGGCGTCCCGTACACCACCCCGCTGATGTACCACCGCGACGGCGACCGGCTGTTGATCGTGGCGTCCAACATCGGGGCGCCGAAACATCCCGACTGGTACCTGAACCTGCGCGCGGACCCGCGCGTCACCGTCGAGGTGGGCGGCGAGGGCTATCCGGCGCGGGCCACCCCGCTGACCGGCGAGGACCGTGCCCGCACCTGGACGATGCTGAAGAACACCTATCCGTTCTTCGCCGAACACGAGATGCAGACTTCCCGGATCATCCCGGTGGTCGCGCTGACTCGGGCCTGACGACCCGGGGGCGTCGCCTTGCCGGTGGGCTAGCGGCTCGCGTGCGTGTCGGAGCGAGCGCGGGCAGTGGCCGCGTCGGCTCGCCGGTCCGCGACCAGGTCGAGCAGAACGGTCAAGTTGTCCGGGTCGGCGGGGTCGACGACCCCTTCCGGTAGAGCCAGTTCGGTGAGCCGTTGTCCCCGGTGCAAGGCGGCGGGGCGCAATGGCGGCGCGTCGTCAGGTTGTCCGAGGATGGTGGCGATGTTTCCGTCATTGTCGTAGACGGCGTAGTAGCGCATTGTGATGGGCTCCTCAGAGGCCGGTCGAGGCGGTCATCCGACTGGTGTAACTACGTCTCCTGATCGGGAATCGTGATGGCTGAGGCGTTCGAGCTTATCCACACGTTCGACGCTGAGTGTCGGTTTGCGCATCAGTAGCGTTACCCGTTTTCGATTCGTTCTCACGGCATCGCCGCACGTAGACCGGTATATGGAGACCGGAGGGCATGGTTTGCCCGAATCAGGCGCACACGGTGGCGAAGGCCGCCCAGAGCACCGGGGAGTGCTCGATCCGGCTGGTGTCGCGCCATGCGGCCAGACGGTCGCGCTGCCATGCGGCCAGCGCGGTCACCGGATCCGGTTGTTCGTGCGCCGCGTCGATGGCGCAGACGGCTTCCTGCAGCGGGAGGGCATGCGCGGGCGCGCCCGCGACGCGCTGGAAGGCGAAATCCGTGGGCAGCGCCCACCGGCCCGCGGTGACCAGTTCCGCGCCGCCGGTGATCATCGCGGCGGTCAGGCCGAGCGCTTCGCTGAACCGGAGGTCGCCGCCGCTCTCGCAGGCGATCAGCGCGACCCGGCTCGGCATCGGCCACAGCCGCGCACCGGCGACGGGATCCGCGTCCAGGGTGTGCGTGCCGAGCAGCAGGTCTTTGGCCGAGAGCGGCCGGTGCGTGCGGGCCGGTTCGGCGAAGCCGACGGCATCGGCGGTGCAGGCGAGGTGCAACTGGGCGTCCTCGCTGCGACCGGATTCCGGCGCGGCGGCGGAGACGTGCCCGACGTAGATCAACCGGCTCGCGCCCGCGCGCAGGGCGGCGCCGAGCCACTGGCGATCGACATCGGTGCGCCGGAAAGCCGACACCGGATCCTGTGCCTCGGGCCGCAAGCGGCCATTCGCGGCGTACTCCGCCATGCGTTGCGCGAGCGGGGCTTCAGCGGTCATCCGGCCCAGCACCGAACCCAGCGCCGAATCGGCGCGGAAACCGGGAACGCGCGGATCCAGCACCGCGACGACCGGCCCCCTGGCGGTGTCCGTCCAGGTGCGCGCTATCCGGCCCGGCGCTTGCACCACACTCGCCGCGGCGAGCAGGCTGACGTCGGCGATGTCGATCAACCGGACGTCGCGGTCCGGCGCGATGATCTCCCACGGCACCTGGGCGACCCGCGGTGACGGTTGCAGCCGGATATGCGGGCGCACGCCGCGCTGCCACAGCTCATAGAGCTGCGCGGCCAGGCCGTAGGGCAGCAGCGCCCGGGAAAGCTCCTGTGCCACGGAGTATTCGCGCTCGTAGTCGGCGAACGCGCCGGTGGTGAGGGCCCGCTCGAGACCGCCGGGCTCGGCGGGGTGCGGTAGCGCGCCGGCCAGCAGGGCGACCGCACGCATCGCCGCGTCTTCCGGAAGCACTCCCGCGCCCCGGGGTGCGCTGTCGTCGACCCACCGCCACGACACGTAGACGTCTCCCGCGTCCGCCATGCGGACGAGCACCGTCGGTCGCGTCATACCGTCAGCACCCGATCGTCGCGGATCACCCGGCCGTAGCGCTGCTCGGCGGCGGCGATGAACGGTGCGAGCGCGATCCGTCCTTCCGCGGCCAGGGCCAGGCGCGGCGGCGGGGCGACCGGCAGGCCCGCGCCCGCCGCGACCTCGGCCAGGGCGGCGCCCAGTTGCAGGGCGACGCTACCGGGGTGATCGGTGAAGTCCTCCGGTGGATCCGGCAATTCCAGTGGAAGCCGGGTGGGAGCAACCCGCTCCGTTCGATCCAATGCCAAAGCGGTTCCAGCGCATTGTGTTTCGATCAAATCGGCGACGAGGACACCATTGCCGGAAAGGTAGGCGAAGCGGAACGCCAACCGCATCGCCGGATCGGCGATCTGCCGGTTCCACTGCTCGCGCTGCGTGCCGTTCGGCAACGTGTGACGGACGGCGTCGATGGCCAGCGCGGCGGGAACGGCGATGCCGACAGCACGCCCGAGCGACTCCGCGGACGGCGACGCGGTCGCGCTGATCGCGCCTTCCAGCAGCGTCGCGTGCCAGAAATCGAGCTGGGCGCAGTGCAGGCCGAGGCCGCGTTCGGCATAGATCGCGAACGCCGCCGCGAGCAGTTGCTCGCACTCGTCGACCCGCCCGGCCTTGAACGCCACGGTCGCCGCGCGAATGCGCAGGTCTGCGGCATCGAGCACCGCGCCGGACGCGACGAAATACGCCAAGCTCCGCTCGTAGCAGTCGCGCGCACTCGCCGGATCACCGCGGCCCTCGGCGAGAAACCCCATGATCTTGCGACCGATCCCGGCCCGGTGCTCCAACCCGGCTCGCTCGAAATATGCCTGACTGGAGCGCAGCGGCGCCTCCGCCTCGTCGTAGCGCTCGAGGCGGACGAGCATGGTGGCGAGATTCTGTTCGGTCTCGGCGACCGCGTTGCGATCGCCCGCGGACTCGAACGCGGCGAGGGCTTGCCGCGCGAAATCGACGGCCAGGTCGCGGCGGCCGGTCTCGAAGTACGTGGCCGCCAGGTTCATCAGTGGATGGCCGGCCAGTTGCGGTGCGAAACGGCGTGCCGCCGCGAGTGACTCGGTGGCCAGTTCGGCGGCGTAGGCCCAGCTCTGGCGGTGCAACGCGACGGCGGTGAGGGAGAGCAGGCAGGCCACCCGCAGTACGCCGAGATCGGTGTCGGTGTTGTCGGCTAGTAAGGCTCGTGCCTGTTCCAGCGCCGCCTGCGCCGCGTCCAGCTCGCCGAGATGCTGGAGCGCTTGCGACATGTTGACGAGGGCGTTCGGCCGCAATCGCGGGGCGTCCGCGGGCATTTCGGCCAATGCCGAGCGGTAGAGGGCGAGCGAGGCGGCGTGGTCGCCGAGTTCGTCGGCCATGCTCGCGGCGTTGATGATCGCGCCGAGCCGGATGTCGCCGGTGGTGCGTTCGGCGGCGTCCTCGAACAGGCGCTTGGCCTCGGCCGGGTCCCCACGGGTGTAGGCGGCGGCGCTCGCCGCGAGCAGTTCCCGGCCGTCGTCGGGCGTCTCGTCGGCCATGTCAGAAGTCCGAATCCGACGCGGCGGCGGCTATCTCCGCCAGCAGCGGCGCGTCCATCGGGTTCTCGGGTGCGTCGTCCGTGCGGCGCAGCCGC
Organism: Nocardia sputorum; assembly: GCF_027924405.1. NCBI lineage: Bacteria > Bacillati > Actinomycetota > Actinomycetes > Mycobacteriales > Nocardiaceae > Nocardia > Nocardia sputorum. The sequence continues at coordinate 6,795,387 of NZ_AP026978.1, read as the reverse complement.
GCTGTGACCAGGTCACGGATTCGTGCGCGCCGGTTCGCGGCGTCCGGCTCCGGCTCGTCCACGCCGACACCCGGCACGTAGACGTGCACGCTCACGCCCGCTTCCGCACCGGCCGGGGCCGCGGTCTCGGCCCGCCAGAGTTCGCCGTCTCGGATCAGCGGCACATCGGCGGTGTCCGCCGGGGTGCGGATTCCGGCGCGGGGATGCAGGTGCGCCGGGATGTCGGCGGGTGCGAGCGGGGCGGCGACCGCGCTCACCCGCACGAGCGTGGTCTCCGCGGTGCGCACCACTTCCCAGGACACCGCGCTTTCCGAGGCGTCGAGCAGGCCGGGCGGGCAGCGCTGCCAGTCCCAGCCCGCGGTGCCCCGCGCCAAGACGAGAGCGCCGGGCGCGGCGAGGGTGGCCGGCCCGGCCGCCAGCGCGTAATCCTCCGCGCGGCCGAGTGTTTCGGTGGCCGCGCGTTCTTCCGGAGCCGCGTCGGCGCCGTCGACGATCAGGTCGCATTCTTCGCTGAGCGCGGCGATCTCGTCCTCGAGCAGGCCCTCGTCCAGCGGGGCGATGTCGTCTAACGTCGACGCGGGCCACCAGCGCGCCGCCCAGCGGGCGTAACCCAGCCGCCAAGCGCGGGCGGCGAGATCCGGCAGCGCTGGCTCGGCCTGGTATTCCCCTTCGCCCGCTGGTTCGTCGAGGGCGAGGGAGACCTCCGCGCCGTACACCGCCCAGACCCACTCCTGCGCGAGGGCCAGGTCGTCGATCACCGCCGCCGGAGTCACCTGCCCGCTGAGCAGGCCCCACGTCAAATGGCCGCCCGCCACCTCGAGCACGAGCACGTCCACTCCGGCCGCGTCGTCCACGACGGTCGGCGCGTCGTCCGGCGCGATGATCCACAGGTCGTCTCGACGGCGGATGCGTACGGTCGTCATCAGCTCGCCTTCGATTCCGCCGCGTCCGGCTCACCGGCGCTCACCCGCACGCTCAGTGCCCGCTTGACCCGCGTGCGATGGTCCAGGATCACCGACCGCGCCACTCCGTCGAGCAGATCCCACAACTCGTCCGGATCGGAGATCGCGAACTCCCGGACATCCCTGCCGTGCAGGCGCACCCACAATCGGCGCAGGTACGGCCGCCACGGCGTGATCAGCTCGGCGGCGATGGCGGCCAACGGACCCGTGGGCGGCTCGGCGGACACCACCAGCCGCCGCGCCTGCAGCACATAGGCTTCCCGCTGCCAGCGGCTGTTGACCACCTGATGCGCCGTGGAACGCGTGGTCCCCGTTTCGGCCAGACGCAGACGCGGTCGTCCCGTCGACGGTCCGCGGCGGTGCTCGATGGGAGCCAAGCCGGTCGCGAGCGCGGTTCCCGCCGTCGCGGTCACCCGCAGCGACTCGTCCAGCAGCGCCCACGGCGCGCAACTGCGGGCGATCTCGGCGTCGACCAGCTCGGGGATCGGCGGCAGCTCCGCGCGATCGGTGGACGCCTGCAACACGGTGAACACCCGCTCGTACACGGTGCGATCGAAGGGGAGCCCGAGGGTCGATTTCGAGGCCGAGGAGCCGATCGCGGGGCGTTGCGGCGCCGGATGCGCGGTCAACCCCAGTTCCTGAGCGGAATGATCGGATGCGTCTTGCCACAACCGGATCCCCGTGTGGGTACCGGCATGGGTCGCGACCAGCCCGTCCAGGATCCGCTGTCCGTCGGCGTCGGCGCCTAGCCGTGCCGCCGCACAGGCTTCCAGCAGCTCGTCCACCTCGGCGTCGTGGTCGCCGCCCGGCGGGCCGGTGAGCGGACGCCGCCGCCAGGCCAGCTCGAGCAGCCCGGCCAGCTCCCGTTCCCGGTTGTGGTCGGTGAGGTACTCCTTCAGCGCCTGCGTGGTGCGACCCGCGGTGTACTCGTGGATTTCGCGCAGCGCGTCCTCCGCGACCGCGCGAGCCCGCTCCGGGTCCGGCATGCCCGAAGTGGTCGCCAGCTCGAAACAACGCTGGAAGTACAGATCCTGCGGATGCCCCTCGGTGATCCGCAGCGTGCGCCGCACCTGTTTGAGCACCGTGAACCAGGCCGCCGTCGCGCGCAGCACATCCGCCGCGGCCTGGATCCGCGCCTCCAGCAACACCGCGCCGTCCGCCGTCAGGATCGGCCCGGCGCACAGCGGATGCTGCACGGGGCGGATCACCAGCGGGTCGAGCAGGAGTTTCACGGTCCGGCGCAGCGGACCCCCGTGCGGGCCGCTGAGCGGTTCGACACCGCCGAGCTTGCGCCACACCTCATCGAGCACCATGGCGCGCGGTCGTCGCATGCGTGCAGTGTATTGGCCGCGACTCGGTCCCGGTGTGTTCGCGGCGAGCTCACGACGGATTCTTCGGCGTCGTTCGCGCACCAATCAGGGCGCGCTACATGCGCGGAGTACCCATGTGTTGAGAGGGGCTCCGCGGTATCGCTGCAAGGACATAAGTACCGCTGCCGTTTTCGGATCCAGCGGCCGTAACATCCGGCCACTGAAGGTCGAAGAGCACCGTGGAACAGGAGGCATTTTCATGAAGAATGTTATTACTGCCGCCGTACGCGTCGCGGCCGCTGGAGTTTCGGGTCTGGCTTTCGTCGCTATTGCCGGTTACGGGACTGCCCAAGCGGCGCCGCAGGATTGCGTCGTCGAGCGCGATCTTTTCGGTGCGTCGGCGACTTGCCGACCCGACGGAGGAAGCAACTACGTCTTGCATGTCGACTGCTTCGGCCTCTACGCCAGCGGGCCGTTCCCGCAGTACGGCGTCGGCTCCTACCAAGCGCTGAGCTACCCCTTCACGCCGACCGGCCAGCGCATCACCACGGGATGCACGGGAACGGGTCCCGGTGTGGTCGCGGTGGCGACCAACGCTTATGTCGAGATTTATCGCGGCTAGGGCCGGTGTCGAAGTGCGGGCTCGGTGACTTCGAACTGCGTGTGGCATACCCACACTTTTGACTTCGACGCCTAAGGTCTGACTCGGTCCGCCCATCCGGGGCAGCTGAGTGGAGGGATTCGAAGATGAAGCTCGAGAAAATCACCGCTGCCGTTTTCCTGGCCATCTCGGCCGTGGGCATAGCCGCGGCCACCGCCCATGCGGAACCGGTCGTTATGGAGCAGCCGCCCGCGGTGATTGCGGGGGACGCGACTTCCGGTTCGGATCATGGCATCAACTACCAGCACATCGGCGCGGATGACCTCACCCTGACATCGACCCCGACGGATATCGCGCAACTGGAGGACATCAGCTCCTACGACCGACTCAAGGAGCAGATCAACAAGAACCTTCCCGGCGTAGTCGGCGGCGCCATCGTGGGCGGCCTCCTCGGTGCCTGTATGCCCCTGATCTGGGGCGTCAGCATCCCCGTGGGTGTGCTGATCGGAGGAACCGTCGGCGGATACGCCGCGGGCGGCCCGGAATTCCTCGACGCCGTCCAGGCGTTCATCGCCAACCAGGGCAGGTGAGATAGCGGCCGACTGGACCAGCTATGGGCCTCGGCAGTGTCAGGTAGTCCGGTGACGAGGGCGTTGCCGCCGGCTTTGGCAACGCCGGTGGTGATGGTGGTGCGGGGTTCGTTGGTTCAGCATCGGGTGCAGTACCGGGCCGCCGCACCGCAACGGCGAGTGGTAGATTCGTGGTCGGTCCGGCGCGCCCGCTTCTGACGTGGGCTAGGAACCCGTCGCCGACCGAATCAGGATTCCTGGTCGCGAAGCATGCGACCACCCCGGTGCCGGGTCTTGCCGGCGAACCGTCTCCGAATCACCACCAGCAGATCGGTCTGTCTGGCGTGTGCCGGACCGGCCGAGGGAGGACCAGTCTCCGATGACCACTTCGATCCGCGCCACCGGCACCGAACGAGAACTGCTCGAGACCATGCTCGACCAGGCACGCGCCGATCTCATCGATACGGTGCGCGGCCTGTCCGAAACCGACGCCAGGAGCCGGCTCGTACCTTCGCTGACAACGCCGATAGCCCTGATCAAACACGCCGCGTTCGCCGAGCGGATGTGGTTCCAGCGCACGCTCGGACGACTCACCGACGACGACTGTGACGGCCCGCTGTGGGCACACGGAGGGTTCGAGGTGGGCGATGACGAGACGGTGACCGAGGTGATCGCGGAGTTCGAACGCGCAAGCGCCCGAGCCAGGTCTATCGCAGCGCGGATCCCCCTGGACGAGACCCGCGAGCATCCACACAAGGGAGTCGTCGTCAGCCTTCGCTGGATCTATATGTTCATGACCGCCGAGTTCGCCCGGCACGCCGGCCACGGAGACATCCTGCGCGAACAGATCGAGGCCCGATGATCGACCTGGCTCCCGTGGATGGCCCGCCGGTTCAAAGCCGAAATATCCGGCCGACCGCGTCGGTCACATCAGCTTCGGTCATCGCGGTGCCCATCTCGATAGCGGGCAAATGCAGGCGGGTGGTCTCGTTGCGAATGCGGTCGGTGAACAACCGGTCGCGGTCGAGCAGATTCTGCGCGGCACGCTGCGGGTGACTTGTCCTGCCGGGGATGTCCCAGCCGCGCCGGTCGAATGCGGCCCGGCGGAACTCGGGTGTCGGCAGCAGCCACACGCCGTGCTCGACGGTCGTGAGCAGGGGCGCGACCAATCGTGGCAGCAGGCGGAACCCCTCGGCGATGACACCGGTTTCGGCAGACATACCCAGCAGGTCCTCGACTATGAACCCGAAACCCTCACCGTCGAACCAGTGGAACGTCTCCAGCATCGTCTCAGGTGATCGGTTCACCCAGCGTTCGTCCATATCCATCGCTAGAAAGCGGCTGAGCAATGGCGCGTCATCGGAGGTGCTGCGGGCCGCGTGGTCGCGCATCGCCTCATCGGTCGAATACACCCGCAGCCCGTGCCGCGTCGCGAGATCGCGTGCGATCGTCGTCTTGCCTGCGCCGCTGCCCCCACCGATCCACCGGACGTGGCGTAGCCGCTCACGCAATACGGTCGCGGGGACGGATCGGATGTCCATCAGACCGAGTATTACAGCAACCGAATCGGCTCCTATCGGCATCCGCACAACTATCCGTCCAGGTGCCCGCCGATCCCCGGAAGTCGCCCCGTGTTGCCGAGTTCCCGGCGTTCGCAGGTACACGATCCGGCTGCACCGATGAGTTTCGGGGGTATCCGCCGTCGATGTCTGTAAGGACATGATCATGGACCTTCCCGAGGGGTGGGTGCCAGATGATCTCGCAAAGCGGAGAGGAATTCAGGCATGACGAGACCGTTTCGGTTCGGGGTCGTTGCCCCGCTCAGGACTGACGTGCCGACGTGGCGAGACCGCGTGCGCCGCATCGCCGACAGCGGCTACTCGACGTTGCTGGTGCCCGACTTCCCGCAGACGCAACCGGCGCCAGGCCCGATGCTGGCCACCGTCGCGGCCCTGACCGACCTGCGCGTGGGCACGTGGGTGTACGCCTCTCCGCTCCGCCCGGCCTGGCTGACGGCGTGGGAAGCGCACTCGCTGTCGCTGCTGACCGACGGTCGCTTCGAGATGGGCATCGGCACGGGCAGGCCGGGAATCGAGGACGAGCTCCGCGACAAGGGACAGCCCGCCGTACCGCCGCCGAACGAGCGGCTGGCACAGATCCGTGAGACCGTCAGGAGGCTGCGAGATCTCGACGGCCCCGACCGTCACACGCCCGTAGCGATGGCCGTATACGGTCCGAAGGCCCGGGCGTTGGCGGCCGAGGTCGCGGACACCGTCACCTTCGTGCTGGGGGATCAGCCTCGGGGCGAAGTCGAGCGTCTGGCACGCGAGTTCCGTGCCATCGGGGATGCCGAACTGGCGCTCGCCGTTCCGGTTATCGGTGACACCGTCGCGCCGCACATGGCGCCCCCCGACACCGACCCCGCCGCGTGGCGTGCGGCGGACGCACTGACCGTACTTCCGGACGATCCGGCGGCCGCCGCCGAGGAGATCCAGCGCCGACGGGAGGAGATCGGCTTCTCCTATTTCGTCTTCGGCGCCGACTTCGCCGAGAGATTCGCTCCGGTCGTCGCCGAACTCAGCGGACGTTAGCGGGGCGGCTGAGGCCGTCGAGCCGACGACGAAGTGTGGCGTGGCGGCAGCGCCGATACCAGCGGCGGGCTGCCCCGCCTCCACCAGTGGAGGCTGGACCTGACTCATGGCACGGTCGTCGAGGAGCAGATCGACGACGTGGCCGTGGAATACCCCCGAGTCGCCGACACCGCGATCGGGCGCGCGCACCGCTTCGGATACGTGACCAGCTTCTCCCTCGATGCCCGACCGCCGCATTCCCGCATCTATCGCTACGACTTCACCCGCGGCGTCACCCGCCATACCCACCAGCTGCCCGACAACCACACCTGTGGCGAGGCCGTCTTCGTCCCCCGCCACGCCACCACCGGTGAAAACGACGGATACCTGCTCACCTTCGCCCACGACCGCGCCCGTGGAACCAGCTACCTGCTGATCCTCGACGCAACCGACCTCGCCGCCGCACCGGTCGCCGAAATCCATCTGCCCGTGCGAGTCCCCAACGGCTTCCACGGGACCTGGATACCCACATCCAAGACAGTGGTGTAGCACGGGAGTCTCGAAAAAAATCTTCACGAACGGCGATGAGTTTTCGGACGGTGCTCCGTCCTATCTGTTGAACGCGCTACCAACCCGGCGCGACCGACCAGAGGACCGGAAATGACCAGTGCCAACCCCACCGCCAACTTCACCGCCGACGTCACCGACCGTCCCGGCAAGGCCCGCAACCGCGTCCTGTGGACCCTGCAGATCCTGCTCGGCCTGTTCTTCATCATCGCCTCCGGCGGGCCGAAGCTCGTGATACCGAACACCTTGACGGACAATGCCCCCGAGAATCTGACCATCCCCCTCGGACTGCTCATCTTCATCGGAGTCGTGGAGGTCGCGGGCGGTATCGGCCTTATGGTGCCACGGCTCAGTGCCCTGGCCGCCGCGGGTCTGTCCGTTCTTACCGTGCTGGCCGCCGGGACGCAGGCTTTCATCGCCGACAAGCCCGCGATGGCGATCTTCCCGTTGGTACTCGCCGCGATCTTCGCCTGGATCGCCTACGAGCGCCGCGCCACCGTCACCGATCTGCGTAACGCGCTCTCGCGATGACGAACCCATAAGCACGACCGGCGATCGGGGCCCAACCACCGATCGCCGATCGTGCGTTTCGCATCGATCGCCCGTCGGGTTGGCGGCGATCGATCCAGCGGCCACCTGGTTCGCGGCGGCCCGGCCTGGGCGCCGCACCAGGTGGCAGTGCATGGCATCGCCGCCGACGAGCACGCCGAGCGCAGCCGTGGGTTCGATCGAGATCGGTTGTATCTGGGATGCGCGCGGTTCAGAGGACTCCGATATAGGCCATCACCACCAAGACGAAGGCCGTGGTGCCGGTGAACCCGATGCCGCCGTCGCGGATCGTGTCGGTGACGTGGCCCCCTCCGAAATGGGTGAGCAGGGCGTTGACCATGCCGGTGATGATGCCGAGCAGTAGTGCGATGGTGATCAGCAGTGTCTTACGCAGGGTGGGATGCATGGCTGTGGTTCTCCTGGGGCTGGTTTCGAACTGGGTCGAGTTCCAGCACAGCCCGCACGGTGGTGTTCCAGCGAACCCCGTGAATCGTTAGAGTGCATGAATGCGCATGTCAGGGGTGGGCTTTCGGCTGATTACCTGTTCGCGAGTCGTGCCGAGCCGTCGCGACTCGCGCTTCTTCGGGCAGCGATGATGGCCGAGCAGGGTGCGCGGGAGGAATTCTTCACCGCCCTGGACGCGGCCCGGGCGGCGGCGCGATCACCATCGGCAAAGCGGCCGCTGTCAGTGCAGGCGATCGCCCGGGGAGCCGGGGTACCGGAATCGACGTTGCGTAGCTGGTTTCCCACCAACCCTGCCGTGCAACGCACGGTGCCACGCGACGACGACCAGCTGATCACGGTGGTGGAGTACTTCCTGCGCCGCGCCGGTCGCCTGGCCGATCGCGCGCATCTGGACCGTCGCACCCGGGAAGACTGGCTGGCTCGCCGCGACGCCGCCGCGGCCGTACCTGCCGATCCCCCGACGGCCGCTGTGGGGAGCACCCGGATGCCGGGATGGGCAGGGCTGGTAGAGCAACTCGACGAAGGGGATCTCCCCCGTGTGGAGGCATTGACCCCGTACCGGCTGGGTGCGACGCCGAACCGGTTCGGCGAACCCGAAGATGCCCATGACGGTCTCGCTGCACTCGATGAGTACGTTGCTCGTACCGCTCGCGACGTGGATACACGGGTCGCCACCGCCTTGGTCGAGCAACGGATCGTCGTCATCACCGGACCGTCGAAGGCCGGTAAGACCAGAACCCTGTTCGAAGCCGCACGTCGCATGCTGCCGCACGCTCGTGTGCTGGTTCCCCACCCCAATACGCTGCACCGCGTCCCCGAGCATCCACGGTTCACCACCAGTACGGAGGTGATCGTGGTCTGGCTGGAAAACCTGCAGGATTTCCTGACCGCCGAGCACCCCCTCACCCCCGCCCTGCTCGCCCATCTGAACGACCGCCCCGCCCGCACCGTGGTCGCCGCGACCCTTCGCAGCGAAGCCCTCGCCCGCCTCCGCGATGACAACGGCGGTGAACTGACTCGCGACATCAGGGCTGTCCTCGACCAGGCTTGCCGCATAGAACTGGCATCGACCAGCGAAGACCCCGCCGAGCAAGCCCAAGCGGCGGTTGCTTACCCGTCTCTCCCCCTCGACCGGCACGGGCTTGCCGAGGTCCTGGCTGGTGCTCCGGAACTTCTGCGTCGCTACGACGCCGCCCGCATCCTCGAACCTGTCCTCCGCACAGTCATCGAAGTCGCCGTCGACTGGAGTCGCATCGGACAACCTGATCCCGTCCCGGAAACCGTCCTCACCGAGCTGGCCCTGGCCCGTATCGATGGACAACGTGCCGACCTCGACATCACCGACGCTGACGTGAAAGCCGCGATTCAGACCGCCTGCACCCCCACCGAGCAGGTAGGAAGAGTCGCAGCATTGCAATCCGGCCGCAACCCGGATCGCTCCCGCACCTTCACAGCATTCGATTACCTCATCGCCGCCGACGACGGACAAAACCATCCACACCGCCCCATCCCGACAGATTTCTGGCACACCACCACCCAGCAGGCGCAACCCCACACCCTGAGAAGGGTCGGCTACCAGGCCTACCTGCGTGGAGAACTCGACATCGCCGAAACAATGTGGCGCCGAACCACTATCAACGACCCGCTCTCCATGACCAACCTCGGCCACCTAGTGGAGAGGCGGGGTGAACTCGCCGAAGCTGAAACGTGGTACCGCCGCGCTCTCGACGCCGACCCCGACTACACATACGCCATGGTCATGCTTGGCCACCTACTGAGCAAACGCGGTGATTTCGCTGAGTCTGAAACCTATTACCGCCGCGCCCTCGAAACCGACACCGGCACCGGCACCGATGTTCATCACGCATTTGTCATGGTCAGACTCGGTGGCCTGTTCAAGGGGCGGGGTGATCTTGCCGAGGCCGAAACGTGGTATCGCCGCGCAATCGACGCCGACCCCGACTACGCATACGCCATGAGCATGCTGGGCAACGCGCTCAAGGAGCGGGGTGATCTTGCCGAGGCCGAAACGTGGTATCGGCGCGCGATCGACGCTGATCCCGACTACGCGTACGCCATGTGCAGCTTCGGTGACCTGTTCAAGGAGCGGGGTGATCTTGCCGAGGCCGAAACGTGGTATCGGCGCGCGATCGACGCTGATCCCGACTACGCATACGCCATGGTCGAACTCGGTGACCTGTTCAAGGAGCGGGGTGATCTTGCCGAGGCCGAAACGTGGTATCGCCGCGCGATCGACGCTGACCCCGACTACATATTCGCTATGGAGAGCCTCGGTGACCTATTCGGGACACGGGGTGATTTCGCCGAGGCGGAAACCTGGTACCGCCGTGCGATCAACGCCGAACCCGACCATGCGTACGCCATGGTTAAACTCGGTGGCCTTTTCCAGGCGCGGGGTGATTTCGCCGAGGCCGAAGCCTGGTATCGCCGCGCCCTCAACACTGACACTGGCACCACGACCACCGAATACCATGCATACGCCATGGTCGAACTCGGTGACCTCTTCCAGGCAAGGGGCGATCTCGACGAAGCCGAAACCTGGTACCACCACGCGATCCACACCAGCGCCGACCATGCGTACATCGTGGACAAACTCGACCACTTGGTTGAGAAACGCGGGAAGCGCGACGACGCCGAAAGTTGAAGGTCAGGCAGCCGGAGAGTAAAAAATCGTTCAGTTCTCCGACGCACTGCTCAGACTACGGATTCAGGTGAGGAGTTGAGGCGCGTGGTCGCGCTTCGTGCACGGTCCGTCGTACAGTCGCTCGTTCGGCAACCGGCGTAAGCCGGTTGTGTCGCCTGGGATCACCTCGACGGAGTCGACGAACCTTCGCCGGTGCTGTTCTTGGAGGAACCACAACGCGGAGGTGAGGCAGGCGGCGAAGTCCAATCGGTGGTCGTCGATCACCACCGCTAGGCGCACGTCAGGCTGCTCCGGGTGCGGTGACGGTTGCTCTCGGGTGTGGTCGAGGGCCGGTTGGTGCTCGCGCGCCACGGTAGCGCGCCGACATCACGAGAGATGCCGCAGCTACCGCGATCGCCTCCGCCCGATCAACGATCTGGAAGATGGAGACCGGTCAACCGGTCCGCTTCAACCCGGTCCTGATCGAGCGACTGTGTCAGCTCTACAACGCCACTGAGAAGGAAACTCAGGTCGTCCTGGAGCTGGTCAAGGAAACGAAGGGTGCGAAAGGCTGGTGGCAGGCATTCGCCGAGGACACGATCCCGAAGGACTTCAACCTGTTCGTCGGTCTAGAGGATGCCGCCAACCGGATCACGTCGTACCAGACGACGTTCTTGCCGGGCCTGCTGCACACTGAAGAGTACAAGCGTGCGCTGATCTGGACGGAGTTCCCGAACAAGCCTGCCGAGGATGCCGAACGCATGTTGCAGGTCGGACTCAAACGCCAATCACGGCTCACCGACGAACGCAATCCCCTTACCTTTCATGTGTTTGTCGATGAGTCTGTGCTTCGACGCACGACAGGAAACACTGAAATCATGACTGCCCAACTCCGCCACTTGTTGGAGGTCGGGGAGTTGCCGAACGTATCGATCCGCGTCGTGCCGGCGACAGTTGGCGCGTACCGCGCTCTTCTGGTCGGCATATTCGTGCTGATGGAGTTTCCGCGCCACCCGACCGCAGATTTGACGGTGCCACCGGTGGTCTATGTGCAAGGTTTCCTGGGCGACTTGTACCTTGAGAGCGCAGACGAGATCCAGCAGTACCGTCAAGCCTGCGCAGAACTGGACCGTCTGGCGCTGGATGAGGCAGGCAGTCGAACCCTCATCTTCAAGATCGCGAAGGAGTATGACAGTGAGCGTTGACCTATCCAGTGCGAAGTGGTTCAAGAGTAGCCGCAGCAGCGGGGCGAAGGATTGTGTCGAGGTCGCGCACCTCGAAGGCGGCATGGTCGGCGTCCGCGACTCGAAGAACCCGACCGGCCCGGCGCTGGTGTTCACCCCCGGCGACTGGGACGCGTTCACCGCTGGCGTGAACGACGGCGAGTCCAAGCGCTCGTAGCAGTAGGGATCACCGCGGCCCGGCCCGCTGTCCTCGAAAGGACAGGGGCGGGCCGTTTTCTGCATCTGTATAGGTGCCGGTCCAGACTGACCGGCCCCTCTGCGTTCGAACCCGGGCCAGCGAACAGGCAGGTGCGGAGGCAAGATCAGGGAAGGAGACCTACCTCGTACGCCCAGCCAACGAAACTCTCGACCGTCGGGAGTCGCATGTGGGTAGCGAGCAGGTTTTCGTAGATCCGCTCGGCTGCCTCGGAGTCGATGTCGTCGAGGGTCTTGCAAGCTTCGGCGATGATCCACATCGACGTGACAAATCGCACGCCGCGCTGACGCGCTTGGGACCGGGCGTCGCGATCGTCGATCACGGCCACCATCTGCCGGTGGACGGCACACGCGAGCACAGCGCACTCACCGAGGTTCTTGCGTGGCCCGTCTCCCTTCATCGACGGCATGTCGACCTTGATTTGGAGTTGGGTATCCGCTTCCTCGAACGTCAGAACCCCGAGTTCGACCCAAGGAAGTTCCGTGATCGACGGGATGTCGTATCCGCGGTCGCGGCCCTCCTCCACCTCGCCGTTCACGGTGTCGGGGATCAGGATCAGTCCCTGCGGGGCGAGTCGGCGAAGGATGTCTTGGTGGCCGGCGCGGCAGAAGTGAGTGAAGGTCGAGGTATCCATCACCCAGCGGGGCCCCTCCGGTGTGGTCACAGGCTCGCGTAGTCGGCGGCCGTCTCCGCCCGCTGCGGCGGGAGATCGTCGTCGATGAGCCCACCACGCAACAGTTCCACTGCTCTCGCCGCAGTCATCCGCCGGTCGACGTATGCGTCGATGATCGCGGCGGTCATCCCGGGTGATACCGACGGCGCGCGCAGTTCGTCGGTATCACGGACGATCGCCAGCTTTGCGAACTCCCCGGGCACCGGGTTGCGTCGTTCCATGGAGCGGTACTCGTCATCGCTGATCAGATTCAGATTCCGCAGATGCAGGATCACTGACGACCATGACATCCGATACGTGCCGGCGACACGGATCGTTCGGTCACGCACCGAGTCCGTGAGATGGTCCTGCCACAGCATCGTGACACCCGCCCGGGGAGCGAGAAGGTACGCGGCAAACGAGTTGATCATCCGCTCGGCGTCGGCAGCGGCAGCATCGTAGGCGTCGCCGAACAGCCAGTGTCCGAGTTCGTGCGCCAGTGACATCCGGCGGCGCCCCGGCTTTGCGTCACCGTCGATCACCGCGGCTGCACACCCCCGTTCCACCTCCACGAGAGCGCCATCCGCCCCGCCACCGCCGAGCGGCAGCGAGCACGAGTACAGGCCGAATGTCTCGGCGGCGCGGGCGAGTTCGTACAACGGCTCAGAACCTACACCGAGGCGTTCCCGCACCTTGCCTGCGATGCTTTCGCAGTCGGCATGCGACTGCGGGGTCTGCCAGGTCGGGCGGTCGGCAATGGCCTTGATCACGCCCGTGGTCACCAGTGCAGCGACGTCACCGGAGAACACCTCCAGTGCGCGATCCAGCCGGGCGGTGGACTCGTGTGTCGGCCCTGCTTCGGAGCGGCGGCTGACCACGGCGGGCAGCGGGTCGCGCACGAACCACGACAGCGGGGTGTCGAGCGCCGCGGCCAAGTCCACAAGTTCGACCGCGGACACCTTGCGCTCGCCCTTCTCAATCCTCCCGAGCGCAGTGCGCTCGATGCCGACGCGGTTCGCGAGATGGTCCTGTGTGAGGTCAAGGCTCTTCCTCGCGGCTGCGATCCGCTCACCGAGCACCTTCCCGTCCATATGTGGGATTTTCCCACATGCAGCTGTGGACTGCCAGAACCGGATCCTGCTCATAAGGGCTCGACGCCGTGGCCGGGTCGGTTGTCGACGAGGTCGTTGCCGTCGCCGGTGCGGGGCTGAGTTCGACCGGCAGGTGTCGGTGCGTTCGAGGACCTCGGCCGGTCCCCATCGCTTTCGTCGCACGTCGTCTACCTGCACAAACGCGGAAAACCTGGGATCGGTAGGGCGCGGATCGTTCCTACCTTTTTCTCATCGGCCCCACACAAGGGGCCGGGGAAACAGAACCAGGGGCCTCGGCTCCGCAAACGACAAGGACAGACCATGAACGCCACTTCGCTCCGCATCGCCGCCGCCGCTTTCGCCGCCACCGCCGCGGTCGCCGTGCTCACCGGCTGCGGTGACAGCAAGGGCAGCTCGCCCGCCGCGCCCGCGCCGTCCTCGGCGCAGCCGGCCGCTCCGGCGGGGAAGTCGGTCGCTTCGGTCGACGGCAAGGCCTTCGACGCGAAGTTCGACACCACGTGCGCGAAGCAGGGCGGCACCCTGGCGCTCGCGCTGACCGACACCGCGAACTCCGCCTACGGCAACCTCACGGTGAGCGCGACCATCACCGGCGACGACACCGTGCAGGCGGTCGGGATCGCGGGTAGCAAGGGCGGCGACAACGGCCTGCCCTACGCGGTGGGCTTCGGCAACGGCATGCCGGGCGGCTCCGCCAAGGTCGTCAAGGACGGCAACACCTTCAAGGTCACCGGCGAGGGCGTGGGCGCCCCCGACCTGACCAACCCGCTGGCCGCCCCGAAGACCTCGAAGTTCGACATCACCTTCGCCTGCTCGTCCATCGTCGGCGCCTGATCGCCGCATGCTCTCCCGGTCCGCCCCGTCATCCCGCTCGAACCACAGGGATGACGGGGCGCGGCGAACCCTGAAACCACACACCGAAAAGGAAATGTCATGAAAAAGATCCGTCTGCTCGCCCTCGCCCTCGGTGCCGCCGCGATCGGCTACTACGTCTACCACGCCGTCACCTACGTCCCCACCAGCGACTGGGAGCCCTCTGGAATGGGCTGGCTCGGCTTCGAGATGGCGTTGCCGATCATCGCGTTCACCCTGGTCCCCATGGTCTTCGCCTTCACTGGCGAAGGGATCATGAGCGCCTTGACCGGCCGCAACAGCGCGGAGTTCCGTGACGGGCTCACCGGCCTGGGCACCGTCCGGTCGGTGCGGCAGACCGGCGTCACCGTCAACGACCAGCCGCAGGTCCACATCGAGTTCAGCGTCGAAGGCGCGGACGGCAAGATGTTCCACTCCTCCGCGAAGATGATCGTGCCGTTCACCGAACTGGCCCTGCTGCGGGCCGGGGTGGTGCTTCCGGTGCGCTACCTGCCCGGCCGCACCGACCGAGTCGAGGTCGACCTGTCCGGCGACGCGTCCGCCGCGCAGCACGCGATGAACGAGTCGCTGATCCGCAAGGGCATGACCACCCGGCGCAAGCTCGACATCGCCGAGCGCGGCATCGCCACCCAGGCGGTGGTGCAGTCGCTGTCGGTCACCGGCACGATCCGCGAGGGGCACTCCGAGGTCGAACTCGGGCTGGTGGTCACCCGGCCGGACGGCTCCACCTTCGCCACCCGGGTGACGAAGTTCCTCGCCCCGGCCGGAGTCGCCCAGGTGCAGGTGGGTCGCATCCTGCGGGCGCACTACCTGCCCGAGGACGAGAGCGAGGTCGTCATCGCCCTTCCGGTGAACGCCTGATGGGTGGGCCGGACGAAATCCGAGCCGGTCCCACCGAGAACGAGGCAGCCGTCTTCCGACACCCATGCCGCGCCGATTCGAGATCATCGAACCGGCGCGGCTTTCGTCTGTTCCCAGGTCTGGCGGTCCGGCAATTTGAGGGTTACCTAGTTGGGCGGTTGTTCACTTTGCCGTCCCTTCCGGATTGTCCGGATGGTTTACCGTGCGGCCATCGGCCCAACCCAGGAGTCACCGTGAGTCTGCAGCCACTCGCCCTTTTCGTGAAGCACGACGGACAGTCGTCGCGCGCCGCCGTGACATGTGAGTACAAGTGCGCGAACGCGTGCTTCCACGAGACGCCGAACACCTCCTCGGGCGCCTATTTCGGTGACATCGTCAGCTCGCTGAACCGGCGCGGGCTGATCAAGGGCGGCGCGGCCGCCGTGCTCGCGGTGGGCGCGGGCAGCGTGCTCGCCGCCTGCGGTGACGACGAGCCGAAGGCGGCGGTGTCGGCCTCGCCCGCGGGGCCGCCCGGAACCGGCACCGATTTCACCGCCGTCGCGCCGAACAAGGAAGACGCCGTGGTGATCCCGGACGGCTACGAGCAGTCCGTCGTGATCCGCTGGGGCGACCCGCTGTTCCCGGACGCGCCCGCCTTCGACTTCGACAAGCAGACCGCCGCCGCGCAGGCCAAGCAATTCGGCTACAACAACGACTTCGCCGCCCTGTTGCCGATCGAGGGCCAGGCCAACGGCTACCTGCTCGTGGTCAATCACGAGTACACCACCAGCCCGCACATGTTCCGTGGCTACAACAAGGACGCGCCGACCGACGAGCAGATCGCGGTCACCATGGCCGCCCACGGGTTGACCGTGGTGGAGGTCAAGGGTGAATCCGGCTCCGGCAAGCTCGTTCCCGCCTTCGGCAAGTACAACCGCAGGATCACCGCGACCACCGAGTTCAAGTTGACCGGTCCCGCCGCGGGCAGCGAGTTCGTGAAGACCTCGGCCGATCCGACCGGCACCAAGGTGCTCGGCACATTCGCCAACTGTTCCGGCGGACTGACGCCGTGGGGCACCGTGCTGTCCGGCGAGGAGAACTTCAACGGCTATTTCGCCAACGGCGACAAGGTGACCGAGTCCGCCGCCGCGGCCCGGCTCAAGCGCTACGGCTTCGCCGCGGGCAAGACCGCCAACCAGTGGGAGCGCGCCGACAAGCGTTTCGACCTGGCGCAGGAACCCAACGAGGCCAACCGATTCGGGTACGTCATCGAGGTCGACCCGTGGGATCCGAACTCGACGCCGATCAAGCACACGGCGATGGGTCGGGTGAAGCACGAGGGCGCAACCATCTACGTCACGAAGAACGGCGACGTCGTCTCGTACACCGGTGACGACGAGAAATTCGACTACATGTACAAGTTCGTGTCCTCGCGCAAGATCCAGTCGGGCACGGGCGCGGCCAGCATGCGGCACAACCTGACCATCCTGGACGCGGGCACCCTCTACGTCGCCAAGCTCACCGGCGATCACGCGGACAAGATCGACGGCACCGGCGCGAAACCCTCGGACAAGGGTTTCACCGGCACCGGCCAGTGGATTCCGCTGCTGGAGACCGGCGCGGACGGCAAGGGCAAGTCGCTGGTCGACGGCATGAGCGCGGAAGAAGTGGCGGTGTTCACCCGCCTGGCCGCCGACAAAGTGGGCGCTACCAAGATGGACCGCCCGGAGGACTTCGAGGCCAACCCCTACACCGGCAAGGTGTACGTGGCGCTGACCAACAACGACAACCGCGGCGCGGAAGGCAAGCAGGGCCCGGACGAGGCGAACCCGCGCAAGCTGAACAAGAACGGCCAGATCCTGGAGATCGACGACAACCACACCGGCACCACGTTCACCTGGTCGCTGCTGCTGGTCTGCGGTGATCCCGCGGCGGCCGACACCTATTTCGCCGGATACGACAAGTCCAAGGTCAGCCCGATCTCCTGCCCGGACAATCTGGCCTTCGACCCGTACGGCAACCTGTGGATCTCCACCGACGGCAACGCGTTGAAGTCGAACGACGGCTTGTTCTCGGTGGTGCTCGACGGTCCGAATCGCGGCCAGACCAAGCAGTTCCTCACCGTCCCGCGCGGTGCGGAGACCTGCGGCCCGGTGGTGAGCGAGGCGCGGGTCATGGTGTGCGTGCAGCATCCCGGCGAGGCCGACGACGCCACTCCGGACAACCCGTTGTCGCACTGGCCCGACGGCGGAACGGCTCAGCCGCGCCCGTCGGTCGTGGCGGTCTGGAAGAAGGCAGGCGGCCGCATCGGGGTCTGACGACCACAGCCGCGGCGCCCCACCGGCCCCCTGCAACCACGGCCGACCACCCTCCGCGGCTTTTCCCACGGGTGGAGCCGCTACTCGACTGGGCGAGTAGCGGCTCCACTCTCATCCGCTGCCGGTGACGCCGCTCATGTTCGCGAACCGGGCGAAATCGCCTTGGGCGCCGCTGTAGACGTTGAGGTCGACGCGGCCCGCTATGCCGGGGATGGTGCCGCTGTCGGTGGTCTGCCAGAACGTCCACGTGGACCAGCCGCCGGGGACTTCCGGTTGGGCGTTGCCGCGATAGTCGGCGATCCAGAGCGGGTAATCGGCGAACTCGGTGGTGTCGGCCATCGCGGTGCGCCAGAAGTTAGGATAGGTGTAGACGATCGGGACTCGGCCGGTGAGCGCTTCCACGGTGTTCAAATAGCGGCGAGTCCAGTCGATCAGGGCCGCCGGGCCGAGACCGCCGGTGTGTTCCAGGTCCAGCACCGGCGGCAGGTCGAGCGGTCCGTTCTGTCCCAGCGCCACCGCCGCGTACATGGCGGCTTGCGGTTCGGGCGGCAGGTTGGGCCGGGCGTAATGGTAGGTGCCGCGAGCCAGGCCGGCCGCGCGCATCAGCAGGCTGTCGGGCACGAAGTACGGATTGATGTAGTTGAGCCCCTCGGTGGCCTTGACCATGGCGAAGTTGTGGCCGGAACGCTTGACCGCGAACCAGTCGATCAGGCTTCCGTCGGTGTGCTGCCAGGAGGAGACGTCCGGACCGGTCGGCGCGGCGGTCGCGGGTAGCGCGGTGGCGAGGATGCCGGACAGTGCGATCAGGGGCAGCGCCGCGGCGCGGCGAGTGGTCGACCTCCAGGTGTCCATGCCGCACGACGATAGCCATTCGCTCTGGCTGTTACCAGTGTGACGGGTGGGATGTCTGACGTGTCCTCAGCCGAGCCAATCCAACACCGAGGCCGCCGTCCACGACTGCTGCATGCTGCCGAGAGGTTCGCCGGTGAACGGCTCGTAGTACTCGGCGAAACTGCCGTCGCTGGCCTGCCGCAAGCCCTCGGCGCGCAGCATGAACGAGCGCTCGGCCCAGCCGCGCCGGGCGAAGACCCAGGAGAACAGCCAGCTCATCACCGGCCACACCGGGCCGCGCCAGTACTCGCGGGAACGGAAATCCTTGGACACCGGCGAAGTGGAGGGCGGCAGCGCGTAGCGCAGATCCGGATGCCCGCAGAAGCGCGGGCCCTCGAACAGGCGCAGCAGAGCGCGCTCGGTGTCGCGGGGAAGACCGCCGCACAGCAGCGGCGCGAACATCGAGAGCGTCTCGGTGTTGATCCACCGCTGCAACCGCACGTCGAAGTCGCGGGCCGCGCCGGTGCGGGCATCGGCCGTCGCGACGACGCCGGCGCGAAACCGGTCGGCCCAGGCGTAGAGATCGCGCACGTCCGCGTGCGGCTGCTTGTACTCCTCGCCGATATTGGCGAGCACCTCGCAGGCCAGCGCGAAGATCCCGGTGACGAACACATCCTCGACGGCGAAGCTCATGGTGGAGGCGAGCTGGTAGTCGTCGTAGCCCGCGCGGCGCATCTGCTCCACCAGCCACAGATAGCGGTCGTACTCGCGGTCGGTGGGGCGCTGGGTCGGATCGGAGACCACCAGCACGTCCTCCCGCCGGTAGGGCGGCAGGTCGCCGGGCACTACGTGCTCGTAGGCACGATCCCAGCGCGGCGAGTTGTCCATCCCGGACTCCCAGCCGTGATACAGCGTGATGCGGCCGGTCTCCTTGGGATCGCGGGCATGCGCCAGCCAGCGGTGCCAGCGCACCAGATCCGGCCAGCGCCGGTTGAGGAACTCCTCGGCCACGGCCCTGGTACTGCGTCCGTGCCTGCGCGAATGATCCAAGATCCGCTGCACCGCGATCGCGTGCACGGGCGGTTGGGTGATCCCCGAGGTGTCCGGGCCGTCCGGCGCGTTGACCGCCAGCTTGCGGCACTCCCAGCGGGCCGGGCCGGGAAAGTAGCCGTCCACGCCGTTGGCGAAGACGATGTGCGGGATCATGCCGTTCTTCCACTGCGCCGAGAGCAAGGTGTCCAACTCGACCACCGCCCGCTCCACGCTCAGCGGCGCGAGCCCGACCGCGACGAACGCCGCGTCCCAGCTCCACATGTGCGGGTACAGTCGGGGCGCCGCGCTGGTCATCGTGCCCAGATCGTTGCCGCGCAGCAGGTAGGCAGCGCGGGCCGCGAGCTGGGTGGGGGTGAAGCCCGGATGTGCCATCCCCCTATTCTGCGATGTCACCCGCAGATATGCCCGCTCAGCGGTGTCCGTTTCGTCCCCATCCGATCGGCCCGTGGCCGGTTCTTGTTCGGCGGTTCTCACTTTCGCACGCCCCGTCCGTGATTCGCTGCTCGAGATTCTCACCTCGATTCAGCCTGCATCGCTAGTCGTTCGTCCAGTGCTACCGCTTTTTACGCCTTCTTTCCCCAGCCGGTTACGGTGGGGCCCATGACTTCCGCCGCGAGCCCGAAACCGACCGCGTTGATCACCGGCGCCAGCCGCGGCCTCGGCGCCGCGATCGCCCGCGCGCTCGCGCCCACGCACGACCTGCTGCTCGGCGCGCGATCGGCGGAGTCGCTGCGCGGCATCCTGGCGGAGTTGCCCACCGCGCAGGGCTGGCCGGTGGAGTTGACCGACTACGCCGCGCTCGCCGAAGCGGCCGCGCCGATCGGGAGCCTGAACGTGCTGGTGCACAACGCGGGCATCGCCGATCTCGGCACGATCGCGGAATCCACCGTCGATCAGTGGCGAAACACATTGGAAGCCAATCTCGTCGCGGTCGCCGAACTCACCCGCCTGCTGCTGCCCGCGCTGCGGGCGGGCCGAGGCCACGTGGTGCTGATCAACTCCGGCGCGGGGCTGCGCGCCAACGCGGGCTGGGCCTCCTACGCGGCGAGCAAGTTCGGGCTGCGCGCTTTCGGTGACGCGTTGCGGCAGGAGGAGCCGGAATTGCGGGTGACCTCGATCCACCCGGGGCGCATCGACACCGATATGCAGCGCGAGATCATCGCGGGCGAGGGACGCGAATACCGGGCCGAGGACTTCCTCACGCCCGAGACGGTGGCCTACGCGGTGCGTTCCGCCATCGATACTCCGCGCGACGCGCACCCCACCGAGGTCGTGCTCCGGCCGTACTGATCCCGGACGCACCCGGCGGCGCTCGCGCGGCGGAAGCGTTCGCTCAGCTGCTCCCGCCGCGCTGACCAGCCGTCAGGCGACGATGTTCACCAGGCGGCCCGGCACCACGATCAGCTTGCGCGGCGCCGCTCCGTTGAGCAGCGCGGCGATCTTCTCGTCGGCCAGGGCGGCCGCCTCGATCACCGCGTTGTCCGCGTCGGCCGCCACCTGAACCCGGCTGCGTACCTTCCCGTTGACCTGGATCGGGTACTCCACCGACTCCTCGACCAGCAGCGCCGGATCGGCGACCGGGAAGGGGCCGTGCGCCAGTGAAGCGGTGTGGCCCAAGCGTTCCCACAATTCCTCGGCGATGTGCGGGGCCAGCGGCGCCAGCATCAGCACCAGCGGCTCCACCACCGAGCGCGGCGCGCCGTCCGGGTAGCTCTTGGTCAGGTGGTTGGTCAACTCGATCAGCTTGGCGCCGGCCGTGTTGTCGCGCAGCGCGGCGAAATCCTCGTCCACACCCGCGATCGTCTTGTGCAGCAGGCGCAGCGTCTCGCCGGTCGGCTCGGCGTCGGTCACCCGCAGCGCGCCGGACTCCTCGTCGACCACCAGACGCCAAGCGCGCTGCAGGAAGCGGTGCGCGCCGACGACGTCCTTGGTCGCCCACGGCCGGGAGGTGTCCAGCGGACCCATGGACATCTCGTAGAAGCGGAAGGTGTCCGCGCCGTACAGATCGCACATCTCGTCCGGCGAGATGGCGTTCTTCAGCGACTTGCCGATCTTGCCGTACTCCTGGCGCACCGGGATCTCCGCGCCGGTGGCGTCGGTCCAGAAGAACTTGCCGTCGCGCTCGACCACCTCGGCGGCGGGCACGTACGCGCCGCGCTCGTCGGTGTAGGCGTGCGCCTGGATGTAGCCCTGGTTGAACAGCCGCCGGTACGGCTCGCTCGCGGACACGTCACCCAGGTCATAGAGCACCTTCTGCCAGAACCGGGCGTACAGCAGGTGCAGCACCGCGTGCTCGACGCCGCCGACGTACAGGTCGACGCCGCCCGGATCGTCCGGTCCGCCGACGTCGGTGCGCGGGCCCAGCCAATACGCCTCGTTCTCCTTCGCGCAGAACGTTTCCGCGTTCGTCGGGTCGGCGTAGCGGATCTCGTACCAGGAACTGCCCGCCCACTGCGGCATGACGTTGGTGTCGCGGCGGTAGCGCTTCGGCCCGTCGCCCAGGTCCAGTTCGACTTCCACCCAGTCGGTCGCCTTGGCCAGCGGCGGGGACGGCTCGGAATCCGCGTCGTCCGGATCGAAGGTCACCGGAGCGAAGTCGTCCAGCTCCGGCAGCGAGACCGGCAGCATCGACTCCGGCAGCGCGTGCGGAGCGCCCTGCTCGTCGTACACGATCGGGAAGGGCTCACCCCAGTAGCGCTGACGGGCGAACAACCAGTCGCGCAGTTTGTACTGGATGGTGCCCTTACCGTGGCCGTCGGCCTCCAGCCGGGCGATCATCGCCGCTTTGGCCTCCTCGACGGACATGCCGTCGAGATAGCCGGAGTTCACCAGCACGCCCTCGCCCGCGTGCGCGCCCTTCGCCAGGTCGCCGCCGCTGATCACCTCGACGATCGGCAGCCCGAGGACGGACGCGAACTCCCAGTCGCGGTGGTCGTGCCCGGGAACGGCCATGATCGCGCCGGTGCCGTAGCTGCTCAGCACGTAGTCGGCGATGAAGATCGGCACGGCCTTGCCGTCGGCCGGGTTGATCGCGTAGTTGCCCAGGAAGACGCCGGTCTTCTCCTTGTTCTCCTGGCGCTCCAGATCGGACTTGGCCGCGATCGACTTGCGGTAGGCCGCGACGGCGTCGGCCGGGGTGGCGGCGCCGCCGTTGGTCCAGCGCGGGTCGGTGTTCGCCGGCCACGCGGGCGCGGTGAGCTTGTCGACCAGCTCGTGTTCCGGCGCGAGCACGACGTAGGTGGCGCCGAACAGGGTGTCGGGCCGGGTGGTGAAGACCTCGATCTGCTCGCCGTCGGCGTCGAACTTCACCTGCGCGCCGCGGGATCGTCCGATCCAGTTGCGCTGCATGGACTTCACGTTCTCCGGCCAGTCCAGCCGGTCCAGGTCGTCGACCAGCCGATCCGAATAGGCGGTGATGCGCATCATCCACTGCCGCAGCCGCTTCCGGAACACCGGGAAGTTGCCGCGCTCGCTGCGGCCGTCGGCGGTGACTTCCTCGTTGGCCAGCACGGTGCCCAGGCCGGGGCACCAATTGACCACCGAATCGGTCTGATACACCAGCCGGTGCGAGTCCAACAGCGCGCCGCGCTCGGCCGCCGACATCGTGTCCCAGGACCGGCCGTCCGCGACGGCCCGCGCGCCGGAGGCGAACTCGGCCGCCAGCTCGGCGATCGGGCGGGCCCGGTTCAGTTCGGTGTCGAACCACGCGTTGTAGATCCGCAGGAAGATCCACTGCGTCCAGCGGTAGTACTCGGGATCGGTGGTCGCGAACGAGCGGCGCCGGTCGTGGCCCAGGCCGAGGCGGTCCAGCTGGCGCTGCATCGTGGCGATGTTCGACTCGGTGGTGTCGCGCGGGTGCGCGCCGGTCTGCACCGCGTACTGCTCGGCGGGCAGGCCGAAGGCGTCGTAGCCCAGGGCGTGCAGCACGTTGCGGCCGTGCATCCGGTGGTAGCGCGCGAAGACGTCGGTGGCGATATAGCCGAGCGGATGCCCGACGTGCAGGCCCGCGCCGGACGGGTACGGGAACATGTCCTGGATGAACAGCTTGTCGGCCGGGGTGGGGCCGGCCAGCGGCCCCACGGGGTTCGGCGCGTGGAAGGTTCCGCGTTCGTCCCACGTCCGCTGCCACCGGCGCTCGATGCGGCCGGCAAGCTCCGCGTTGTACCGGTGCTCTGGTACATCGCTTTCGGTTGCACGTGTGTCTTGCACGGTCCTGCCTTCTTGTGGTCGCCGATCCCCGACAAACTTCGTCTATCAGGGTAGAACGTCCCCTCCGATGGACCGGAAATCGGGCTGGCCTGGACTTTGCGGACGTGTCCGCCGTCGCACCGCCCGTCGGCGGCGCGGCGGCACCGATGCGCTAGCCTGCATGGGTGTTCGTCGTCGCTCTCGTCCTGTTCGTGCCGGCCGTCGTGGCCGTCGCAACCGGCGCACTCGGACTGACCGGCCGGTTGCCCCGCAATCGTTTCTTCGGCGTCCACACCGAGGCCGCGCTGTCCACGGACGAGACCTTCCGCGTCGCCAACCGGGTCGCCGCGCCCACCTCGATCGCGGCCGGAGCGCTGCTGTTCGCCGGTGGACTGGTCGGGCTGGCCGCGGGCGGCGTGGTCTCGCTGCTGGTCGCGGGCGTCACCGCCGTGGTCGCGTTGTTCACCCTCGGCGCGGGCGCGAACGCCGCGGCGCAGGCGGCCGCCGCCATCGCGCCGCCCCCGGAGACCGGTGGCTGCGGCAACTCCTGCGGCGCCTGCTCACTCCGCGACGCCTGCCAACCGGCAGGCTGAGGTCGGCCGCACGCGCCGGGCCGCGGTCGGCCAGCCCATAGCCGCGCGCATTCGCAGCGTGCCGAGCACGACGAGGCTCACTCCATGTCTTCCGCACACGGCGGCGGTGCGACACTGCGCGACAGCGGGCTGCCGACCGGAGTGATGTAGAGCACGCACAGCAGTACCGGCGCGGTCCCGGCGTTGCGGGCCACGTGCGGGTAGCGCGGCCCGCGCGGTTCCCGGAAGACCCGCCACCGCCGATAGGCGACCGGCGCGCAGTCCGCGCCGGGGTGATCCAGGGTTCCCCGCGCTACCAGCACGAACAGTGTCCCGTCGTGGTAATGCCACCCGCTGGTGCCGCCGGGCTCGATGAGCGTCTGGCGCAGGATGAACGCCCATCGCCCCACGGCGAGCCGGAACAGCACACGACTCGCGGTCCCGTGCGCGGGCGCCGCGTTGACCTCGAATTCGCCCCACATCCCTCGATCGAATCACCTCGGACAGGCCGCTCCAAACCTCCCGACGTGCACAGACGGCGGATCTCCTGCACAGGACATCCGGTCCGCGAGTCGTTGTCGAGGCACGGCCCCGAATTCAGCGGGCGTGCGTCGAAAGCGCTTGGAGAACCGCGTGGTCTGCGGAGGGATCGCCGACGGCGATCCGCGCGCTGCCGTCCGGATAGGACTTCGCGGCGATCCCCGCGCGGCGCAGCGCGGTGACGGTGCCCGGCCCGGGGATGTACAGGAAGTTGGCGCGACTTTCCGGTATCGCGAATCCGCGAGCCATCAGTGCGGCCCGGAGCGCGTCCCGCTCCTCGGTGATGCGGAAGGTGCGCGCGGCGAGCTCGGGTTCGGCGGCGTAGGAGGCGGCGACCGCGGCCACCGCTGCCGCGCTCATCCCGAAGGGGAGTTGCAGCTTGCTCACGTGCGCGATCAGCTCGGGCCTGCCGAAGGCGTAACCGATCCGCAGCCCGGCCAATCCGTACGCCTTCGAGAAAGTCCGCAGGACGAGCAGGTTGGGGTGTTTCGCGATCAATGCCAGCGGGTCGATGTACTCCGCCGCCCCGAGGAACTCGACGTACGCCTCATCGAGAAGCACCGGGACACGGGCAGGCACGTCGGAGAGGAACGCCTTCAACTCGTCCGCCGGAAGCACCGTTCCGGTGGGATTGTGCGGACGGCACACCACGACCAGTGCGGTGCGCCGGTCGACGGCATGCCGCATCGCCCGCAGGTCCTGATCGCCCGCCGCGTTCAGCGGCACCGGCACCGCCTCGAGCCCGGCCATCTCGGCCATGATCGGATACCCGTCGAACGTCGGCGCGCTGTAGACGATCTCTTTTCCCGGCGTGGTGAGCGTCTGCAGGATCTGCAGGGCCACGCCGGTCGCCCCCGAGCCGACCACCACCTGATCCGCCCGAACACCCACATGCCCGGCGATCAGCGACGGCAGCCGACGCGGCAGGAACTCCGGGTATCGGTTGGCCTGAGCCAGCGTCATGTGCACCGCCCGCAGCACCGAAGGCAGCGGTGGGAACGGATTCTCGCTCAGGGTGAGGTCGAAGCGGGGCGGCACCCGGGATACCTGGTGCCGGCGAGAGGGCCGGGTGCCGTCGACGACGCGCACGCTCATCGCGCGGCTCCCCAGCGAACGGCGGCCGCGCCCGCGAAGTCGCCCGCGTGCGCGAACCCGGCCAGCAGCACCAGCGATCCGTTGGGCAGCCGTCCCGCCCGGTTCTCCACGTCCAGTGTCACCGGGATGCCCGCGGCGAACAGGTTGCCGCAGGAGTCGAAGGTGTCGGGATGCCGCTGCGCGGGCAGCTCCAGCGCGTCGTGCCAGTTACGCAGGAACAGCCGGTTGGGCTGATTGGTGACGAACGTGTCGACGTCGCGTCCACGCACGCCGAGCCGATCGCACACCGCCAGCGCCACTTCCGGAACCAGCCGGTTGCCCCGGGCGAACACCTTGGTCACCTTGGACTCGGTGAAGCTGACGCACCCTTGGCCCTCGCCCGGCTCCCAATACTTGCGCTCGCCGTTGGTGGAGAACTCCATGTCTCCGGCGAACTCGGGATAGGTGCGGCATTCGACGTCGAGAATCGGCGCGCTGTCGTCCTTGCGCAGCAGCCCCACTCCGCAGCCGTCGCCGGGCACCGGGGCCTGGGCCAGCTTGCGGATCTCGGTTTGGGTGAACACCGGTCCCGCGCAGTTCTGCGTCGCCGCGATCAGCGCGGTGCGGGCCGGGGTGGTCTGCAAGATCATGCGGGCCATCGCCATCATGTGCACGAACGCGGCGCATCCGCCGTTGTGCACGTCGTAGACGTAGGACGGACGGATGCCGAGCCGGCGCGCCACCTCGGGGCCACAGCCGAGCACCGGGTTGTCCGGCAGCTGGGTGTGCGTGATCAGCACGTCGACCTCGGCGATCGCGTCGGCGCCGTTGCGCTCGATCAGCGGTGCGACGGCACGTTCGACCATGTCCACGGCGGTCTCGTCGCGCCCCACGTGGTGGCGGCCCTTCGGCGCGCGGAACATGACGTTCTTCGCCATCCGGTCCGAGCGCGCGAATTGCGTGAAGTACTCGGTGCCGACCGGCTCGCCGGGCAGATACGAGGCCACGTCGACGAGACTGACCTGCGGCAAATTCTGGGTGCTCAATGCCATCTCATTTCATCCAGTCGGGCTTGATGGGCAGGTCGTGCGCGGCCCGGTACTCGCAGATGGCCTTGAGGTTGTCCATCTCCAGCTGATGACCCGCCGAGAACATCTCCCAGAAGTCGCCGACCCACACCGGCCGCTCGGGCGGCGCGGTCTCGGGGTAGGGATTCGCGTCGTAGAAGGGGTGCTTGCAGTTCATCCACAGCACCACCGACCCCGGCTTGTCGAACACCACTCGCGCGTCGATCACCCGCAGCAGGTAGATCATCCACAGGTGCCGTGACTGGTCCCAGGCGCAGTGATAGTCGACGGTCATGGCGTCGGGGTTCGCGATGGTGCGGGTGTAGATCTCGGTCTCGTCGCCCAGCCGGTCATAGGCCAGCCACAGTCCGGGTTCGTCGGTCTCGACGAACCCGCGCATGCTGTAGGTCCACTCCTCCAGCGACCTGGTGTCGGCGAGGTATTCGTACACCTCTCGGGGAGGCGCGGCGATATAGCCCTGCACCGGACAGTAATCGCCGTAGATCTGGTCATGCGGATACACCGACCGCAGCATGTCCATGATGATCGGCGTGGTCGCGTCCTTGTCGGAGTTCTCGATGCGGAGCACGCCCGGCACGGCCTGCTCCGGGATGTCACTGAGGGCAGGGAGGGAACTTGTCGTCACGGGGTACTCCTTCGGGTTGTGCGGGGCGTTCAGTTGTGGCTGCGGGTTCGCTCCACGGTGGTCAGGAACGGCAGGAACGGCGGGATCTCGTCGGGATCGCACTCGATCGAAAGGAACGACGGTCCCTCGGTTTCCAGGCAGTGCCGCAGCGCGGCGGCGAGATCGCCGACGGTGTGCACCGAGAACGCGGGCAGGCCGGGGAACATCGCGGCGATGCCCGCGCCCAGGTAGGCCGGGCGGAATCGGTTGAAGCTGTAGCGATCCCGGTAGTACAGCTGCTCCCTGGTCACGCACATGGCGTGCGCGTTGTTGTTCAGCACGACGAAGGTGACCGGAAGGGCGTGCTCGATCGCGGTGTGCAACTCCATTCCGTGCATGTAGAACGACCCGTCACCGGCGATGACCACCGTCCGGCGGACGCCGTCCGCTCGCGCGAAGGCGGACCCGATGCCCGCGCCGAACGCGTACCCCATCCCGCCCATGCCGAGGGCGACCACAAACCGCCCGTCCCGCGGGACCCGGAGATGGTGCACGACGGCCGCGCCGGTGTTGCCCGCGTCCGCGAACACATCGGTGCCGTCCGGCAATACCGCGTCGATCGTCTCGACCGCTTCCCGATAACGCAGGCCGGGACCGGCGGAGGCGGGTACGCGCAGCGAGGTCAGCGGTTGCGCCGCGCGCACGCGTTCGGATCCGGTGCTGCCGTCGTCCAGTTCGTCGGCGAGTTGCGCGAGCGTGGACGAAAGATCGGTGCTGGTGGCGTGAATGGCGGGCAGGAAAGGCGGCGCCACACCGATGCTCGCGACCGTGCGTTCGGCGAGCGCGGTCTCCGAGCCTGCGCGGGCGGGAACCGGCATCCGGGTGCCGACCAGCAGGCACAAGGCCGAGGACCGGATGGCCGCCGCCAGTTCCGGGTGACCCATGCTGCCCGTGACACCGCAGAAGGCCGGATCGGTGTTGTCGTAGGTGTCTTTCGCGTCCGGCGCGACACCCACCGCGGCGTCCAGGGCGGTGGCCAGGCGGGCCAGTTCGGCGCGCGCGTCGTCGCGCGCGACCTGATCGCCGGCGATGACGACGATCTTGCCGGTGTGCCGGGCCGAGTCGAGCGCGGCGCGGACGCGGGCGATCCCGGCTTCGTCCGACCGATGCGTCCGCGGTGCGGGGCGCCACGGCGCCAGGTCGCCCGCGTCCGCCTGCTGCACGTCTTTGGGCAGCAGCAGCACCGCCGGGCCGCCGCGCCGGGCGGCCCGCACCGCCCGGTCCAGCCGATCCGGCAGATCGGCGGCGGCCTCCACGCGGGCGCAATAGGTGCTGACCGCGCCGAACAAGCGAACAGCGTCGATCGCGCCCGCGCGTCCGCTGGTGTCCTGGAACGCGCCGTTGCCTTCCAGGACGGTCGGAGGCTGGCCGACCAGTGCGAGCACCGGCACCCGCGAGGCGAACGATTCGGCCAGTCCGGCAACGAGATTCATCGCGCCGCCGCCCGAGGTCGCCGCGACCACGCCGAGTCCGCCCGTGCTGCGGGCGTACCCGTCGGCCATGGTGGCCGCCGAGAACTCGTGTTTGGCGACCACTCCGGTGACGTGCTCCGGCGCGTCGAAGATCGCGTCGTACAGGTCCTCGATATTGGCGCCGTCCACCCCGAAGATGTGGCGCACGCCCAACGCCGAGACCGCTCGCACCAGATGGTCCACCACCCGAGTCCGCATCCGTGCTCCTTTCCGCTGACGAAACATCGACTGCGTACAGGAGTGATACGGACCCGGCCGCCGGACGGTTCAACGGCGGGCCGAAAGTTATGGCGCCCCGCTTGCGTGTACGTATACATCTACGTATAGTCGGAGCATGCCCAACAAGACGATCTACGTTGCCGACGACGACCTCCCGCTCTTCCAGCGCGCGCAGGAACTGGTCGGCGGCAACCTCTCGGGGGCGGTGGTCACGGCGCTGCGCCGGTTCATCGAACTCGAGGAGGGCCGCCTGGAGGGTTACGACGAAATCGTGCTCAAAGTCGGTCGCGACGGCGTGCGTCAGGTCCGCTTCTCCGGCACCCTGCTAGGGGAGTGGCACGAGGTCAACGATACGCGGATCGAGCACGTCCAGGTGTATCGCAGCCGCAAGGGCAAATTCGTGATGCACGCCCAGTATTCGAACTGGGACGAATACCCGGCCGACGTGGGTGCGAAGTGGCTCAAGGACTGGCGGGACCCGAAGAGCTGGCGCCGCTTGCTCGGCGTCGGCCAGCAGGACTGGGGTGACTTCGTCTTCGTCGTCGTCGATTCCCTCGACGAACTGAAAGGGCAGTTGCCCGACAAGCTCTACCGGCGGGTGGTCGACGTGGCCGAGGGGCCGAAGATCGAAGACCTGGACATCTAACCGCCGCAACCGAATCGATCAGCACCGCATCCCCAAGGGGGCGGTGTGGACTACACATGCCCGAATTCGCATAGTCGCATGTATCTCAGAAGGGAAAGACCATGGTGAACGGCCATCGCACGCCCGCCGTCTCGGCGCGGGGCCTGCGTAAATCGTTCGGCGAGCAGGTGGTGCTCGACGGGATAGACATCACCGTCCCCGAGGGCACGGTCTTCTCGCTGCTCGGACCGAACGGTGCGGGCAAGACCACCACCGTGCAGATCCTGACCACGTTGATCACCCCCGACGCGGGCGACATCCGCATCGGCGGCCACGATCTGGCCGCCGAGCGCAAGCAGGTGCGCGCGCGGATCGGGGTGACCGGCCAGTTCTCGGCCGTCGACGAGCTGCTCACCGGCCGGGAGAACCTGCTGCTGATGGGCGATCTGCACCATCTGCCGCGGCGGGACGCCCGCAGGCTGGCGGAGAGCCTGCTGGAGCGCTTCGACCTGGTCGACGCGGCGGACAAGACGGTGGCCACCTACTCCGGCGGCATGACCAGGCGCCTGGACCTGGCCATGACGCTGGTCGGCGACCCGCGCATCATCTTCCTGGACGAGCCGACCACGGGGCTCGACCCGCGCAGCAGGCGAGCGATCTGGGACATCATCCGCGGGTTGGTGGACGATTACCGCGTCACGGTCTTCCTCACCACCCAGTACCTGGAGGAGGCCGACCAGCTCGCCGACCGCATCGCGGTGCTCGACCACGGCAGGATCGTCGCCGAAGGCACCGCGGCGGAACTGAAGCGCCTGGTGCCGGGCGGGCACATCCGCCTCGAGTTCGCCGATCGCCCGGCCCTCGCGGCGGCGGCCGACGCGCTCGGCGTCGCCGCCCCGGCGTCGGACGACGACGAGAACCTCACCCTCGCGGTGCCCAGCGACGGCGGCGTGAAATCGCTGCGCTCCGTGCTGGATCGGCTCGACTACGAGCAGATCGAGGTCGAGGGCCTCGCCGTGCACACCCCCAACCTCGACGACGTCTTCCTCACCTTGACCGGCCACCCCACCACCGAGAAGGAAACCGTGCGATGAGCATGTCCTACGCCCTCGCCGATTCGGCGACCATGCTGCGGCGCAATCTGCTGCACGCGAAGCGTTATCCGAGCCTGAGCTTCGGCGTCATCGTGATGCCCACCGTGCTGCTGCTGGTGTTCAACTTCGTCTTCGGCGGAGCGCTGGAGAAGTCCTCCGGCGGGAACTACATCGACTATCTCGCACCGGGCATGCTGCTGATGATTCCGGCGTACATGACCGTCTCGGTCGCGGTGTCGGTCGCCACCGACACGACCAAAGGCATCGTGAACCGGTTCCGCACGATGGACATCGCGCAGTCGGCCATGCTGACCGGTCACGTGGTCGGCGCGTTGATCCAAGCGCTGGCCGGCATCGCCGCGATGGCGGGCGTCGCACTGCTGATCGGCTTCCGCCCGAACGCCGACCCGATCGAGTGGCTCGCCGTGTTCGGGCTGCTCGCCTTGGTGATGTTCGCGCTCACCTGGCTGTCGGTGGCGCTGGGCCTGCTCGCGCCGAACCCGGAGAGCGCGAGCAACACGCCCTTCCCGCTGGTGATGCTGCCGTTCCTCGGCAGCGGCTTGGTCGGCACCGACACCATGCCCGCCGGATTGCGTCAGTTCGCCGAGTACCAGCCCTTCACCCCGTTCACCGAGACCATCCGCGGTCTCCTGATGGGCACCGAGATCGGCGACAACGCGATCATCTCGATCGTCTGGTGCGTCGGTCTCACCGTGGTCGGTTACCTGTGGTCGTCCTCGATCTTCCGGCGTCGGACGCGCTGAGCGAGTCGTGCGCAGGCGATCCCCCGCGAGCAGTGCCCGCGGGGGATCATCCGATCGGTCACACCGTGCCGGTGAGCAGCACCTTCCCGGAGTTGGTCGCGCGGATCTCGACCGCGCGGACCTGCTCGGGCGCGCCGTCGATGGTCCGGTCGATGGTCAGCTCGGTCCCGGGGCCCGCGGGCCAGGCGTCGAGTTTCTCCTGTTGACCAGTGGTGCGGGTGACGTACAACGCGAGCTCGGTGCTGTAGCGCAGCTGTTCGCCGGGCGGGTAGCTGCAGGTCATCACCACTCGCGTCCGGTCGCCCGCAGGGACGAGCTTGAAGCTCGCCGAGACCGGCGTCGGCTCCACCGGAGTCATCTGGCGTTCGACGAACGCCTGCTCGCTGGTGCCCGGCTCGGTCGACTGGTTCGATCCGGACACCGAGACGGCGATCGGGACCGCGATCGCCACCGCCGCCGCGGCCGAGGCCACCGCGATGCCGACCGACGTCCACCCGCTGCGCCTGCGGCGGCGTTCGGCCGCGTCGGCGAGTCGCGGGGGTGGCGGAAGGGAGGGCATCGGCGGTGGTGGAGGCAACTCCGGCGCAGGCTCGCCGGGGTGGGCGGGCGGCTCGATCATCGCGTTCGCGATGTCGGTGTCCACGAGAGCGAGCATTCCCGGCAGCCCGGCCAGTTCGGCCACGGCCGCGCGGCAGTCGGGGCAATCGGCGAGATGGCTCTCGTACTGCAGGCGCTCTTCGCGGGTGAGGGAGCCGAGCACGTACGGGGCGTCCCACGTGCTGTAGTCGTCGGTGATCTGCGTCACTGGTTCGTCACCCCCATCTCCTGTAATGCCAGGCGCAATGCGCGCATACCGTAGTGCATCCGGGACTTCACCGTGCCCGGCGGAACGCCGAGTTCCTCGGCGATCTGGTGTGTGGACAGTCCGCGATAGTAGGCCCGCACGATCACCTCGCGGTGATCGGCGCTGAGCCTGCCGAGCGCGTCCGCGACCAGCCAGCTGTCCAGCGCGCGGTCGGACTGGTCCGGGGCCGGTTGTTCGGGCGGACTGTCGGTGCGGACCTCGCGCCTGCTGCGGGCGCTGCGATGCTCATCCACGGCGAGATTGCGCGCCACGGTGAACAGCCACGCTCGCGCCGACGCGGTGGACTGGTCCAAGACGTTGGGCCGTTGCCAGGCCCGCAGCAAAGTCTCCTGCACGATGTCCTCCGCCCGTCCGGAATCCCGTACCAAGCCGAGCGTGTACCGCCACAGCGCGGTGGCGTGTTCGCGATAGAGAGCCCGCAGCAATTCGGACCGATCGTCGGGTCGACCTGTCTGGCCGCCTAGGTTGCGCACAACTGGGTACCTCTCCGCTCGAGTTGCGGGGCCGGTCGGTGGGCGCAGTCGACAAGTCACCCATGCTCTTGCCGGTTCAGTTGTCGTGTCTCATATCGTGTCTCCTTCGGTCCCTTCGAGGAGTACACGTGCTCAGTTGCGTTCGAGTTCAATCGGGTGTGTCGCCAGCAGGGACAGCGGCAGCGGCTGGCGGCGTAGCACATGCGCCCACAGGTCCGCGCGGCCGCTGCTGATCGGGTCGGACGGCAGTGCGGAGACCACCATCCAGTCGTTGTTCTCCAGTTCGCCTTCCAGCTGGCCGAAGGTCCAGCCCGCGTAGCCCGCGAAGATCCGGATGCCCTCGACGAGCGGGGCCACCCGCTCGGGATCGGCATCCAGGTCCACCAGGACGACGCGTCCGTCGATGCGGCGCAGGCCGGGGACGCCCTCGATCCGCGCGCCCACCCGGACGGTGCCCAGGCACAGCGCGGCGTCCCGTTTCACCGGGCCGCCGATGAACAGCGTGCGTGGCGCCGCGACCGCGTCCGTCCAGCGCGGCAGCACCTCGTGCACCGCGGTATCGCTCGGGCGGTTGAGCACGACGCCGAGACTGCCCGCCTCGTTGTGCTCGATGATGTAGACCACGGTGCGCCGGAAGGTCGGTTCCACCAGTTCGGTGGCCGACACCAGCAGCGTCCCGGCACGAACCACCTGGTCACCGTGCCGGAATTCACGTCGCCTGCGGCCACTGTGCCCGCCGCGAGTCTTGCGATCGTCCGGGTCTTCTGCGCGTGCCACTCCGACATCATCGCAGCTGTTCGCTCAGATTGCGCCTTCTGTGGCCGACTTCTGCGTTCCGGATTTGCCGAGCGGGCGGCGGACGCCCCGTCGCCCCGTCGCCGCGACATCGTAGAGTCCAGGTCATGGAACCGCCCGAGGTGCGCCTCGAGAACAGCGACACCGTGTACGACTTCTATCGCGATCATCGCCAGAATCGCCTACAGGCTTGGGGGGCTTACGCCATTCTCGGCCGCCGCTACCATCCCCGCGTCACCTACGCGGAGGGCGCGCGCGCAGCGCTCCGCACAGCGATCAGGCAGAACCGGCCGCTGCTCATCGCGATCAACCATCTCTCCGAGAGCGATCCCTACACCGTGGCCGCGGCCGCCTGGCGCAGCGGGCTACGGCGGGTGATCGGCCGGGTGCGCGTGCTGGCCAAGGACGAGTTGTTCGCCGATCCCGATCAGCGGCGCAAGATCGACATGATGGGCGGGATCCCGGTGTTCCGCGGCAAGGACCACGGCATCCGCGCGGTGAACGCCGCGGGCCAGCGCATGATGGACGTCTGCGCGGAGCGGATGGCCAGGGGCGACGGCATCGCGGTCTTCCCCGAGGGCACGTGCAACGACGTGGATCCGGCCCGCGTGCAAGCGGTGGGCAGCGGCATCGGGCACATCGCGTTCCGGGCGATGAAGCTCGGCGCCGAGCCCGTGCTGGTGTCCA
Source organism: Nocardia sputorum (assembly GCF_027924405.1). Lineage (NCBI taxonomy): Bacteria > Bacillati > Actinomycetota > Actinomycetes > Mycobacteriales > Nocardiaceae > Nocardia > Nocardia sputorum. Next base: position 6,760,914 of record NZ_AP026978.1, on the reverse strand, counting down.
TGGCGCTGAGCTACGGGCCGCGCCACGATCCCTCGGTGCCGCCGACGAAGGAGGAGGCCAAAGGGGCCAGCTTCCACTTCGGCGTCCCGGTGCTCGAGCTGCCGCCGCGGCCCGGTGACATCGCCCGGCTGGTGCGCGCGGATCTGCAGAAGGCGCTCGACGCCGCCGTCGCCGCGTACTGACGGCCTTACTGCGGCAGATTCAGCCGGTCGCGCGCCCAGTGCGGCACCATCCCGAGGTATTCGGGACGGGTCTCGATGAAGTGGTGGACGGTCCGGCACATGGGCAGCGCGCCGAGCTTGTCGTCGCGCGTGCTGTTCAAGGCCGTCTCGACCAACAACCGCGCGTAGCCCTGGCCCTCGTAGCGCGGGTAGATCTCGGTGTGCACGAACGCGCGCTCGGACGCCGTGTCCTGGTATTCGGCGTAGCCGGCGATCGCACCGTCGACGTAGATCTCGAAACGGTCCAGTGCGGTGTTGTTGTTGACCTCGGTCGACATGGCTCGACGCTACTCTGTGCCCCGGTTTCCCGGTAAATCACGCTCCGGACCGGGCGGAATCCCGCCACCGACTTGTCTGACCCGGCGGCCCTGCGCAGAATGCTCTTGGTCGGGTCCGTCGTCGCGCGCGAGCGGGCAGGCTCGGGGAGGTACGAACATGACGAGAACACCGCGGGTTTCGCGGGTCGCGGCCGCCGTCGTCGCCGCGGGCCTGCTCGGCGGATCGATCGCCACGGGCGGCGCGGAAGCCGCGCCCGCGGTGGCGTTCGGCCGGTGTCCCGCGGGGTCCGTGACCGCCGATCGGGGCGTGCAGTGCGCCGTGGTCTCCGTCCCGATGAATTACGCCGACCCGGACGGCGCCCGGATCGAGTTGACCGTCAGCCGGATCCCGGCCACGGGCGAGCGGCAGGGTGTCCTGTTCGCCAATCCCGGCGGCCCCGGTGCGGACGCGCTGGATTTCTGGGCGCGTCGGGTGGAGGTGCTTCCCGCGGCGCTCGCCGAGCACTACGACCGGATCGCCGTCCAGCCGCGCGGATTGCGCTGGGCGACGCCGCTGGAATGCGGGACGAGTTCGAAGGACGGCCCGGGGCAACAGGTCTCGCTGGGCGGCGGCAATCGCGACGAGATCAAGAAGGCTTGCGATGCGGCGCAGCCCGGGTACCTGGACACGATCACCACCGAGAACACCGCGCGCGACATGGACGCCGTACGCGCCGCGCTCGGGTTGGAGCGGATCGGCTACCTCGGCACCTCCTACGGCACCTACCTCGGCGCGGTCTACGCGGCGCTGTTCGGCGAGCGGGTGGACCGGATGATCCTGGACTCCAACGTCAACCCGGACTGGGTGTGGACCGAGGAATTCGCCCAGCAGCAGGTCGCGGGCAAACAACGCCTCGACGACCTGTTCACCTGGATCGCCGAACACGACGACGATTACCACCTCGGCGACACCGCTCTGCAGGTCTATCGCACCTGGGTGCGGTTGGCGGCCGCCCAGGGCGGCGGCTGGTACGCCAATCTGACCCCGCCGCCCGCCAGCATCGCCGACCTGCCCGGCGCGCTGCCCGAACCGCTGGCCGAGATCGCCAGGGACGGCTACACCGGGAGCGTCGAGCAGCTCGGCAAACTGCAGAATCTGTTGCGCACGTTGGTGAGCGGCGGTGTCTCCGCGCAGGTGCCGTTGCTCGGCGCGACCACCGTGGCCACCTATACCCGCAGCTTCTGGCCGACCTTCGCGCGCGCGATGGCCGACGCCGCGGCCGACCCGGCGAACGTGCAGCGCCTGCGGGCCATCGAGGGCGCGACTTCGACCGACCCCACCGGGCGGTTCGTGTTCAGTGCGATCACCTGCAACGAGAACGCCGTGCCGGGCAGGCCCGAACTGCTCGGCGCCGCGGCGGGCACCATCGCCTCCGGCGGCAACGCCATGGACGCGCGCGCCGACCTGGTGCGCTCGGGAATGGCCTGCGGTTCCTGGAAACCCGTGACCAAGCCGGTGCCGATCACCGGCGCGGGGCTGCGCACCCCGCCGCTGGTGCTGCAGAGCAAGCACGACGCGCTGACCAAGTACGAAGGCGGCCCGGCGATGGCCGCGGCGCTGGGCGGCAGGCTGGTCGTCGTGGACGGCGGCGACCACGGCACCTTCGGTCGCGGCAACCCCGCGGTGGACGAGGCGGTGCTCACTTACCTGCGCACCGGGAACGTGAACATCACCCGCGCCGACCAGGCGCCACTGCCCGTCGGCTGAGCGTTCCCACACGCGAGTGCAGTTCATGTCGGTCGCCATCGCGGGCGTGGCGGGTGTCGTGACTTGCGCCGACCAGGCCCCGCTGCCTGTCAGGTGAGTGTCCCCACACGCGAGGGGGTTCGCGTCGGCCGCTATTGCGGGCGTGGCGGGTGTCGTGACTTGCGCCGACCAGGCCCCGCTGCCTGTCAGCTGAGCGTCCCCACACGCGAGGGCAGTTCATGTCGGCCGTTATTGCGGGCGTGGCGGGTGTCGTGACTTGCGCCGACCAGGCCCCGCTGCCTGTCAGCTGAGCGTCCCCACACGCGAGGGCAGTTCATGTCGGCCGTTATTGCGGGCGTGGCGGGTGTCGTGACTGTGCCGACCGGGCCCCGCTGTCGTCAGCTGAGCGTCCCCACGCGCGAGTGCAGTCGGGTCGGTCGCCGTCGAGAGCCGGGATCACGGCGTGACGGGTGTCGTGGTGCGGCTCGTCCGGTCGCGTCCCAGAATGTGGGGATGACATCCGCCGCGCGAGTGATCCTCGCTCCGGACAAGTTCAAGGGGTCGCTCGCCGCGCCGGAGGTGGCGGCGGCCCTGGCTTCCGGACTGCGGAAGCGGGCGCCGGGTGCCGAGATCCGGCAAGTGCCGGTGGCCGACGGGGGCGACGGCACGGTCGAGGCGTTCGTCGCGGCGGGTTGGACGCGGGTGGAGGTGACGGCGCCGGGACCGACCGGGGTACCGCACCCGACGGCCTACGCCCGGCACGGTACGAAGGCTGTCGTCGAATTGGCGGCCGTGGTCGGGCTGGCGCACCTACCCGGGGGACAGCCCGACCCGTTGGGGGCGAGCACATATGGGCTCGGTGTGGTCTTGGCGCACGCTATGGAGCACGGCGCGAGCGAGATCGTGCTCGGTCTGGGCGGCAGCGCCTCCACCGACGGCGGCGCGGGCATGGTGCAGGCGCTCGGCGTTCGCATCCTGGACGACGAGGGGCGCGAATTGCCGCGCGGCGGAGCGGCTTTGACCCGCGCGGCGCGGCTGGACCGCTCCGGCCTGCACCCCGGTATCGCCGGTACCGAGATCACGCTGGCCTGTGACGTCGACAATCCGCTGCTCGGACCGACCGGCGCGACGGCGGTGTACGCGCCACAGAAGGGCGCCGGGCCCGCCGACCTCGACGTTCTCGAAAACGCGCTCGCGATGTGGGCGCGGCTCGTCGGCCCCGAGTTCGCGCGGCTCCCCGGCGCGGGCGCGGCGGGCGGTACGGGTTTCGGCGCGCTCGCCGTACTGGACGCTCGGGTGCGCAGCGGTATCGAGGTGGTGCTCGAATCGCTCGATTTCCCCGCCTTGCTCACCACCGCGACCCTCGTGGTCACCGGAGAAGGATCGCTAGATCGGCAGAGCCTGCACGGCAAGGCGCCGATCGGCGTGTGCGCGGCCGCCCGGAAGGCAGGCGTGCCGGTGATCGCCGTGGCGGGCCGCACGCTGCTCACGCCCGAGGAGATCCGGTCCGCGGGTTTCGCTGATTGCTATGCGCTCGCCGATCTGACCTCCGACCCGGAACGCTCGATATCCGAGGCGGCGGCGCTGCTCGAACGCGTCGGCGGGCGGATCGCCGAGGAGTGGCTGGGTTAGCTCGCCGACGCCAGCAGGTTCGCGGCCAGCTCGGTCTTGTGCCGGTCGCCCCACTCCTCGAGCGGACGCAGCGCGACGGCCAGTTCCTCGCCGAGGGGGGTGAGCGAGTATTCGACCCGGGGCGGTACCTCGGGATAGACCTCGCGGTGCACCACGCCGCTGGCCTCCAGCTGGCGCAGGTTCTCGGCGAGCACCTTCTCGCTGACCCCGTCGAGCAGCCTGCGGATGTGGCCGAAGCGCTGCGGGCCCGCGCCGAGCACCCACATCAGGTGCATCTTCCACTTGCCGCCGACGACATCGATCGCGACCGTCATGCCACACACTTCGTGATCCGCGTCACCGCTCATGCCCACCGCGCTCCTCTGACCTCGTTTCGGACCTCGAGGTAAGCAACCGCACCTCGACGTTCGGTCTTCCCGACCCTACCTGCGGGAACGACGATGAACACCGGCGCCGATCCACGTAATCACGAGAACCGAAGGGACACATCATGTCCGAGCAGAACACCGCCCGCGCTGTCTCCGTCGTCGGCCTCGGGCCGATGGGTCAGGCGATGGTCCGGGCCTTCCTGGCCGCGGGCGTCGAGGTGACGGTGTGGAACCGCAGCCCCGAGAAGGCCGACGCCATGGTCGAACTCGGCGCGAAGCGCGCCGCGACCGTCGCCGACGCGCTGGACGCCAACGAGGTCACCGTGCTCAGCCTCACCCACTACGCCGCGATGTACGACGTGCTCGGCCCGGCAACCGGCCATCTGAAGGGCAAGGTGATCGCGAACCTGTCGTCCGATTCGCCGGAGAAGGCCCGCAAAGGAGCGCAGTGGGTTCGCTCGCACGGCGCGCAGTTCCTCTCCGGCGGCGTCATGTCGGCGGGGGACAACATCACGCATCCGGCGTCCTACATCTTCTACAGCGGCCCGCGCGCGGTGTTCGACGCGCACGCCGAGCTGCTGCGGCCGTTGAGCCCGCAGGAGTACCTCGGCGCCGACGACGGCTTGGCGCAGGTCTTTTACCAGGGGCTGCTGACCATCTTCCATCCCTGGTTGCTCGCCTTCGACCAGGCCACGGCGATGATCGACCGCTCCGGCCACGACATCGCCGCTTTCGTCCCGTTCGCGATCCGCTCCGCCGCCGCATTCCCCTATTTCATGGAGGAGTTCTCGGTCGCCAATCAGAACGGCGGCTGGGCGTCGCTGGCGAGTTTGAAGATGATGGACGCGGGCGCGCAGCACGTCATCGACGCGAGCGAAGAAGTCGGCGTGGACGCCGTGCTCTCGCACACCGCCCAGGGGCTGTGGCGTAAAGCCGTCGCCGCCAGCGAGGAGGCGGGGAAGCCCATCTCCACTTACGCCCTCCTCCGAAATCCCTGACCGATCCCGTTATCCGGCCTCGCCGAATCGGCCGGTTCCTCGTCCGTGCGAGGAGTCGACCGGCTTCGCGAGGCCGGTTTGCGTTCCGGGGTCGATATGCAGCCCATCAACGCCAACGCCGACCGCTGGATCAACCGGTACGACCGCGAGCGAGTGAACGCCGTCATCGTGCAGCCGATTCGTGAAACGAGAGCAGTGCTCTTGACTTCGCCGCGTCGTGTGTGGAACACTTCTCTCTATAGAGAGCAGTGCTCACAATAAGGAGTAGTCATGGACCTCGGCACCCGCTACATCGGCCCCGCCGGATTCGACGCGATCTTCAACCGGATCGCCAACCTGTTGCCCAAGCTCGGCATCAGCGTGATGGGGTCGCGCCTGCTGGCGGTGCGCGGGCGCAAGAGCGGCGAGTGGCGCACCACGATGGTCAACCTGATGGTGCGGGAAGACGGCGAGCGCTTCCTCGTCGCGCCGCGTGGGCACACGCAGTGGGTGCGTAACCTGCGCGTGGCGGGCGGCGGCGAACTCCGGCTCGGCCGCAAGGTCGAGGCGTTCACCGCCACCGAGGTGGCCGACGCCGACAAGGTGCCGCTGCTGCGCCTCTACCTGCGGAAGTGGGGCTGGGAGGTCGGCAGGTTCTTCGAGGGCGTGACCAAGGACGCCACCGACGAGGAACTCGCCGCCATCGCGCCGGGGTTCCCGGTCTTCCAGCTGAACTAACTCGGGCGGGCGAGGAATTCGATGGCGGCGGCGTAACCCTGGATGCCCATGCCCGCGACCACCGCGGTCGCGATCGGGGAGATGTAGGAGTGATGCCGGAACTCCTCGCGCGCGTGCACGTTGCTGATGTGCACCTCGACGATCGGCAGTTCCGGAATCACCAGCGCGTCCCGCAGCGCCACCGAGGTGTGGGTGAGTCCGCCGGGATTGATCACGATGCCCGACTCGGCGCCCCGCGCCTGGTGGATGCGGTCGATGAGCGCGCCTTCGGAATTGGACTGGAAGGCGACGACCTCCCGGTCGAACCTCGCCGCCGTCCGCCGGCACAACTCCACCACGTCCTCCAGCGTCGCCGACCCGTACACCTCCGGTTGCCTGGTGCCGAGCATGTTGAGGTTCGGGCCGTTCAGAACCAGGATCGGGCCCGGCGTCGCGGTCGCAGCCATGCACGGCAAGATACCGCGCCGCCGCCGGGCCCGACCGGCTACAGCCCCTGTGGACCTTCCGAGCGCAGGTCGTCGACCTTGCGCATGGCCTCACGCAGTTCCTCCAGCCACGTCTCCGCGTGCTTGCCCGCCAGCTTCACGGTCCAAGCCAGCGCGTCGGCGCGGGAACGGGCGACGCCCGCGTCGACCAAGGTGTCGAGCACCTTGCGCTCCGGCTGGCGCAGCCGGGTCATGACGGGGACGGCGAGATGGGTGAACATGATCCGTTCCCCGTCCACCGAGACGCCCCAGGCCACATTGCGCCGGTAGCGGTGCTGTGCTTCGTTCGCGATCTGCATGCGGGCCGGACGGGTCGACTCGCGGAACCGGGCGACCGCGCCCTCCTTCGTCGCGCGCGGCACTTCTTCGGTCGAAGCGCCGGCGTCGTCGGCGTCCGGCTTCTTCTCCGGCTGCGGAATCGGCAGTTCCCCGATGACGACGATCTCGTCCCGGTCCACCTCGATCACCGGCGGGCCGGTGAACCAGTCATTCGGCAATCTTCCGGCGAACCAGTCGGGCACGTCCGACGGGTCCGGCAGATCGGCCTGCTGCCAGCCGCCCGTGCGGCCGAAGCCCCGGCCGCGGTGTGCGTTTCTCATTGGCGGGTCACCTACTTACTGCTCTGCGGTGCTTTCAGTGATTACAAGATTACTTCTCAACGCGCCGCTGGGGGTTCCGCTGTGTGCGAACAGGGGTCCGATTGCTTCGATCCGCACCCTTAGGGGTATTTATTGATTCGAAACGTCGAGGGCGGCGGTAACCGCGCGACTTTTCGAGAAGGCCGGTACGGTAGCGGCGCCGGTTGCCGCCGACCGGCTGGGCGATGATCATGAAAGGCCCCCCGAGATGCGACATCCCGGGGCAGAATTGGGATGCTGAGCATGGGTAACGTCCGCGCTACGGAGGCATCGCGGTCTGGTCTTTTTCGGGTACGGTGGTCTTGTTACTGGAGTGACAAGAGTGAAGAGTGGGCGACATGGACGTGTGGGGATCCCGCCGCTTTCGTGTTCGCGGCGCAATGGCACTCATGGGGGTGGCGGCGCTCGCGCTCGGGATCGGGTCGTGCGGGATACACGAGAAGCAGAACGAAGCCGAAGCGGTCGTCGAGCGCTTCACCGATCTGCTCGACGATCAGGACTACACCAAGGCGGCAGACCTGACGTCGTACCCCACCGCGGCTACAGCAACCCTCAAGCAAATGTTTACCGGGCTGCAGGGCGCCAAGGTCGACTACCGCAAGACCCAGTTCATCGGTCTCGATGCCGAGTCGGCGATCTTCAGCATGGACGTCGAGTGGAGTTTCGGGGAGAAGAAGACCTGGAACTACAGCCTGGAAGGCAATGTGCGCAAGCTGGCCATCGGCTGGCGGATCTCCTGGGAGCCCGCGGTCGTGATGCCCCAGCTCACGCACAACCGGAAGGTGCAACTGGTGCGCACCTATCCGACGCCTGCGCCGCGAGTCAACGACATCGCCGGTGAGCCGTTGATGACCGAGCAGGTCATCAACGTCGTCAAGCTGGATCCCGCCAAGATGCCCGACCCGATCGCGTCCACCGACGCCCTCGCCAAGGCCATCGAGCCGGTCGCGCCGTTGATCACCGGGGCGTCGCTGATGCAGCAGCTGGCCACCTCGCAGGGCAAGCCGATCGTCGCGGTGAACCTGCGCGAGGGTGACTTCGCGATCCTGGAACCGCGAATGGCGCCGATTCCCGGTGTGGTGATGGAGAAGCAGCCCCGGCTGATCTCCGCCGACCGCCGGGTCTGGTCGCCGATGCTCGACGCGCTGCGCAAGGTACAGCAGGAAAGCCAGGAGGCGCACTCCGGATGGGGCGTCCAACTGTTCGAGCAGGACGGGCGGTTCATCACTCAGCTCGCGGGCCAGCAGGGTCCGCCGGGACCGGACATCGCGGGCACGATGGATCAGCGCTTGCAGCGTGCCGCGGAGGACGCGGTGGTCAGCGTGCCCACGCAGGCCTCGATCGTGGCGATCCAGCCGTCCACCGGCGCGGTGGTGGCGGTCGCGCAGAACAGCCAGGCCAGTGAGCACGGGTCGGTGGCGTTCACCGGGCTGTATCCGGTGGGCGGCGCCATGGAACTGTTCCGCGCGGTCGCGGCGTCGGCGAAGGGAAAGGCGCCGCAGGAAGTGTCGGTGCAGGACGCGGCCGAAGCGGCGACCGCGCTCGGCGTCGGCATCGACTTCAAGGTGCCCGGCCTCGACGAGGTCACCGGCCGTCTGGCCGTCGCGGGACGCAGCGCCGAGCAGGTGTCGCAGGGTGGCGGTTCGGACGCCGTGCTGGCCAGCCCGTTCGGCATGGCCATCGCCGCGGCCACGATCGTGCGCGGGTCGGTGCCGCCGCCGATGATCGAGGCCGGTCGCCCGAGCGCCACCGATGCCCGGCTCGACCCGCTCCCGCCGCAGACCGCCGACCGGCTGCGCGCCATGCTGCGCGACGCCTCGAACGCGCCGGAGCTCGCGAGTGTGCGCCGCTACCGCGACGTCGACGCGTTCGCCGCGACCGCGGGCCCGGACGGGTGGCTGATCGGGGCGATGGGCGATCTGGTCTTCGCGATCCACATCAACGACGTGGACAGCAAGGACGCGACCCCGCGGATGGCGGCCCGGATGCTACAGGCGCTGGCTACTCCGGAACCGTGATCGCCGGACGGCTTCGGTCACCGCGCGCCAGCCGAGCAGGAACACCGCGAGCACGACGCCGGCCACCAGGACGAAGCTCACCGCCGTGCCCTGCCCGCTGACCACGCGCAGCAGCATGCCCACGGCCAGGGTGCAGGCCCAGATCACGACCCCGGCGGGCCACAGGGCGGTGATGTCGAACCGCGCGTCAGCGGCGGCGCGCCACCGCGGGGACACCACGACGAGCCAGCCGACGACCAATCCCGTCGCGAACGGCCATACGGTGCGCAGCAGTCCGGCGAGCACCGCCTCGTCGTGGCTGCGCCTGCCGATCGCGCAGAAGACGACGACGAGCAGCGCATCGAGCACGAACGGCAGCAATTTCCTCACGCGGGCCAGCGTAACGGGGACCTCGACGCGGTCGCGGTCACAACCGCCGCTGCTCGAATTCCCGCTCGAACTCGGCGTCGTCGGCCTGCCGCCTGCGGAACAGGAACAGGAACACGATCCACCCGGCGATCGCGACCAGGATGAAGCTCACCATCCGATAGACGAACGCCGCGGCGACCGCCTGCGCGGCGGGCAGACCGGCCGCGGCGGTGAGGCCGTAGATCAGCGTGGCGTCGACGTAGACGATGCCGCCCGGCGCGAAGGGGATGGACCCGACCGCCTTGCCCACGGCGAAGGCGAGCAGCAGACCGGCGATGCGCGGATCGGCGCCCACCGCGTAACAGGCCGCGCCGAGGCAGGCCACGTCGGCGAAACGGTGCACCAGCGCCCAGAGCGCCACCAACACGCCGTCGCGCTTGCCGAGCTTCACCGATTCGAGCTGGTCGAGTACATCCTCGATCTTGGCGGCGCCGGACTCCGGCGCGCGCTTGCGCAGCCGGTTGACCAGCGCGAGCAGCTTGCGCAGCAGTGCCTCGAGCGAACCGGGATGGCGCGACACGTGGTTGCCCGCCCACACCAGGGCGACGACGGCGGCCACCGAGAGGATCAGCTTGAACGGGCCGACGCGCCCGCCCGCCAGCAGCGTGCCGCCGACGCCGAGCAAGGCCAGGCCCACCGCGGCGACCACGCCGGAGAACACCAGCTGCCAGGAGGCGACGATCGGACTGGCGCCCCAGCGCCTGGTCTGCCGGTAGGTGAACGCGGTGGAGAACACCTGGCCGGCGGGCAAGGTGACCGACATCGCCGTCGCACCGTAGACCACCGCGACGGATTTCCGCTGGCTCACCGCGACGCCGCCCGCGTTGAGCAGCTGCTTCTGCACCCGGCCGAACCCGCTCATCGACAGCGCCTGCAGCCAGATCGATGCCGCCAGCCACCCCCAGTGGATCTCGGTGAGCTTCTGCCAGGACTCGTGCAAGCGCGGCCAGAGGTACACGCCCTCGGCGATCAGCAGGGCCAGCAGTGCGGCGCCGAGCACCCATTTCAGCCAGCGGAATCTGCCACGGCGGGAACCCGCCGTGGGCGGCGGCGCAGGATCCCCTGCCAGTTCCCCGTCGGCCGTCACGCGGTCAGCCTAACGAACGCACCGTTTCGACCTCGGTATCGTCGGGCGCGTCGGCCCGTTCGCGGGGCCAGGCCAAGAGCGTTTTCCTGCGTCTGCCGCGCAGCTGCACCTCGTCGCCGGTTTCCCACTGGTCCTGCTCGCTTTCCTCGGCGAAATACAGCGCACTACCCGAGGCCAGCGTTCGGCCGGGACGTTCTTTGGCCAGCTCGGTGAGCCGGGATGCCTCGTTGACCGGGTCTCCGATCACCGTGTACTCGAAGCGGTTGGCCGCGCCGATGTTGCCCGCGACGGCCAGACCGGCCGAGACGCCGATGCCGATGTCGAGGCCCGGCACTTCCCGCAGGGTTTCGCGCAGTTCGCGCGCGGCGGCGAGCGCGGCGGTCGGTGCGTCCGGGCGATCCAGCGGCGCGCCGAAGATGGCCAGCGCCGCGTCGCCGACGAACTTGTTGACGAAGCCGTGGTGGCGGTCGATCACGTCGACCACGATGCGGAAGAACTCGTTGAGCAGGCTGACCACCTCGGTGGGCGGGCGTTCGGCCGCGGCGGCGGTGGAGCCGACCATGTCGACGAACAGCACCGCGACGAACCGGGTCTCGCCGCCGAGCTCGGTGCCGTAGTCCAGCGCCCGCTGCGCCACCTCCTCGCCGACGTGCTGACCGAACAGTTCCTGGAGTTGGCGGCGCTTGGCGGCCTCCTCCATCATCCGGTTGAAGCCGACCTGCAGCAGGCCGATCTCGCTGCCGTCGAAGACCTCGACCTGCACGTCGCGCGCCCCGGCCTGGACCCGGTCGATGGCCTGGCTGAGCTGGCGTACCGGGTCGGAAATACTCGAACCGGTGAGCATCGACAGCGCGAGCGCCTGCATGATCACCACGCCGCACAGCAGCAGGATGGAGATGGCCAGCGACTGCGCGGAGAACTTCACGTCCGAGGAGATCTGGGTGACGCACAGCAGCACGATGGCGATGGTGGGGGCGAAGGTGCCCATGCCCCAGGTCATCGCCATCCTGGTGCCGACGCCCGGGGTGAGGGTGTGGTCGAAGGTGCCCTCGGTCAGCGCCTGGGCCGCGACCGGGCGCAGGATGCGTTCGCCCAGCATGTAGGTGAAGCCGAACACGATGGTCGCGGCCATGCACTCGGTGACGATGACCGCTCCGGCCAGCGCGGGAGTGTCCCGGATGATCAGCGCGGCCAGCACGGCGCCGCCGATCAGCCACAGCGCGAGATGCAGGATCGCCTGGCGCAGCGGTGCGTGCAGCGCGGCCATCTGCTCTTGGCGGCTCGGCGGGCCGCCGCGCATCTGCCAGCGCATCACCGGACGCAGCATGAGCGCGGACGCGGCCATGCTGAGCAGGCCGCCCGCCACGAAGACGACGGCCGGGATCAGCAGGCCGGTGCGCCTGGCACCGGAGGCCTCACCCTCCGGGACGGGTAGCCCGTACTGGATGAACGCCCACACCAGAACCGCGCCGAAAGCGTTCGCCAGCAGCATCGATGTCAGGTACAGCGGCCAGCGCGTTCGCATGGTCTGTTTGACCGCTTCCAAGGGCGCCGACACGGGCTCCAATCTAGCGTTTCGATCATGTCGGCATGTCCGCGGCGCTGGCCGCCGGTCGCGCCGCCACTGATCGCGGACGGGGTTCGGCCGCGCCGGTTAGGCTCACGGAGGTGACCGACGCGAAGTCAAGTCCAGAGCGGAAAATCACCCTGTCCCGGCCCGCCGCGGAGACGGTGCACCCGGTCGTCCGGGTGTCGGCGGAATGGGGCTGGCGGCTGCTGGTGCTGTTCGCGCTGGCGATCGCGGTCACGGCGATCGTGCAGAAACTGGCGACGGTGGTCATTCCGCTCGCCATCGCCCTGCTGGCGGCGGCCCTGCTCGCACCGCTGGTGGACTGGATGCAGCGATTGGGCGTGCCGCGGGCGGTGGGGGTGTTCGTCGCGCTGGTCGGCTCGATCGGTGTGGTCGCGGGCATCATGACCTTCGTCGTGGAACAGTTCGTCGCCGGTGTGCCGCAGCTGTCGAACAAGTTCACCGACAGCATCCATCAGATCCAGGACTGGCTGATCAACGGCAGGCTGCATCTGAGCAACGAGCAGATCCGCAACGTGGGCGACGCCGTCGTCAAGGCGATTCAGTCCAATCAGGACAGCTTGACCAGCGGGGCGCTCACCACCGCCACCGTGATCGGCGAATTGCTGACCGGCACTTTCCTGACGCTGTTCATCCTGATCTTCTTCCTGTACGGCGGCGACCAGATCTGGGATTTCGTCACCAGGATCGTGCCCACCGACCATCGCGAGCGGGTCCGGACCGCCGGGCGGCTCGGGTTCGGCACGCTGGTCGGATTCGTCCGCGCGACCGTCGTGGTCGCCGCGGTCGACGCCATCGGCATCGGCGCCGGGCTGGCCATTCTCGGGGTGCCCTTGGCGCTGCCGCTGGCCTCGCTGGTGTTCATCGGCGCGTTCATCCCGATCATCGGCGCGTTCCTGGCCGGGTTCATCGCGGTGTTCATCGCGCTGGTGACCAAAGGGCTGGTCACCGCGTTGATCGTGCTCGGCATCATCATCGCGGTGATGCAGCTGGAGGGACATGTGCTGCAACCGCTGCTGCTCGGGCGCGCGGTCAGCATCCATCCGCTGGCCGTGGTGCTGGCGATCACGGCGGGCGTGGTGCTCGGCGGGATCGCGGGCGGTCTGCTCGCCGTGCCGTTCGTCGCGGTGATGAACACGGCGATCCGGTCGTTGCTCGACGGGACGGAGGAGTTGTACGAGGAGCTGCAGACCGGCGACGATCATCGCGGGCTGTACGCGGCCGAAGCCGACCGACCCGATCCCGGCCGGTTCGATCTGGCCGCGACGCTGACGGAAGCGGCCGCGAAGCGGGCGGCGGAGCGGAGGGCGGGATCCGATGACGACGCGCAAGCAGGCGAAGGCAGCGCGCAAGACTGAGTTGCGCTCGGCCGACGTGGCCACCACCCCGCTGTGGCGGGCCGCGCAGGCGCTGCGCCTGGTCACGCTGCTGTACGCGGTCGGCCAGCAGATCGCCTCGGTGCCGTACTACACGAACCAGCGGTTGAGCTGGGTGCTCGTCGCGCTGATGGCGGTGTGGTCGGGAGCGTCGGCGATCATGCTGTCGCAGTGGCACTTTCCCGAGGTCGCGCGGCTGCGCACCTGGGTGGTGATCGGTGACCACGTGGTCGTGATCGGGCTGATGGCCGCCACCCGCCTGGTCGCCGATTACAGCTGGTACCACGGCCACCAGACGCTGCCGACCACGCTGTGGGCCACCAACGCGGTGATCGGGGCGGCGATTCTGCGCGGACCGTTCGCGGGCGTGCTGTCCGGAGCCTTGATCGCCGCGGTGTCGCTGACCGTGCGCGATCAGTGGGGCGAGGATGTGTGGACGGACGCGACGGTGCCGGTGCTCGTCTCGGTGGGCCTCGCGCTCGGTTTGGCCGCCAACACCGCGCGCCGCGCCCAGGACCAGTTGGAGCAAGCGGTGCGCCTGACCGCGGCGGCCGAGGAGCGCGAGCGGCTGTCCCGCGAGGTGCACGACGGGGTGCTGCAAGTACTCAGCTACATCAAGCGCCGCGGCAGTGAGATCGGCGGTCCCACCGAGGAACTGGCGTTGCGGGCCGGTGAGCAGGAGGTGGCGCTGCGCGTGCTGATCACCGAACAGGCCGATCACCGCGACGCGGGCGGAGCCGAGGTCGACCTGCGTCCACTGCTGACAGCGCAATCCACCCCCACGGTGTCGGTGTCCACGCCCGGCGACCCGGTGCGGGTAGGCCGCTGGATGGCGAACGAGATCGCCTCCGCCGTGGCCACCGCGTTGTCCAATGTCGAATTGCACGCCGGGCCGGATGCGAGGGCATATGTCCTGCTGGAGGACACCGGCGACGAACTGGTGATCAGTGTGCGCGACGATGGTGTCGGCATCCCGCCGGGCCGGCTGGCCGAGGCGGAAGCCGAAGGGCGCATGGGGGTTTCCCGATCGATCGTCGGGCGGATCGCCGCCCTCGGCGGCAGCGCGGACCTGCTCACCGAGATCGACGGCGGAGTCGGGTTCGGCACCGAATGGGAATTCCGGGTGCCCAGATGAGCGGAAACGGGAGGCGCGGATGACAGACCAGGCGGACGGATCCACCTCGGTGATGGTGGTGGACGACCACCCGATGTGGCGGGACGGCGTCTCCCGCGACCTCACCGAGGCAGGATTCCGGGTGACGGCCACGGCAGACGGTGTCGCCGCGGCGGGCAGGCGCGCGGCGGCGGTGCGCCCGGACGTGGTGCTGATGGACATGCAGCTGCCCGACGGCAACGGCGCCCAGGCCACCGCCGAGGTGCTGCGGGTGTCTCCGCAGAGCCGGGTGCTGGTGCTCTCGGCCTCGGCCGAGCGCGACGACGTGCTCGACGCGATCAAGGCGGGCGCCACGGGCTACCTGGTCAAGAGCGCGTCGGCGGCCGAACTGGTCGACGCCGTGCACGCCACCGCCGCTGGTCAAGCGGTGTTCACTCCCGGCCTGGCCGGACTCGTGCTCGGCGAGTACCGGCGGATGGCGACCGCGCCGGCGCAGCCGGACGAGCCGCACCGGCCCGCGCTCACCGAGCGCGAGACCGAGGTCCTGCGAATGGTGGCGAAAGGGCTGTCCGCCAAGCAGATCGCGACACGGCTGGGACTGAGCCATCGCACCGTCGAGAACCATGTGCAGGCGACATTGCGCAAGCTGCAACTGGCGAACCGGGTGGAGCTGACCCGCTACGCCATCGAACAGGGGCTCGAGTGATCCGGGCGGACGCCCCCGAATCAGGGATCGCCCTGATGCGGTCGTTGCCCCCGGCTCGGTAACCTCGGTCGCATGGGCGGGCCCGAATCGGTATCGAACGCGGTCGGCTCCGGCGGCGCGGTGGGCGATCGGGAACTGCGCGTGTCGGACGCCGAACGCGAACACGTCGGTCAACTGTTGCAGCGCGCGGTCGGCCTCGGCATGCTCTCGCTCGGCGAGTTCACCGAGCGGATGGACACCGCGCTGGCCGCCAGGACGCGCGGCGAACTGAACGCCGTCCTCATCGATCTGCCCGGCGTCCGCCTGGTCGGGCAGCCCGCCGCGCCGCCGTCGGCCTTCGTGAACTCCTCGCCCGCTTACGCCAGGCAGGCTCCGGGCTCGAACGCCACGGGCAGCGTGATCCGTTCGCGCCTGTCCGGCGTGAACCGTCGCGGCGCGTGGCAGGTGCCGCCCACGCTGCATCTGAACAACTGGCTGTCCGGGGTCACCTTGGATTTCACCGAGGCGATCATGTCGACCCAAGTGGTGGAGCTGCGGGTCGACGACTTCTTCGGTTCGATCACCCTGACCGTGCCCGCGGAGGCCACCGTCGACCTGAACGGGCTGGAGCTGATCGGTTCCAGCGTGAACAACAAGGTGCGTACCGGGCCGCCGCTGGGCCCGTTGCATCTGGTCGTGCACGGCAAGATGCGCTTCGGATCGGTCACCGCGAAACATCCGTTCATCGCGCAGTGGCGCCGGTTGATCGGTCGCTGAGCGGCCGGGTCAGACGGCGGTCGGCACCGCGGCCAGCGTCGGGTAGTCGGTGTAGCCCTCCGCGCCACCCACGTACATCAGGTGCGCCTCGCGAACCGGGTTCAGCGGCGCGCCCGTGCGCAACCGCTCGACCAGATCGGGGTTGGCCAGGAAGGAACGGCCCAGCGCGATCACGTCCGCGCCACCGGCGAGCAGGCGCTGCGCGGCACGCCCGCCGCCGTCCTCGGGCAGCGGGACACCCCAGCCCAGCTTCGGGTTGGCGATCAGGACGCCCGGCCACAGCGCCCGAATCCGCCGGAACAGGGGCTGATCCGGGTCGGCGAAGACGTAGTGCAGGTAGGCGAGGCCCCGGTCCGCCAGCGCCGAGACGAGTGCGGGATAGATCTCCTCGGTGTCGCCCTCGTCGACGCCGTTGACGGTGACTGCGGGGGAGATCCGCACACCGACGCGCTCGGCGCCGATCGCGTCGGCGACCGCCTCGACCACTTCCACCGTGAAGCGGATGCGGTTGGTCACGCTTCCGCCGTAGGAATCGGTGCGCCGGTTGGTGTTCTGCGCGAGGAATTGATGCAGCAGATAACCGTTCGCGCTGTGCACCTCCACCCCGGCGAATCCGGCCGCGATGGCGTTTCGGGCTGCGGAGACGAAATCGGCGACGGTGGCTTGGATATCAGCGGTGGACATCTCCAGCGGCACAACGGCATCCTGCGCGCCGCTGGGGGTGTGGATGGGTTCCGGTAGCGGAATCGATGAGGGCGCCATCGGGGTCAGGCCGCTGTTGTCCGGATGGCCGACCCGGCCGCCGTGCTGTAGTTGCAGGAACATACGCCCGCCCGCCGCCGAGACGGCGTCGGTCACCGCACGCCACCCCGCGATGTGCGCGTCGGTGTAGATGCCGGGGATGTTCGCGTAGGTCTGGCCCACCCGGTTCGGCGTGGTCGCCTCGGCGATGATCAAGCCCGAGCTCGCGCGCTGGGCGTAGTAGGTCGCCATGAGCGGGGACGGCGTCCCGTCGGCCGCGGCGCGGTTGCGGGTCATCGGCGCCATCGCGAGACGGTGCGGCAGCACCAGGGAGCCGAGGGGCACGGGCTGAAAGAGGGCGGAATCCGCTGCGTTCGTCATGTTGATACGGTAAAACTTGACACTGATGTGAGATTCAAGCCGGAACGGGAAAGGCCAGGTGACGCATGCGAATCGGGGAACTTGCCGAGCGCACCGGCGTGAGTGAACGGTCGCTGCGGTACTACGAGCAGCAGGGCATGCTGGCCTCCGATCGCACGCCCGGAGGTCATCGAGACTATCCGGAGCGGGCGGTGGACCGGGTCATCCACATCCAGGAGTTGCTCGCGGCGGGACTCACCAGCAAGAAGATCGCACGCATCCTGCCCTGCATGCGCGACGCGGACGGCGGTCCCAACGAGTACGCCACCCCGGCGCTGGTCGCCGAACTGCAGACCGAACGGGAGCGGATCACCCGGACCATCAACGATCTCGTGCGCTCGCGCGAGGTACTGGACGAGGTGATCGAACGAGCCGACGAGCGGTCCTCGGCCTAGGTGTTGACCCCGATCCGGCGGGCGAACGCGCGCAACGGCACCTTCCGATCGTGGTCGAGCAGTTCGGACACGATATGCCGGGGCAGGGTCTGGTATTTCAGCCAGTCCGCGCCGCCCACCCGTTCCGCGGTGAGCAAGGCGTCCAGCGCACGCTGATGCCGGCCGGTGCGGGTCAGCGCGACCGCCGTGTCGGCGAGGTGCCGGGCCCGGGACGCCTGCGGGAGACTGCCGTTGGCCGGCATGTCCTTGGCGGCGGCCAGCGCCTCCGGGTAGCGCTCCGAGGAGACGTTGACGTCGACCGTCTGCATGACGACCTGAGACGGGCCGAAATACGTCTCGTAGTCCTGCCGATCCGCGCCGATCCGAAGGGCGATCTCGCTCGCGGCCTCCACCAGGGACAACGCGTCGTGCACGTCCTGCGCCCGGCCCGCCGCGGTCGCGCCCTGCAACACCAGTGAGCCGTAGGCGGACAGGTGCATCGGTGTGACCTCGCCGGAGGGCTCCAGAGCCGCGGCCGCGTTCAGCGCGACGCCGCGTGACTCGTCGTAGCGGCCCTGCACCAGCAACTGCCAGGCCACCGATCCGCGGATGGTGGCCAGCAGCAGGGGATCGCTGCCCAGCTCGGCGGCCGCGAGCGCCTGCCGGATCGCCAGGAACGCCGGATCGGTCTGGCCGAGATGCACCAGCGTGCACCCGGTCACCCAGTACATCCGGGCCAGCAACTCGTTGGCGGGCGCGACCGAACCGTTGCGCGCGGCGTGCACGGTGGCGCGGAGCTGGGTCAATCCGGGCGGCAGGATCGAGGTCAGCAGTTCGTAGCGG
This sequence comes from Nocardia sputorum, assembly GCF_027924405.1. Classification (NCBI taxonomy): domain Bacteria; kingdom Bacillati; phylum Actinomycetota; class Actinomycetes; order Mycobacteriales; family Nocardiaceae; genus Nocardia; species Nocardia sputorum. The sequence continues at coordinate 6,742,417 of NZ_AP026978.1, read as the reverse complement.
CCGGACCAGTAGGCGCCCCAGGCGTATTCGACCGCGCGGCGGCCGTCGTCGAGAGTGACCGCCTCCTCCTCCTTGGTTTCGCCCAAGAGGTCGTCGACCGGCGTCAGGGCGCGGCGGATCGCCACGATGCCCGCGTCCGGGTTGGCGGACGGCACGCCTTGGCGCTTGCCGATCAAGTCGGCGATGTCCACGTCCAAGGCGCGCGCGATCTTCTGCAAGCTGGCGATGGATGCGGTCTGCCGGCCGCCCTGCTCGAGTTTGCGCACCAGATCCACACTGACACCCGCCTGATCGGCGAGTTGGCGCTGCGTGAGCGCCTTCCCGCGGAACTGACGGATCCGAACTCCGATCGACGAGTCGTCCATACCCAAGTCCTTTTGTTAAATCTGGGTTTCAGAGTACGACGCTATGTTATCCGCGACTACCGGAGTGGGACATTGCGTACGACTCGTTCGCTGCTGGTTGGAATACCGTTGCCTTTCTGCAACTTTGACTGCAAAGGGCGGCGGCGATGAAAACCATGCCGAATACCACCGTGCAGGCCGGGCGCGCCGATCGCGCGTGGCGGCCTGGTGCACGGACCACGCGACCGGCGCGCCACAGCGCGATTCGATCGGAACGCCGCGTCAGCGCACGGCCCGCGAACACCGGAACAAGGATGCGCGACCGGCGCGAGTTGCTATGCCGAAAGTCCGCCGTTATGACCGAATTCGGCTCTCATGATGCGGAGTAGAGCGATGTTCGAGGGCTGTCACACACCCCATGAAGTCGCACATCTGCTGCGGCATACCTACGGGCTTCCGGTCCAGCTTCTCGCCGGACGCCCGATCATCACCACCGGCTCCATCATCGGGGCGATCGTCATGCCGCCGGAACTGGGCCGGAAAGTTCTGGCTCCGTTGAACCGCCAGCACACCGCCCCCGTGATCGCCGACCCGGGCGAACGCGCCTGGACCTTTCTCGTCACGCCCCCGAGCCCGGCTCGGCCGGTGGAGGTCCCGGTCCGGCGCTGCCTCGCCGGTCACGGGGTCACCGTGGTCCCCGGCGGTCGCATCGTGCTGCTTCCCAGCTCCGATTCGTCGCTCGGCTGGCATTGGGCGGGCGAACCGGCGCCGGGTGTCCTGCGCATGCCGCCGCGCGGCGCGGTGATCGACGCCGTGCACGAGGTGATCGGATTGCGCGCGCACTGACCACCTGGCGCGACCGGTCCGCATCCGACTGCCCCGGGTGCGGGCCGGTCGGGCGGGACGGCCGGACAGCCGGGTAGAACCCGTCCGTCTACCAGGGGTAACTACTCATGCCCGCGCGCGGCGCGGAAACCAGCATGAACGCATGACTACCTCCATCGATCCGGCGCTGCTCGCGCGGCTCTCCGGCGAGTTCACCACCCTGGGAACGCAGCTGGGCATGCTCGGACGGGACCTGGATCTGCTGCGTGAGCAGGTCACCGCGGAGACCAGCGGCGACCAGGGGGATTCCGGCGCATCCAGGACATCGAGTGCGCGCATGCCCGGAGGAGCGAGCGGTTCGGTATCGCGGCCCTCGGAGCCAGGCGGAACCGGCGGCCAGGCACTCGAAGTTCCCGGTGCAGCGGCATCCGATGCGCCCGGTAGTCCTGTCGCGGTGCCGCCGGGTGGGGCCGATGCGTCCGTGGGCGGCCGTTCCGATGCGAGTGAGTCCGGTGCGGCCCACGGGACCACCGGCGGGGTACACGGAGACACCGGCGGGGTACACGGGAACATCGGCGAGGTACACGCGGGATCGGAGCGCGCCCCGTCCGGTGCCGTCCCACCGGTGATGCCGCCTTGGCCGGGCCATTCGCCGACGACCGGTATGCCGGTTCCCCCTCCGCAGCCCGCGTACGTTCCGCGCTTCGCTCCGCCGCCCAGTGGCGCATGGGGTGGCGCTCCCTGGCCGCCGAACGCGCAGGGGCCGATGCCGCCTCGTCCTCCCGTCCCACCGCGCGCGAGGCCACCGGTGCCGCACACGCCGTGGTGGCAGCGCGACGGCGTGATCAGCCGGATCTTGGCGCTGGCCGGTGTCGCGGTGACGTTGATCGGCGTCGCGATGCTGCTGGTCTTGGCCGCGCAGGCGGGGTTCTTCGGGCCGGTGCCGAGAGTCCTTGCCGGTGCGGTGTTCTCGGCCGCGTTGGTGGGCGCGGGCGTGCGGGTCTTCCAGCGGACCGGCGGACGGGTCGGCGGTATCGCGCTGGCCGTCACCGGTATCGCGGGCGCTTACCTCGACGTCATCGCGGTGACGGCCGTCTACCACTGGCTGCACCCGGTGTTCGGGCTCGCCGTCGCCTTCGGTGTCGCTGCCGCTGGCATCGGGCTGGCGATGCGATGGCGCGCACAGCCCTTGGCGGTGCTGGTCGTGCTCGCCGCGGCGGCGCTGTCTCCAGTGCTCACCACGCGGCCGGTGCTCCTCGCGTTCTTGATCGTGTTGCAGTGCGCCTGCGTGCCGGTGCAATTGGCCCGGAACTGGCCGTATCTGCACGTGGCACGGACATTGCCGGCCGTACTGGCGACGCTCGCGTTCGTCGCGGGGGCCGTCCTCGGTACGCCCGCGGACGCGGAGCGCGCTTGGGTGCTCGTGGCCGCCGCGGCGGTCGCGCTGGCCGGAGTCGCCGGGACGATCGTCGTCGTCCGGCACCGACCCGCCGATCTCACCGCCTCGCTGACGATGGCGGCGGCGCTCGTGCCGATCCTGGTCGCTCCGGGGATGTACGAGCAACGAGTCGTCACGGTGACGGTGGCGTCGATCATCGCGACGGTGCTCTTACTCGTCGCTGCGGTGACATTGGTGCCGAAACTGAACGCGCTGCTGCGGGTTCCGGGGCATACCGCTCTCGTTGCCGCCCTCGCGGGCTCGATCGCGCTGCTCGAGGCGTGCGTCGGCGCGACCGAGACGCGAACACTGCCCACGGCTCTGTTCCTGGTGGCGTTGGTCTTCCTCGGCGTGGCGGGCCAGCGGAGGTCGCGTCCGGCGGCGGGCCTCGGCACGGCGTTCGCGGTGCTCGGCGGCTTCGCGTTGCTGAACGTCGCGAGCCCCGAAATCCTCGCTTCGCAGCATCGCTCGGAGGCGAGCCTCGGTGTGGCGACCGTGCTCGGGGCGGTACTGGCCCTCGGTGTGGTGGCCGCGGCGCTGTGGTGCGCGCGGCGACTGCCGGGCCTTGCCGGGGGTAGTGCGTGGCCGTGGATCGCCGCCAGCGTCGCGGGACTCTACGCGGTGACCGCGACGACGGTCTCCCTCGGCGTCGCGACCGGCACGCCGAACGGGTTCCTCCTCGGCCACAGCGCCGCCACCATCCTCTGGATGGCGGCCGCGACCGGCGCGCTCCTGTTCGGACTGCGCGAACTCGCCGACGCGCCCGCGGTCGCCAAACTAGCCTTGGGCTCCGGTCTCCTGGTCACCGCAGCCGCCTTGGCGAAACTGTTCCTCTTCGACCTGGCCACTCTCGACGGCTTGGTCCGCGTCGCGGCGTTCCTGATCGTCGGCATCCTCCTGCTCTTGGCCGGAACCCGCTACGCCCGCGCGTTCGCCGACGCGGGCACCGGCAGCGGACCGGATGGGGACCGCAATGTCGTTGCGGGAGCGGCTGAGCGAAAGACCGACGCTGACAGCTGAGCTGGACTCATCCGCCGGAGGTGGCGGGGCGATCGCGCTTGCTTTCGCAGACCTGGTCGGCGGTACTACAACAGCGCGTCCTGAGCAGAAAGAAAGCCGCTGTGCCCGACGGGCGCAGCGGCTCTTCTGTCTGTCAACGACCACGGCTCATTCGCGTTCGCGGCGGCGCAGCAGTTCGTTGACGCTCACCGTGCGGCCGTCGCCGCCGTGGTGCCTGCCCTCCTCGGGGACCCTGCCGATGTGGCGGCGGGAGGAACGCAGTTCGGCCATCCAGCTCTCGATGCTGCTGCGGTTGGTGGTGTCCGGGCCGTTGTACGGCTCCGCGGGCGCCTCGGGCTCGGGCGCGCGGTGCGCGGGGCCTTCGGACGCGGCCGGAGCCTCGGGCGGCAGGTGCCGCGCCGAATGGGGCTGCGGTGCGAGGTCGACGGTCGGGTCCTGCGTGATGCCGGAGAGCGGGCGGGGTTCCGGTGCCCGGGTCGGGCGCGGAGCGGGCGGGGTGATCGGCGAGACGGCGGGCCGGGGGCTCGGCTCGGGAAGGATCACCGACGGCACACCGGCATACGGCGCGTTCGGGTCCTGGGACAGGCCGGTGGGCGGCGCCGGTCGCGGTCCCGGGTTCGCGGGCGGTGCCGGCGGCCGCTGCTCCGCCTGGTCGGGTGCCGAGCGAGGATCATTCGGTACCTGCGAGATCCGCCGCGGGCGAATCGGTTCACCCTGTGGGGGCGTGGGATTACGCGGCGGTTCCGGTCGCTGCCTACCCGGATCGAGCGGCGGCGGCGCGGGCGTCGCCTGCGGTGCGGCTGACGGCGGGACCCGGTCCAGCCGCCTGGTCGGCGCTTCGGCCTCGATCTCGGCGACCGTGCGCGGCTTGCGCCTGCGCGGCACCTTGTTGGCGTCGGCGACCGCGGGGATCTGCATGGTCACCGGATCGGTGATCGGCGTGGTCTTGACCAGGTCGACGACATCGCTCCCGCCGACCCGCTCGTCGTCGAGGATCGGCTCGCCGAGCCCGACCTTCTCCTGCACCTTCTTCATCCAGGCCGGGGCCCACCAGCAGTCGTCGCCGAGGAGTTTCATGGTGGCCGGGACGAGCAGCATGCGCAGCACGGTGGCGTCGATGAACAGCGCCGCGATCATGCCGTAGGCGATGTACTGCATCATCACCAGGTCGGAGAAGGCGAACGCTCCGGTGACGACGAGCAGGATCAGCGCCGCGGCGGTGATGATCCGGCCGGTCTGCGCGGTACCGATCCGGACGGCCTCGGTGGTGCTCGCGCCCTGGGCGCGCGCCTCCACCATGCGCGACATCAGGAAGACTTCGTAGTCGGTCGACAGACCGTAGATGATCGCGATGATCAGCACCAAGACCGGCGACATGATCGGCTGCGGGGTGAAATTCAACAGCCCGGCCCCGTGGCCATCGATGAAGATCCAGGTGAGGATGCCGAGCGTGGACCCGAGACCGAGGGCGCTCATCAGCGCGGCCTTGATCGGCAGCACCAGCGAGCCGAAGGTCAGGAACATCAGCAGCGTCGTCACGAACAAGACGAGCGCGATCATCAGGGGCATCCGGGCCAGCAGCGCGTCGATGCTGTCCTTCTGGATGGTCGGCTGACCGCCGACGAGCATGGTGACGCCGTCGGGTAATTCCAGCGAACGGAGGTAATCGATGGTCGGTTCGGCGTCCTCCGAATTGATCAACGTGACGGAGGTGTTGTAGATGGTCTTGTCTTTAGGGGCCGTGCTCGGGGGATAGGCGAATTCGCCCGCTAGGCCGGGAGCTTTGCTCGCCTCTTTGACCACCTTGCCCACCTGGGGGGCGAGGCTCGGATCATCGACCACGAAAACCAGTTCGATCGGGTCCGATTTGCGCAGCGGAAAGACCTTGTCGAATTCCTTCTGCGCCAGACGAGTCGGATTGTCCGGCGGCAGATACCGCTCGTTGATGCCGCCGAAACTGAGGTTCTTGACCGGGATGATCAGCAGCAGCAGAACGATGCACAGCGGAATCGCGATCTTGAGCGGATGCTTCATCACCCAGCGGGTGGACTGGCCCCAGAAGCCGCTTTCCACTTCGTCGGCGGTCTTCGTCTTGCGGAACCGCTTGAGCCCGAGCATGTCGACGCGCTTACCGAGCACCGCCAGCATGGCGGGCAGGACGGTGATCGAGGTCAGCGCCGCCAGCGAGACCGTCGCGATGGCGCCGTAGGCGACCGATTTCAAAAAACCCTGCGGGAACAGCAGCATGCCGCCGAGGCTGGCGACGATCATCGTGGCGGAGAACACCACGGTGCGGCCCGCCGTCATCACCGATCTGCGGACGGCCGCTCTGGTGTCGTATCCCTCGGCGAGTTCCTCGCGGAATCGGCTCACGATGAACAGGCCGTAGTCGATGGCCAGGCCGAGGCCGATCATCGAGACGACCGGCGAGACGAACGAATTCACCTCGGTGAACTCGGTGATGAAGCGGACGATGCCCCACGCGCCGACCACGGTGAGGCCACCGACGATCAAGGGCAGTCCGGCGGCGACGATACCGCCGAAGATGAAGAAGAGCAGCAGGGCCACCGCCGGAATGGCCAGGATCTCCATGCGCTTCTGGTCGTCGGCCATGGTGTCGTTCAGCGTGCCCGCCACCGCTTGCAGACCTGTCACCTGCACATCCACCCCGGGGATGAAGAAGACGTTCTTCACCTTCCGGTAGTTGCGCACCATGTCGGTGTCGTTGTCGCCCTTGATGGCGATGGACGCGAAGGCGTACTTCTTGTCCTTGGAGCCGAAAACGGAAGCCTGGACCGGGATATTCGCGTCGTTGCGCCAGTAGACGCCGTTGACCTTGGTGATCTCGTCCGGATGCTCGCGCGGCAGACTCGCGAGATTCTCGACGATCTTGCCGCTGAATTCCGGATCATCGATGGTCTTGCCCTCCGGCGCCGTGTACAACACGATGACGTCGGAGTTGTGATCCCGTTCGAAGGCTCCGTCTTTGATTCGCGCCGCGCGCGCCGACTCCGAGGTCGGGTCATCCCACCCGCTGGAGCTGAGGTGGTCCTCCAACCCGAGGCCGTAGCCACCGAGAGCCAGAAGACCGGCCACGACCACGCCGATGACGGCGAAACGCAGCCGGTATACCAGATCGCCCCAGCGTGTGAACACTAAGCGACTCCTTGGGCGGGGCGAGAGGTGAGCAGTGCCGACAGCGGCCGGAACGGCTGCAGCCAAGCACCCTCGTCGGGCAACGAGTCGAGGCTCACCCGGGGCAGGGGTTCACGGAACACGCCCGGAATGTCCTCGAGGTCGATGAATTCGAGAGTATCGGATGTGACGGCCCAACTCGCGTGCTCGCGGAAGCCGAGTACCTGAACCGGCACGCCTTTGGCGGCGAGTTCCTCCAGCGGTTCGCGGAACGCCTGGCCGTCGGCCGAGGCGACCATGATGCCCGCCAGGCCCGCGCCGCGACTGCGCAGGGCGATGTGCGCGAGCATGTCGGCGTCGACGTCGGAGTCCTCGTCGATCTTGGGCTTGGCGAAGACCGCGTAGCCGACGTTGCGCAGCGCCTCCACCCAGGGCCGCACGACGTCGGCGGTGCCCGGCGCGATGTTGGTGAAGACGGTGGCCTCGGGCTCCACGCGATGCACCGCGCCCACCGACAATTCAGCGGTCCGGGCCAGCAGCCAGCGGCCGAGCGCGTCGAACCGCGGGCGGTAGGCGGCGGTCGGACGACCGCCCAGGATGGCGCCGAGGCCCATGTCGAGGTTCGGGGCGTCCCACACCAACAGGACGCGGCGCACGTCCGGCCCCGCGCTGCCCAGGCCTTCCGCTCCGCTTCCGTGCACCTCCCCGGCAACATCGACCACTTCGTGGGCCATCTCACTGACGCTCATCGGTCGATCTTCCCCCATATGAGCTCGGTGATGGCGCTACCGGCGCGATGTGCCTTGCCTTCGAATTTCGTGACGGGGCGCTCGAACCCGATCGGCGCGGTGGCGCGATGTTCCGCGCTGACGCCGCCCGTGGCCTCGTTCAATCCCCTGAGCAGGGGCTCCGCCATGCCGACCGCATGGATGTGCTCGGCGTAGCCTGCGTGGTCGGTGGCGACGTGCAGGACGCCGCCCGGCTTCAGGCGGCTGGCGATCAGTGCGACCGTCGCGGGCTGCAGCAGCCGCCGCTTGTGGTGGCGCGCCTTCGGCCACGGGTCGGGAAAGAACACCCGGACGCCGGTCAGCGACTCTTCGGCAATCATGTTTTCCAGCACGTCCACCGCGTCGCCGCGCAGCAGCCGGATGTTCCCGATCGCCTCGCGCTCGATGCGCTGCACCAGCTGTGCGAGGCCGGGCTGATAGACCTCGATGCCGATCAGGTTCAGGTGCGGTTCGGCCTGCGCCATGGCGGCCGTCGCGGTGCCCGTGCCGCAGCCGATCTCGATCACCAGCGGCGCGTCGCGGCCGAACCAGGCGGCCGCGTCCAGTGGCTCGTCGGCGACCTCACGGCCGATCGACGGCCACATCCGGTCCCAGGATTGCTGCTGGGTCGCGGTCAGCGCGCCCCTGCGCGACCGGAAGCTGGTGACTCGTGGGTACAGGCGGGAGCCGGTCTTGTGCCGGGGCCCGCCCTCGGCCGGAGCCGAAGCTGTGGACGGCGGGCCCGGAACTGACTCGGCAGTATGGTTCGCGGCGTCGTTCACGGCGTCCATTGTCCAGCATCCGGCGATCAGCGCGGCAAGCGGTTGTGCGCGCACCGCTGAGCAGGAGGTCAGGCGGCGCGCGCGGGCGCGACTGCGGCCACCGTCGGACGTTCCTGGCGCAGTGGTCTGCCCAGCGCGACCTTGGCCGCCGTCACCGCCATCTCCAGCAGGCCACGCACGCCCGAGGGCGAGGCCGCGACCGACCAGACGGTGCGGTCGCCGACGTCGCTCACCGGTTGCCCGGCGAACCGGTCGGCCAGCCAGTCCAGGCTGATCGGCGTGGACAGCGGCAGCAGCGAGAAGTGCTCGCTGAGCCGGTCGCGGACGTAGGTCACCGCGGCGCCGCCGCGGCGGTAGCGCGCCACCTGGCCGTCGATGCCCTCGATGTGGATGACCTGATCGTGGATGGGTTGCACCACCAGCAGCGGGCAGGCGGGCGTCGTGTTGCCCAACCGCAGGTCGTCGAACATCGCCCGCAACTCGGGGGTGTCGAGCACCTCCGCGAGCGGGCGGTCGAGGTAGTCGTCCACTTTCTTGCCGGCCAGCCCGAGGATCGCGCCCACCGGGGTCGCGTTCTCCGCGCGGACGACGAACCGGTGGCCCTCCGGGCTGAGTTGGTCGTCGATCAGCGAGCTCAATGCGGGATACAGCCTGCGCAGGGCGGCGATGACGATGGCGGGCAGGCCCGCGTAGGGGGTGCCGTTGAGCCGGTCGAAGACCTGGCGCGGGTCGCCGACCGGGGCGCCGAGCACCGCGCCGACGATGTCGAGCTCCGGGGCGTAGGTCGGCGCCATCTCGACCGTCCAGGAGCTGGCCATACCGCCGCCGGAGTAGCCCCACACCGCGACGCGGGTCCGCGGGCCGAGACCCAGCGGGCCGAAGCGCAGGGCGGCGCGGATGCCGTCGAGCGCGCGGTAGCCGGGCTCACGCGGGGCGCCGAAGTTCCCGTGCGGACCCTCGTGGTCGGCGATGGTCACCGCCCAGCCGCGCCGCAGCGCGTTCGCGACCAGCAGCCATTCGAGCTGGGTGACCGAGCCGAGGGCCCGCGCGCCGTAACGCAGGGCGTAGGAGGGGGAGCACTTCTCCGTGACCGCGTCCATCGCGGTCTGGAAGGCCAGCAGCGGGCGATCCTCGTCGGGTTCCGCGTCGACCGGCAGCAGGACCGTGGTGATCGCCGCTTCCGGCGCTCCGTGCAGATCGCAGCTGCGGTACAGTAGCTGCCAGGCCGAGACCTGTTGCGGCACAATTCCGAACAGCGCTACGTCGATCTGCCTGCTGCGCAGGATGGTGCCGGGCGCTTTGGCCGCGAACCCCTTGGGCGGTCGATGGAACGGGTCCGTGCTGGGCAGCAAGGGCTTGCGGTCCGCGGGACAGGACGCCTCCGGGTCGACAGCGCCGATGACATTCGCGGTCATCGCAACCTCCTCATCGTCGAGGTCGGTTGCCGCATGCGAAAGTTCAAGTTGCGCACCGGTTATGGTGCCGACCACTTCTGCAGGGTAAGTGACCGGCGGGCGTCTGGGAACCCCGGAGTACACGGCATTCCCGGCACTAGACTTCCCGGGCATGAGCAGACCGACAGTATTCATCACCGGCGCTGCGGCTGGTATCGGCCGGGCCACGGCCTTGCTTTTCGCTGCGCAGGGGTACCAGGTCGGGGCTTACGACATCGACGAAGTCGGGCTGACCCGGCTTTCCGGTGATATCACAGCCAAGGGTGGCGCCGTTCACACTGGAGTACTGGATGTGACGAACGCCACGCAGTGGGCGGAGCGTCTCGCCGAGTTCCACGCCGCGGCCGGGCGGCTGGACATCCTGGTCAACAACGCCGGCATCCTGCGCGCCGGGCCCTTCGACGCGATCGAACTCGCCGCCCATCGGGCGATCGTCGAGGTCAACCTGGTCGGCGTGCTCACCGGAACGCACAGCGCCTTCCGCTACCTGCGCGACACCCCGGGCGCCCAGGTGGTCAACCTGTGCTCGGCGTCGGCGATCTACGGCCAAGCCGAACTCGCGACCTACGGCGCCACCAAGGCGGCGGTGAAGAGTCTCACCGAGGCGCTGGACCTGGAATGGGAGCGCCACGACATCCGGGTGCTCGCGATCTGGCCGCTGTTCGTGGCCACCGCCATGGTGGACGGGGTGACGACCGGGACGACGAAGTCGCTGGGTGTGCGGCTGACCGCCGACGACGTCGCCGCCGGGATCTGGGAGGCCACCCGCAAGCGCGCGCGGCTGCCGAAGGTGCACTACGAGATCGGCGCGCAGGCGAAGGTGCTGGCGACGGTGGCGAAATACGCGCCGAACTGGGCCGTGCGCACCGCGAACAAGTACTTCAGCGGCAGCTGAGCGGTCGAGCCGGTCCAGGGAGCGGACTTCTGACAGAATTGCGCACCGTAAAAGGGGGGCAGCATGCCGACAGCCACTGATTCCGACGGGCCGGTGCGGGAGCGCGGCGTTCCCACGTCCGCCCACGATCAGCTCGACAAGCTGCTCGCCGAGCTGCGCTTCGGCACGGGGCGGGACCCGCAGATCGGGTACGCCGCGGCCGCCGCCGTCAGCGCTTGGCGCAAACCGCCGCGCATCCAGGTGACCGGGCGCGCGCACGCGGGCCGCAGCACGGTGCTGCACGCGCTCGCGCTCATGTCGGCGGTGGAGACCGATCCGGTGGACCGGCCCGGAGCGCCCGACCCCGAACTCGACGCCGACATCGTCGTGTACGTGTTGTCGGCCGCGCCGACGCCCGCCGACCGCAGGGTGCTGGCCACGCTGCCGCCGCAGCGCGCGATCGCGGTGCTGAACAAGGCCGACGCGATCGGCTCCCGCTGGGGCGACGCGGTGGCCGCGGCCCAGCAGTACGGCAGGGAGCTGCGGATCCCGGTGGTTCCGGTGGTCGCGTCGCTGGCCATGCGCACCAGGGCGGGCGCGCTGACCGGCGCGGATCTGGAACTGCTTCGCAAGCTCGCCACGGACGCCGACCCCGCGCTGATCCTCGCGCCGGACCTGTTCCTCGCGCCGGGACCGGACGCCGCCGAGCGTGCACAGCTGCTGCGGCGCTGGGACCTCTACGGCGTGGCCTGCGCGTGCACCGCCCTGCGCCACGATCCGGACCTCGCTCCGCAGGAGCTGTTGCAGGTCCTGCACGCGGCCAGCGGCATCGATGCGCTGCACCAGTTGTTGCACCGCCGCTACGAGCAGGTGGCCGCACTGCGCGGCGGTGAACTGCTCGACGAGCTGGCCCGGCTGGCCGCTCGCGCGGTCCCGGAGGAGGGCGGCCGCGCGCGCGACCTGCTGGAGTCCTACCTCTACGGCGACGACGCCGTCTGGCTCGGTCTCTGCGCGGGCCTCGCGGGGCCCGAGGTGGCCCACCTCGCCGCGGGCTATGCCGCCCCGGCGCCCGCCGACGCCGACGACGCGCTCGCCCGCGCGACCCGCTGGCGCGCCGTCGTCACCAGCGATATGCCTCCTGCCGCCCGCCGCGCCGCGTTGCGCGTGCACAACGGATACGTCCGACTATGGGAACGGATGAGCAGTGCCGGTCTCTGAACCTCCGGAACCGGCGACGGCGAGTACACCGCCCGAGGCGGATGCCGCATCTCGCGCGGGTGGCCCGTCCGCCGACGGCGAATCCGGACGTCCCGCGACCGCGCTGGCGCCCGAGCTCGCGGCCGTAGTGGAGCGGTGGAATCCGCAGGGCATGGCGCTGCTGCGCGCGGTGCACGGCTCCGGCGGCGGTGCCGTCGTGATGATCGGGCCGGACGACGTGAACACGACCTTGTTGCGCACCGAGCTGGCCCGGTTCGAACCGCACGTCACGCTGGCCGAGCCGTCCGCCGACGCGGGCGCGGGGGCCACCTCACCCGCCGGTGCGGCCCCGCCCGCGGTGGCGTTGGTCCTGCTCGACGCGGGCACGATCATCGGCGCGGACCTGCTGGGCGTGATCGGCCGGTTGCGCGCGGACGGCACCCGCCTGCTGCTCGCGATGAACGGCGTCCACGCCTACCAGGACTGGCGGGCGGTGCGGGAGCGCGACCTGGAGTTGCTCGCCGCGCAAGGGGCGGGCGACCTGGACATCGTGCCGGTCTCGGCGCGGCTCGCGGCCGCGGCGCGCACCGCCGGCGACGCCGGACTGCTCGATCGCTCCGGTGTCGGGGCCCTGCACGCCCAGCTCACCGCGGCGGCCGCCGCGGGCGGTGACCGGCCGGGCGCGGTCACCGCACGGGTCCTGGCCGATACCCGCCAGCGGGTGGCCGAGCAGGTGGCGACGCTGCGCTCCGGCGCCGAGCCGGCGCGGCTGCGCGAGGAACGTGCCGTGCTGCTGGCCGGGCGCGACGGCGGACGAGCCACCGCGATGTCCACCTTGCGCGGGCAGCTGCACTTGGCCCGGGTGGATCTCATGACCGAGATCGGCGCGAGCATCCGGGCGCTGCACACCGCCGTGCGCGCCGACCTGGAACGGCTGCGCCCCGCCGACCTCGCCTGCTATCCCGCCCGGCTACAGCAGTCCGTCACCGAACTGACCGGTGCTCTCGACCACGTCATCGACGAACGCATCGCCGAACTGAGCGCCCGGATCGAGAGCGGAGATCGCGGGGCGCCGACGCGACGGCGCGACCCGGCCCCTCGGGTGGGCCCGGATCCCGACCCCCGCCATCGGGGTGTCGAAGATCACCTCATGATCGCGCTCGGCGCGTCGGCCGGTGTCGGCCTCGGTCGCTTGCTTGTTGCTCCGTTCTCCCTCGTCCCGGCCCTCGACGTCGCGACCGTGCCGGTAACGCTGCTGCTCGGCGGGGGCGCGGCGGCGTGGGTGGTGCGCGCCCGACGCCAGCTGGCCGATCGAGCGCACATCCGGCAATGGGTCGCCGACGCGCTGGTCAACGTAAAAGCGCAGCTCGAGCAGCGTGTGGTGACCGCGCTCGTGGAAGCGGAGACCGTTTTGGCCGATCACGTGGTCCAAGCAAGCACCGCGCGAATGGTCGAGACGGATCGCCGGGTGGCCCGGTTGGAGGCCGAATTGCGCCGGATCGCGGCCGAACAGCCGGGGCAGCTCGCCGCGTGCGAGCGCGACATCACGATCCTCGATCGGTGGATCTCCCCTGTTGAAACGAACGACCGATTGGGTACACAGTGAGGAACCCGATACCGTACCGGCCGTCACATCGCGTTAACCTCTATTCAGGAACTTGGGCGTCCGCTAAGTCCTGATCTGCCGCCCTCCTGGGCGCGTGTTCGACCGGTCGGAGCGGGCGCCTTCCCGCCAACGGTGGCGCTCGGTGCATTCGCGCTGGTCATGGGCCTAGGGCCAGGCGGCGAAGCAGCGAGTAGCCGCCCATCTCAGGAGAGTTTTCATGACGTCAGCGACCATTCCTGGTCTTCGTGGATCCGACGGCAAGGCGCCGACCGAGCACAGCGAACTACTCGCCTGGGTACAAGAAGTCGCCGAACTCACCCAGCCGGATCGAGTGGTGTGGGCGGACGGCTCCGACGAAGAGTGGGAGCGGCTGACCGAGCAGCTCGTGGCGGCGGGAACGTTCAAGCGCCTGGACGAGAAGAAGAAGCCGAACTCCTTCCTCGCTCTCTCCGATCCCTCCGACGTGGCCCGGGTGGAGTCCCGCACCTTCATCTGCTCCAAGACCGAGGCCGACGCGGGCCCGACCAACAACTGGGTCGACCCGGCCGAGATGCGCGCCACGATGACCGAGCTGTACCGCGGCTCGATGAAGGGCCGCACCATGTACGTGGTGCCGTTCTGCATGGGCCCGCTGGGCGCCGACGACCCGAAGCTCGGCGTCGAGATCACCGACTCCGAGTACGTCGTGGTGTCGATGCGCGTGATGACCCGCATGGGCGCCGCCGCCCTGGAGAAGCTGGGCGCCGACCGTCCGTTCGTGAAGGCGCTGCACTCCGTGGGCGCGCCGCTGGCCGAGGGTCAGGCCGACGTGCCGTGGCCGTGCAACGACACCAAGTACATCACCCACTTCCCCGAGGACCGGGAGATCTGGAGCTACGGCTCCGGCTACGGCGGCAACGCGCTGCTCGGCAAGAAGTGTTACTCGCTGCGGATCGCCTCGGCGATGGCCCACGACGAGGGCTGGCTGGCCGAGCACATGCTGATCCTCAAGCTGATCTCCCCGGAGAACAAGGCGTACTACATCGCCGCCGCGTTCCCGAGCGCCTGCGGCAAGACCAACCTCGCGATGATCCAGCCGACCGTGCCGGGCTGGCGCGCGGAGACCCTGGGCGACGACATCGCCTGGATGCGTTTCGGCAAGGACGGCCGCCTCTACGCGGTGAACCCCGAGTTCGGCTTCTTCGGCGTCGCGCCGGGCACCAACCGCAGCTCGAACCCGAACGCCATGGCCACCATGGAGGCGGGCAACACCGTCTACACCAACGTCGCGCTGACCGACAACGGCGACGTGTGGTGGGAGGGCCTGGAAGGCGAGCCCGACCACCTGATCGACTGGAAGGGCAACGACTGGTACCTGCGGGAGACCGAGACGCTGGCCGCCCACCCCAACTCCCGCTACTGCACGCCGATGTCGCAGTGCCCGATCCTGGCGCCCGAGTGGGACGACCCGCAGGGCGTGCCGATCTCGGCGATCCTGTTCGGCGGCCGCCGCAAGACCACCGTCCCGCTGGTCACCGAGTCCTTCGACTGGCAGCACGGCGTGTTCATGGGCGCCACGCTGTCCTCCGAGCAGACCGCGGCCGCCGAGGGCAAGGTCGGTACCGTCCGCCGCGACCCGATGGCCATGCTGCCGTTCCTGGGCTACCACGTCGGTGACTACCTGGGCCACTGGATCAATGTCGGCAAGAACGCCGATGCCGCCAAGCTGCCCAAGATCTTCTACGTCAACTGGTTCCGGCGCGGCGACGACGGCCGCTTCCTGTGGCCGGGCTTCGGCGAGAACTCCCGCGTGCTGGAGTGGATCGTCGGCCGCATCGAGGGTTCCGCGCAGGCCGAGGCGACCGCGATCGGCAACGTGCCGACCGCCGCGCAGCTCGATCTGGACGGGCTGGACGTCGACGCCAAGGACGTCGACGAGGCGCTCGCCGTGAACGCCGAGGAGTGGCGTAAGGAGATCCCGCTCATCGAAGAGTGGTTCGAGTTCGTCGGAGACAAGCTGCCTTCCGGCGTGCGTGACGAGTTCGAGGCGCTCAAGCAGCGTCTGGGCTGACACTCCACCCAAAGTAGCATTCGCCCGCACCATCTGGCAGATGGTGCGGGCGTTTTGTTCTGCGCGACAAACGTTTTGCGCGCACTGCCGAGGAATTCGCCTGGGCGGCCGGGCTATTCGTCGAATGGTGCCAGGCGGATCATGGTCAGGAAGCCCGCGCGGTTGAGCAAATGGATCCGGCCTTCCGGCACCGCCTTCGCTTCCGCCCGGAACGCCGCGATCACATGCCGCTCGAACTCCAGGCGCGGGTGCCGCCGCAGCAGTTCGATGACCCAATCCCGGTCCAGTTCCGCAAGCCGCGTCCCGAGTACGTCCACGGACGCTCCCGCGGAGACGAAGCCGCCGGGATCGCCGAGATCGTCGGCGACGCCGGGCGTGATGTGCGCGGCGATCGCCGCGCCGATCGCGTCGGCCCGTTCCGGCGGGGCGCCCGCGTCCCGTGCGATCGCGGCCGCCCGTTCGCCGCCGACCACCGCGAAACATCTTCCAGGCGTGGGAGTTTCGAGTTGCAGGTCGTGCAGCAGACAGGAGACGTAGACGAGTTCGTCGTCGTAGGATGCGCCGTCGAGCTCGGCCAGGACCCGCCCGAAGTAGTAGGTTCGCAACGAATGGTGCAACACGTGCGGAGACAACGACTCCCGCGCCTCGCTTTCCGCCGCGACGGCGAGCTTCGAATCGGGTAGCCGCAGACCGGCGAACTCCAGTTTCCCGCGGCCGCGTCTGCCCAGCGCGATCCGGACCCGGTTGGGTGCCATGGCGGGCAACGTACGGGCGATCGCGACGGCCAATCCACGGCGTTGCTCCTTCGACAACGCGCCCCCGGTACGGGTGGCCCATGCCCAGTCCAGGCCCGTCGGTGCGGCCACGATGCCCTCCTTCGCTCCGGTCACTCGGTATGCCCTTGGAGTCAAGTGTGCGGCGAGGCCCGCGACGAGTGGCGGAAATGACAGTAATGCTCGGATTCATGCCAAACTGCGAGTGATGAAGCAAGTGGTGGCGCTCGCGCTCGACGGGGTGATGGCCTTCGACCTGGCCTGCGCTGTGCAGGCGTTCCGGCACGGGCCCGGGAAGACCGGGGAGCCGTCCGGGTTCGAGATGCGGACGTGCGGGGTGCGGCCCGGTCCGGTGTGGACGCCCAACGGCTTCGACCTGCGGGTCGAGTACGGACTGGAAGCGCTGGCGGACGCGGATGTGGTCGTCGTGCCCGGGATCGGCATTCCGACGCTGCCGACTCCGCCGCGGGCGTTGACCGCGTTGCGGAGCGCTGCCGCGCGCGGCGCGACCATGGTGAGCATCTGCGTCGGTGCGTTCGTCCTGGCCGAGGCCGGGCTCTTGGACGGACGACCGGCGACGACGCACTGGGCCTACTGCGGCGAGTTCGCCGAGCGGTATCCGGCGGTGCGGCTGGATCCCACCGCGCTGTACGTGGACGACGGCGACGTGCTGACTTCGGCCGGGCTGTCGGCGGGGCTCGATCTGTGCCTGCACTTCGTCCGCCGGGAGCTGGGCGCGCACGCGGCGGCGGAGCTGGCTCGGTGGAACGTCACCGCGCCGCACCGGGAGGGCGGCCAGGCGCAGTACATTCCCGATGGACCGGCCGCCCGTGCCGCAGACGGTGGCCTCGCCGCGACGCTGGCTTGGGCGATCGCCGAACCCACTGCGGCGGTGGACGTTTCCGCGCTGGCCGCGCACGCGTTGATGAGCGAGCGCACCTTCATCCGCCGCTTCAAGGCTGAGGTGGGCACCACGCCGCGGCGCTGGCTGGACGCTCAGCGCACCGCTCGGGCCCGGGAACTTCTGGAAACCACATGTTTGCCAGTGGAAGTCGTCGCGGCCAAGGCCGGGTTCGGCAGCGTCACCGCGTTGCGGGTGCACCTGCGTGCCGCGACGGGCGCCACACCCGCCGCCTATCGCCGATCAGTGGGCGGGTGAGTGCGCCGCAGTGACCACGAATTCCGTTGCCTGAGAGCTCATCCCGCCGAACCGCGGCAGTGATCGGCGGTCCGCCCGGTACGGGGCCGTCGTGGTGTCGGCCGCAAGCCGATGAAATTCCTTCGGATCGAGGGGTTTAGCCGAGTCTGGGAAGGGGTAATGATCTTGTTGAGAGATTTCGTGTATTCGTAACTTATGCTTGGCGTGTTCTTCCTTCCGCATCACCCAGTCGGATTACTGACGGTTAACTGATCGACTGAACTACTTCCCTACCGACATCGGACCCGCGATGCCGCGGCACACGGCGAGATCGACGCGAGAGGTGGATGGAGCATGGCCGATCTGGAGACGGCGACGTCCCTTGCCCCCACGGTGGCCGAATTCGACTTCGCGACCGCGAGCACCCCGCTGCGCCGGGTCGCGGGGCGGCTGCGCGCAGTGCTGCCGCCGGGTTGGCGCGTCGAGATCGTCGACGCGCCAACCCGGCGTTACGGCAACCGTGCGCCGCTGCTGCGGGTGGTCATGCCACCGGAGTGATCACCCGGTCCAGCCGAGCGGCATGAGCAGCGACTTCTGCTCACAGAACGAATCGAGACCCTCCGGGCCGTTCTCGCGTCCGAGCCCGGAGGCCTTGTAGCCGCCGAACGGTGAAGTCGGGTCGAAGGCATACCAATTGATCGCGTAGGTGCCGGTGCGCACCCGCGCCGCGATCTCGGCGCCGTGCTCGATGTCGGTCGTCCATACCGAGCCCGCGAGGCCGTAGACGGAGTCGTTCGCGATGGCCACGGCCTCGTCCTCGGTCTCGTACGGGATCACCGACAGCACCGGCCCGAAGATCTCCTCCTGGGCGATGGCCGACTTGTTGTCCACGTCGGCGAAGATCGTCGGCTCGACGAACCACCCCCGGTCCAGCCCCTCCGGGCGGCCGCCGCCGAGCACCAGGCGCGCGCCTTCGGCCTTCCCCTTGGCGATGTAGCCCTCCACCCGATCGCGCTGGCCTTCGGAGATCAGCGGGCCCAGCTGCACGCTGGGGTCGTTCGGGTCGCCCACCTTCATCGTCTTCACGTGTTCGACCAGCGCGTCGAGGATTTCGTCGTACCGGCTGCGCGGGGCCAGGATGCGGGTCTGCGCGACGCAGCCCTGCCCACTGTTCATCAGGCCGGAGAACGCGAGCACCGGGATGCCGGCCGCCACGTCCATATCGGGCAACAGGATCGCCGCCGACTTGCCGCCGAGTTCCAGCGAGACGCTCTTGAGCTGACCGGTGGCGATGGCGCCGATCTTCCGGCCGACCGCGGTGCTTCCGGTGAAGGTCACCTTGTCCACGCCGGGATGCGAGACGAGGTATTCGGCCGCGTCGGGCTCGGCGGGCAGCACCGAGAGCACGCCTTCGGGCACTCCGGCCTCGGTGAAGATATCGGCCACCAGGTTGGCCGTGATCGGCGTCAGCGGGGCGGGCTTCAAGACCACGGTGCAGCCGGCCAGCAGGGCGGGCGCGAGCTTGTTGACCGCGAGGAACAGCGGAACGTTCCACGCGGTCACCGCCGCGACGACGCCGCGCGGCTCGCGCGTGACGCGCGTGGTGCCGAATCCGCCCACCCGGGTCTCCTGCCAGGGGAAGGACTCGGCCAGGGCCGCGTAGGCGTCCAGCGCGGCGACCGCGGGGAGCTGGTTCAGGGTCATCGCGATCATCTGCGGCGCGCCGACCTCGGCGGTCAGCGCGGCGAGCAGGTCCGCGGAGCGCTGTTCGATCAGCCGCGCCGCGCGGGTGAGCACTTCGGCGCGCTCCTTCGGCGGTGTGGCGGGCCACGGGCCGTGGTCGAAGGCGTGCCTGGCCGCGGCGACCGCGGCGTCGACGTCGGCCCGGCTCACCGCGGGGACGCTGCCCACCGGCTCGACCGTGGCCGGCGAGATGACCTGGATGCGCTCGTCGGTGGCTGGCGCGGTCCAGCGGCCGCCGATGAACAAGCTGTCGTAATGCATGAGAACACGTTACAGTTTTGCCCGGCTTCTGTCTGTAACCTGTTCCAGTTTTCCGTGCTCTCGAGGCTCTGGCCAGTGTGAATCCCGACCTCTCGGTTCGCTTTTCGCAGAACGCACTATTGCGTTCTGTTGCTGGAAGGGGGATGCTGTAGCGACATATCAGCTCGCTCCATTACCCAATCGTTACCGCAAACTGGGGAGTCCGAGTCATGGCGGTGCAAGTGATCGGCCGGTCGCTGATGACCAGTGATCAAACCGAGCATCAGGCTAAGTGTGTCGGCAGCGGCGGGTGGGTGGTCTCCTTCCTACCCGGCCGCACCCTGACGATCGAGCAGGCGACGGCGGCTATGCAGGCCGCAGAGGCGGTCGCCGCCGTCGGAATGCTGGCCGACCTGGTCGGCCTCACCACGCTCGAGACCGTCGGGTTGGCGATGCGCGAATCGCCGTGGAGCGAGCCCGTGCATGCCCCGTGCGGAAAGCGGCACTGGCGCCGCGGATGGCTGGAGCCTTACCTCGGCTAACTTTTGGTTGCCACCACAACCAGATTGCTAACAAGTAGCTCGCGTACCATAGGCACCCGGACCAACCACCACGCCCAGCGGGGGTGGTAGCGCGGAAACACCGTGTGCACCTCCGCCGGAGTGCCTGCCGCCCAGCGCAATCCATCCGCGGCCCGCACCGCGAACAGCGACGTGCCGAACCTGTTCTTGGGTTCCCGCCCGTGCTTGCGCCGATACCGCCGCGCGGCGTACTCGCCACCCAGGTAGTGCCACGGTCCGGTCTCGTGCCCGCCGAACGGGCCGTGCCACACCGTGTAGGACAGCACGATCAACCCGCCCGGCCTGGTCACCCGCACCATCTCGTCGGCCATCAGCCACGGTTTCGAGACGTGCTCGGCGACGTTCGACGAGAAACAGATGTCCACCGCGTCGTCACGGAACGGCAGTGCCATCCCGGACCCGCGGACCGCGCCCGCGACCGAGAGCCCCGCGGCGTGCATCTCCGTGGGGTCGGGCTCGACCGGGAGGTAGCGCGCGCCCGTGCGGGCGAACTCGTCCGCGAAGTAGCCCGGCCCGCCACCCACGTCCAGGATCGTCGCACCCTGCAGCGACCGGCCGGTGAGGTCGGCGTAGAAGTCGCCGATCATCGCCGCGCTGTCGGCGGCCAGACCCCCGTAGAACAGCGCCGGGTCCGTCTGCTCGAACCGGAAACTGCCGAGCAGTCGCAGCGACCGGCGCAGGGTCGCCCGGCGGGCGAACCGGAGCGAGCTGCTGCGCGTCGGCGTCTTTTCGGCTTCGAGCACGGCGCCGAGTTTCGCACAACCCCGATGCTGGGCATCTCGGGCGGGTGCTCGGGTTAGGGTGTAGCGCGACATCCGGCGTTCCCACCGGGACCTACTGACCGAGAGAAGCTCCACCGTGCGCGAAGTCCTCCTGCTCTGCTGGCGTGACACCGGGCACCCGCAGGGCGGCGGCAGCGAGCGGTACCTCGAGCAGGTCGGCGCGCAGCTCGCGGCCCGCGGGGTCAAGGTCACGCTGCGCACCGCCGGCTACCCGGGAGCGCCGCGGCGGGAACGCGTCGACGGCATCGATATCAGCAGAGCGGGCGGACGCTACACGGTGTATCCGCGAGCGCTCGCGGCGCTGCTGCTCGGCAGGATCGGACTCGGCCCGTTGCGCGGCGTGCGGCCGGACGCGGTGATCGACACCCAGAACGGCATCCCGTTCTTCGCCACCGTCGTCACCGCCGCGCCGTCGGTGGTGCTGGTGCACCACGGCCACCGGGAGCAGTGGCCGGTGGCGGGCCGACTGGTCGGCCGTATCGGCTGGTGGATCGAGTCGCGGCTGTCGCCCCGCGTGCATCGGCGCAATCAATATCTGACCGTTTCGCTGCCGTCGGCGGAGGAGTTGGCCACGCTCGGTGTGGACCGTTCGCGAATCGCGGTGGTGCGCAACGGCGCTGAACCTGTTCCACTCGACGCGCCCACCGGCGCGGCGGAAACCCGCAATGCCGCACCTACTGTCGTGGTTCTCTCGCGTCTGGTGCCGCACAAGCAGATCGAGGACGCGCTCGCGGCCGTGGCCCGGCTGCGCGACCGCGTACCGGGTCTGCGCCTCGACGTGATCGGCGACGGCTGGTGGGCGGACAACCTGCGGGACAACGCCCGTGCACTCGGCATCGCCGACGCCGTCACCTTCCACGGGCACGTGGACGAGCGCCGCAAACACGAACTCCTGGCCCGCGCGTGGGTGCATGTGCTGCCTTCCCGGAAAGAGGGATGGGGGCTCGCGGTGATCGAGGCCGCCCAGCACGGCGTGCCGACGGTCGGTTACCGAAGCTCGCGCGGCCTCACCGATTCCATCGTCGACGGCGCCACCGGCATCCTGGTCGACGACGTCGCCCAGCTGGCCGATGCCGTGGGCGATCTGCTGGACGATCCCGGCGCGCGCACGGTCATGGGTGAGAAGGCGCGCGCCCGCGCCCGGGAGTTCTCCTGGGAGCAGACCGGGAACGGTGTGTACGAAGTGCTGGCCGCGGCCGCACGAGGGGAGCACACGAGCGGATTACTCGCGCCCCGGACGGTCGACTGAAACGTCGCCGATTGCGGTCGGCCTTTCGCGCAGCGGTTTCCCCATCGTGGTTCAGCGACCGCATGACCTGTCGCCGAGGCGGCCCGAGGTTCCCGAGGTGACTCCGCAGCGGAGCATGGGGCTGTGCACCGACGAATCACTACGGCCTGACGCCCCGTAGCGTCCACCACCTCCGCGAGTTCGGTGATTCCGTCGTCGGCCAGGAAGTGGCCCCGCGCCCGGTATCGCTCGAGATGTGCTGCCGCATGTGCCCTGAGCTGCGGACCCGAGCTGGACCGCCTGGCCGCGCAGCAGGCGGCGGTGGAGCGGCGCCGGCTGGTCGCGCTCTACGCCGGGGCGGTCACCACTCGATCGGGTCGCGGGGAGCCTGGGGCAGACGCGACGGCAGGTGCTGGGCGCGGCGGCGTTAGGTGAGCAGTCGGCGCTCGACCAGCTGGAGTGTGCGGCGGGCGGTGTGCGTCACGTCCGCGGTGTCCGGCGGAATCGTGCACGTGTGCCGAGAGCGGCGAGCGGGCCCGCGACGAGCAACGCTCCCCAGAATAGGTGGGCCGCTCCGGCGGTCCAGCGGTGCGCGGTCGTCGATCGACCGCGTTCGACGACGCCGGGCACGCGATACAGCGCGAGATCGGCGTCCTCATAGGCCCGTTCCAGCGAGGCGAGGGTCGAAGCCGATTCGCCGAGCGGGCCGGGGGTGGTTCGTTCGACCAGGACCCAGCCCACCCCGAGGCGGGCCAGCTCTGCGGGCGAGCCGCCGTGCAACAGGAGGTTCTCCACCTCGCTGGCGCGGGTGCCTTCGCCCGACACCGTACGGCCGCGCACGGGCAGTTCGCCGGTCTGCAGGACGTCGTTGGGAAGCATGCGCGGCGCCGGGTCGAGCACCGGTGCGGCGCCGCTGTAACGGAATTTGCGGAACATCCCGCCCGGCAGCACCGCGACGTCGCCCGGACCGTCGATCCGGGCGGCGACCCGCTGCCAGCCGGTGGGGTAGTGCACCGGGCGAACAGCTCCACCGACGCCCCAGGCCAGGTCGTACAACGGCAGAACCAGAAGCGCGACGAATAGCACCGCGACCGTGGACGTGACGGCGGGGTGCGCCGTCATGCGCCGGTCCGCTGAGGCGTTGCGATATCCGGATGAGAGACGCCGAGCCGTCACCACGCATCCAGCCGCTGCGCACAGGACGTAGGCGGGCATAGCCAGGGCCACGTACTTCTGCGTGTCCCGCAGCAGGCCCGCGCCGGGCACGTGGGCGACCAGCCATTCCATGACTGCCATGCCTCCCGCCGTCGCGCCGAGCGCGGGAAGCAGGATCGCGGCGGCGGCGAGCAGCAGCAACGCGCGGCGGGCGTGCCGATTGTCCGGATCGGCGCCACCGGTGGCCACGGCGCGCAGACCCAGCGCGACGATCGCCAGCAGCGCCACGGTGCCGATCACAGCCAATGGTGTGGTGCGCGAATCGGGCACCGCCTCGGCGTTCCAGATCCCGCCGAGGCCGGCCAGGCTGCCCAGCGTGCCGAGACCGGGCTCGGCCCGTGCGGCGAAGGCCGCGATGCCCGCTGGATCGGATGGTTCCGCACCTGAGCCCGACAGCACGGTCGCGGCCAGCCATGGCGCCGAGGCGGCGAGCCAGAGGACGAGCGTTCCAAGAAGTTGGCGCCGCTGGACCAAGGCGAACGCGGTCGCGCCCGCCAGCAGCGCCCCGGTAGGGGTGAGCCCGGCCGCGGCGAGCGATCCGGCGAGGGCCGCCCAGGTGGATGCGGTTCGGATGGGTGTGCGCTGTGCCGCCGTGACACTGGGGCGATCCGTCCCTCCTTTGCCCGCCGCACTGGTCGGTGCGGAGCGGGAAGGCTCTATCGGATCGGCTGGCGCGACGTCGGGAGTGCCCGAGGAACCGGGCGTTTCCAGCGGTATTCCGATGCTGCGGGACTCGGCGGCGTCAGCCGCGGCGACTTCGCCGGTGCGGTCTGCCGAGGCGGGTGCACCCAGCGGTGATCCGGCTCGGTCGGTTGGTGCGGCCTCCTCGCGAATTTCGGTGCCGCCGGTCGGTGGGGCGTGCTCGAAGTGGTCGGCTTCCCACGGTTCAGACGGTTCGAGCAGGTCGTTCGGGGAATTCGCCGGTGTGTTCGACAGCAGCCGTCGGCGTCGCCGCACCGTGGCCGTCGTTCGAAGGCGGTGGGCGGCCAGCGCCGTCCACGGCAGCGCGGCATATCCGGCCAGCAAGCTCCAGTGCCCCTGGAGCAGCCGCTCGGCCACGTACGGATTCCACAGCGCGACCGTCGCGGCGACCAGCTGCGGGCCGAGCGACGCGCGCAGGAGTTCACGCGCGAGCGCAGTCGCCCCGTACGCCGCGGCCCAGAGCGCGACGAGGAGAATCGCTTTGACCAGCAGCCCGCCGTCGATGAACGCCGACAGCACGGCCAGCAGCGCGTCCTGCGGCACCGCCCGGGGCGCCGCGTCGCCTAGACCCAGCGCCGAGTCGGTCGGATAACTGCGCGGCGTGCTCACCGCGTCCCGCAAGAGCAGGTAACCCGGCGCCGGCAAGGGGGCGGTAACCAGCAGCACCCCGGCCGCGCTGTATGCCGCAGCCACCGCTCGGTCTCGACCGCTCCCACTCACGCCTGAGCACTGTACGTCCCGATTCGCGCCACCGCGGAGCCAGCGGGTTCGGCGGCGATGTCTCCGGGCTCGGTGTCGGCTCCGGCGGGGCGGAACGGGCGACGGCCCGCGCGGGTGGGACGATGGGCGCGTGTCTGCTGTCCGTCGGTTTCCTGTGGTGGCGGATCTGACGTGGGTGACGGCCGGTGCGATGACCGCGAACGTCGCCGGGTATCTGTTGCAGCTGCTGGCCGGGCGCTGGCTGGGGGTCACCGGCTACAGCGAGTTCGCGAGTCTGCTCGCGGTGCAGCTGTTGTGCGCGGTGCCCGCGCTGGCGTTGCAGAACGTGGTGGCCAGGGAACTCGTGCGCGGCGCGGGGACGGCGGCGCTGCGCGGGCTCCAGTGGCGCTGCGCCGTGATCGTCGCCCTGGTGGCCGCGGTGCTGGTGCCCCTGGTGGCCGTCACGCTGAACGTCGGGGTGGCCGCCACCGCGGCGGCGCTGGGTGCGGCGCCCGCGCTGGTGCTGTTGTCCGGTGAACAGGGTGTGTTGCAGGGCGGCAAGCGGTTCCGGGCGTTGGGCACGGTGCTCGGCGCCGCCGGGATCGCCCGGGTAGCGCCCGCGCTGGTGATCCTCGCGCTGGGCGGCGGCGCGACGCTCGCCTTGTGGGCGGCGGCCGGTGGGATCGCGGCGGCGGCGTTGCTGGCCAGGCTCGTCGCCGGTGCGCCGTCCGCGCGTGCCCGCGCCCTCGAGCCGGGCGAGGTCGCCGCGGCCCCCGGCGTGCTGCCGGTCCTGCGGGCCGCCCAGGTGCAGGCGGCCATGATGGCGCTGTCGTCGGCGGACCTGATCGTGGTCCGGATCGTGCTCGATGACGTGGACGCCAGCCGCTATGCCCTCGGCACGATCGCCACCAAGATCGCCTTCTGGCTGCCGCAGGCGGTCGGTGTGGTGCTCTACCCGCGGATGGCGCAGCCCGCGCACTCCGCGAGCGCGATCCGGTCGGCGCTGGCGGTGCTCAGCGGGATCGGCCTCATCGCGGTGCTCGGGGCCGCGCTCGCCGCGCCGCTCGCCCCGCTGCTGGCGGGCGAGGACTATGCCCCGATCCAAGGGCTGCTGTGGCTGTTCGCGTTGCACGGCGCGCTGCTGGCCGTGCTGCAAGGCGCGGTGCTGTCGGCTATCGCCGTCGACCGCACGTCCCTGGCGCTGGTCGCCTGGCTGGGGCTGGCCGTCGAAGTCATTCTGATGCTGTCGCTGGCCCGCTCGATTCCCGCGCTGATCACCACGGCCGTGTCGGTCGCGGCCACCACCACGGTCGTGGTCGCCGTCATCGTGCTGCGCGCGGCGTCCCGCACGACGCGGCCGGAACCGCTGCGCCCGGTCGGCTGACCCGGCGCCGCCTACGATCGTTCCATGATCACCGCGGTGCACACCCTGGTCTACGCGGACGATCCGGACGCGGCCCGCGCGTTCTTCCGCGACGTCCTGCACTGGCCGAACCTGGACGCCCACGACGGCTGGCTGTTGTTCGCGACCGGCCCGAGCGAACTCGGCGTTCACCCCACCGAAGGTCCACCGCGTCACGAGATCTCGCTGATGTGCGACGACCTGGATCGAACGATGGCCGATCTGGCCGCGCGTGGCGCGCGGTTCGAGGGCGAGGTCGCCGAGCGGGGCTTCGGCCGCTGCGTGGATCTGCGCGTGCCGGGCGCGGGCACGATTCTGCTGTATCAGCCGCGCCATCCGGTCGCCTATCCGCTCGCCGACCAGTAGCGGACCCCGAAAACGACTTCGGCTCCCCTGCCGGAAGGCAGGGGAGCCGAAGTCGAGTGCGCTCGATCAGGGTTCTTTGTTGATCCGGATCTGTTCGGTCGGCGCGTCGTCGGCGCCACGGTTGACGCGCGGGGCGGGACCGGCGGGAGCCGCGCCGCTCGGACGCTGGCCCGGAGCGCCGCCCGCCCGCGCCGGCGTCGGAGCCGAGCCGCCGCGAATGCCGAGGACCACACCCACGATGAGCGCGATCACGCCGAGAACGCCCAGGATGATCGGCATCACCCGGCCGTACAGCGACAGCTTGTCGATGTTCTCCTTCGCCACCGCGAGCTGCGACTCGATCGTGTTCTCGTCGAACACGATGTGCGACTTCAGCGCGGTGACCTCCGGCTTGTCCGCGGTGCGCGAGTAGTAGAGGTGCAGCGCCTCGCCGCCCTTGACGACCGTGCCCGTCTCCGGTTCCACCCACAGGTCACGGGTGTTGGTGTAGTAGCGGGTCATGGTCACCGGGGCCTCGCCGCCCTCGACGCCCCACTTGGCGGCGGGCAGGCTCAGCCGGTTGGTCGGCGCCTGGACGACGTCCCACAGGCTGGTGGCGGGCACCGACATCTGGAAGTGGTAGACCTTCGTGTTGTTGATCTCGGTCTCTTCGATGAAGTTGGCGTCGAAGCTCTTGCGCACGTTGAGGTCGAAGTACGGGTAGGTCTTCTTCTCGGTGCCGATCGGGAACCGGTACTGCAGACCGGTGTGCTGCACCGGCTCGGCGATGCTCTCACCCTGCGGGTTCGTGGTCACCGCGATGGAGCCGTTCGGCTCCTTGGCGACCGGCTCGCCGGTCACCCGGTCGATGGTCACCCGGTCGATGGTCGCGGTGAGCAGGCCGGTGTCGCCCTGCTTGTCGATGCGGCGCAGCGTCTGGCCCGCCTGCACCGTCATCTGTTCGGCGTCGGCCGGATCCTCGACGGTGAGGAAGCGCTGCGAGACCAGCGGTACGTTGGTGTCGACCTTCGCCGATCCCTCCGGAGCGGTGAGCGACTTGGAGTCGAGCACCAGGCTGTCCTCGCCCTGCTGGTTCGTGGCGATCGTGGTGATCTCCAGGTCGAGGGGAGTTTTTGCCAGCTTGTCGACGGTGTAGGTCGGGATCATGATTGCGGCGACGATCAGCAACGCGCCGAGACCCACGAGCAGGCAGGCCACCGTCCTTCTGGTACCGGCACTCAGTGCCATGCAAACTCTCCTCGTCGTAGAACACAGGTCGCTCCGGCGAGCACTGCGGGCATGCCGCGGCACTCGTGAGCCCCGACACTAACAGTCCGATGTCGTACCATGCGCCGTCGAGGCCGAAACGGCCGAGAAATCGCCCGAGTCTAGCGCGAAATCTGAAACGTCGGGTTATCAACTGTGGATTCGTCAAGGCAGACTGGAGCCCGATGACAGCGACCCTGCCCACCGCCGCCCCCGCGACCGAACGGGTGCGCCCGCGCGCCTTCGTGCCGGCCTTGGAAGGCATGCGCGGAATGGCGGCGCTCGGCGTGCTGCTGACCCACGTCGCGTTCCAGACGGGCGCCTCGGGCACGCCGGTCATCGGCCGGGTGTGGGGTCGGTTCGACATGGCGGTGGCCGTGTTCTTCGCACTGTCCGGGTTCCTGCTGTGGCGCCCGCACGCCGCGGCCGCGCGCGGGCTCGACACCGCCCCGCCGGTCGGCTACTACCTGCGTCATCGTGCCGCGCGCATCCTGCCCGCGTACTGGGTCGTGGTGTGCGCGGTCCTGGTGCTGCTGCCCGGCGCGTCCGGGACCGCGGGTCTGCGGGTGTGGGTTTCGAACCTGGCGCTGTGGCAGATATACGTGCCCCTGACGCTCACCGACGGCCTCACCCAGATGTGGAGTCTCGCGGTGGAGGTCGCCTTCTATCTGGTGCTGCCCGTACTGGCCTTCGCGCTGGTGCGCCTGCGCGGACCCGCGGCGCGGTGGCGAGTGCCCGTGCTGCTCCTCGTCGCTCTGCTCAGTCTCGGCTGGAACCTGATTCCGGTGCCGACTCCCGACGCGATCCACGCCGACAACTGGCTGCCCGGCTACCTGCCCTGGTTCGCCGGGGGCATGATCCTCGCGGAGCTCGCCGAACATAGCGTCCGGCTATCACGCTGGTGGAAAGTCGGCGCGAATCAGCCACTGATGTGGACCGTCGCGGGGGCTGCCTTCCTGCTCGCCGCGACCGATCTGGCCGGTCCCGCCGGGTTGACCCGAGCCGAACCCTGGCAGTACGTGGTGAAGATGGGCCTCGGCGCGATCATCGGATTCGCGTTGCTCTCGCCGCTGGTGCTGCGGGACCCGGCGGCGCGGGGCCACCGCTGGCTGGAGTCGCCGGTGGCCGCGACGCTCGGACGGTGGTCCTACGGGATCTTCATCTGGCACCTCGCGGTGCTGTCGATCGTGTTCCCGGTCTTCGGCCTGCTGCCGTTCCAAGGGGACTTCGGCTACGTCCTGGTCCTCACGATCGCCATCACGCTGCCGGTCGCGGCGGCCAGTTACGCACTGGTGGAGGAGCCGGTGCGGCGCTGGGTGCGGCGCCGGGACCGGGTGCGGCGAAGCCCCGAACCCGAACCCGCGCCCTGATCGGCGGCCGCGAGCTCAGTCGTCGAGCTGCCGGTGGATGTCCAGCAGGTGGTGGCGCAGTTCGTGCAGGGTGTGCACCGCGAGCCAGCGCAGGGAACGATCCGCGGGCTCCGGGTAGGGGAAGCCGAGGGTCCGCTCCCAGTCGTCGTCGCCGAGGCGCTCGAGCACGTTGGCGAACATCAGAGCGGCGTCGCGGATCTGGCGTGCGACGTCCGCGGGATTCTGCTCGGCGTACCCGTCGTGCTCGACGCGCTCGTCCCTGCCCATCGGCGTGGCGGACGGGTTGTCCGAACGGCGCGCGGCCAGCACCCGCTCGCGTTGCGCCAGCAGCACATCGCGCACGTGGCAGGCGTACTCCAGCGGCGACCAGACATCGGGCTTGCCGCGCTCGCGTAACTTGGCGCTGTCGGCGCCGAGCAGGTCGGCGTATTCCACTGCGTGCTCCCGCGCCAGCGACGGCACGTCGGCCGCCGAAGCCAAGTCGTAGACGAAACCACATTCGGCACAGGTGTTCACGCGGGGTCACGTTAGCAACGAGTGCTCTTGCGGCGCACGGCGAATGCGCGTCCAGTCGAGCGGCGACGCCGCGTATCCGCGCGGGCCGGGGCGGGCGGCCGGTGCGCGGTCAGTGCTCGGGCGCGCCGGAATGGGAGTCGTCGGACCGGCTCGCTCGGGGCCGATCGGCGCGTTTCGACGACGGCAGCGCCGCGATGCCCACCGCGATGATCGCGAGCAGGGCGGGCAGCTGCACCAGCACCGATCCGCCCATATATCCGTCCGGTGAGCGCCAAGGGCCTTTGGACAGGGCCGCGGCGGAGAGGGTGGTGCCCACCCCAGCCACGACGACGAGCACACGCGCGGTGACATACGGCGTGAACCGGGTCGCGGCCAAGGCGATCACCGTGCCGGCGGCGCCCACCGGGCCGGCGATCAAGGTGGCCGCCCCGGTGAGTCCTACCGCGCCCATCCAGCGCCTGCCCCAGGTGCCGGGCACTGCCGCGCTCGATTCCAGCCGGTCGGCGGGCCCCTCCGGCTCCGCTCCGTCCGGCTCGGCCCGGGCGGCGTCCGGCCGCGTGCGACGGGGGACGGCCAGCACTATGAGCGGCAGGAGCAGCAGCAGGCCGCCGAAGATGGCGAGGCGGTACCACCGGTCGACCGGGAAGGCGATCGTCACCGGGCCGGTGGCATCGGCGGGCAGCAGCCAGCCTTGCTGCCAGCCGTCGACCACCACGGGGTCGAGAATCCGCCCGTCCGCGCTGGTCGCGCGCCACCCGACGTTGGTGCTCAACGGCAGCACGAGCAGCCGGGTGCCCGTGTCCGACCCCGTCGCGGCATCGGCTTCCGTCCCGCTTCGGTGCAAGCGCAGCCGATCGACGAAGAACAGGTCGGTCGGCCCGACCGCCACGTCGGCCCGGCCCTCCGGCAACGCGAGCTCGCCAGGCGCCCCGGTCGCGTCGTCGGCGCAGACCCGGGCGGGAACGGGTGCGCCGGAGCGCAATTCGCCGACGGTGGCGGTGACCGTGGTGCGCAGGGTCCGCCCGCCCGCGTCGATCGTCGGCCCCAGCTCGCACGGGACGGTGAGCTCGCGGTCCAGCGGAGCCGCCGCGGGATAGTCCGGCCCCAGCACCGTCACCTCCGCCAGGCCGGGCGGCTGGGTCTGCACGAAGCCGAGCGCGGTCTTGTCCAGCACCGGCCGCCACGTGCGCATGCTGAGTTCGATGCGGTCGGTCACGGTGGGGTGCAGGGAGATCCGTGTGGGCGTGCCCGGTCCGTCGTCGTCCAGCTCCCGCACCTGCGGACCGTCACCCAGGTTCACCGTCACCGAGGTGGGCGCCGCGGGCAGGCCGCCGAGGGATGGGGTCAACTCGAGGCCGGTCACCAGGGTGGGCTCGGGCAGCTCGAGGGTGAGCGTCGGCCTGCCGCCGGTCGGTTCGCGGACCGAGTTCTCCGGCGCGGTCCAGCTGGTGCGCGGATCGCCGTCGGTCGCGGCGAAAGCGGCCCCCCGCAAGTCGCCGACGTCGGCCTTGCCCCGCGCCACCGGCCGGGCGTGGTCGGTGAGCAGCGCCTCCAAGGCCGGGCCCTGCCTGGTGCGGACGGTCAGCTCCGGGGCGACCGACATCGGTTCCGGGACGGTCAGCGTGCGCTGATACGTACCGGGTTCCTCCGGCGCCAAGGCGAGACCTTTGCTGCAACGCACCCGGTCGGGCGCGTCGAAACAGGCGCTGCGGCCAGGGAATTCCTGACCGAGATCCCAGCCGCTCAGCTGCGCGCCCGCCGGAGCGGACGGCACCACGGTGCGGTGGCGGATGTCGACGCGGACCGGCGCGTTCCGTATCGAATAGTCGTCCAGCGCGAGTTCGCTGATACCGAATTGCCCTCCACCGGAACCGTTCTCGGTGCGAATGGCGGTGATGGTCAGCCATTCGGTGCGGCCGGCGGGAAGCGAGACCGAAACCGGCGCACCGGGTTCGGACACCCGGACCGAGACGGTGCCGTTCGCGGTGCGCACCTCGATCCATTTGACCGGGTCGCCGATGGCGGCCGAACTCGTGGTCAGGTTCAGCTGCCCGGCTTGGATCGGACGGTCGAGATCGAGCCGCAGCCACTGCCCGAGCGCGTGCTCGGTGCCGTTGCTGATCCACGCGGTGGCCGGATCGCCGTCCACGACGGCCGCGGTCGAACTGCCCGGCGCGGAGCCGCCGAGCTGGGTGGCGTCCGCGGCCGAACTCGACGCGGTGATCGTGGCGCCGGACCATTCGCCGCGCACCAACTCGGCGCCGGGCACCGGATAGTCGGGCACCAGGTTGAAGGTGCGGCGAGCGTCGTCGGGGGCACGCAGAGCCGAGTTGTGGTTGTCCACCCGGCCGAAATCGGCTTCGCGATCCATCGGCATGTCCGTGACGGTCACCGGACCTAGCGGCAGCCCGGCCCTGGTCGCGTCGGCGGCGAGCAGCGCGGGCGTGCGGGCCGGGCCGGGATCGCGGCGCATCCGCTCCAATACCTCGGGTCCGCCCTGCACCACCGGGACTTCGCCGAGCGGGACGGTGTACGCGCCGGGGAACGCCTTCGGCGCGCCGGTGCCGCCGCGAACCTCGGCGGGCGTTCCCGGTCCCGGTGCGTCCACCCGGTAGATCTCGACCGCCCGATACGGCGGGCGCAGGTCACCGTCGGCGACCAGGCCGTCGGCGATCACCACCGATTCGATCGGGTTGCCGAACTCGGCCACCTTGCGCAGGCCGGGCGATCCGTCGAGCGCCTGGTGGGCCAGCATCGGCCGGGTCGAGCGCGAGGTCTCCGGATCGAGGTCGTTGCGCAGGACGACGACGCCGATGCCCTGCGCGCTCAGCGTCGCGGCCAGCCCCGCCGACGGTCTGCCGTCGGCGATGAGCCGCTGCACGGAGTCCATCGCGCGAATGGTGCCGGGCGGATTCAGCGGCACCGCGTCGCGGATCGCCCACGGCGTCTCGGCCAGCGCTTGCAGCGGTTCGTCGCGCGTGAGGCCCCAGACCTGGCTGCCGAAGGGCGCGCCCGGCACGACCAGGGCGCGGGTGTCGGCGGCATTGTCCTTCAGCCACTCCGCGGTCTGCTGCCAGTACTCGGGCACCCGGTCGTAGGCGCCACGCGGCGCGAGCTTGCCGGTCCAGGCCAGCGAGGTGGACAGGGCCAGCGCGGTCAGGATCAGCGCCGCGACGGCGACCGCGCGGTCGCGCTCCGGGTGCGCGAACGCGCCGCGCCAGACCTTCCACGGCACGGACGCGGGCAGCGGAACCCGCGCGAGCAGTTGCGCCAGCCCCAGCACGAGCGGGATGCGGATCAGCGGCTCCAGCTTGTGCACGTTGCGCAGAGGGGCGCCGTCGGAGTCCAGGAAGACGCGCACCGACTCCGCGAACGGTCCGCCCAGCTCACCGACGAACCCGGCGCAGATGCCGACCAGCCCGACGCACAGGATCAGCACGAGCCTGCCCCGGTACGGCATGGACCGCAGGGCCAGGCCCGCCATACCCGCCGCCGCCACCAGCCCGGTCGCGAGCACCGCGGCGGGCTGGGTCACCAGCACCGCGCCCGCGATGCGTTCCGGCGAGACGAACGGCGTCCAGCTGTCGGTGCCGCGCAGCACCTCGCCGAGCGAGGCCCACTGCGTGGTCACCCCCGACGACTCGATGTAGTCCAGGAACGGCGGGCTCACCTTGCCGAGCAGCAGCAGCGGCACCGCCCACCAGAACGTGGCCAGCACCAGCAGCGGAATCCAGGCCGCGGTGAAGCGCCACCACCTGCGGTCCGGCCGATAGGAGCCCCACCACAGCAGCGCGGGCAGGAATGCGGCCACCGTCGCGACCGCGTTGACCGAGCCCATCAGCGCGAGCGCCAGGGCACTGCCCGCGGGCGATGCGGCCCCGCCCCGTCGCCGGGCGTGCCCGGCGA
This sequence comes from Nocardia sputorum, assembly GCF_027924405.1. Classification (NCBI taxonomy): domain Bacteria; kingdom Bacillati; phylum Actinomycetota; class Actinomycetes; order Mycobacteriales; family Nocardiaceae; genus Nocardia; species Nocardia sputorum. Next base: position 6,709,019 of record NZ_AP026978.1, on the reverse strand, counting down.
CGCCGAGCGCGGCGGGCGCGAGCAGCACCCACGGCGCCAGCATCATCGGCAGCGTCTCCGAGGAGATCGACCCGACGGTGGTCAGGACCCGCGGCGACAGGGCGAACGCGAGCGCGGCGACGACGCGCGACCCCCGCGTGCCGATGCCCAGCGCCTCGCACAGGCGAACGATTCCCCAGAATCCGGCGAGCAGCAGCAGTGCCCACCAGATCCGTTGCGTCATCCAGGCGGGCACGCCCAGCAGATGGCCGAGCGAGAAGAACGCGCCGTGTGGGAAGAAATAACCGTAGGCCTGGTTCTGCACCTGGCCCATCGGCGCCTGGCTGCTCCACAGATGGCTCGCGCGTTCGAGGAAGCCGAGCGGATTCTGCGCCAGGTCGTATTTCGTGTCGGCGACCGTGAGTCCGGGCGCCTGCACGAAGGTGAGCAGGAACGCCACGACGACGGTCGCGGCGAACCAACGTCTGCCCAGCGGTGCGGTGCTGTGCTGCCCCGGCGCCGCGGACGATCCGAGCGAGTCGGCGGGTGAAGCGGAGGTCAGCGGGTCAGCGGCTGCCGTACTCAACGTTGTTCAGCAGCGAGGAGTCCTTGTCGCCGCTGCGATCGATCTCCGGCCGCGAGTTCTGCTGGACCGCGAGGGTGATGAGGAAGACGCTGAGCACGCCCAGCACGGCGCCCGCGACAGCACTCGCAACACCCGGGACAGCAAACTTCATCGCGGCACTCCAATACGTCGATGCAGGCACGTTCCCGGCCAACCTAGCAGGACGTCCGGTATTTGTATGCGTTCAGGCCGCGGATTCTTCCCCGGATCGCCGCCGAGCACGCGGCGATGACCCGGAAACGGACGCGTCACTGGGTAGGGAGAGCGCAGTGCAGCGCGCCGAGCAGGGTGCGCAATTTCGCGGTGGTCTCGTCGAGTTCCGCCTGCGGGTCGGAGGCCGCGACGATGCCGCCGCCCGCGTACGCCCGCACCGTCCGGCCGTCGGGCGAGAGCTCCGCGCAGCGGATGGCGACCACCCAGGCGCCGTCGCCCTCCGCGTCACACCAGCCGACGGCGCCTCCGTAGAACCCGCGGTCGTCCTCGATCCGCGTGATGGTCTCCAAGGCCGGCTCGGTGGGTGTGCCGCAGACCGCGGGCGTGGGGTGCAGCAGGAGCGCCAGGTCGAGCGCGGTGATCGCGGGGTCGCGCAGGCGTCCGGTGATCGGCGTCGCCAGGTGCCACACCTCGTGGGTGCTGACCAGCTCCGGGCTCCGCGGGATCGACAGCTCGGCGCAGACCGGCCCGAGCCGCTCCCGGATCCAGTCGATGACGAACGCGTGCTCATCGCGGTTCTTGGTACTGGCCAGCAATTCCCGGGCCTGCGCGGCATCGGCCTCCGGGTCGGCCCGCCGCGGCGCGGTGCCCGCCAGCGGGCGCAGCGTCACCAGGTCGCCCTGCCGGGCGATCAGCACTTCGGGCGTCGCGCCCACCAGCGTCGCGCCGGGTCGCCCGGCCGCAGTGAGGTCGACCGCGAAGACGTTCGCGTGCGGATGCCTGGTCAGCAGGTGTCCGGCGACGACTTCCGGGTCGAGCGCGGCCTGCGCCTCGGCCAGCACCGACCGCGCCGCGACCACCTTGCGCAGGGGTTGCGCGGGATCGTTCAGCTGCTCGACCAGTTTCGTCACCCGCGCCACGTGCTCGGCGGGGCTGGGTATCTCGGTCACCACCCGCACCGCGGGCAGGTCGGGCAGTGCGGCGGGCCGCCATGGACCCGCGGTGTGCACCGCGCGCTCCGGCACGCTCAGCGCGGCGGGCTCGCGGGGATCGAACGGCAGCGCGCCGACCACCAGCGGCGCGCGACCCGCGCGCAACGCCGCCTGCGCCAGGCGCGCGTCATCGAAGCGGGCTCGGCTCCCATGACCCCGAACAACCCCGTCGGCCCGAGCAAGCAGGAACCCATCCATGACCCCAACCTAGCCCCGGTGCGACGCCCCGACGCGGTGGAGCGATCCACGTCTCACGGTGCGCGACTCAGGTTTCCTTGCCGGGCGGGACGAGCAGGACGGGACGGTGGCAATGCTTGAGGACGGCGTCGGCGACGCTGCTGTGCAGCAGCGCGCGGATGCCGGTCGCGCCCCGGGTGCCCGCCACGATGATGTCGACGTCCAGTTCGTCGGCGCAGTCCACGATGGCGTTCCAGATGGTGGTGGTGCATTCGGCGGTGCGCGCCTCGGCGTTCAGGCCCGCCAGCTCGGCCAGCCGCACGCCCTCGGCATTGGTGGCGCGCGCGTCGACGAAGGCGATGTCCTCGATCTCGTCGTCCGGCACCCATTCCGGTTGCATGACACCCGACAACCCGGACAGGCGAGCGGCCTGCCGCACCATGGGCTCCCAGGCGGTCAGCACGACGGCACGGTCGGCGCTGAGAAACCGGCCGGCGTAGATGATGGCGCGCTTGGCGTTCTCGGAGCCGTCGTAGGCGATGAGCATCAGATCGCAGGGCACGATGACCTCCTGAGAAGGACGCACGGCGATACCCCGAGATTACCCCGCGCAGGCCCGGGCGAACCGCCGTTTTCCTCGGTATGACCTGCGCAAACGTCAGCGCGGCCGACCCCTCCCTCCCGCGCCGTCGGCGGCGGCATACCGGCCGAACACGCCGGTACATCACACTGCCCGACGGCTTCAGGAGTGCGGGGCCGGATAGGTGAGCCGTCCGGGCTACGGCTCGACCGGCCGGACTTCGCTTGCCTTGCTGTAGTTTCCGTGCCGACCTTCGCCGATGACCCATGTCACCGGCATGCCCGGCGTGATCAGTTGTTCGTCGCCCTGGTATTGCCAGAGGGAGAACCACACGTCGCCGGAGCGGCTGGCGATGAGTCCGTCGTAGGTGTCGGGCAGCCACCACCGCACCACACCGTCGAGACTCGGATCAGGCTCCTTCGCCGTCTTGACCTGCCCGTACGGGATGACGCCGCCCTTCCCGTGCCACCCGTCGGGAGTGGGGAGCAAAGGCTGGTCCCCGCCTTTGGGGTCGGCGGGCCAGATCTTTCCACTGCGGGACAGGACGTCGTCGTGGACTTCCCGGGCCAGTCTGCACGCCACACCGCTGGGAGTGCGCTCGACGGGGGTGGTGCCAACCATGACGCTCAAGGTCGGGACGGTGAATTCGATCCGCCATCCCGGTGGGTCGGCCAACCGGCGAAGACGCTCGGGGATCGTTTCGTCGATGTGTACCTCGAAGCCGAGAGCCGACTCGATGTCGGCCGCCAGCAGGTCAGCACCTCGCCTCGAAATCTCCTGACTCATGTAGCTATCCTGCCGTGTAGGGGACAGTGCAACGGTTGATTGGCGTCACATACAGGTTTTTGCCAGCGGCGTGGGAAGCGATCACCTGGATTTCGTCCCCCGACTCGTACCGGTAATGCCCATCTAGATACCGGGGGATCGTCATGTGAAAGTTGTCGTCCTTGAACCTGTTATCCGTCTCGATAGCCCTGCCGTTGACCAATATCTGGTAGTCGTACCTGCCGGGTATATCGGCGATGTTGTTGAGGAACATGGCCCATGCGATGTTGCCGATGGGGTCCCCGTCCCTCGGCCTGGTGTCGACTTCGACTCTCCCCCATTGGGTGGTGACCCTGTAGTTGGTGCATGGCTGATACGAGGCTTGTGCGGAACCGGAGGCCAGCGCGCTCGTGATCACAGCGATCGTCAAGGTCGCTGTGAAGATGAGCGTTCGACCGACTCGGCTCGTCGGCGCAGCTGATGGATCGTTGCGGACCTTGATCGGATATCCCCCTCTTTCGTCGAAACACGAATCGACTTGCCCACCCGGCACCGGTTCTGTGTCACCCCGAGCACGAGACACCCCCCGGCCTGCGAAATAAAGGCAGTCGATTCATTGGACGCACCCAGACCCGGATCGGTTCCGCCGCAACATGATTTATGTGTCATGCATCCCCGCGTAGACGGCTCCGAAATCGGCTCGCACACCACTGCCCGCCGGACGTGCTTCCTGGAAACGGCCCGCCCCGCGCGGCCCGGCCTGCGGCAACTCCGCAGCCTGGTACGACCGCCGGCGAAGGCCGCCGGCGCCCGCGTGACCGGTTGTCGCATGTCGATCAGTGCTATGTCCGCGCCCTGCGATCCGGGGCAACCAGCCGCGCCCGCACAATGGCAGATGGTGGGCCGCCATCTGTCATAGATCGTCAGCGCCCGATTTCTGGTCGTTGCTCCCGGGTCCCGGTACGGCCCGCGCGGGGCAACGATTCGATATCGGCGCGTGAGTTACCTGCTCGGTAGTGACGTAGCGAGTGCGGTCGCGCACGTCGCGACGAGTACGGTTGACCTCTATGCGGAAGACGCCCCTGCTCGTCCTCGCCGTTCTCGCCGCCGTCGCGACCGCCTGCTCGAACGGCGGCTCCACCGAATCGGCGTCGTCGAGCACCACCACGCGGGAAGCGACCACCGCCGTGATCCCCGCGACCAGCGCGGCGCCGCCGGACTGCAACGCGGGGTACCTCGGGCAGTTCACCACCCGCGAGAAGCTCGCGCAGTTGCTGACGGTCGGCGTCACCGGCGCCGACGACGCGACGAACGTCGTGCGAAACGAGCAGATCGGCGGCATCTTCGTGGGCGGATGGACCGACCAGGCGCTGCTCGCCTCCGGCCAGATCGCGCAGGTGAAGCAGGCGGCCAAGGTGCCGCTGATGGTGACCATCGATGAGGAGGGCGGCCGCGTCTCGCGGGTGCGCGACCTGATCGGCGCGGCGCCCTCGGCGCGGGAGACGGCGCAGACCATGACCCCCGAGCAGTTCTACGACGCGACGCTGACCAGGGGCCGCGCGCTGAAGGATCTCGGCGTGACGGTGGACTTCGCTCCCGACGTGGACGTCAGCTCCCAGCCGGACGACTCGGTCATCGGCGACCGCTCCTTCTCCGACGATCCGGACGTGGTCACCCGCTACGCGGACGCCTACATCCGCGCCATGCGCGAGGTCGGCGTCGGCACGGTGATGAAGCACTTCCCCGGGCACGGATCCGGTTCGGGCGACTCGCACACCGGAGCGGTGCGCACCCCGCCGCTGGATCAGATGCAGAACGTGGATCTGGTGCCGTTCCGCAACCTGATCGGCTCGGGCGCGGGCGTGATGGTGGGTCACCTGGACGTGCCCGGGCTGACCACCCCGGACGTTCCGGCCAGCATCAGCCCGGAAGCGATGCGGTTGCTGCGGGACGGCACCGGATACGGCGCCGCGCCGTTCTCCGGGGTGATCTTCACCGACGATCTCGGCGGCATGGCGGCGATCACCAGCCGGATGTCGATCGCGGACGCCGTCGAAGCCGCACTGGTCGCCGGCGCGGACAATGCCCTGTGGATCACCACCGACGCGGTGCCGCAGGTGCTGGACCGGCTGGAGCAGGCGGTGTCGGCTGGACGACTGCCGATGGCGCAGGTGGATGCGTCGGTGTTGCGGGTGGCGGCTTACAAGGGTGCGTTGCCGCGCTGCTGAGGCGCGCCGCACGGCGGAGTCGGGCGACTGGTGAGCAAATCGGACCGCCGGAACTTACCTTGGAGTAATATATGAGATTAACCTGTGGTAGGAGTGTGGATGGCGGGCGGTACGAAGCGGCTTCCGCGGGCGGTACGCGAGCAGCAGATGCTCGACGCCGCCGTGGAGGTCTTCTCGCGTAAAGGCTTCCACGACACGTCGATGGACGCGATCGCCGCCGAGGCGAAGATCTCGAAGCCGATGCTGTATCTGTACTACGGATCCAAGGACGAACTGTTCCGCGCCTGCATCCAGCGGGAGGGGATGCGCTTCATCGAATCCGTCGCACCCGCGGGGAACCCCTTGCTCACGCCGCACGAGCAGGTACGCACCGCGCTGGAGGGCTTCCTCGGCTTCGTCGATCGCAACCGCCGCTCCTGGCAGGTGCTCTACCGGCAGGCCATCGGCCAGCAGGCATTCGCCTCGGAGATCGAGAACGCGCGCGAACGCGTCATCGAGCTGACCGCCAAACTCCTGGAGTCCAGCGCGAAGCACGCCGAGCCGGGCACCAATTTCGACGTCGTCGCGGTCGCCGTGATCGGCGCGGGCGAGGCCATCGCCGACCGGCTGGCCAGCGGGCGGATCGAGGTCGCCGAGGCCGTCGATCTGCTCGACGATCTGGCCTGGCGAGGTCTCGCCGGACGGAAGAAGACCGAGTAGCCCGCCTATTGCCCGAACCGGTTGCTTCCGCGCCGCCCTCCTGCCACAGTGCGTGAGTTCGCACAGCGCGGACCGGCTCCTTCGGCGAGCCGGAGAGAAACGGGGCGGAAGTGTTCGGGTTGCTCAGGCCGTGTGCGCACGGCGCTCAGAAGTATGGAATCGATGCGGCCGAATGGCGGGCGCATCTGTGCGGTTTGTGTCTCGGGCTGCGGGACGGGCACGGTCAGTTCGCCCGCGCCACCACCAACAAGGACGCGCTGGTGCTGAGCATGCTCACCGAGGCGCAGTCCGGTGCTGTGGCCCGCACCACCGCGGCGCCGTGCGCGCTGCGCGGCATGCGCCGCGCGTCGGTGGTCACCGCCGACTCGCCCGGTGTGCAACTCGCCACCACGGCATCGTTGCTGTTGGCGGCGGCCAAGATTCGCGATCACGTGGACGACGGTGACGTCTCCGCGCTCGCGCGCGGGCCGCTGGCGAAAGCCGCGACGCGCTGGCACGGCGAGGCTCGCGCCGGCGCGGCGCGGATCGGCCTGGACGTCGAGCCGCTCGTCGCCGCGCTCGACGCGCAGGTCGGCTTGGAGCGGGAGGCGAAAGAGCTTGCCGCCGTGAGGGGCTCGGGTCCGGTCGCGAGATCGGTGCCGGAAGCCCTTGCCGCGTCACCGTATTGGCACGCGGCGATGGCGGAGTCGTCCGATCCGCTGGACCGCTTGACCGCGCCCACTCAGCTGTGCGCGTCGGCGTTCTTCGCCCACACCGCCGTGCTGGCCGACCGTCGGGACAATATCGAGGCGTTGCGTGCGGCGGGGTGGCAGTTCGGCCGGATCGCGCATCTGGCCGACGCGGTCGCCGACTACGACGACGACGCGGCCCACGATCGCTTCAACCCGCTCGCCGCCACGGGCACGACCGTTCCCGAGGCCTACGATCTGCTGCGGCAGTCGAATTCGCGCCTGCGCGCGGCCGTCGCGGCGGCCGAACTCAGCAGCGTGCCCACCGTGCGCTGGATGCTGCTCGACCCACTGACCGCGGTGCTGCGGCGGCTCGGCGGCGGGCTGGGAACGCTTGCCGCGCACACGTGCTCGGTGTCGTCCGAAGGGGCTTCCCGCGCCGGGGTCGCCGTCCACGCGCGCACCGGGCACCGCCCGCCGACCCGGCGGCCGGGAGTGGGCGAATCCCTCGCGCTCATCGTGGGCGGTTACTGCACCGGCTACGCGTGCTGCGCCGACCACACGCAACCGTGCACTGGCGAACGCAAGGACGCGTGGATCAAGAACTGCGACTGCAGCGACTGCGGCGAATGTGATTGCGGCTGCTGCAATTGCGGGGACTGCAACTGCTGCGACTGCGGGTGCGACTGCTGATTCGAAGACGCGCGGCGGCGAGCCGGCCGCGCGGATGTGTAACGGAGGCGGCCCCAGCCGATCCCGCCAAGCACGAAGCCGCACCCGATTCGCGAATCGGGTGCGGCTCCGGTTCCGCTCAGCGCAGGGTCGCCGTCAGATGCGGGTATCCCTTCTTCGGGTGGCGCAGCGCCAGATCCCACCCGCCTTCGGCCTGATCGGCATACAGGTTGACGGTGGAGGGCAGCAGGATCGGCTTTCCGAACTTGGCCGAGTAGGTGGTCTGCTCCGGAATGCGGCCCTCGACCGCGCCGAGAACGGTCGCCGCCGACCACATGCCGTGGGCGATCGACCGTGGGAAGCCGAATGCCTTGGCGCCCAGCGCCGACGTATGGATCGGGTTGTGGTCGCCCGACGCGGCCGCGTACCGGGTGATCGTCTTCTGATCCACCCGCAGCGTGCGCAGCGGCGGCGGCGGAACCTCGTCCGGCTTCGGCTCCTGCTTCGGCCCGCCCGACAGCGAGGTGCGCTGCTGGTGCAGGAACGTGGTCACCTGGTGCCAGACCTGCTCCCGGCCCACCTTGATGTCGCTGATCGCGTCCACGAGCAGACCCTTGGGGTGCTCACGCAGATTCTCGATGTGCGTGCGAATGTCCAACGGCTCGCTCACCGAGATCTCCCGGCTGCGCTCGATGACGTTCTGCGCGTGCACCGCGCCCACCGCGACGAACGGGAAGTCCCGCGCCACCACCAGCTGCATGGCCAGTGGGAAGGTGAGGATGAACGGATAGGTCAGCGGGAGCGCGTCGCCGAACCGCAGACCGGTCGCGCGGCAGTAGGCGGCCAGATGTTCCGGATCGACCCGCAGCCCCTCGAGCTGCACCGCCCGGTCCGGCAGCGTCGGCTTGCGCGCCGACAGCAGCGGCACGGCGCCGAGCGCGGCCTTGACGAACAGGCGGCTGTTCTTCGGCGGTTCGGTGAGGCTGATCACCTGGGTCTTCTCCTTGCCTGCCGGAGCCTGGGTCATCATGCTCCGATCAGGCTCTGCCCGCAGACCCGCACGACGTTGCCGGTCACCGCGTTCGACGCCGGGCTCGCGAAGTAGGCGATGGTCTCGGCGACGTCCACGGTCTGGCCGCCCTGCAGCAGCGAACTCATCAGCCGCCCGGCCTCGCGGGTGGCCAACGGGATGGCGGCGGTCATGGCGGTCTCGATGAAACCGGGCGCGACGGCGTTGATGGTGATGTTCTTCTCCGCCAGCTTCGGCGCCTCGGCGTTCACCATGCCGATGACGCCCGCCTTGGAAGCGCCGTAGTTGGTCTGCCCGCGGTTGCCCGCGATGCCCGCGATCGAGGACACGTCGATCACGCGGCCGCCCTCCTTCAGCGCGCCCCTGGCCACCAGGCCCTCGGTGATCCGGTGCGGCGCGGCGAGATTCACGTTGATGACCGCGTTCCACCGGCCCTCGTCCATGTTCGCCAGCAGCTTGTCGCGGGTGATGCCCGCGTTGTGCACGATGATGTCGATGCCGCCGAAACGCTCGGTGGCGAACTCGGCCAGCTTCTCCGCCGCGTCGGGCGCGGTCACGTCGAGCGCGAGCGCGGTGCCGCCCACCTTGTTGGCGGTCTGCGACAGCGCCTCGCCCGCGGCCGGGATGTCGGCGACGATCACCTGGGCGCCGTCCCGGGCGAACACCTCGGCGATGGTCGCGCCGATGCCGCGCGCCGCGCCGGTCACCACCGCGACCTTGCCGTCGAGCGGGCGGTCCCAGTCGGCGGGGGCGCTCGCGTCGTCCTTGCCGACCCGGATGACCTGGCCGTCGACGAACGCCGACTTGGCCGAGAGCAGGAAGCGCAGGGTCGACTCCAGGCCGGTCGCCGTGGCGGACGCCTCCGGGTGCAGGTAGACCAGCTGAGCGGTGGAGCCGCGCAGCAGTTCCTTTGCCACCGAGCGGGTGAAGCCCTCGAGCGCGCGCTGCGCGATCTGCTCGTCCACGCCGGAAGCCAGCTCCGGGGTGGTGCCGATGACCACGATCCGGCCGGACGGGGTGAGGCTGCGCAGGGCGGGCTGGAAGAACTCGAACAGCTGGGAGAGGTCTTCGATGGTGCCGATGCCGGTGGCGTCGAACACCAGGGCGCCGTACTTGGTGCCCTGGCTCAGCGCGTCGGCGAAGGTGTAGTCCGACAGCAGGGCGCGCACCGGCTCGGCGACCCGGCCCTTGCCGCCGATCAGCACCGGCCCGGACAGCGGCGGCTCGCCCTTGACGTAGCGGCGCAGCGTCTCCGGCTTCGGAAGGCCGAGCTTGCCGGCCAGGAACGCGCCAGGCGCGGAGTGTACGAACGATCCATAGAGGTTGGGAGCACCCTTGCTCTTGCTGGCTGCCACTATTCCTACCTTTTCTGAGTTCTGTCTCTCGGGTCTGGGGTATCGCCCCGGCGTGGTCTGCTCGCGCACTTTTGCGGGGGTACGTGTCGACATTAAACTTACTCCAGAGTAAGTTTAATGTAAACAACCGCGACGGGGCGCCGAGCAGCGCGGAATGTCCGCGCTCGACCGGGCCGCCGGGACACCCATCCACGAGACCTTGGAGACTCGAGTGACTAGCAAAGCCCGTTCGGCGAAGAACACCGCCAAGACCGGTAAGACCACCCGTCCGGTCGCGATCGTGGGCGGCAACCGGATTCCGTTCGCTCGCTCCGACAAGGCGTACGCGCACGCCTCCAACCAGGACATGTTCACCGCCGCGCTGGACGGGCTGGTCAGCCGTTTCGGCCTGCAGGGCGAGCGGCTCGGCATGGTCGCGGGCGGCGCGGTGCTCAAGCGGGTCGGCGAGCACGGCCTGATCCGGGAGAGCGTCCTCGGCAGCAAGCTCAGCCCCTACACCCCGGCGCACGACCTGCAGCTGGCCTGCGGCACCGGCCTGCAGGCGATCGTCACCGTCGGCGACGCGATCGCGGCGGGCCGGATCGAAGCGGGCGTGGGCGGCGGCACCGACACCACCTCCGACGCCCCGATCGGCGTGAGCGAGGGCATGCGCGAGTGGATGCTCGACGCCAACCGCGCCAAGACGAACAAGGACCGTCTCAAGCTGGTCGGCCAGCTGCGCCCGAGCATGCTCGGCATCGAGATCCCGCGCAACGCCGAGCCGCGCACCGGCTTGTCCATGGGCGAGCACGCCGCCATCACCGCCAAGGAATTCGGCATCCCGCGCGAAGCCCAGGACGAGCTGGCCTACCTGTCGCACAAGAACATGGCGGCCGCCTACGACCGCGGCTTCTTCGACGACCTGATCACGCCGTTCCTCGGCCTGACCCGCGACGACAACCTGCGGCCGAACTCCTCGATCGAGAAGCTGGCGACGCTGAAGCCGGTCTTCGGGGTCAAGGCGGGCGACGCGACCATGACCGCGGGCAACTCCACCCCGCTGACCGACGGCGCCTCCGCGGTGCTGCTGTCCAGCGAGGAGTGGGCGGCCGAGCGCAACCTGCCGGTGCTGGCCCACCTGGTCGACAGTGAGGTCGCGGCGGTCGACTACATCCACGGCCCCGACGGTCTGCTGATGGCGCCGACCTACGCGGTGCCGCGCCTGCTCGCCCGCAACGGCCTGACCTTGCAGGACTTCGACTACTACGAGATCCACGAGGCCTTCGCCTCGGTGGTGCTGGCCACCCTGGCCGCCTGGGAGTCCGACGCCTACTGCAAGGAGCGCCTGGGTCTCGACGGCGCGCTCGGCTCGATCGATCGCAGCAAGCTGAACGTCAACGGCTCGTCGCTGGCCGCGGGTCACCCGTTCGCCGCCACCGGCGGCCGCATCGTGGCCTCCACCGCGAAGCTGCTGGCGGAGAAGGGCTCCGGCCGCGCGCTGATCTCCATCTGCGCCGCGGGCGGCCAGGGCGTGGTCGCCATCCTCGAGCGCTGAGTCGCGCACGAGGGCGGTCCGGTCGGAATTCCGGCCGGACCGCCCTTGTGTTTCCGCCGCCTATTTGCCGGGGAGCTCGATGTGCCCGCCGAAGGCTTTGCGCATCGCCGAGAGCACTTTGTCCGCGTACAGCGCTTCGCCCCGCGAGGAGAAGCGCGCGAACAAGGCGGACGACAACACGGGCACGGGCACACCGGTGTCGATGGCCGCGTCGATCGTCCAGCGGCCCTCGCCCGAGTCGGACACCCGGCCGCTGTAGGAATCCAGGTTCGGATCCGCGTGCAGGGCGGCCGCCGTCAGGTCGAGCAGCCAGGACGCGACCACCGACCCTCGACGCCATACTTCGGTGATCTCGGGCACATCCAGGTCGTACTGGTAGTACTCGGGATGCTCCAGCGGCGTCTCCTCCGCGGAGAATTCGCCGGTGTGCTCGGCCCCATAGTTGGCCCGCCGCAAGATGTTCAACCCTTCGGCGTAGGCGGCCATCGCCCCGTACTCGATGCCGTTGTGCACCATCTTCACGAAGTGGCCCGCCCCCACCGGCCCGCAGTGCAGATAACCCAGCTCGGCCGTGGACGGCTCGCCGGTGCGTCCCGGTGTCCGTTCCGCCGACTCGAGGCCCGGCGCGATGGATTTCAGCAGCGGGTCCAGGTGCTTCACCGGCTCGGACTCGCCGCCGATCATCAGGCAGAAACCGCGAGTCAGGCCGAACACCCCGCCCGAGGTGCCGATGTCGACGTAATGAATGCCCGCGGGCTTCAACCGTTCGGCGCGCGCGAGGTCCTCGTGGTAGCGGCTGTTGCCGCCGTCGATGACGATGTCGCCCGGTTCGAGCAGCTCGGCGACCTGGTCGATCACCGCCCCGGTCGCGCCGGCCGGGATCATCACCCACACCACGCGCGGCGTCTCGAGCATGCCGACGAATTCGGTGAGGTCGGTGCTCCCGCGGAAGCGGTCCCCGAGCTCCGCGCGCAATTCGTCGATGTGCGCGGAGTGACGCTCGTATCCGACGGCGGTGTGTCCGTCCCCGACGACGCGACGCACGATGTTCGCGCCCATCCGGCCGAGGCCGATCATTCCCAGCTGCATGCCATCCATCTCCCTCGTGTATGCGAAGTCTTGCGGCGGGGTCGTCTCGATTCTCCCGCGTGGGATCGGTCACGGTTCGGCGCGCGGATGTAACGCCGCTCGCGGAGACCCGATAAACAGTTCGGCTCCGCGCAGTTGCCAGACCCCCGACCCGGCAACTGCGCGGGCCTCTTTGTGTGGTGTACCCGGTTCCCCGCTCGGAATGTGCGCTATGCCCGAGCTGTGCCGATCGCTGTCGGCGGGGACCACTATGTTGGTGGGGACTCGCATCGGCGCGGGTCCACAATTCAATCGAACGGGGAGGACGGTTCGTGACGAGCCAGCCGAGCACCGGAGGACGCGGCCCACAGCCAGGGGGCGAAGTCGGATGGCGCCAGCTCCTCGGGGCCGAGCGCCCCCAAGGATCGGACCGGTCGGTCGCCTGGAGCGGCGACGAACAGCTCACTCAACCTCTGCAAACTACCCGGCGACGGCCCGCGCCGCCCGCACCCCGCCGTGCGCCCGCGCGTCGCCCGGTCTCCACTCCGCCGCCGAAGCGCTTGGACAGCGCGACCGTGCGCCGGGCGGGTATCGCGGTCGGCGCCGTGCTCGCGGTCGCGGGTCTCGGCTACGTGGTGGACTTGGTGATGTCCTCGGGCGAGGTGCCGCGCGGCACTGTCGTGGCGGGCGTCGAGGTGGGCGGCATGGACACCTCCGCCGCCGATGCGCGGCTGCGTGCCGAACTCGAGCCGAGGGCGGGGCGGGAGCTGCCGCTGCGCATCGGCGACGTGCAGACCCGCATCGTGCCGAGCGCTGCCGGACTGGGCGTGGACTGGGACGCCACCTGGTCGCGGATCGGCTCCCAGCCGCTGAATCCGTTCACCCGGCTCGCTTCCTTCGTCACCAGCCGCGACGTGTCGATCGTCAGCGCGATCGACGAACCGGCGCTGGATCGTCAGCTCACCGAGTTGCGGGTGCACGACCGGGCTTCGGTCGACGGCACCGTCACCTTCGACAAGGCCAGACCTGTTGCCGTACCTCCCGTTCCGGGGCGGGTCCTCGACGTCGCCGCCGCGCGTACGGAATTGGCCGACCGGTGGGTCACCGGGACCACGGTGGACCTGCCCGTCGTCCCCGCGCCGTTGCAGGTGCGCCCGGAGGCCGTGGACAAAGCCCTGCGCGAGGTCGCCGAGCCCGCCGTGCGCGCGCCGATCTCGTTCGCGGGCAAGGGCGGCTCGGGCAAACTCGATCCCGAGCAGATCGCGTCCGTCCTCGCCTTCGGCCCGGACGGGCAGGGCGGTCTGGCCGTGTCGGTGAATCAGGACGCCGCGATCGGTCTGCTCGCGCCGCAGCTGGCCGGCACGGAGGTCGAGCCGAAGGACGCGACGTTCGCGGTGTCGGGCGGCAAGCCGTCGGTCGTGCCCGCCGTGGTCGGCGACAAGATCAACTGGCCGAAGACCTTCGAACAGTTCACCGCGCTGCTGGTCGCGCCGGGCGAGCGGACCGCCCAGGTGGTCTACGAGCGGATCGAACCGAAACTGACCACCGAGGCCGCGCAGGGGCTCGGCGTGATCGAGCCCGTCGGCTCGTTCACCACCGGCGGTTTCAGCGGTCCCTCCGGGGTCAACATCCGCACGGTGGCCAAGAAGGTCGACGGCGCGATCGTGAAGCCGGGAGAAACGTTCTCGCTCAACGAGTTCACCGGTCCCCGGGGCACCGCCGAGGGCTACGTCGAATCCGGCATCATCGACCACGGCCGCCCGAGCACGGCGGTCGGCGGCGGCATCAGCCAGTTCGCCACCACCCTCTACAACGCGGCCTATTTCGCCGGCCTCGAGGACGCGGGCCACACCGAGCACAGCTACTACATCTCCCGCTATCCCGCCGCCCGCGAAGCCACCGTGTTCGACGGCGCGATCGACCTGAAGTTCCGCAACAACACCCCCACCGGCATCTACATCGAAACCGTCGCGACCAGCACGGATATCACCGTCCGACTGTGGGGCACCAAGACGGTCGACGTCGAATCCATCACCGGCGAGAAGACCAAACCGACCGAGCCCAACACCATCACCCTGCCCAAGGGCAAGGACTGCATCGCTTCCGAGGGCGCCCCGGGCTTCACCATCTCCGACACCCGCGTCATCACCGACCGCAAAACGGGCCGCGAAGTCTCCCGCAAGACCCGCACGGTGAAGTACGACCCGATCCCGGTCGTGAAGTGCGAGTGAGGACGTAACCTCCGTGAGCGAGAGTCCGCCCTGTCACACGCCGGACGGGCGGACTCTCGCAATTCTCACAGCGGTGTCTTCATCAGCAGCACGTTGTACTGGGTGTGCTGCGTGACCAGGAAATACAGATCGCGGCCGGTCTGGTAGGGGTAGATCATGGGCGCGTAGGCGGTGGGGAGGGCGCGGGCGTCGATCAGGACGCGGGGTTCGCTCCACGGCCCTTCCGGCGCGGGGGCGGTGCGCAGGACGACGCTGTTGGCCGGATCCGTGGTCAGCATGACGTACTGGCCGAGGTAGTCGTTCCACATCACCGAGAGCTCGGCGACGCCGCCGACGATCGGTGCCGCGGTCTTGGCGTCGGTGGGCTTCCACTCCTTGCCGTCCCAGTATTCGTAGGCGTCGATATTGGCGATATCGGATTCCTTAGCCCGAGAGACGAAGCCGGGGTTGTTGCGGCCCGCGGGGGTGCCGTAGCGGTAGACGTAGCCGCCTCCTTTCAGGAAGGCGTTCTGCTGGAAGTTCTCGTGGCCGTCGACGTTGGCCCGGCGGGTGTGGGTGAGTTGCGTCCAGGTGGTGCCGCCGTCACCGGAGGCGGCCAGGGTGGCGAAGTTGGTGTTCCACTTCCCGTGGTCGCCCCATTCGCGGACCGACATCAGGCTCATGTACTGCACACCGCCCACCGCGATGCCCGCGGTGGGGATCAGGCTGATCTCGATGCCCGGGATCTTGGGACTCGGCAGCGGGTTCGGGACCACGTCGTCGAAGAGGATGCCCTTGGCCGGGTCGTGCGAAGAACTGCGGAACAACACGTTGCTGGTCCAAGCCCAGATGCTGCCCGCGAGAAGATTGGGGACGCCCAGACCCGCGCTGTCGCCGAAGGCGGTGATCATCCGGCCGTTGCCGTCGTCCCACATGATGCCGAGGTCGGTGCCGAGCACGTTGACGCTCTGCGTGCGATTCGGGCTGTCCATGCCGGTCACCTGGAACACCGCTTCGGTCGGTCCGGGCAGTTGGGGCAGGCCGTGAATGCCGTTGAGGGCCGGGATCGGGATGACGTTGTTCGGGTCGGCTCCGGCGGGCGCGGCCGCGGCCACCGCGAGGACCGCGGCGAGCGCGCCGGTTCGGGCGAGGGCGGACAGCGATCGGCTCATGCTGGGTCATTCTGCCCGCTCGCCGTCGCGCTGTCGCCTACATCCGCGCCCGAGCCTCGGGCGTTCGGCCGATCGTCACCAGCCGGAAAAGCCACCACGGGCGTTCCGGGAGTTCGGGGCTGTAGACCCGCATGCTCATCGTGCGGACCCGGCCCGTGGCGAGCTCGCGCACCCGCAATCGGCGGCGCGGGATGTCCGCGGCGCTGACTTCGGTGGTCCACATGCGGTCCCAATCGGGGGAGCGGCGGCAACGTTCGGCGATCTGCTCGACGCGCTCGCGCGGCGCGAGGGGGGACAGGAAGCGGAAGGCGTCGACGAGCAGGTGCGCCTCCACGGCCCAGTCCACCATCACCCGCCGGGCCGCCGCGTCGAGGAACATCCACTCCAGCACGTTCCCTCGGGCGACCGCACCCGGGAACACGCGCTGATAGGCGGAATTGGCCTCCACCAGATCCTGCGTGGGCATCCGCTGATAGCAGGCCGGGTCGGGAAGGCTGTGCAGGTCGGCCTGGTCGTCCGGAGTCGGCACGTCGGGGCCGGGTCCGTAGGCCGCCGCGAAGAAGCTCGGCTGGGTCAGCGCGACGATGTGCTTGCGGTACCAGATCGGCACCTCGAGCGCGTCGAACAGACGCTGCAGCAGTGGGTGATTCGGCGCTACCGCCCCGGTTTCGATCTGGTCCAGCCCGGCCTCGGTGAGCCCCGCGCGCGCCGCGAGATGGGCGGCGGTCAGCCCCGCGGCGAGGCGTCGTTCGCGCAGATAAGCGCCGATGCCAGTTGCGATGCGCGTCACCTCGGGCACCTCTGCCGACATGTCAAGTGTCGAGCTGTGTGAAGCGGGAGGTTCCTGTTGCCCCCCGGGAGCACGCAATCTACCGGAGAGAATCGGCGCCGAGCGGTGATCGAACGTCACGAAACGACAAATCTAGACGACGACGGCCCGGAGAAGATCTCCGGGCCGTCGTGCCGTATGCGGCTGCCTCGCCGTCGCTCGGTCCGGCCGCTGTCTGCGGACGGACTACCGCGTCATCGAGGCGGGCGGGCGCGCGTCAGAACGCGGCTTCGTCCAGCTCCATGATGTCGTTGTCCAGGTTGGACAGCACCGCGCGGGTCGCGGTCAGCTCCGGCAGGATGTTGCGGGCGAAGAACTGGGCGACCGCGATCTTGCCGTGGTAGAACGCCTCGTCGGCGCCGGTCGCGCCGTTGTCCAGGGCCGCGATGGCGACCTCGGCCTGGCGCAGCAGCTGCCAGCCGATGAGCAGGTCACCGACGGAGAGCAGGAAGCGCACCGAACCCAGGCCGACCTTGTACAGCTCGCTCGGCTGCTCCTGGGCGCCCATCAGGTGGCCGGTGAGCGTGGCGGCCATGGCCTGCACGTCCTCCAGCGCCGTGGCCAGCAGCTTGCGCTCGCCCTTCAGGCGGCCGTTGCCTGCCTCGGCGTCGATGAACTTCTGCACCTGGCCGGCCACGTGGGCCAGCGCGACGCCGCGGTCACGGGCGATCTTGCGGAAGAAGAAGTCCTGCGCCTGGATGGCGGTGGTGCCCTCGTAGAGCGAGTCGATCTTCGCGTCGCGGATGTACTGCTCGATCGGGTAGTCCTGCAGGAAGCCGGAACCGCCCAGGGTCTGCAGCGACTCGGTCAGGTACTGGTAGGCCCGCTCGGAGCCGACGCCCTTGACGATCGGCAGCAGCAGGTCGTTGACCCGCGCGGCCAGGTCCGCGTCCGCGCCCGAGACCAGCTGCGCCACATCGGCGTTCTGGTGGGCGGCGGTGTACAGGTACACCGCGCGCAGGCCCTCGGCGTACGCCTTCTGGGTGGCCAGCGAACGACGGACGTCCGGGTGGTGGGTGATGGTCACGCGGGGCGCGGCCTTGTCGGTCATCTTGGTCAGGTCGGCGCCCTGGACCCGCTCCTTGGCGTAGTCCCGCGCGTTCAGGTAACCGGTCGACAGGGTCGCGATGGCCTTGGTGCCCACCATCATGCGGGCGTGCTCGATGACCTCGAACATCTGCGCGATGCCGTTGTGCACCTCGCCGACCAGCCAGCCCTTGGCCGGGATGCCGTGGCCGCCGAAGGTGACCTCACAGGTGGCCGAGACCTTCAGGCCCATCTTGTGCTCGACGTTGGTGACGAAGACGCCGTTGCGCTCGCCCAGCTCACCGGTCTCGTGGTCGAAGTGGAACTTCGGCACGAAGAACAGCGACAGGCCCTTGGTGCCCGGCCCGGCGCCCTCGGGGCGGGCCAGCACCAGGTGCATGATGTTCGGGAACAGGTCGTCGGAGTCGGCGGAGGTGATGAACCGCTTGACGCCCTCGATGTGCCAGGTGCCGTCTTCCTGCTTGATCGCCTTGGTGCGGCCGGCGCCCACGTCGGAACCGGCGTCGGGCTCGGTCAGCACCATGGTGGCGCCCCAGCCCTGCTCGGCGGCGATCTGCGCCCACTTCTTCTGCTCGTCGGTGGCGTTGTTGTAGAAGATGTTCGCGAAGCCGGGGCCTGCGGCGTACATGAAGGCGGCCGGCTGCGCGCCCAGGATCAGCTCGGCGACGGCCCAGTAGGCCGCGCGCGGGATCGGCAGGCCGCCGAGCTCCTCGGCGATGCCCAGCTTGTCCCAGCCGCCGTCCTGCAGGGTGCGGTAGCTCTTCTTGAACGACTCCGGCAGTGTGACCGTGTGGTTCTCGGGGTCGAAGACCGGCGGGTTGCGGTCGGCGTCGGCGAACGACTCACCGAGCGGACCCTCGGCCAGGCGACGCACCTCGTTGAGCATCTCCTTCACGGTGTCCGTGTCGAGATCGCCGTAGGCGCCGCTGTCCAGGATCGACCCGAGGCCGAGAACCTCGAAGAGGTTGAACTCCAGGTCGCGGACGTTGCTCTTGTAGTGACCCATTGTCAGTACTCACTCTCCGTTGAGTTGGTGCGGTCGGTATGGTTGCCGTTCCCGCCCGTTGTTCGCTCCACCGGGGTAGTCGTGCCGGTTTTCCGCATGCTACTCGCGGGTAACTTATGCAACATATTACCGGCCGGTAATGACTGCGCAAAGAGCTGAGCAGGCAATGTGACGCGTTTTACAGTGTTTGATTTGCCGCGCCTTCGCGCGGCGTGTTCGCGGCCCCCTTATGACTCGCGTTCGAGCGACCGCCGCTTGCTCCTTCGTCGCTTACGCGGCGGCCACTCGAACGCGAGCCGGGCCGCGAACGGCGGATGCTCGGTCTCGCTTCGCTCGGAAGACGGGGTTGCGGTGTGCCCGACGTGCAGGCATCCGACCTCGGTACTCGTATAGGTAGCATCGGGCGCTCTCGAGTCGATCGGTGCTTGCGGTTCTGCTCGGCTGCCGATGGGCGGGATGCGGTGCGGTCGGCCCTTGCGAAAGACGAGCGAGCCGGACTGGTGGTGGTTCCGCCGCACGGTGTGACGGCCAGGGATCTAGAGCCGGACGGCGCGTTTGGGCAGGTCGATAGTCGGCAGCGGCGGTGCGGCTTCGCGGGTGATGTGGAACCGGCGCGGCAGAATGACTTCAATGCTGATCGAGACGAGTGCCGGGCCGGCTGAGGTCGAGCTCGAACAGCCGCGTAGGCCCGCGTTTCTGCTGCTGCTCACGCATGGCGCGGGTGGTGGGGTGGAGGCGAAGGACCTGCTCGCGGTGCGGGATGCCGCGCTGGGGTTGGGAGGCGGGGTCGCGCGGGTGGTGCAGCCGTATCGGGTGGCGGGGCGGCGGGCGCCGGGGTCGGCGGTCAAGCAGGACGAGGCGTGGCTGGAGGTCGTCGCTCAGTTGCGCGGGCGCAAGCGCATTCCGTTGATTCAGGGCGGGCGCAGCAACGGGGCTCGGGTCGCCTGCCGGACGGCGGTCGCGGCACGGGCCCGAGGTGTGCTCGCGCTCTCGTTCCCGTTGCATCCGCCGGGCAAGCCGGAGAACTCGCGCCGGGACGAACTACTCGCTCCCGGCGGCATCGAGGTGGTGGTCGTCAACGGAGCCAACGACCCGTTCGGCATTCCCGATCCCGCCGACGCCGCGGAGGTCCGCGTCATCCCGGGACAACCGCACGCGTTCCGTGCCGGGTTCGACCTGATCGCCGAGACCGTCACCCCCTGGCTGGAGCGCTGGTCCTGAATCCCTACTCGGCCGGGCGGGTGGCGATGACCAATGCGTCGATCGCGTCGCCCGTTTCGGTGGGCCGGTAGACGCGGTCGGCGAGGCGCACGCGCACCTGGCTCGCCGCCGCCAGGGGGCCGAGATCGGCGACGATGTCGTCGGGAGTGAAGAGGATGGCCGGGTCCTGCGGCCCGCCGCAGCCGTCGGTGATGTTGGTGGTGTCGTGGCCGAGCACGAGCAAGGTGCCCTCCGGAGCGAGCAGGCCGGCCGCCTTGCGGACCAGCGCGCGGCGCGGCTGCGCGGGCAGGTGCAGGAAGACCATCAACACCAGCTCGAACGGCCCGGTGATCCCTGCCTCGTCCAGGTCCGTGACATCGGCGCACTGCCAGGTGATGCGACTGCGGACCGAGCGGGACAGGCGCGAGGCCACGGTGCGGCCCTTGTCGATGCCCACTTGGGAGTAGTCGACGGCGTGCACCTGCCAGCCGTGCGTGGCGAGCCACAGGGCGTTGCGGCCCTCCCCGCACGCCAAGTCGAGCGCGCGGGGGAGCTCCGGCGCCTCGCCCTCGGGTGTGGTCTGCAGGGGCGCACGGCGTTCCAACCCGTAGACGTGCTCCACCACGGTGTTGTTCGGCGGTGCCCCCCAGACCAATTCCGTTTGCGCGTAGCGCTCGTCCCAGTCGGCCGCGTCCATATCTCGAGTCTATTGATCGCGCGGCCCGTACTCCGGGGGTTGCCCGAGTCAGTCCGATACCTGCGAGAGCCAGTGCACCGGCGTGGTCTCGCGCAGGTGGATCAGCACGTCGAACGCGTCGACGAGCGAGGCGAGCCGGATGTTCGCCGTGGCGTCGGCCGCCGGGTCGTAGACGCCGCTGATGGTGCGCAGCTTCGCCGGGCCGGTCAGCCACTCGCGGACCGGTTCCGGCGCAGAGGCGCGCAAGTCCACGTAATAGGCCGGGAGTTCGACCGCACCCAGTGCGGCATCGACCAAGTCCGGCTGCGGGTCGGGCGCCACGGTCGCGCCGAGATCGCCGTGGTGGAAGCCGATACCGACGGACACGTACCCGTCACCCAGCTCAGCGCGCAAATGACTTCCGGTACCGCGGAATTCGGTCGAGCCGAGCACGATCGGAAGACCGCTGGTGTGCGCGAGCCCGTCCCAGTAGACGATCTTGGCGCCGGTCGAGCGTCGCCGTTCCAGCACCCTTTCCGCGGCGGGCCGTTCGTCCCGGGCGAATCCTCGGTTGGCGACGCTCTGCCGGTGGAAGTCGAGGATCAGGCGGGCGTGGCCGAGCGCCGTGGTGCGCTCGCTCGTGTCCGGCAACTCCGCGAGCAGCGCGAGGGCATCCTCGGCGTGCTCCACGAACGGGCGGCCGGGGTGGGTGCCATGGTGACGCTGGACATGCTCGTCGACCTGGTGTGCGGTGCGGATCGGGGCGAGGTGCGCCTCGATCGCGGCGAACCGGTCGGGAGCTGCCCGGCGCACATAGTCGAGCACCGCGTCGTAGTCGCTCGGCTCGGCATGCGGCGGTTCGACGCCGAAGATGCGCACCGGGTCGTCCGGATGCGCCAGGTTGTACGCGCGGATCCATCGCAACGTGGCCACCGATTCCTCGGTGCGCCATGGCCGCCAGGCGCCGGCGAGCACGGTTTCCGGGTCGCCGGCGCCGTCGGTGACGAACCGGTCCCAGCGCTCGCCGGAGCGCGCGCTGTCCTGAATGGCGAGCGCGCGGAAGCCATGCCGTTCGACCAGTCCGCGAAACAACCGCTCGCGCACCCCGAAGGTCTGCCGGGAGAACCGCGTCGACTCGCCCAGACCGACCACGGTGGCGGCGCCCAGCCGCGCGATCAGTGTGTCGAGATCCGCGCCGGAGGCGTCCGGATCGGAACTGTCGATCGCGACGGCGTTGTCGCGCAGCCAGGCGCGGACGTCGACGGTGGTGTTGAGCATGGTGCCTCCCGGAAATGCGAACGATCCAACGCGGTGCAGCCTCATACATCAACTAATGTTGAGGTCAAGTACCGCGTCGGATCGCCGTTCCGGACTACAGCGTGGTGCGCATCAGCAGGACGTTGTACTGGCTGTGCACCGTCGTGAGGAAGTACAGATCGCGCCCGGTCTGGTAGGGGAAGATCGAGGGTGCGTAGGCGCTGGGCAATTCCCGAGTGTCGATCAATACTTCGGGTTCGCTCCA
Source organism: Nocardia sputorum (assembly GCF_027924405.1). Lineage (NCBI taxonomy): Bacteria > Bacillati > Actinomycetota > Actinomycetes > Mycobacteriales > Nocardiaceae > Nocardia > Nocardia sputorum. The sequence goes on along the minus strand of NZ_AP026978.1, from coordinate 6,686,832 downwards.
CGGGCCGACCGGCGAGGACGCCCGCCGCATCACCACGGAGTTGAATCGGTCGGTGGTGAGCGAAATGTATTGGCCGAGATAGGCGTTATACATCACCGACAGCTCGCCGACGCCGAACATGATCGGCGCCGCGGCATTCACGTCGTTCTTTCGCCATGCGTGGCCGTCCCAGTATTCGTATTCGGCGAGATTCGCGATATCCTGCGCACGCACGCGGGCGACGTGGGCGGTGTGATTGCGTCCGGACCGCGTGCCGTATTCATAGATGTATCCGCCGTCCGAGAGGAAGGCGTTCATCTGGAAGTTGGCGTTCCCACCCTCGTTGTTCCGCCGCGTTTCCGGCAGTTCGGCCCAGGTCTCGCCGTTGTCCCCGGAGACGGCGAGTCCGGAGAAATTGGTGCTCCACTGGCCGACGTCGTCCCAGGTCTTCACCGACATCAAGCTCATGAACTGCACGCCGTCGACCGAGATGCCCGCGGTGGGGATCCGGCTGATCTCCAGGAAGGGAATCTTCGGGCTGGGAATCAAGTCGCGCGCCTGGCCGAATACGTCGCGCACCACGCTGTCGAAGAAGATGCCCTCGGCCGGATCGGTGGTGTGGCTGCGCAGGAGGATATTGCTGCGCCAGGCCCACATGCTGCCCGCGAGCAGATTGGGGAATCCGACGCCCGCGGTGTCGCCGAACGCGGTGAGCATTTCGCCGTGCCCGTTGTCCCACATGATCCCGAGATCGGTGCCGAGGACGTTGTAGGTCTGGGTGTTGTTCGGGCTGGCCATGCCGGTCACCTGGAAGACCGCCTTGGTGCGGCCGAGCAGATTCGGTAATCCGGTCGTGCCATTGAGCACGGGAATCGGATTGATGGCGTTCGGATTGGCGATGGCGGGGGTAGTCGCCGTGAAGAGCAGGGCCGAGACGCCCGTCAGCGCCGAGAGCAGGAAGGATGCGGTCTTGAGCACTGTCTGTGAGCCCTCCGGTTTCTTCCCGAGAGCGGTGCGAAACACAGACGTCCCGCGATACACAGACCCTTCGCAGCGTGCCTCGCACCACTAGTCGACTGGCTGGCAAATCGTGCAAATGCTAGCAGTGGAACCGGTCGCGAGGAGCCTTCTCCGACAGATTGGCAAATTTGTAGCTATCTTGCTGGGGAGCGGCCGATCGCCTTACGGATGATCAACGGGAATTGGGTCGCGCGCTCGACGGCGAGGGTTCGCCGGGTGGATGCTGCCCACGACTTCTCGAAGAGTCGCTTGGCGGCGGCGACCGCGTGGGGCGACCTCGTCGCGAGGCGGTCGGCGAGCTTCTCGGCCTCGGCGACGGGGTCCGGCGCCAGCTCGGTGACCAAGCCGATCCGTGCGGCGTAGGCCGCGTCCACGGTGTCCGCGGTCATCGCGAGCAGGAGGGCTTTGTCCATGCCGATCAACCTGGACAGCGTCGCCGCGCCGGTCATGTCCGGAACCAGGCCGTGCTTGACTTCCATGACGGAGAACTCCGCGTCGGGAGTGGCGAAACGGACGTCCGCCGCGAGCGCGAGTTGCAGCCCGCCGCCGTAGCAGCGCCCGTGTACGGCGGCGATCACCGGCACGGGCAGGCGGCGCCAAGCCCAGCACGCCTCCTGGAAGGCGTTCGTGCCGCGCCAGGGCAGGGGAACGAAGTTGCGGACGATTGCCAGAGGGTCGCTGGTGGCTGCGGCGACGTCCAGTCCGCTGCTGAAGCTGGGTCCGTTGCCGGACAGAATCACCGCCCGCACATCGCTGCGACGAGCTACCAGCTTCGCGCTGGCAACCAACCCGTTGAGCATGTCGATGGTCAGGCCGTTGTGTTTGTCCGGCCGGTCCAGCGTGACGTACGCGCGATGGTCGTCGAACCGCACGGCGATGTTGGTGCCCATTCCCGAATCTTACTCACGAGTCAGTTGTGCCGCGCGCGCTGTTGCCGGAGGCCGCGGCCTCTGCTCTAATCGGACTCGAGTTACCGTCAATGTTGACGGTTCTGGAGCGGAGGACACATGCTGCCAGCCGGAATGGACCCGAGAACGCCGGTGCTCGTCGGCGCCGGGCAGGTCGTACACCGACCGGGTGAGCCGGGCCTGCCCGGTCCGGTCGAACTCGCCGCCGAGTCGCTGCGCCGGGCGGGCGCCGACAGCGGCGTCGGCGACCGGCTGCTGCGGTCGGCCGATCTGATCGCCGCCGTTGCCCCGGTCAGCCGCCCCTACGGCGACTTGGGCGCGCTCGTCGCGGCCGACCTCGGCGTCACCCCGAGAAGAACCGTGCAGTCGGTGCGTTTCGGCGGTGACGCGCCGCAGCGGCTACTCAACAGCGTCGCCCAGGCCATCGCCGACGGCCGCTCGGACGTCGCCCTGCTCACCGGGGCCGAAGCGGTGTACTCGGGGACGGCGGCCGCGCGGACCGGCACGGCGGTGGACTGGCCCGATCAACCCGAGGACGTGGGCCCCGACGAGATCATCGGCTCCGATCGCGGCCCGAACTCGGATATGGAGACCGCCGCGGGCCTGTGGGGCCCCGTGTATTTCTACGCGCTCATGGAAACGGCGCTGCGCCACAGACTCGGGTCGAGCGCGGCCGCGCACAACGAGCGGATCGGTGCCTTGTGGTCGCGGCTGTCGGAGATCGCGGCGCGCAATCCGTACGCGTGGCAGCCCACCGCGCAGTCCGCGGCCGACCTCGTGACGCCCGCGCCGGCCAACCGGATGGTGTCGACGCCGTACCCGAAACTGATGGTCGCGAACCTGACCGTCGACATGGGAGCCGGGCTCATCCTGTGCAGCGCGGCGGCCGCCGACGCCGCCGGTGTGCCACGGGACCACTGGGTGTTCCCGCACGCGGGTGCCACCGCGACCGACGAGTGGTTCGTCTCCGAGCGCGCGGACATGTCCCGCTCGCCCGCCATCGCCGCCGCGGGCAAAGCGGCGCTCGGTGCGGCGGGCATCGCGATAGACGATGTCGCGCACATCGACCTCTACTCGTGCTTCCCGGTCGCGGTGCAGATCGCGGCGGAGGAACTCGGCCTGCGGATCGATGATCCGTCCCGGCCGCTGTCGGTGACCGGTGGCCTGACCTTCGCGGGCGGGCCGGGCAACAACTACACGACGCACTCGATCGCGACGCTGTCCGGCATCCTGCGCGCGGAACCCGACGCCTACGGTCTGGCGACGGCGCTCGGTTGGTACAGCACCAAGCACGGTATCGGTGTGTACTCGGCCAGGCCGCCCGAGCGGCTGTTCCGTGCGATCGAGGCGGAAGTGCCCGCGGCGCGGCGCGAACCGGCGCCCGGGTACACCGGTCCCGCCACGGTCGAGTCCTACACCGTGGCCTACCGCAAAGGCCCCGCGCCCGACCGCGCCGACGAGCCGGAAGCCGTTGTGGTGAGCGCGCTGACGCCCGCGGGGACCCGCATACTGGTCCGGGCGTCGGATGCCGACACCCTCGCGGCGTTCACCGCGGGCGACCCGCTCGGCGCGGACGCCGAGCTCGCCGCGGACACGTTCACCCTGCTCACCGAGAGGAGCGCCCGATGAACGACTCGATCCTGATCGAGCGGCGCGACGCCATCACCGTGCTGACGGTCGACCGTCCCCAGGCGCGCAACGCGATCAACCTGGCCACCGCGCAGGCCATCGAGGCCGCCGTCGACGAGTTCGAAGCCGACGCCGCGGCGCGCGTGCTGGTGCTCACCGGTGCGGGCGGAACCTTCAGCGCGGGAATGGATCTCGTCGCCGCGTCGAAGGGCGAGATGCCGATGACGCAGCGCCGCGGTCCGCTCGGCATCACGGCGAAGCCCCCGGCGAAGCCGATGATCTCCGCGGTCGAGGGCTTCGCGCTGGCCGGTGGATTCGAGCTCGCCCTGGCAGGCGATCTCATCGTCGCGGCACGCGACGCGCAGTTCGGCATTCCCGAGGTCAAGCGCGGCCTGGTGGCCGCGGGCGGTGGCGTGCTGCGCCTGACCCAGCGGCTGCCGCGCAGCATCGTCGCCGAACTCGCGCTCACCGGGGGCCGGATCGGCGCCGAGCGGCTCTATCAGCTGGGCCTGGTCAACCGGGTCACCGATCCGGGCGCGGCACTGTCGGTGGCGCTCGAACTCGCGGCCGAGATCGTCGCCGCCGCACCGCTCGCGGTGGCCGCGAGCAAGCGGATCATCGACGAGTCGCCGGATTGGCCGGTCGCGGAGGCGTTCGCGAAGCAGGGCGAGATCGCCCTGCCCGCACTGATTTCCAAGGACGCCGCCGAAGGCGCGCTGGCGTTCGTGCAGAAGCGCGAGCCGCAGTGGCAGGGCCGCTGAGGGGCGGGCCGGGACACGTCCGGCAGCCGCAGGCGCAGCGCAGGGAGCGGATGCGCGCGCGGTTGCTGGACGCGGCGGTGGAAAGTCTGGTGGAAGTCGGTTACGCGGGCACGACCACGCTCGAGGTGCAGAAGCGGGCGGGCGTGCCGCGGGGGACGTTGCAGCACTATTTCCCCACCAGAGCCGACCTGCTCGCCGGCGCCGTCGAGCATGTGGCGCGTCGCCGATTCGACCAGCTGACAAGCGAATTCCAGGCCATTCCGGACGACGCGGACCGGTTGGAGACGGCCGTCGAGCTGACCATGCGGATGCTCAGCGGCCCGTCGTTCTGGGCGGCGCTGGAGATGTGGGTGGGCGCGCGGACCGATCCGGAACTGCGGGCGGCGTTCCTTCCGTTGGAGGTCCGCCTGTTCGAGCTGATGCACACCAGCATTCGCGACAGCTTCCGGCGCGAGTTCCCCGACGACCCCCGGGTGCCGACGATCACCGAGTTCACCATCGAGATCATGACCGGCCAGGCCCTGCGCGTGTTGCTCACCGGTGACATGTCCCGGAACCGGATTCTGCGGTACCGGTGGGGCAACGCCGTGCGCGTCCTGCTCGGCACGGCGGCCGCCGACACCTTGCTCGACCCGCCCGCGGACCGTAACGGGCAGACGCCTACCGCCGACGGGTGATCGTCTCCAGCAGGACCTGTGCGCAGCCCGCCGGGTCGTCGAAGAACGGCGTGTGCCCGCTGCCGTGCAGCGTGACGTGCTCGGCGTCCGGTAGAACGCTGCGCGCCCTGCGGCTCTGGGTCGCGTAGGTGAGCAGGATGTCGCGACTACCCCAGGCGATCGTCACCGGAATGTCGGCAAGCGCACGGATTTCGAGCGGCGGGACGTCGGTGAACGAGGCGATCGCCTCGTCGAATCCGGCCGCGTCCGCCGCGCCGAGTGCGGTGTCCAGCGCCACCTTCGCATCCAGCGCCCATGGTTTGCCGAAGACCAGCGAGAGGAAGACGGTCCGGCCCGCGGCGGTGCCGAGGACGGACGGAAGGGCGGGACGCAGCTTGCGCGCCAGCGCACGCGACTTGCCCAGCGACTGCTGGCACCACACCCGGCCCGCGGTGTCCCAGAACCCGATCGGCGAGTAAGCGGTCACCGAGCGGGCCAGCCCGCGGGCGCCCAGCTCGAGCGTGATCAGCCCGCCCATCGAGTTGCCCGCGAGATGCGGTTGTTCGATGCCCTGCGCCGCGAGGAATTCGGCGAGCGCCTCGGTGAGATTCGGTACCGTGTTGTGCGCGAGGGGGTGCGTCGATCCGCCGAAGCCGGGCAGGTCGACCGCGATCACTTCGTACGACGCGGACAGTGTGTCGATGATCGGCTCCCACACCCGCCATCGGCTTCCGACCCCGTGGACCAGCACGAGCGGCTCGCCCGCGCCGACGCGGTGATGGTGCAACGTCGTCATGCGCCAACCCTAACAGCAGTCACCTGTCGTCAGTTGGGATCGCGGACCGTGTGGCGAGGGCTGGGCGCTGTCGGTAGGATAATTGGTATGGCAACGCGTAAGGTCACCCTTTCGCTGGACGAAGCCGCCTGGTCGTACGCCGAACAGGCGGCGGCTCGCGCGGGAATGTCGCCGTCGGCTTGGATATCGAAGGCCGCGCGACGGGAGGCCGTGCGCACCGGGGTCGGTCCGGTGTCGGACGTGACCGCCGAGGCCGCCGCGGACGCGGCCGAGCTGGCGGCCGCCGAGGAGGAGATGCGTGCGTCGGGGTGAGCTGTGGATCTACAACCCGCATGGTTCGCCGCGTCGCCGAACGGTCGTGCTCATCAGCAGTGACGGCATCAATGAATCACCGCGCCCCTGGCTGATCGCGGCCGAGGTGATCGAGGACGATCCGCAGGACATCCTCGCGGTTCCGGTAGAGGAACACGGCTGGGTGCACGCCGGCAACATCGGGCGCATCTTCCGTGGTTGGCTGGCCGAGCGGGTGGACGTGGTGGACACCGACACCCTGGAGCGGCTCGACACCGCGCTGCGTGCGGCGATGGATCTCTGAATTCGGCCGATCGGCGAACGTTCGCTGGTAGGGTGGTCAACCACTTTGCCGAAGCCGTGAATCTCGAAGGGTGTGCCGTGGCCCTCGCCCAACCGGCAGAGTTGTTCTGCCACATGGCTGCTCGACTCGCACGGGACATCGACTCGTCCAGCCGCTCCTATGGCGAACTGCTCCGGGAAACGGCGTGGCGGCTGCGGGATCAAGCCAGAGCTCTGGCCGAAGCCGATCGAGCCGCCGGCCAGCGAATCCTTTGGTTTCCCGGTGTCGAGTGGGTACCGAAGGCCGAACGCCGGGCGCGCCTGGAACGCGGTGAGATTCCCAGTCCCAGACTGTGGTTCCGTGGCGACGCCGTGTCGTACGACATTCTCGAGGATGTCGAAGGGCGGCCCAGCGGACTGTCGTTCAACTCGAAACCCCCGGATTACGCACAACACAGCACATGGGCCAAGGCCCGCGACGTCAGGCTCGAGCGAGAGTACGAGGTGGCGAACGACGACGCCATCCGAGATTGGGAGGGGCAGGGCAAGTGGTTCGATCGCGAGTACACAACGGCTGTGCGTGCGGACTGGTACCACCCCGATCGACCGAACGATAAGCCGATACACATCCGCGGGCACGGAAACAAGCACCGGTTCACTTTCAACATCCAGGTGGGCCGAGAACCCACCGGCGAACCGAAGTACCTGAAGGTGGCCGTCAACGGACACGTCATGGGTGACTATCTCGCCACCAATCCGGATTTCTGGTCGTTGTTGCGGTCTCGTGGCGGAGACGTGCTGTTCCACAATTGCGGTATCGCCGCCGAGGAAGGTACCGCAGGCAGGCTGGTCGGCACGCGCCTGCGCCATCACGGGGTCGATGTGCCGATGTACGGGGGTTCCGGCACAACGTTCACGCACGCCACCGATGCGTCCGGTCTGCCGTTGGCGCGTCCGGACAAGAACGTCGAAGGCGGTGTCGCATGGGATCCGGATCCCTCCAGCGCGTCGCTCTACGTGCTGCCGGAAAAGTACGCCGATGGCAACTCCCGGCCCGGCCGATTCGTGGAGTTGTGACCGCGACCGCCGTGCCGGGTCGCTCGTTCTCGGCGCGCTCATGTCACCGCGGACTACCGCCGAACGCCGGACGGCATTATGGTGGCCCACGCCACCGACAGTGGTCAGTCGAGGAAGAGGAGTCAGGTGCGGATCTGCATGATCGCCGCGGCGCTGATCGCGCTGCCGGTGCTCGCGGCATGCGGCAGTGACGAAGAGACGGCGGCGCCCACGGTGACGCAGGCCGATCTCGCCAAGTCGTTGCAGGACAAGGGCCTCAAGAACAAGGAGCTGGCCGACTGCGCCGCGAAGGTGTTCGTCGGCCAGGGGATCTCGCAGGACGGACTGCGGATCATGATCAGCGACGAGTACGACACCAAGGCTCCCAACCAGGAAACACTGGGCATGAGCAAGGAGGACGCGGACAAGGCGCGCGCTGCCAGCGGTCGCATCGCGAGCGAGTGCATGTCGGCGGCCCAGCCGCGCTGAGAGATCGGCGGTCGCCGTCGCGGTGCGGCGGCCGACGATTCGCGTAGCGAGGCGGTGCGGCAAACCGTACGCTGACGCTACGTCGGCGCGGGTGTCGACCAGAAGCCGAGGATCCGACCGTGTCACAGCCGCCTTTCCCGACATCGCCGAGCTCGGCGGGAGCACCCGCCCCGCAACCGATCACCCCGTCCGGTCGCTGGTTCGCGCTGGGCGGCGCGCTGATCGCCCTCGGCATCATCGGCGGGATCGTGCTCGGTGCCTTCGGTTTCCTGCAGACCTCGGGCCGGATCGATGACTTCCAGCGGGTCAAGGTGCCCGGCTCCGGCGTGGTGAATCTGGCCGAGTCCGGCGGATACACCGTGTACGTCGAGTACTCCGGGGCGTCGTCCCGGAGCACTCCCGGCACGGTCAACCTGCGGGTGCTCGACCCGGACGGCAAGCACGTGGAGTTGCGGAAGTACGACGCGACCATCACCTATTCCTTCGGCGGGCACGAGGGACGGGCGGGCTTCTCGTTCGAGGCCGGAAAGCCGGGCGGCTACCGCGTGACCACAGCCGGTAGCTCAGAGGTGACGGTAGCCGTCGGCCAAGGTCTCGGCTCGTCGTTCGTCGGCGCCCTGCTCGGCGGGCTCGCCTTGGGTTTCGGTGGCGTGGTGCTCGGTGTACTGGTGATCGTGGTGGTGGCGGTCAAGCGACGCGCGAGCAAGCGCGATGCCGCGGCGGGACGGGTTTCGGGTCGCCCGATCGAATACTGAGCTCCGCGCGGACGCGTGTGCGATCCGCCCTCACAGTGCGACGGTGAGCTCGATCAGCGCGGTCGACCCCGCTTCCAACCCCTCCGCGACCCGGACCGCCTTCTTCATCGGCAGCACGTAGGTCGCCCGCGACTTGTCCGGGAACAACGAAGTGGACCAGCGGCTGCCGCCTACGACCACATGCACCCGCACCGCGCCGAACCCGCCGGACCGGTGCGCGTAGCGCTCCTCGATGTCATCGGCCACGTCCTCGGGCAGCGACACGAAATGCCAGGCGGCATCCCCCTTGTGCTCCCACACTTCCGCCGTGAACGAGTACCGCGAACCACTCACGCCGCGACTGTAGCGGTGGGCATGGGGCCTTGGTAAGTCGCCGAAAACGGATTTCCGGGCCGGTCGGGCGGTCCGGGACGGATCACGTCGGGCCAGCATTCCGATCGCGCTGCGTGCAACCCGTGAGCGACCGGGCGGGGTGCGCGATCGTGGGCTGATGACGACCACCGAGGCCCAATCCACTACCGATGCCGAACTGGATGCGATCTTCGGCCCGATCTTCGACCGGATCGCCCAGGGCGCCGTGGCACGGGAAATCGATCGCACCCTGCCCTACCACGAGGTCGGCGAGTTGCGCGCGGCGAAATTCGGCGCGCTGCGCGTTCCGGTCGAGCTCGGCGGATACGGCGTCACCGTCCGGCAGCTGTTCCGCTTGCTCATCGAACTCGCCGCCGCCGAATCCAACTTGCCGCAGGCGCTGCGGGTGCACTTCTCGTTCGTCGAGGACCAACTGCTGGCCGAGCGGGGGCCGGAGCGTGGGCGCTGGTTGCGCGCGGTGGCCGAAGGCACCCTGGTGGGCAACGCGATCACCGAACCGGGCGTCGGCGCGGTGGACCGTTACCGCACCACGCTGACCGAGGACGGCGGGCGTTGGCTGCTCAACGGCGTGAAGTACTACAGCACGGGATCGCTGTACGCGGACTACATCCTGGCGGCCGCCGACCGGAACGGTGAGCGGGTGGGGGTCCTGGTGGACGCGAACGCCGAGGGAGTGCGTCAGCACGACGACTGGGACGGCTTCGGTCAGCGGCTGACGGCCAGCGGCACCACGGAATTCACCGACGTGGTGGTGACCGAGGACCGGATCCTCGGTCCCGGCTACGGCGCGCCCGGCCCCACCTACGCGACCTCCTACCTGCAACTGGTCCAGCTCGCGGTGCTCGCGGGCATCGCCAAGCGCGCCGAACGCGACATCCGGGAATGGGTCGCGGCGCGCACCCGCGGCTACACCCACTCCGCCGCCGATCTGCCGCGGCACGATCCGCTGGTGCAGCAGGTGATCGGGCGCCTTTCGGCGGCCGCGTTCGCCGCCGAAGCCAGTGTGCTCGCCGTCGCCGACGTGCTCGACGGGGTGCTGGCGAGCGGCGCGAAGGACGAGAGCGCCTTGGTCGCCGCCGAACTCGCGGCGGCTCGGGCGCAGCTCGCCGTCATCGATCTGGTGCTGCCCGCGACGTCGCTGCTGTTCGAGGTGGGCGGCGCTTCGGTGGTGTCCGAACAGCTGCGGTTGGATCGACACTGGCGCAACGCCCGCACCATCTCGGTGCACAATCCGGCGATCCAAAAGGCGCGCGCGATCGGTGATCACCTGCTCAACGGCGCCGATCTGCCGTTCGCGTGGAGCGCGGGCGAACGCACTCCGGCCGCGGGAGCCGCGCGGTGACCCGCCGGATCCGGTTCAACGCCTTCGACATGAACTGTGTCGCCCATCAGTCACCCGGGCTGTGGCGGCATCCGGACGACCAGTCGCATCGCTACAAGGAACTCGGCTATTGGACCGAGCTGGCGAAGCTGCTGGAGCGCGGCCGCTTCGACGGCATCTTCATCGCCGACGTGCTGGGCACCTACGACGTCTACGGCGGCAACGACGTCGCCGCGCTGCGGCAAGGCGCGCAGATCCCGGTGGCCGACCCGCTGCTGCTGGTCTCCGCCATGGCCGCGGTGACCGAGCATCTCGGGTTCGGCATCACCACCGGCACCGGATTCGAGCATCCCTACCCGTTCGCCCGGCGGCTGTCGACGCTCGACCATCTCACCAACGGCAGGTTGGGCTGGAACGTGGTGACCGGCTACCTGCCTTCGGCAGCGCGCAATTTCGGCGCGGCCGACCAACTCGACCACGACGAGCGCTACAACCAGGCCGACGAGTACCTGGAAGTGCTCTACAAGCTGTGGGAAGGCTCGTGGGAGGACGACGCGGTGGTCCGCGACGCGGCCGCGGGCGTCTACGTGGACCCGGCCAAGGTGCACCACATCGGTCATCGCGGCACGCACTACACCGTGCCGGGCATCCACCTGTCGGAGCCGTCGCCGCAACGGACGCCGGTGATCTACCAGGCGGGCGCGTCGCCGCGCGGCGTGCGGTTCGCGGCCGAGAACGCCGAGGCCATCTTCATCGCCGGTCCGTCGAAACGGGTGCTCGCGCAGACCGTTTCCCGCATCAGAGACGCGTTGGAGGCGGCGGGACGCAGCCGTGACGCGGCGCGCGTCTACGCGCTCGCGACGATCGTCACCGACGCGACCGACGATGCGGCGCGGCGCAAGCACGAGGAGTACCTGTCCTACGCGAGCGTCGAGGGCGGGCTGGTGTTCATGTCCGGCTGGATGGGCATCGATCTGTCCCGCTACGACCTCGACGACCCGATCGGCCAAGTCGAGAGCAACGCGATCCAGTCGGCGGTGGCGGCGTTCCAGGAGTTCGACGACGACGGGCGGGAATGGACCGTCCGCGACATCGGCAAGTGGGCCGGTATCGGCGGCATGGGCCCGGTGTTCGTCGGTTCCGGGGAGACGGTCGCCGACCTCCTCCAGGAGTGGGCCGCCGAGACCGACTTGGACGGCTTCAACCTGGCTTACGCGATCACACCCGGAACGTTCGAAGACATCGTTCGCCACGTGGTCCCGGTGCTGACGGCCCGAGGCGCGTATGCCGAGGAGTACGCGCCCGGCACACTGCGCAACGCGCTGTTCGGCGCGGGTGACCGGTTGCCCGCCGACCACCGGGGGGCGAGCTACCGGCTGGGCGGTGCGGGATCGACGGCTCTGCCGGACACCGTCTCGCGGCCGGGAGCGACGGTCGAGGCGAACTAACATGCTCGGACGGCGCCGGAGCCCTCGTGGTCCGGCGCCCTCCGGTATTTCGGGTCCGCGAATCAGATCGCGGCGAGGAATATCTCGGCTATCGCCTCCAGCCCCGCCCGATCGATTTCGTCGAAGCGCTCGGGCAGCGGACTATCGAGATCGAATACTCCGATCAGCACATCATCCCGGACCAGCGGGACGACTATTTCCGAACGTGTGTCGGCGTCGCACGCGATGTGCCCGTCGAATGCGTGTACGTCGGGCACGAGTTGGGTGGCCCTGGTCTGCGCCGCGGTGCCGCACACACCTTTCCCCAACGCGATGCGCACACACGCCGGTTTGCCTTGGAATGGGCCGACGACGAGTTCCCGGCCGTCATAGAAATAGAAACCCACCCAATTCACATCGGGCAGCGCGTGGAAGACCAGGGCGGCGAGATTGGCGGCGTTGGCGATGCGGTCGGTTTCGCCCGCCACCAGCGCTTCGGCCTGGGCGGCGAGCTGCCGGTACTGCTCGGCGCGGTCTCCGGTCAGGTCGGCGACGACGAACGACATGGCCCGAATGGTACGCGTTGGGAATTCGCTGTCTGCCCATTGATTCTCGATGATCGCAACACTCCGCGAGCACCGGGCGACCATCGCATCATCCCTGCATGACTTCGCAGCAATCCGTTTCCCGTTCCACTCGTTCGGCCGCGGTTATCGGTGCCGGACAGACCGGCGTCACTGCGGCGCTAGGACTCCTCGACGCCGGTTTCGACGTCACCCTCTACAGCGAGCGCGATCAGCGCGCTTTGCGCGACGACGTGCCCGCCACCGGCACCGCCCTCGAATTCGGTGAGACCCAGCAGGCCGAGGCCGCGCTCGGATTGGACAGCTACACCGCGCGGGCGCCCCGGCACACCGGCTTGAGCGTGCGCATCGCCGGACCCGGCCCCGACCGTCCCGAATTGATCCAATTCGACGGTCATTTCGACGGATACGTCGGCGTCGCGGTGGACACCCGGCTCAAGGCCGACGAGCGACTGACCGCGTTCCTCGAGCGCGGCGGCCGATTCGTGGTCGAGCCGGTGACGCCGGAGACACTCGACGGCATCGCCGCCGCCAGCGACCTCACGTTGGTCGCGACCGGACGTGGCGGGCTTTCGGACCTGTTCCCCGTCGACGCGCAGCGCACCCCTTACGACGCGCCGCAGCGCTCGCTGCTCACCGTCGTCGTGACCGGACTCGGCCACGACGAGAACGTCTTCGCACATCGCAGCGTCGCGGGCGGCGCGCACAGCGGTTTCTCCATCCTCGCTGACCAGGGTGAGGGGTGGTGGGGCCCGTACCTGCACAAGGACGCGGGGCCGAGCTGGGCGTTCCTCGGCTGGGCGCGTCCCGGCAGCGATTGGGAGAAGCGTTTCGCCGCGGCGGACTCCGCGGAGTCGGCGCACCGGATCGTGCAGGATCTCTACCGCGACTACATCGACTGGGACCTGCCGGAGGTGCTGGCCACCAAGACCATCCCGGAGGATCCGCACTCGTGGTTGAAGGGCGCGGTGCGCCCGGTGGTGCGGTCCGGTGTCGGGCGCACCGCGGGCGGGCATGTGGTCGCCGCACTGGGCGATACCGCCATCGCCTACGACCCGATCGCCGGGCAGGGCGCGCAGAGCGGCCTCATCCAGGCGCAGCGGTTGGTCGCGGCGGCCGCTGTGCACGAAGGACCGTTCGACGAGGCGTGGATCGCGAAGCAATACGCCGCGTTCCTGGCCGCGCGCGCCGACGCCGCCAACAAGGTCACCAGGCTGTTTCTCAGCGATCCCGAGCTGGCCGAGGTCGGCAACGCGTTCTTCGCCGCGGCGGCCGTCGACCCGGCGTTCGCTTCGGCGCTGGTCGGTTTGCTGCACCGGCCGCAGCCGTTCCTGCCGGTCGACTCGCCGGAAGCGGTCGACGAGTTCATCACGCGGGTCACCGGCGAGGACGCCGCCGCGTTGCTCGGCCGTTTCGCCCCCGCGGGCGAATTCGCCAGGTCGACCTACTCGCCTGCCCTCGCCGACGCCTGATCCGAATCGCACAGATTCAAAACCTCGTCCCTATCGGGTGCCGGTGCTGGAGTGGAAGGAGCGCCGGACGCACGCGTGGCGTCCGGCCTCCGATCCGACGGCTACCCCCGGAAACCATGGAGCAGCTATGACCACGGAGCAGATCGCCGAGCAGATCCGATTCGCCTACTGGGTGCCCAACGTCAGCGGGGGACTGGTCACCAGCGACATCGAACAGCGCACCGGCTGGGATTTCGAGTACAACAAGAAGCTCGCGCAGACCGCGGAGAACAACGGCTTCGACTACGCGCTGTCCCAGGTGCGCTACACCGCCTCCTACGGCGCCGAGTACCAGCACGAATCGACCTCGTTCAGCCTCGCGCTGCTCGGCGCGACCGAACGGTTGAAGGTCATCGCGGCGGTGCATCCCGGGCTGTGGCACCCTGCGGTGCTGGCGAAGTTCGGTGCCACCGCCGACCACCTGTCCAATGGCCGGTTCGCCATCAACGTCGTGTCCGGCTGGTTCGCCGGCGAATTCACCGCGCTCGGCGAGCCTTGGCTCGAGCACGACGAGCGCTACCGCCGCAGCGCGGAATTCCTCGAGGTGATCCGCAAGATCTGGACCGAGGACAACGTGAACTACGGCGGCGATTTCTACCGCATCCGGGACTTCACCTTGAAGCCGAAGCCGCTGAACAGCCCCGAGCGGCCGAATCCCGAACTCTTCCAAGGCGGCAACTCGACCGCAGCCCGGCGCAACGGCGGCCGCTACGCCGACTGGTACTTCTCCAACGGCAAGGACTTCGACGGCGTCACCGAACAGCTGGACGACCTGCGCGCCGTCGCCCGCGCCCACGACCGCGAGGTGAAATTCGGGCTCAATGGCTTCATCATCGCCCGCGACACCGAGAAGGAAGCCCGCGACACCCTGCGCGAGATCATCGCGAAGGCGAACAAGCCCGCGGTGGAGGGTTTCCGCGACGCGGTGCAGCAGGCGGGCGCGTCCACCCAGGACCGCAAGGGCATGTGGGCCGACTCCACCTTCGAAGACCTGGTGCAGTACAACGACGGTTTCCGCACCCAGCTGATCGGCACGCCGGAGCAGGTGGCCGAGCGGATCGTCGCCTACAAGCAGCTCGGCGTCGACCTGATCCTCGGCGGCTTCCTGCACTTCCAGGAGGAGATCGAGTACTTCGGCGCGAAGGTGCTCCCGCTGGTACGCGAGCTGGAAGCCGCGCAGCGGCCCGTCGCGGCGGTGAACTGATGACCGCGGTCGCCGCCGATCGCATCCTGTCGGCGGCACAGGCGTTCGCGGTCGCGCAGCGGCTCGCGGCCGACTTCGCGTCGGGGGCCGCGGAGCGTGACCGGGATCGTGTGCTGCCGTTCCCGGAGGTCGAGCGGCTGGCGGCCAGCGGTTTGCTCGCGGTCACCGTCCCGGCGGCCTACGGCGGCGCGGACCTGCCGCCGAGCGTGGTCGCGGAAGTAACGCGGATTCTGGCCACGGCCGACCCCAATATCGCGCAGATCCCGCACAGCCACTTCGTCTACGTGAACCTGCTGCGGCTTGCGGGTACGGCACAGCAGCAGAAGCGGTATTTCGGACGGGTGCTCGACGGTGGGCGCATCGCCAACGCGCAATCCGAGCGGGGCGGCGCGACCGTCGCCGATATCTCGACCACGTTGCGGCCGGTCGGCGACCGATTCCGGGTGGACGGCGTGAAGTACTACTGCACCGGGTCGCTGTTCGCCGACCTGTTCGCGGTGCTGACCCGGCTGGACGATCCCGAGGGACGCAGCGGCCTCGAGCCCGGGGAGTACATCGCCTACCTGCCCGCGAACACTCCCGGCGTGCAGGTCGTGGACGACTGGAACGGGCTGGGGCAGCGCACCACCGGCAGCGGAACGGTGTCCTTCGACGAGGTGCTCGTCGAGCGTGACCAGGTGATTCCCCGCTCCGGCGCGGTGCGCGCGCCCACCGGCTACGGCGCTTTCGCGCAGTTGCTGCACGCCGCCATCGACACCGGCATCGCCCGGGGAGCCCTCACCGCGGCAACGGAATTCGTGCGTACGAAGAGTCGTCCGTGGTTCGAGGCGGGAGTGGCGAACGCGGTCGACGACCCGTTGTTGATCCAGCGCTTCGGTGAACTGTCCGTCGCGGTGACCGCCGCGGAGGCCACGCTCTCGTCGGCCGGATGGACGTTGGACGCGGCCATCAGGATCGACCAGAGCGCCGCGAACGTCGCCCAGGCGTCGCTGGCCGTCGCGACCGCCAAGGTCCTCGCCGACCGCGCCGCCAACGACGTGTCCGCCGCACTGTTCGAGGTGGCCGGAACGCGCAGCGCGGCAGCGGATCTCAATCTGCACCACTTCTGGCGCAACGCGCGCACGCACACTTTGCACGATCCGGTGCGCTGGAAGTACCAGCACATCGGCCGGGCCTTGCTGCACGACGCCGCGCCTCCGCTCCACGGGGTGATCTGAAAGGAGACGAAATGACAGTCACTGTCGTCGTCGGAAATCCGAAGCCCGCCTCACGCACGCTCACCGCGGCCACCTTGGTGGCGCGGGGACTGCGGCCGGAGGTGGAGCCCACCGTGATCGATCTGGTCGAGTTCGGTCCCGCCCTGCTCAGCTGGGGTGACCCGGCCGTGGCCGATGCGGTGCGCGCCGTGGCCGGATCCGAACTCGTCGTCTTCGCCAGCCCCACCTTCAAGGCCACCTACACCGGGTTGCTGAAGCTGTTCCTCGAACAGTTCGAAGGGGGGACCGGCCTGGAAGGCGTGCTCGCGGTCCCGATGATGCTCGGCGCCGGACCGGCGCACGCGCTGGCGCCGGATCTGTTGTTGAAGCCCGTGCTCGTCGAAATCGGGGCCACCGCCGCGTTGCCCGGGCTCTACCTGTCCGATCGCACATTCACCGAGGACGGCGTCATCGACCGGTACAGTGGTCGGTGGCGTTCGGTCGCCCAGGCACTGGCCCACAGCTCGAAGGCTGCGAATCATGCATGACCTGTTCGAATTCCCCGCCGACGGAGCCGGTCTGCGTCGCGCGTTCGCCAACTTCCCCAGCGGCGTGGTCGCGGTGTGCGCCGAGATCGACGGCGTCCCGCACGGTCTCGCGGTGAGCACGTTCGTTCCCGTCTCGCTGGATCCGCCGCTGGTCTCGTTCTGTGTGCAGAACTCCTCGGCCACCTGGCCCAAGCTCGCCGCCGCGAGCCACCTCGGTCTCAGCCTGCTCGGCACCGACCAGCAGGCCGCCGCGCGCTCCCTCGGCGCCCGCGACGGCGACCGCTTCCGCGACATCCAACTGCACCGAGGTTCCGGCGACGCCGTGTTCATCGACGGGGCGTCCGCCTGGATCGAGGGCGTCCAAGAGGCCCATGTCCCCGCGGGCGACCACGCCGTCGTCATCCTCCGCATCCACCGCATCGCCACCCGCACCGACGTGGACCCACTCGTCTTCCACGGCAGCAAGTTCCGCCGGTTGCATGCCGAACCGGCGAACGGGGCGGCCTGACGGGGTTCAGCCGCCAGAACGCGGTGCGGTTCGCCCGGTCGTGCAGGGGTCGGGTACTTCGGCGCCGGCCCCTCGCCTGACCGGGACTAACCGCGCGACGCGAGCCGCTGGTTGACCAGCTGATTGAGTGAAACGTTCATCTCGGTGGCTTCCCGTACCAGCCTGGCGTGCAGCTCAGTGGAAATACGCACCATGAACTTCCCGCTGTAGCTGCGCTCCGAGAGTGGGCGCGGCACGACTTCGTTGTTGACCGCCATGTCCTTGATGGTGTCGCGGACGAGTTCGCCGATGCCCCGGAGAGCCTCGTCCTGCGTCGGAGCCAGCCACGAGAGCGAGGGAAACTCCGCGCACAGACCGACGTACTCCTGGTCTTCGGACGACCAGAGGACGCGGTACGCGTAGTGCGTATAGTCCGGTAGGTGGTGCAGGTCGGACATCAGGCATCCTCCTTTGCTTCTATCTCGAGCAGCTTGTCTATCGCTGCGAGCACTTGCCTGACTTGGTAGGACTTGGCATTCCCGTCCCGTCCCTTTTGGATATTTACACGTGGGTCACCTGCCCAAGGCATCTTGAAGACGGCATGGCTGCTGCCTTCTTGGCGTGGGAGCCCGAAGTGATCGCAGCAGACGTTGTAGAGATCCTGGTAGCTCACGTTGGTTTGTGATTCCCGCATCTTCGCCAGGAGCTTCTCACGCTTACCCACTGACCAATGGTACTACCTGTAGTACCGATTTGTGCAAGAGTGGCATTGTGACCGGTCCTGCCGCAGCCGATGGGCCACTTTGCCGCTTGCGCGCCGAAACGGGCCTCAGCGGTGCCTGCCCGAGGGTTCGGCTTACCGGGCAGCGCTGTGGGAGACTCGGATGTCTCCTACGGAAAGGTCCGGCCATGACACTCGGGATGGTTCTCGGTGATTTCCCGCGCACTTCGGCGCGGGCGTAGAGACGACCTACTGACTCCTGTGCGCTGGCCGCACAGGTCTTTCGCGACCCCGCGTCGAAGTGCTCGTCGTGCCCTTTGCACGTTCGATCACGAGGAGTACGCGGTGTCCACCGTTTCCTGGACCGAGGACAAGACCTGCCGGACAGCCCGCTGGCATTCCGAAAATGGCACGCTGCCACCCTATTCCATCGTGGTGGTGAGCGACTCGACGACCGCTGACGCGGCTTGTCGATCGGCGCGAGCAGGAACCGGCCTGCTGTGGCGCGGGGATTTCCACAATGCGCGGCAGCTGCTGCGAGCGATGGGACGGCGGGTCGAGCGGAAGGCTCCGCTGGGTGACGATCCGGCCGAAGCGTTCCGGCGGTATCGCGCGTCGCGTCGTCGGCGCGCGGAACTGCTCGGCAAGTTGCTCGTGTTGCTGGAAGACGACTATTCGCTGGCGTTGCGTCGCGCTCCCGATGTGCGGCGCGCGTGCACCGGGGCGTACGGCGCGCCGCGCGGGCGCATGGTGGTCGCGCTCACCGAGTTGCTCGGCGTGCTGGGTGCGGCGCAATGGCGGGAGAAAGGCGTGTACGTGCCCGCACTCGGGGAGCGCATCCATCCGCACTACGGCGTGTTCTCCCCGGTCCGCGGCGAGTACGTCGATCTGGTCGCGTCCGCGCCGCTACCCGCACGAGCGGAGACAGCCTTCGATCTCGGCACGGGCACCGGCGTGCTCGCCGCGATCCTGGGCCGCCGTGGATTCCGGCGAATCACCGCCACGGACAACAATCCTCGCGCGCTGACCTGTGCCCGCGCCAACCTCGATCGGCTGGGCCTGTCATCTGTCGCCGTGCGAGGGCCGGCTCTCTTCCCGGACGGCGAGGCCGACCTCGTGGTGTGCAATCCGCCCTGGCTCCCCGGCACGCCTACCTCGGCGCTCGAAAGCGGCGTCTACGACGAGAACTCGTCCATGCTGCACGCCTTCCTCTCCGGCCTGCCCGCCCACTTGCGCCCGGGCGGCGAAGGCTGGCTGATCCTCTCCGACCTGCCCGAACACCTGGGCCTGCGCCCCCACGGCGACATACTCGCCCGCATCACCGCCGCAGGGCTCCACATCACCGGCCGACTTTCGACCCACCCCACCCACCACCGAGCCCACAACCCAACCTCACCCCTCCACAACGCCCGTACCCGCGAGACCACCTCCCTCTACCGCCTGACCCCTCGTTGAGCGCACATGGCGGAGAGGACTACTCGCGATTCGCCTCGCCCATGTGCCACTCGATGATGTGCTCAGTGCGGGGGGCTCGAGGAACAGCAGGTCGTGGTGGCGACGAAAATGTCGGTCGCATGGTCGGCCTTCTCCTCGGGAGTCGGCTGCGCTCGGTCCGAGCCGTCAGCTCGTGAAAGGTTCGAGGACGAAACGGCCCCACGCGATGAATACCGCCACCGCGAGATACACCGAGTTCAGCACCACGAACTTGTACTCCCCGAGCCGGCCGTGCGTGATCATCGCGCCGACCATGAGCCCCACCCAGCAGACGGCCGTGACCGGCACCATCACCGGGGCGATGTCGAGCACGGCGGGCAGGATCAGACCGGCCGCCGCCAGGATCTGTAGAACCCCCAGGCCCTTGACGAACCCGTCGCCCGCGGCCGCGGTCCATTCCCCGCCAGGCGACGCGGCAAGCTTTTCCCGGGGAACGAATGCCTTGGTGATACCGCCGAAAAGGGCGAGCGCGGCCAACAGTGCCGTAGCGATCCACAGCGCGATGTTCATCGGAATCTCCTCCGTCTCTAACGTGTCGGCATCCAGACACCGCGCGAACGAACACTGTGACAACCCAGTGACCTAGATCACTCGCCAGGCGAAGGTGGGCAACCTCGTCGAGTGGCACATAACGGAGAGGTCTACTCGGATTCGCCTCGCCCATGTGCCACTCGACTGGTGGGCTGCCTACCTATGCCGTGAGGCGTCCGGCCGGCTCCTCCCTGCCGCGATGAGGGTGTGCCAGGCAACCTGCTTTCGGTGGCACACGGCGATATCGCAGTTCCGATGCCGCTGCATTGTCAGGTGCGCCTCTTGCACGGCCTGGATATCGCGCGAGCGACCCGCGGCCCGTGGTCTCTCGCCCGTGCGCTGTTCGGCGGCACGAATGGCTTCGTGGTCGGGGGGAACCTGCCACCACAACGAGGCCGCGACTGCTGGGACCATCACCAGGAGTGCGGCGCCGAGGCCGATCCCGAAAGTGACCCACCCGTTCACTCGGCATCCCCTTCATACAGGTCCAGTGCTGGCGATCCGCGCTCGTGGTTCGGACGAATACCTCGGTTCGTTGCGGGAGTGGTCGTCCTCCGCGCGGGAGTTCTCCGCGCCGGAGGGGTAGCCGCTTTCAGGCGAGCGTGAGCACGGCGCGGTCGGTCCAGCGATACCGGCGGCCGTCGCGGCGCAGCTCGACGAGGTCGACCTCGCTGACGCGCACGGTGACCGGTGGCAGATCCCGCAGCGCGGCCACGTCGGCGATCAGCGCCGCGGAGGCCCGGGGTCGGTTGAGGTAGCCGATCCCGACATGCGGCCGGAAGTCGGTCGTCTCGGGGAGGCGACTTGTCGGCCGGTGTGCGGCGGTCGCCGTACGAAGCGCGTGGTGCAAGCCCAGCAGGTTGTGCCACGGGGCGACCGAGAACCGCAGCGCACTAGCGGATCCGGTCAGCGGCCCGACCTCGACCTCGAACGGTGCGATATCAGCCAGCCGAGCACGTGCGGCATCCGCGATAC
Source organism: Nocardia sputorum (assembly GCF_027924405.1). Taxonomy (NCBI): domain Bacteria; kingdom Bacillati; phylum Actinomycetota; class Actinomycetes; order Mycobacteriales; family Nocardiaceae; genus Nocardia; species Nocardia sputorum. Next base: position 6,665,839 of record NZ_AP026978.1, on the reverse strand, counting down.
CCGCGAGCTGTTCATCGGACACTTCGCCGACCTTGCCGACACTCAGGAGTGTCATGTGCAGAGCGTCGAGGGGCACCAGGTCGATCCCATCATCGGCGAGAGTCTTCTGACACCGCTCGGCGAGATCGGTCAGCGCGGGATCATCGAAAGTGAGATACCAGTAGTAACCGGACTGACCGGGCGCCCATGACTTCAAGGTCCAGTGGTCGTGCAGGTTCCCGAGTTGCCGGAACGCAACCCAGTCGTTGGACCGAATGGCCGCCGCATCGGACGTCGATGCCGGCCGCAGCAACGGGAATGGGCGCTTGGTAGGAACCACGCGGTGAGTGTACGGACGTGCGACCTACCTGTCCGGCAATGAATCCACACCTCCCTGGCCCGGACCGACTGATCGCGTGCCGCCGCGTCGAGTGGCACATCACGGAGAGGTCTGCTCGGGATCGCCTCAACCATGTGCCACTCGATGGCGAGTGCAGCCGGGCGGTTTGGCCGGGCAGCAGAAAGGCCCTGGGGCGGCGGGTGCCGATCCAGGGCCTTCGGTGGAGCCGATGACGGGAATCGAACCCGCGCTGTCTGCTTGGGAAGCAGAAGTTCTACCATTGAACTACATCGGCAGAGGCAGATGTGCCAACCGAGACTGTAGCAGAAGCCGCGCGCGGGGTGGGAAAAGTACAGCTAGGTAGACGAAGCCCCGGCTCTGCCAGGCCCCGTGCTGGAAAGGTCGTCGCGAGACGTTGCCGCGCCCCGGCCGACGGGTATCAAGTACCGATACACCGTCAAACAGAGGATGAGCCACAGCGCGCCGAAGCACCAACCGCCGAGGACGTCGGTGGTCCAGTGGACGCCGAGGTAGATACGGGACAAGCCGACCGCGAGGACGAACAGCGCGGCGGCGATGGCGGTGCAGGCGCGGAGGGCGGGGCCGTGCACGCTGGGCAGCGCGACCACCAGGACTATGCCGACCACGACGAACGAGCCCATGCTGTGCCCGGAGGGATACGCCTGGTTGGAGACGCTGATCAGGTGGTCCTCGACGGGCGGGCGGTCCCGATCGGTCAGGCGCTTGCCGCCGCGAACGAGTAAGCCGCCGCCGAGCCCGGTGATCGCGACGAGCGCCGCCGATGTCCAGCGCCGCCGCCAGGTCAGCACCAGGCAGGTCGCGGTGGCCAGGGCGGTCATGGCGAGCGTTCCGCCCAGGACGCTGATCACCACCGCGGTCGGTGTCAGCGCGTCGATACGGTGCGCGACGGCCCAGTCGGCGATGCCGCGATCGACTCCGCCGGGGCCGCGATCCCCGACGACTCCTGCGGTGAGAGCTGCGGCGCACACCACCAGCAATGCGGTGAGCACCCCGAGAGCGTTGCGAATGCGAGGGGAGGTCACCCATTCCACGTTGCCATCTCCGACGCTGGAAGGTAACCCGAGCCGTTCCCAGCTGGGACGACACCACGCCGACGACTCGACCATCGTCGGCAAGCTCGGAGCCATCGGTCTAGGCGTGCGTCGATGGACCGGCGTCGCCGGACGGCAGCGATGCGCGATGAGGCGGTCGTGCCGCACGCGGGTCACGGCAGTGGCGTCCATGCCGCCTTTGTGCCGTTGTGGGCGAGCAGTGCTCGACGGCCCGCTGCGTCCAGCTGGTCGTGTCGAGCGTCTGCCGGGCCGCCGCCGCGGCAGCGCCGGGTCCGAGCAGCGGCCGCCGCCGACTCAGAACTTGCTGTAACCGCCGTCGATCAAGAGTGTGTCGCCGGTGTGGTAGGCGCTGGTGGGGCTGGCGAGGTAGACGGCGACGGATTCGAAATCGCTCGGCAGGCCCCAGCGGCGAACCGGGATCCTCGGGTGGACGCGTTCGCGGAAACGGTCCCAGGCGAAGGCCCCTTCGGTCATCGGCGTCTCGACCCAGCCGGGCAGCACCGAGTTCGCGCGGATGCCGTGCTTGGCCAGCTCCACCGCGATCGAGTTGACCATGGCGATCAGCCCCGCCTTGCTGGCCGCGTAGGACTGCCCGCGCGGAACGCCCTGGTGCGCGGCGAGGCTGGCGGTGGCGACCAGGCTGCCGCCCTCGCCTTGGGCGAGCATCACCTTGGCCGCTTCGCGCAGGGTCACGAACGCGGCGTCGAGGTTGAGGGAGGTGACTCGGCGGAATTCCGCGAGATCGGTCTCCACGAACGGGATGAAACCCTGACTGACACCGGCGTTCACGAAGCAGGAGTCGATGCGGCCGAGTTCGGCGGCCGCACGGTCCATGGTGTCGATCACCTGCTGCTCCTCGCCGACATCGCAGCTCAGCGCCAGTACGCGCCCGCCGAACTCGCGCAATTCGATGGCGGCGGCCTCGTTGCGTTCGCTGTTGCGGCCGACGACGCAGACATCGGCCCCGGCCTTCGCGAGCCCACGGGCGAATCCGAGACCGATGCCGGAGTTGCCTCCGGTGACGACGGCGACGTGGCCGGTGAGGTCGAACAGCGAGCCCTCGGTCATGGTGTATCCCTTCGATCGCGGGCGGCGCCGCCCGAATGAATGCGAGGATATCGCTCTCTCCATATCACTGTGCGGCGGAGGAGTCCGGGCGAGCAGGCGCTACGCTCGTCGCGTGCTGCTTTCCGATCGTGACATCCGCGCGGAGATCGCCGCTGGGCGTCTCGGGGTCGAGCCGCTGCTGGAGAACCTCATTCAGCCGTCGAGCATCGATGTGCGCCTGGACCGGATGTTCCGGGTGTTCAACAACACCCGCTACACCCACATCGATCCCGCGCAGCGGCAGGACGAACTCACCAGCGTGGTCGAGCCGGCCGAAGGCGAGCCGTTCGTCCTGCACCCCGGCGAGTTCGTGCTGGGCTCCACCCTCGAAGTGTGCACCTTGCCGGACGACCTGGCCGGACGGTTGGAGGGCAAGTCCAGCCTGGGCCGGTTAGGTCTGCTGACCCACTCGACGGCGGGCTTCATCGATCCCGGCTTCAGCGGGCACATCACGCTCGAGCTCTCGAACGTGGCCAATCTGCCGATCACGCTGTGGCCCGGCATGAAGATCGGCCAGTTGTGCCTGCTCAGGCTGACCAGCCCGGCCGAGCACCCCTACGGCAGCGCCGTGGCGGGCTCCAAGTACCAGGGCCAGCGCGGACCGACTCCGTCGCGGTCCTACCTCAACTTCCCGATTCCGGCCGCCGCGATCGACGCCGCCGAATCACGCTGACGTCGCCGGGTCCGCTTCGTCGACTGGAGAAGCGGACCCGGCGGACGGCAGCGGGGATCTGACCGCGGAGGTGATCAGTCCCCGCCGCCCGCTCCCACCGCGAGCGCCGTAGTGAGGATGACGGACAGCGGCGGAAGCGTGTCACCGCGGCTCGGCGGGCTGACCCAGAAGCACCCTTCCCGGGTCCAGCGACCGAGGCCGGTCGGCAACATCACGGCGCTGCCGACGGCGGGCAGGCCGATATCCAGCCGATTGAGTGCCTCGAGCACCTGTGGTCCCGGTCGACTGTCGGGCTCGGCGAGGAAACTCCATCGGATCTGCCTGGCCAACATGGGACCCCTCGTTCCCTGCTGTTCCAGTGCGGCGCGCACCATTTCGGCACGCGCGGTAGGCAGGTGGACGACGCAAACGCGGCCGGTGACCGGCAGCATGGCGAAACCGCCACGCTCGGTGACCGGCAGTCCGAACTCGTGCCGATAGAACGCCACCCAATCGTCCACGGTTCTGAGTTTCTCGACATTCACGGCGAACTCCTTGCCTTCCGACTCAATGGTCCCGGCTCGCCCCGTGATTCGGTATCGCCCGCGTGCCCGCTTTCCGCTGCCCTTCCGCTGCCTTTGATACGGACCACATTTCACCTGTGGCCCTGCTCACAAACCGCTCGTACTCTGGAAGGGGTTCGTTCGGAAGGGATGGCACCGTGGTCAGGCATTGGTCAGGCAAAGAGGCCCGCGCCCTTCGCGATGCCAAGCGGATGAGCATCAGGGAATTCGCGGCCCATTTGGGTGTGCACGAACGCTTGGTGTCGAAGTGGGAAGCCGGGGGCGTCCGGGTTCATCCACGACCGATCAACCAGGCCGCGCTGGACACCTCACTGGCCAGGTCCGACGACGTGGTGCGGGCCCGGTTCGCGGCCTTGATCGATCAGCCCTCGAGCGATCGAGCCGTCCCGCCGGGATTCGACGCGCGCGCCGACGCCTCGGCCCGCGTTCATTATTCGAGCGACGCCGACCTTTTGGCTCTCATAGACGCCGGTGCGATGAGAGGTGTTGCGTTAGCAGCGATTTCGGAGAGGGATCTGATCATGGCGGCTGCCCACGAGGCCAGCGAGCACGCCGGCAAGGCCGAGAGCACCAATGTCGGTGCGAGCACTTTGGAACAGCTCGACGCGGATGTCGTGCGCATCGCGAACGATTACGTGCGTATTCCGCCGGTGCCGATGATGGTGGAAATGGTGCGGGTGCGCCGCCGGGTGTATCGGTTGCTGGAAGGCCATCAGCGGCCCGCCGACACGGGGCATCTGTATCTCTTGGCGGGCACGCTCTCGGGCCTGCTCGCCAACGCCAGCACCGATCTGGGCTACTACGACGCGGCGGGCGAGCAGGTCCGAGCCGCCTGGGCCTACGCGGAACTGTGCGGGCACAACGGCCTTCGCGCCTGGACGCGCGGCATGCACGCGCTGATCGAGTATTGGTCGCAGCGCCCCCGCCGGGCGGTCCAGTTGGCCCAGAGCGGGCAGGAGTTCGCCGAGTCCGCGACCGCGCAGGTGCGCCTGCTCAACATCGAGGCGCGCATCTGGTCGGCGCTGGGCAGCGGCGCGGACACCGATCGCTGTGTGCGGGCGGCCGACGACGCCCGCGAGATCGCCGCGACCGACACGCTGCACGACGAAGTGGGCGGCGTCTTCGGCTTCAACGACGCCAAGGCCAACTACTACGCCGGGGCCACCTACATCCACCTCGGTCGGGCGGAGCCCGCGCTCGGGGCCACGCAGCGGGCCATCGAGTTGTACTCCAACGGGCCCTCCGAACAGCGCTCCTATGGCGCGGAGGCCCTGGCCAGGGTCGATTGCGCGGTCGCCCACCTGATCAACGGCAGCCTGGACGGCGCGTCCGAGGCGCTGCAACCGGTGCTCGGGCTCGACGAGGACAAGCGCATCGCGCAACTGGAGGAGCGGCTGACCGGTGTGCGCAGGCGGATCGCGGCTTCGGCCTTCCGCGACGCGGTCGAGGCGCGCCGGCTGGACGAGCGGATCGAGGAATTCTGCGGTTCCACCGCGGCCAAGAGCATCCCGCCGGGCACGGCTCACTGAGTGACGCGTCACATCCGGCCGGGACGTGGCCGCCGTCGCGGGCGGGAAGGCCCCGGACGGGTGCGGACAGGCGGTTTATCCAGTTGCGACGGATGGCACCATGGGACGGGTGAGTCCTCATCATCCGCACCGCCCCCCGCGTGTTCTGGAGCAGTCCACGAAGCTGCAGAACGTCGTCTACGAGATCCGTGGACCGGTACACGCGCACGCGGCACGGCTGGAGGCGGAGGGTCACCGCATCCTCAAGCTCAATATCGGCAACCCCGCCCCGTTCGGGTTCGAGGCCCCGGACGTGATCATGCGCGACATCATCGCGGCGCTGCCGTACGCCCAGGGCTACTCCGAATCCAAGGGCATCCTCTCGGCACGGCGCGCGATCGTGACCCGCTACGAGCTCGTGCCCGGATTCCCCGAACTCGACGTGGACGGCGTCTACCTCGGCAACGGCGTCTCCGAGCTGATCACCATCACCATGCAGGCCCTGCTGGACAACGGCGACGAAGTGCTGATCCCGGCCCCGGACTACCCGCTGTGGACCGCCATGACCAGCCTGGCCGGCGGCACTCCCGTGCACTATCTCTGTGACGAGGCCAACGGCTGGCAGCCCGATATCGCCGACATCGAATCGAAGATCACCGACAAGACCAAAGCGCTGCTGGTGATCAACCCGAACAACCCCACCGGCGCGGTGTACTCCGCCGAAGTGCTCCAGCAGATCGCCGACCTCGCGCGCAAGCATCAGCTGTTGCTGCTCGCCGACGAGATCTACGACAAGATCCTCTACGACGACGCCAAGCACATCTCGCTGGCCACCGTGGCGCCCGACCTGCTGTGCCTGACCTTCAACGGGTTGTCCAAGGCCTACCGGGTGGCCGGGTATCGCTCGGGCTGGCTGGCGATCACCGGCCCGAAGGAGCACGCGGCCGGGTTCCTGGAGGGCATCGACCTGCTCGCTTCCTCGCGGTTGTGCCCGAACGTGCCCGCGCAGCACGCGATTCAGGTCGCCCTCGGCGGTCATCAGAGCATCGAGGATCTGATTCTGCCCGGCGGCAGGTTGCTCGAACAACGCGACGTCGCCTGGGAGCGGTTGAACACGATTCCCGGAGTGTCGTGTGTGAAGCCGAAGGGCGCGCTGTACGCGTTCCCGAAGCTGGATCCGAACGTGTACGAGATCTACGACGACTCGAAGCTGATCCTGGATCTGCTGCTGCAGGAGAAGATCCTCATGGTGCAGGGCACCGGCTTCAACTGGCCGCACCACGACCATCTCCGGATCGTCACGCTGCCGTGGGCCCGGGATCTCGCGGTCGCGATCGAACGCTTCGGCAACTTCCTCGCCAGCTATCGCCAATAGTGGGAAGGATGGCGGTGGACAATATAATCGCCCCGCTTCCGGCCTGGAAACAAACCTGAACTACGGATATCTGTCGGGTTTGGCGACTAGCTAGCGCAAAAGAAGTACTTTTGTGTACAGTGGTCCTCGGCACTCAGGTGCCCGGTCGGATTGCCTACCCCCCCTGGGCATATCCGGCCTCGGGTTAGGCCGCCTACCCCCCTGGGCCGCCTGCCCTGCGGGCGGCGGAGACATCCCCCTGCTCTCCGCCGCCCCCTCTAATCCCATTTCTTTTGCGATCGGATCGCTCTGACCGTGTATTCGCAGTGTTCGGCAACCGCCGCCGCCGGTCTTGAAAATGAAATCCTTTAGGCTCGCTCCGGGCAGAACCACATCTGACAGGTAGGAGCGCGGTGAGCGACCACCACCATCACCACGATCATTCGGGACCGATCGCGATCGGCGCGACCGCGGCGCGCGTGGTCATCGGGCTACTCACCGTGATCGGGGTCGGCGTCGTCATCGGCGCGATCGCGCTGTGGCCCAGCAAGCAGCACATCGACATCCCGCTGCCGATGCAGAACGCGGGCGGCGGCGCGGTGCAGACCGAAGCGGGCACCGTGGTGCTGCAGGACGTCGGACCGTGCGGCAGCCCATCGCTGGGCAAGGTATTCGTCGACCAACCCGAGCCGCCACGCAGCACCGCCTACACCTGTCAGCGCAGCCTGATCGCGATCGAATCCGGGCCGCACAAGGGCAACCGCACATTGCTGGAGATCGCCCCCGGGCCAGGGCAGCCCGACCTGCACGCCGGTGACGAACTCCGCCTGGTCCGCCAGACCGATCCGAGCGGGACGCCGCTGTACTCGTTCGAGGACTACTCGCGCGGGCTGCCGCTCACGCTGATCGTCGTGGCTTTCGTGGTGGTGATCATCGCGGTGGCGCGCTGGCGCGGCGTCCGCGCGCTGCTGGGCCTGGTGTTCGCCTTCGCGGTCCTCGTGTTGTTCCTGCTGCCCGCGCTGCTGGACGGCAAACCGGCCATCCCGGTCGCCCTGGTCGCGGGCTCGCTGATCCTCTACGCGGTGCTGTATCTGGCGCACGGGGTGAACCTGCGCACCAGTTCGGCGCTGCTCGGCACGCTGACCTCGATGCTGCTGGCCGCCGCGCTGTCCTGGCTCACGATCGAGATCACCGATCTCACCGGGCTTTCGGAGGAACAGAACACGAACGTCGCGACCTACCTCGAGCACGTCAGCATCACCGGCCTGCTGCTGGCCGGGTTCATCATCGGTTCGCTGGGTGTGCTCAACGACGTCACGATCACCCAGGCGTCGGCCGCGTTCGAGCTGGCCGCCCTCGACGAATCGGCCTCGCGCCGCGAGGTTTTCGCCGCTGCCATGCGTGTGGGGCGCGACCACATCGCCAGTACCGTCTACACCCTGGTGTTGGCCTACGCCGGTGGAGCGCTGCCGCTGCTGCTGCTGTTCAGCGTGGCGGGACGGTCCATCCGCGACGTGCTGACCGGTGACGCGGTGGCCATCGAGATCGCGCGCTCGTCGGTCGGCGGGATCGCGCTGGCCCTCTCGGTGCCGTTGACCACCGGCATCGCGGTGCTGCTGGCCCGGCCCTTCACGACCAAGGAACCCAGCCCGCCCCCGCCGCCGCGCCGAGCCCGGCACGCCAGGGTCTGAGCTGCACCCGACTACCGCGCGGCCCCGGCCAGGTCAGCGTCGGCGTTCGCCCTGGCCACCCGGCGTGGATCCTGGCAGGTCAGGCTTGAATCGCATGCCTTAGGTCGTGTGCAGGCAGGCTATGTCAGCGGCTGACGGTATGTGGCGCCACTTCGTTCGTATGAAGCCCGGCACATCAAGTCTGGAACTGCGCTTGCTCGCGCTCGCGTGGACCCGCCCGCGCGGTTCGGCCTGCCGTCTCGTCACGAGTTGTGCGGCGTGGTCGGCTCCGCGCTCGCGCGGAGCCCCTCGGCGCGTTCGCCCTGAGCTACCCGGTCTCGCGCGGCGCCAAGGCGCGTTGAGCGAGGGCTACGCGCGTGGAGCCCGATGCTTCGGGAACGCCGGGAGTTGTGCGGTGCTGTCGCCGGGCTCAGCGTGGTGGCGGCGGGGGGAAGGGGAAGACCTCAGGCGGGATCGTGGGGACCACGATCGGCGGTAGGCCCGGCACCACAATGGTGTTCGGGCCGGGCGTCGGCGCCGCCTCGCTGGTGGTCTGCCGCCGGTTCGGCGGCGGCGCGGCGACCGATTCGTGCGCGGGCGATTCCGTGGTACCCGGCGCGACCGCGATCTGCGGATCCAAACTGGTCGTGCGCGGTGCGGTGGTCGGGGACAGCGACGGCGAGCCCTCGCTGGTGTGCGAATCCCGTTCCAGTACCTGAGGTCCGTAGCCGAGGCCGAGCCCGATCGCGGCGACGACGGCCAGCGCGCTCACCGTCAACACGGCGCCGCTGATCTCGCGTTTGCCACGCTGGGCCGGGGCCGACAACCAGGCGGGCGACAGCTCGTCGTCCAGCGCCGCGGTCGCGGCGGGCGTCTCCTTGCGAACCGGTCTGGCCAGCAGCGCGGCGCCGCGTGCCATCACGGTCTCCGGACTGTCCGGCACGATGACGGGCACGCCCATCCAGCGTTCGAGCACCTTGGCCACCAGCGGGATCCGCGCGCAACCGCCGATGGCCAGTACGCCGTGCACCGGGCGGTCGGAGCGCACGATCACGTCGCGCGCCATCCGCGCCGACGATTCGATGGCCAGCATGATCAGCGATTCGAAATTCTCCTGCGCGAGCAGGACCAAGCCCTGCTCGCTGGGCAGCGCCACCGCGGTATTGCTGGTCAGCTGCTCCTTCGCCTCCCGGCACAGCGCGTCCAGCGCGGCCAGGCCCGCGGCGTTCGGCGGATGCGCGATACGTCCCGAGGCGATCTGCTGCTCTCGGATCAGCGAGTCGAGATAGTCGCCGCTGATGTCGCTGGTGCGCTCGCTGTGCCGCACCTCGCGCGTCTGGGTGTCGACCACGCTCACCGTCAGGCCCGAGCTGCCCAGGTCGTAGACGACCAGCGAGGAGATGCCCCGGATATCGCCGGTGGCCTGCGCGAATTCGAGTGCCGCCGCGATCTCCGGCACGAGTTCGTAATTGGTGAGCTGCTGGCGCGCCATGGCGGCGCGGATAGCGCGGGCGTGCTGCTCACTGCGGTAGGCGATCGCTGTGGCGCCGATTCCCGGCGTGGCTTCCAGGGTGACCCCGATGGCCTCGGCCGCCAGCTCTTCCACGCTTTGGTCCAGGACCGGGATGGTCTGCAGATCGAAGGAATGCGGCGAGACATGCCCGTGGGGGTTACCGGCGTGCGGCCGCGCCATACGGACAGCGCCGGCCCCCACCGAAACTCCCAGTACCGAACTCATCAGCTGCCCATCTCGTTTCACACTTCACGACATGCGAGCCTGCGCCGTCCGTCGGCGGAGACCCGCTGGACGGACCCTACCGCCGGCGATCAGCTGTGCTTAAGGCAGGACTGGTCGTCTGTCTGGCAGTAGCCCGCCTCGCCCCGCAACTCTACGGTGTGCCGAGTCCCGCGTACACCCATCCGGCTGCTCTCCAGGTGGCACGATTGAGACAGTTGCGGCCGTCGATGATCGAGCGGGCCCGCACCACACCGTCCAGGTCCTGCGGCCGCAGGGCGGTGAATTCGTCCCACTCGGTGAGCACGAGCACCACGTCGGCACGCTCGCACGCCTCGGCGACGGAAGTCGCGTAATTCAGGGTGGGGAACACTCGGCGCGAGTTCTCCAGGGCCTTGGGGTCATAGACGGTCACCACGGCCCCGTGCAGCTGGATCATGCCGGCCACGTTCAACGCCGGCGAGTCGCGGACGTCGTCGGACTCCGGTTTGAACGCCGCGCCGAGCACCGCGACGTTCGCTCCCAGCAGTGAGCCGCCGCAGGCGCGGGCGGCCATGTCGACCACCTTCGTCCGGCGGCGCATGTTGATGTTGTCCACCTCGCGTAGGAAGGCGACGGCGTGGTCGGCGCCGAGTTCGCCGGAGCGGGCCATGAACGCGCGGATGTCCTTCGGCAGACACCCGCCGCCGAAACCCAGGCCCGCGTTCAGGAATCGGCGGCCGATGCGCGCGTCGTAGCCGAGCGCGTCGGCCAGCATGGTCACGTCGGCGCCGGTCGCCTCGCACACCTCCGACACCGCGTTGATGAACGAGATCTTCGTGGCCAGAAAGGCGTTGGCGGAGACTTTCACCAATTCGGCTGTGGCCAGGTCGGTCAGCAGGAACGGGACCTCGGCGGCGAGGAGATCGGCGTAGATCTCGCGCACCAGATCCTCGACCCATCCGGCGGCGGCTCGCTCCGGGTCGACGCCGAGGACCAGCCGGTCCGGGCGCAAGGTGTCCTTGACCGCGAACCCCTCCCGCAGGAATTCCGGGTTCCACGCCACCTCGACGTCGGTGGAACTCAGGCCGCGAGCGCGGGCTCCGAGCGCGGCGGCCGTGCCGACCGGGACGGTCGACTTGCCGATGATCACCGAGGGACGTTGCAGCAGTGGAGCGAGCGTATCCACCACCGCGTGCACGTATTTCAGGTCGGCGGCGTACTCGCCCTTCTTCTGCGGGGTGCCCACGCCGAGGAAATGCACCTCCGCGTGCGCGGCCGCCTCGGCGTAGGAGGTGGTGAACCGCAAGCGGCCCGCGTCGAGGTTGCGACGCAGCACACCCTCCAGGCCCGGTTCGTAGAACGGCACAACTCCGTCGGACAGCTTCGCGACCTTGCCCGGGTCCACGTCCACTCCGATGACGTCGTGCCCGAGTTCGGCCATGCACGCCGCGTGCGTGGCCCCGAGATACCCGGTTCCGAAGACTGTGCATCGCATGATCGATTGGTAAGCCCCTCCGGTGGCCACGCCACGTCAGCGAGGCAAGGGTCCGGGCAACAGCAGATGTACATGCGGCGACATCGGTGATCGCGGTGCCGTGACCTGGCCTGACGGTCGCTAGCATCGACGTGGTGCGACGTCGTCGGTGGGTGTGGAGCGGGCTCGGCGCCGGCGTGGCGGTGGTCGTCGCGACGGTCGCGCTGTGGCCGGTCTATGTGCGCCCGCGAACCGACCCGCCCGCGCCGGCGGACGCCGTTCTCGTCCTGGGCGGGGCGCACGACGGCCGCGAGCAACTGGGTCTGCGCTTGGCGCGCGAGGGGTACGCGCCTCGTGTGGTGTTCTCCGATCCCTATGCGAACAGTGCGATGCTGAACCGTATCTGCCACGGCGGCTACAGCTTCGAGGTCCTGTGCTTCGACCCGTCTCCACGCACCACCCGCGGCGAGGGCCGCGAACTCGCCCGACTGGCCCGCGCCCACAATTGGCGGCGCGTCATCGTCGTCACCTTCACTCCGCACATCTCCCGAGCCCGCTACATCTTGCAGAAGTGCTGGAACGGAGAACTTCTCTTCGTCGACCCCGAACCAGACCTCTCCATCCCCCGCTGGGCCTACGACTACGCCTACCAATCCGTGGGCTACTCGAAGGCCATCTTCGAGGACTGCTGAACCGCCCGCAGGTCTTCGGGAGGTATATCGGCACGCCCGCGCGAACGAGATCGGCGAACCAGTTCCTGCTGACCACTCCGGTGGCGGCAGCTCGGCAGAAGTGACCCGGTGGCCGGGGCCGTGATATGGGCCCTGCTGCCCAGCTGGGTCGGTCATACCTGGTAGACAATGTGCGGGCGGATGACTTCACTTTGACTCTGTGAAAGAAGTACCCGTACATTCTGTCGCGTGATGGCGGGACGGCCGCCATGGAAGCAACGGTGCACACCCCTCCGGGAGGGCAGATGGATTACGACTGGTCAGCGGAGGATCTGGCGTTTCGCGACGAGGTGCGCGCATTCCTCGACGCGAAGCTGACGCCGGAATTGCGGCGGGCCGGGCGCTCGGCGACAAGCGTGTATCCCGACCACGAGGCGAGCATGGAATGGCAGCGGATCCTGCACGAGCGCGGCTGGGCGGCGCCCGCCTGGCCGGTGGAGCACGGCGGATGCGACTGGAGCCTGACCCAGCACTACATCTACCAGCGGGAATCCGCGCTGGCCGGCGCGCCGGCGCTCTCGCCGATGGGCATCAGGATGGTGGCGCCCGCGATCATCGCGTTCGGCACCGAGGAGCAGAAGGCGTTCTACCTGCCGCGCATCCTCACCGGCGAAGTCTTCTTCTGCCAGGGATACTCCGAGCCCGAGGCCGGATCGGACCTGGCGGCGCTGTCCATGGCCGCCGTCGACGACGGCGAGGATTTCGTGTGCACCGGCAGCAAGATCTGGACCACCCACGCCACCGAGGCGAACTGGATCTTCTGCCTCGTGCGCACCTCGCGCACCGGGAAGAAGCAGCAGGGCATCACGTTCCTGCTGATCGACATGACCGCGCCGGGCATCGAGGTCCGGCCGCTGGTGATGACCTCCGGTGAGCAGGTGCAGAACCAGGTCTTCTTCGACAACGTGCGGGTGCCCAAGAGCAATGTGCTCGGCCGGATCGACGACGGGTGGACCGTCGCGAAATACCTGCTGGTGCACGAGCGCGGCGGAGCGGCGGCGCCGTGGCTGCAGGTCATGGCCGAGGACATCGCCGCCAACGCGGCGCAGCAGCCCGGCCCGGACGGCAACCCGCTGATCGATGACCGCGCGTTCGCGGCGAAGCTGGCGGACCTGCGCATCCGCACCGAGGTGCTGGAGATCCTGGAATACCGCACCATCTCCGCGATGGCGCAGGGCAAGAGCCCGGGCCCGGCGTCCTCCATACTCAAGATTCTCGGCACCGAACTCAGCCAGAAGCTCACCGAACTGGCGCTGGAGGCCGCCGGGCCGCGTGGTCGCGTGTACCAGCCGCACGCCACCAAGCCTGGCGGCCCGATCGCCCAGTTCACGCCGCCCGCCGACGGCTACCACAGTGGCGCGGACTGGCAGGCCGTCGCGCCGCTGAAGTACTTCAACGACCGAGCGGGCTCGATCTACGCGGGCAGCAACGAAATTCAGCGAAACATCCTCGCCAAAGCAGCATTGGGGCTCTGATGGACTTCACGCTTACCGACGAGCAGGAAATGCTCCGCTCCGCGATCGCCGGCTACCTCGGCGCCCGCTACGACCTGGAGAAGAGCCGCATCGCGGCGAAATCGGAGGTCGGCTGGCAGCCCGCCGTCTGGCGCGGCTTCGCCGACGAGCTGGGCATTCTCGGCGCGACCCTGCCCGAGCGGGTGGACGGCACGGGCGGCGGGCCCGTCGAGCTCATGGTGATCGCCGAGGAACTCGGCCGCGCCCTGGTGGTCGAGCCGTTCGTGGACACGGTGGTGATCGGCGCCGGATTGCTCGACCGTTCCGGCGGCGAACAGGCCGACGCCGTGCTGCGCCGGATCGTGTCCGGTGACGCGCGCGTCGCGTTCGCCGCGCTGGAACCGACTTCGGGGCATGCCCTGTACGACGTGACGACCACCGCCCGCCGTGACGGCGACGCCTGGGTCCTCGACGGCGCGAAAATCGTGGTGACCGGCGCCCCGCTGGCCACCGACCTGCTGATCACCGCACGCACGTCCGGCGAGCGGCGCGACAAGGCGGGGATCTCGTTGTTCCGGCTCGAATTCGACGCGGGTGATCCGCCTCCAGGCGTCGAGGTGCACACCTACCGCACCATCGACGACCGCACCGCCGCCGACCTGGTGTTCACCGGCCTGCGGCTGCCCACCGACGCCCTGCTCGGCGCTGAGTCGGACGGCTGGACCGTCATCGAGCCGACCATCGCGGAGGCGACCGCGGCGATCTGCGCCGAGGCGGTCGGCTGCATGCGCAAAGTGCTCGCCGACACCATCGACTACGCCAAGCAGCGCGAGCAGTTCGGTCAGCCGATCGGCAGCTTCCAGGCGCTACAGCACCGCATGGTCGATATGTACATCGAGCTCGAACAGGCCATCGCGGCGGTCCATCTCGCCATCCACTCGCTGCGCGCCCCCGCCGCGGACCGCGCCCGCGCCGTCTCGGCGGCGAAGGTCACCGTGGCCAGGGCGGCCCGGTTCATCGGACAGAATGCCGTGCAACTGCACGGCGCGATGGGCATGACCGAGGAACTGGCCATCGGCCACTACTTCAAGCGGCTCACCGTGGTCGAACACGAATTCGGCTCCACCGATGAACATCTCGCTCGCTATGCGGCGCTGACCAGGCCGTAATCGCGCGACGACGCGCGCGGGGTACTGGCCCCCCGCGCGTCGTCCGGTCCCGTGCTCGATCGCTCCTTGCCATCGGGTACGAGCAGTCCGGATCGGAGGTGTCGGTGACCTACCGGACGCAGGACGGGACGCACCGAGCCGCCGCGGATGTCCTTGTGGGAGCGGACGGCATCCACAGTGCGGTGCGGCGCGGACTGTGGGCCGACTCCGATCCGGTTTTCCAGCGCATTCTCTGCTGGCGCGGGGTGACCGAGCCCGGCTCGGTATGGCCGGTCGAGGGGTTCCAGACTTGGGGACGAGGTGCGCGTTTCGGCGCCCACCCACTGACCGATCGGCGGGTGTTCTGGTTCCTCACCGTACGGCAGCACGAACCAGGGACCCGCTACGAGGACGATCGCGCGGAACTGCGCCGGCGGCTAGGCGACTGGCACGACCCGATCCCGGCTCTGCTGGCCGCGACCACACCGGAGGCGATTCTGTGCCATGACATCTCCGACCTGAATCCGTTGCCGTCGTTCGCCGACGGCCGGGTGGTGCTGCTCGGCGATGCCGCCCACGCGATGACACCATTTCTCGCCCAAGGTGCGTGCCAGGCGCTCGAGGACGCGACCGTGCTCGCCGCCGAGCTGCGCGGCGGCGCGGTTCCCGCGGCGCTGGCCCGCTTCGACCAGCTTCGGCGCCCTCGCAGCCAGCAGGTGCAGCGCATGGCACGCCGGGATCCCGCGATGAGTCTGTCCACCAGTGCCCTCGTCTATGGACTGGCGACCGGTCTGACCCGTCTCGCCGGACGCAACATGGCCGGACGGAAGTCGGCCCGATTGTGGGATTGGACGCCTCCGGTGATCGGCGAGTAGCGCTCGCCTGCGTCGGCGGGCTGTGCCGATCGCGGGATACGGCGCGAACGAAAGAGCCCGGGTACTCCTCGAGTACCCGGGCTCTCTCCGATATCCAGCTCAGCTCTTGCGGCCCGGCGCCTTCGCGCCGGCCTTGAAGCCGAGACCGCCGGGCTTGGCGGTGGGCGGCGCGGCTTCGGGTGCGCCGTTGCCGTTCGCGCCGTTGGACTGCTCCGGTTCGGCGGCGGGTTCGGGCCGCGCGGCGGAAGTTTCCGCGACGGGAGCCTGCTCCGCGGGAGCCGGTTCGGCGGGAGCCGCGTCCTTCGGGGCAGCTGCCGCCTTGCCGGGGGCCTTTGGACCGGGCCGCTTGAAGCCGGACTTCATGGCCAGACCCTTGGCGGGCACCGTCGGCTTGGTCTCGGTCGGGCCGGTTTCGGCCGTTTCCGTAACCGTTTCGGCCGACTTCGCCTCGGTCGGTTCCGCAGCCGCTTCGGCGGGCGCGGCCTCGGCCGCAGGGGCGGACGCCGGAGCCTTCGCGCCGGGCGCCTTGGCCGCGCCCTTCATGGCGAGACCACCGCCGGGCGCCTTCGCGCCGCCCTTCATGCCCAGCCCCTTGACCGGCTTGGCCGCGGAAGCTTCGGTGGTGGACGTCTCGGCCGGGGCTTCGGCGGCGGGGGCCGCGGCGGCCTTGGCGCCGGGCGCCTTCGCCGGACCCTTCATCGCGAGACCCTTGACCGGAGCGGCGGGAGCCGACGTGGCCTCGGTCTCCGCCGGTTCGGCGGCGGGTGCCTTGGCGCCGGGCGCCTTGGCCGCGCCCTTCATCCCGAGACCGCCGCCGGGTGCCTTGGCCGGGCCCTTCATGGCCAGACCGCCGCCGCCGGGCGCTTTCGCCGGGCCCTTCATGGCCAGACCGCCGCCGCCGGGCGCTTTCGCCGGGCCCTTCATGGCCAGACCGCCGCCGGTCGGCGCGGCCTTGGCCGGTGCGGGAGCTTCGGCGGCCGGGACGGGTTCGGGCTCCGGCTCCGGCTCGGGTTCCGCCTCGGGCGCCTTCGGCTCTTGGATGACGGTCAGGTTCTCGGTCAGCACCGCGGGCTCGACGCGCTCGATGGCGTCCAGCATCAGCTGGGCGACGTCCACCACCTCGACGCCTTCGCCCTCGCCCTTCTCCTGGCGTGCGGTGACGCCGTCGGTGAGCATCACGCGGCAGAACGGGCAGCCGGTCGCGATCTTCGCCGGGGAGGTGGTCAACGCCTCGTCCACGCGGTCGATGTTGACGCGCTTGCCGAGCTGCTCTTCCATCCACATCCGAGCGCCACCGGCGCCACAGCACATGGACCGCTCGCCGTGCCGGGGCATCTCGACCAGATTCGAACCGGACGCGGCCATCAGCTCACGCGGCGCGTTGTAGATCTTGTTGTGCCTGCCCAGGTAGCAGGGGTCGTGGTAGGTGACGTTCTGCGACACCGAGGCCACCGGGATCAGTTGCTTCTGCCGCACCAGGCGGTTGAGCAGCTGGGTGTGGTGCACGACCTCATAGGTGCCGCCGACCTGCGGGTACTCGTTGTTCAGCGCGTTGAAGCAGTGCGCGCAGGTGACGACGATCTTCTTCTTGCGATCCTCCACGCCCTCGAACACCGAGTTCAGCAGCTCGATGTTCTGCTGGGCCAGCTGCTGGAACAGGAACTCGTTGCCCGCGCGGCGAGCGGAGTCACCGGTGCAGGTCTCCTCCGCGCCGAGCACCATGAACTTCACGCCCGCGGTGGCCAGCAACTCGGCGACCGCCTTGGTGGTCTTCTTGGCGCGGTCCTCGTAGGCGCCCGCGCACCCGACCCAGAACAGGTACTCGTAGCCGTCGAAGCTGTCGGCGTCCTGACCGAACACCGGGATCTGGAAATCGAGCTCGTTGATCCAGTTCAGCCGGTCCTTGGCGTTCTGGCCCCAGGGGTTGCCCTTGTTCTCCAGGTTCTTGAACAGACCGGCGAGCTCGGAGGGGAACTCCGACTCGATCAGCACCTGGTAGCGGCGCATGTCGATGATGTGGTCGACGTGCTCGATGTCCACCGGGCACTGCTCGACGCACGCGCCACAGGTGGTGCAGCTCCACAGCACCTCGGGATCGATGATGCCGTTGACCTCCGCGCCGCCGACCAGCGGCCGCTCGGCCTCGGCCTTCGCCGCTTCGGAGATCTTGGCCAGCTTCGCCTCGTTCGGGTTGCCCTCGGCGTCGACCAGGCCGACCTCGTCGCCGCCCATGTCCTTGCGGCCGCCGGCCAGCAGGTAGGGGGCCTTCGCGTAGCCGTGGTCGCGCAGCGACATGATCAGCAGCTTGGGCGACAGCGGCTTGCCGGTGTTCCAGGCGGGGCACTGCGACTGGCAGCGACCGCACTCGGTGCAGGTGGTGAAGTCCAGCCAGCCCTTCCAGGAGAAGTCCTCGATCCGGCCCGCGCCGAAGGTGTCGGTGTCCGGGTCGGCGGTCTCCATGTCGACCGGCTTGCCCTTCGACATCATCGGCTTGGCCGGGCCCAGCGCGACGCCGCCGTCTTCCTCACGCTTGAAGTAGATGTTGAAGAACGCCGAGAAGCGGTGCCAAGCCACGCCCCAGGTGACGTTGCGGCCTACGTAGTACAGGAACGCCATGCCGGACATCAGCTTCACGAAGGCGAACAGCGCCACCATGGTGGTATTCGCGGGCAGCAGCTTGGCCACCTGCATGGTGAAGAAGTCGGTGGCCGGGTCGGAGTGGCCGTAGGCGGCGATCTTGCCCGCCTTCACGAAGATCATGCCCAGGCCCTCGAGCAGGACGATCGCCTCGATGACGTAGGCCGGGCCGAACTTGGAACCGCTGAAGCGGGACAGGCGCTCCGGCACCCGGGGGTGGTTGAGCTGGCGCAGGACGATCAGCGTCAGGATGCCGACCACGGTGCCGATGCCGAGGATCTCGTCCCACAAGTGGTAGATCGCCAGGTTGCCGATGATCGGCCAGTGGAACGCCGGGTCGAAGGTCTGCCCGTACGCCTCGAACCACAGCATGGCGCCGCCGATGAAGCCGATCATCACCAGCCAGTGCGCCCAGCCGACGGTGCGGAATTTGTTCATGCGCGTATGCGCGAGGAACTCCACGATCATCTGCTTGAAACGCGGGAAGAAGGGCCGCCAGCGGTCCGGCGCGGGCTGTCCGATCATGATGGCGCGGACGATATTGCGGACGCCGCCGATGAACGACGCCCAACACAGGAGGCTGAGCGCCGCCCCAATCGTGCCCAGCGTCACTGTCAGGGCATTCATGTCGCGACCTTTCTTTAGAGGCACCTCGAGCGCGGCCGCGTTGTGCTACCGCGTCGGTTGGCTCGTATCCTAACTGGCAGTAAGTTACCCGTCAGTAACAACCATGTCCATCGTACGATCGGCTTTTGGGCTATAGCCCCATATGCTGGGGCTTGACCCATTATTTACCTGTGATCAATGTCACAGTAATTTCCGCCGATCCCGCTGCTGGTCCGTTGTTCACCACCGTAAACGTCGAACCATCCCGTCCAGTCGGTAAGGATTGGCTTAGTCCCCATGCCTGATAAGGGATCTCGCTTAAAACGCGCCGTTCTATTAGGCTCACGACGTTCTGATCACTGCGACCGTCTTCACACTGCTCGGGGAGGATCCGGAGCCGACCACCCGGATGTGCTGGATAGAGCTCTCGCGTGCTGAAGAGCAGCGGTGACGTACGACCTGATGATGGATTGGAAACTGAATGAAACTCCGCAGAACCACCGCGGCGGCCGCGATGGTCATCGGTGCGATGACCATCGGACTGGGAACCGCCCATGCCGATGCCGAACCGGCCGCTGACCCCATCCGGTACTCGGTCAAGCTGGTGGAAAAGACCGTCGTGACGACGCTCAAGGGGGGAACCTTCGAGCTGGCCAAGTCGTCCGAGGACGTCAAGGAAGACGACGTCTACCGGATCAAGGACTCGCAGGGCAACGCGGTCCTCACGCTGCCGATCGCCTTCAAGGTCGCCGACACGGTCGTCCCGGTGAAGCCGGTCGTGAAGGACGACAACACGGTGCTCGAGCTGACGCCTGAGCAGGGCGTCAACGTGAACGTGCCCAAGGACAAGCCGCTCAACGGGGTCAACGTCGTCGCGCAGCCGATCGCCTCGCCGATCGAGAACCAGCGGGCGCAGAACGAGTTCGCCAGCCAGTTCGGCATCGCGACCGCCGTCGGCGGCTTCCTCGGCACCGCCATCGGCGTCATCGGTGGCGCCGTGATCGGTTGCATCCTCGGTCTGCCGTTCCTGGGTGTCGGCTGCATCCCGGCCGCGATCGCGGGCGCGGGCATCGGTGGCATCCTCGGCACGGTGGCCATCGGCGGCCCGGCGTTGCTCGTCGCGGGCATCGACCTGGTGAACACGCTGCAGGCGCCGGACGGCACCACGAAGTGGGCGGACAAGCCGGCGAACTGAGCCTCCGGCTCCACGCTCCGTCACATCCTCGGCGGCCCGCTCTCTTCGGAGGGCGGGCCGCCGGTCGTTTATCCGGCCAAATCGAGCAGGCCGCGCACGACGACCTCACCCAGCTCCTCGCCCAGCCTGCCGAACGAGCGCTCGACCATGTCGAACGTGCCGTCCTCGCGGACCACCAGCACCGTGCTCGCTCTGGTGCCGTGCACGGTGTGCGCGATGAACCTGGCCGAGAGCGCCCGCTCCATCTCGTGCGGCACCCCGGTCCGCGGCAGCAGATCGTCGGGGGCCTCGGTGCGGTCGGCCAGCACCTCGAAGTAACGGTCCACCGCGCCGGGCTCGGTGTGCACCACATCGCGCAACTCGGTCACGCCCGCCCGTATCTTGGGCCAGACGGGCTGTGACGCCGTCAGATCCGGTTCGACCGGGTTCGGACCCGCGGAGGCGACGAACGTGCCGTTGGAGAGCCCGTGGAAGCCCGGAGCGAGTTCGCGCGGTTCGGCGGCGCTGCGATTGGAATGCCACCACAGCGTGCGCAGGTCGGAGACCACCAGGTTGTAGCCGTTGTAGTCGTCCGGAGCGGCGGCGACGTCGAGGACGTACTTCTCCGGCCCGGGGAATTCGCCCGCCGCACCGCGGTCGGAGGCGCCGCGCAGGAAGTCCATCAGCAGCGCGCCCCGGGAACGGGCGTCGAGGCGTAGATCGGCGGGATTGCGCACGTTCGTGACGGCGGCGAAGCGATTGTCGCCGTGGGGCTGGGCGCTGAGCCCCAGCCAGGTCCCGGGAGGCTCACCGTGGGCCCGGCCCGGGGCTCCGGTGTCGCGTCCGGCGAGCAGGCCGGGCGCCTCGGGCCACCAGCGCATGGACTCGGTCGGCCGAGCGTAGAACTCGTCTCGGTTGGCGGCCACGATCAACCGGTATTCCGGGTGCGCGCGCCAGCCGATCAACACCAAACACATGCGGTCCAGGATGCCGGACCGCCGCCGTACCCCATGCGTGGTTTCCGGCGCGGGGGGCCGCGTAAGGGCAGTGGAAAGCCCCTGAGACGGCGAAAGGCCGACAGCTCGACGCTGCCGGCCTTTCGTGGTTCCTGCTGTCAGTTGGTGCGCACGCGCAGCCCCGGGTTGTCGGAGAGCACCACGTGCACCGGCTGCGCGAACAGCTGCGGCACGTTACCGGTGAGGGCCCCGATGAGATTCGGGATCTCGCAGATCGGGTAGTCCGCCACCGACGACGCGCTGGAGATGCCGAGCGCCAGGCGGCCGGTCACGATCGGACCACCGCTGTCGCCGGGCAGCGCGCAGATGTTGGCCGAGAAGCTCTGGGTGAGTTCCCGGTCGCCGACCTGCACGGTCTGGTCGACGGCGTTGACCACACCGCAGCTGAAGCCGGTGCGCGCACCGGACTTGCAGACCGGGGCGCCGACGACCGGGGTCGCCACGCCATCGACCGGGATCGGAGCCGCGCCGGGCGCGCGGACGCCGTTGTTCGCGAAACGGTCCTTGGCCTGGTCGTTGACCCGGATGATCGAGTAGTCCTGCTCGCCGAGCACCGACTTCTGGAAGACACCGAGCTGCGCGCCGAGGCGGTCGCCGTTCATCTCGTACACGCCCGCGGCGTTGCCGCTGCCCGCGGAGGGGATGTCGGGGTTGCAGTGGCCCGCGGTGATGTTCACCGTGTTGCCGTTGCGGTCGGTGCCGTTGAAGCCGAGCGAGCAGCGCAGCGAACTGCGTCCGGCGACCGAGGCGTAGCCGTCGCCGCCCGCGAGCGCGCCGCGCGCGTCTCCGGCGATCTCACCGGCCTGGATGGGGCCCTGCTCGCCCGCTACCGGCGGGGCCATCACGATGACGCGCGCCGGGTCGATGAAGTTCGGCATCGGCAGGCCCGCCTGGTCGACGCGCACCGCGATCGTGTTGTTCACGGTGTCCACCACCGCGCCGCGCACCAGGGACCGCACCGCCTCCGGCTGGCCCTCCAGCCAGCGCTCGAACGCGCTCTTCTCGCCACGCAGGGCCGCTTCGCTCTTGGCGACGTTGCGGACCTCGAAACCGGCCGATTCGGCGGCCTTCTTCGCCTCGTCGGCGCCAGGACCCTGCGCCAGCGCCACGACTGCCTTGCCCGCGTCGTCCAGCCAGGAGCCGGCGAACACGGCCGGGTACTGCCGCTGGGCGGTGGTGGCGAACGCGGCCACCTGCTGCGCCACCTCCGCGCGGTGCAGGTACTCGTCGGGCGAGATCTTCAGATCGCGGGTCACCGCGGCGACCAGTTCGGCCGGCAGGCCGGGTCCCTGGTCCGGCTGGGCCGTCGCTACTGCCGCCGTGGGCCCGAACAGCAGTATCGCCGCCGAGGCGGCGATCACTGTCTTTCGGATTACGGTCTGTCGCGCAGTCGAGCGGGGAGGTCCTATACGTGGCAGGAGCATGAGCAGACTATATGGGGTTTGGCGCGGTATGCCTACTCATCTCGTGGTTCTCGATTCCCTCATAGCCACTCGACCGGGGATATGTGGATTGCCACAGATTTCGGGCTCGCGCTCAGCTCGCGTTCGGCCGCGTGCGCACGGCGATTCCGCTGCCGATTCCGCCGCCGGAGGAGGCGTCGATGTCGGCCAGGATGGCCCGGATCGGGATGCCGAGCGAAGCGGTGCCGCCGTACTGCGCGAGGGCGATGTTGGCCTCGTTGCAGTTCGGCGCGTCCGCGGCGTTGGAACCGCTGGTGATGCCCAGCGCCAGAGTGCCGGACACGATCGCGCCGCCGCTGTCGCCGCCCAGGGTGCAGGCCGAGCTGGCGAACCCGCGCACGGTCTTGCTCTCGCCATCGGCCGTGTAGAGCTGCGTCTCCACCCGATCGGCCACGACGAAGCCGCAGGTGAAGGTGGAGGACTGGCCGGATTTGCAGACCGGGGCGCCGGTGATCGGGTCGGCGGTGCCGGTGATGGCGAGCGTGGTGCCGTTGGCGCCGCGCACCGAGGGCTGGTCCATGCCCGCCCGCACCGCGCGCTCGTTCAGCTTGATCACCGAGTAGTCCAGCGCGGACTGTCCGCCCAGCGAGGCGCGCACGAACGTGCCGAGTTCCGGGCTGGCCGGGATGTCGCGGACGTTCGGCAGGTAGACACCGGCTTCCTGGTTGCCCTTGCCCAGGTTCGGATCGCAATGGCCCGCACTGATATTCAGCGCGTTGCCGGACGCGTCGATGCTGTTGAACCCGAACGAGCACACGTCCACCGCGCGCAGCGACGAGTCGGCGAGCGAACCGGGAGCGCTGATGTAGGTGTCACCGCCCATCGGCCTGCGCTCGACCGGGCCGCCGTTGTTCGGCGACAGGATGACCTTGATGTTCGCCAGCAGGGTGGGCAGGTTGAGCATGTGACCCGCGGGCGTGTTGGCGACGCTGAGCACCAGCTGGCTGTTCAGGAAGTCGATGGCCACGGAGTTGATCGCCTGCGAGATCTCCCGCGGCAGTCCGGTGATCCACTGGTTGAGCTGCACCAGCGAGCTCTCCAGGCTGTCCGCGGACACCGGGGCCAGCCGGGTCTGATAGCCGTCGGCCGCGACGATCTTGGCGGCGTCCAGAGACGTCACCGCCATGACGGGCTTGCCGTCGGCGCCGATCCAGGCGCCCGCGAAGGAATCCGGTCGCTCCGAACGGAAATCGCGCGCGTAGTCGCGCAGCTGCTGGGCGCGCGCGGCACGGTCCAGGTACTCCGTCGGGGTCATCTTCAGATCACGCGCGATGGCCTGCACGAGTTCCGGGGGGAGATTGTCCGCGGCGAGCTGCGCCGGGGCTTCGGGAACCGCCGAGGCGGTGGTCGTGCCGAACAAGGGAGCCAGGAGAACGGTCGATGCGATGGCGACAGCTTTGACCGCGGCGCGACGCGCCACCAACTTGCGCATGAAGTCCCTTCGTCGGCACGCACGTGCCAGCTAAATCCGTGGCCACGGGCAGAATCCGTTGGCGCACAGCCTTCGTCCAGCAACCGACCGGTGTGGAAATTCATCCGACAACACGGTCAGCGCAACACTCTAAGCCACAAACCCGGATAGGACGCTACTAATCACCGACTACCCGGTATTCCCATGCCGGGGATGGTGGGGATCTGCGGTAGCTGCTGCCCGAACGGGTTGGTCGTGGGCGTGGGGGTCCGCGTGGTCGAGGTACGAGTGGTGGTGGTCGGCGTCGTCGTCGGCGGCTCGGTGGTGGTGGGCGGCGTCGTGGTCGTCGGCTCCGGCGTCGTCGTCTCGGTGATCACCACCGGTGGCTCGGGCGGCTCGGTGGTGGCGGGCGTCGTCGAGGTGACGAGCGGCGGGGGCGGGGCGGGACTGACCGACGTCGGCTCGGACTTGGCGTCGGGCAACGGCGGCACCGGTGTCTCGGCGCCGTCGCGGAACAGCAAGGCCACCACGATGCCGCCGAGCACCAGCCCGATCGCCGCGGCGCCGGCGATCAGCAGCGGGATGCGTTTCGATTCCTTCGCGGGAACGGGTGCCTGCGCGGGTTTCTCGGCTTCCGGCTCGGCTTCGGCCACCAAGGTCGGCTCGGAGATCGGGATGGCGGCGGAATACGCCTGCGGTAGCGCGTCGGCGGCGGGCACGGCCGGGATGACGACGGTGTCCACCGTCGAGTTCTCCGCGGTGGACGGGTCCGGCGGGGTGGCCCCGGCCGGGGTGGCGAGCACGGCGGCCAGCGCCCCTCGGGCCGCGTCGTGGGCGAAGGACCTACCGTCGGCTCCGGTCTCGGCGCTGGGCAGCTCGCCCTCGCTGACCAGCTGCACCGAGCGCAGACCCAGGTAGTCCAAGGCGTCCCGAAGCGAACGCACATACTCGGCGGGCCAGTGCGCCGGATGCGTCGCATAGAACTCGGCCGGGCCGCTGAGATGTTCGGCGGCCAGGTTGATCAGGCAGAACAGGGCGGTCGCGACGAGGTCCTCGGCGCGATACGCCTCCCCGTCGTCGACCGGGATTCCCGCCGGGTCGCCCACCGCGGACACGAAGCCGCTGATCGAGTGGGCGTCGCCTGGGGGCGGGGGACCGCCCAGCTCGGCATCACCGTCGTCGGACATGTGCAGCACCGACGCACGGACGATGTACCGCGGCTCCTCGTCACCGTCGGTGACGATGACCGCCGTGCACTCGTCGTCGGCGACGCGCAGGCCAACCCCAGTGGCCATCTCACCTACCTCGCTTCGGCGTTCCCGCTGACGGAACCGCACCCGGTCACACCAGAAGCGAACCGTGTCCCATGGCGCGGAGCATCGACAATAACTCCGAACGGGACCGGGCACCGACCCGGCGTCGGATGCGCGCGACGTGGTGCTCGACCGTCTTCGCCGAAATGTACAGGCGCGCACCGATCTCGCGGTAGGTGAGCCCGAGCAGAACCAGCTCGGCCACTTCGCGCTCCCGTTCGCTGAGGATCGCGGCCTGCGGCGGCGTGGGCGGCGGCGGAGCGTCGCCGTTGTGCGCGGCCGGTGCGGGGGGCCGAGCCTGCGCCTCCTGGGGACGTGCGTCGGCGCGGACCGTGCGGGCCAGTTTCAGCAGTGCGGTGGCCGTCGCGGAGTCGGCCGCCGCGAGCGCCGCCTCACTGGCCAGCCGGGCGCCGTCCCAGGTCATGCCGATCTCGGTGAGCGCCGCGACGGCCGCGTGCACCGGTGCGGTGGCCACCTGGCCGCGCAGCACCAGCACCCAGGTGCGGCCCGCGTCGGCGAGCACCGCGGCGTGCCGGTCGCCCGCCTCGGCCGCGGTTTTCAACGCGTGCGCGTGCGGCAACAGGTCCTCGGGGCTCTCGTGTGCGATCGCGGCCTGCACGCCGTACCAGTGGAAGGCGTTGGACCAGGCGGGCGGATCGTTCAAGCGGCGCAGCAGCGCGAGTGCGGCGTCCACCAAGGGCGCGATCCGGCGTTCGTCGCGCATCCGGATGGCCGCCAACCACAGCTCGCCGATCGGCAGCAGCGCCAGCAGGTCGGCCTGCACGTCGTCGAACAGCGGATACGCGGCCTGCCACGCGCGGGCGAGCGCGGTGTGGTCGCCGCTGCGCCGCGCGAGACCGACCGCGACGCCGTGCGCCAGCAGCCGGTCGCGCACATCGAGTCGGTCGTGGTCGAGCGCGGCCACCGTGGCCGCGGCGGCGCGCTCGTCGCCGCCGAGCATCGCCGTCCAGGCCGCGAGCACGTCGAGCTGATGGCAGCGCAGCCCGCTGGCGGTGGCGCGCCGCAACGCGTCCTGGGCGCGGCGGGGCTCGCCGGTGCCGAGCGAGAGCAGAGTGGCGATCGAGGCCGCCGTGCAGGGCAGGAAGCGGTCCACGCCCGCGTCCGCGTGGGCGGCCTGGACCAGCGCCGACACCGCCGCCGCGGTGTTGTTGCCCGGTTCGATGGTGTCCGCGAGCGCGGTCGCGATCAGCCGGGCATGCGCGCCCGCTTCGGTGGGCGGCCACTTCG
This sequence comes from Nocardia sputorum, assembly GCF_027924405.1. Classification (NCBI taxonomy): domain Bacteria; kingdom Bacillati; phylum Actinomycetota; class Actinomycetes; order Mycobacteriales; family Nocardiaceae; genus Nocardia; species Nocardia sputorum. Next base: position 6,639,284 of record NZ_AP026978.1, on the reverse strand, counting down.
TGGCCGAGGAAGACATCTCCCTGGCGCCCGGCACGTCACCGGCCAGGCACAACACCGTCGCGCCGACCGCCCAATCGGGGCCGACCCGATGTCCGCCCAGCCAGGTGTACAGCTGCGCGGCGCGGCCGACCAGGCCCCGGCGGGTGAGGACCGCCGCGCAGATCCGCACAGCCGTCGCGAGCTCCGTGCCGGTGCTGCCCGACCGCGCCAGCATAGGCTCGGCCAGCCGCATGGCCGTGTCGCCGTCGCCGGTCCGCGCGGCCGCCTCGGCCCAGCGCAGCGCGATCAGATCGAGTTCCGCCCCCGCGGCCGCCGCGGCGGCGTAGTAGCGGACCGCCTCGCGGCCCGCCTGGCCCGCGGCGTCGACGAGGAAGTCGGCCAGACGCGGATCGCGGACGCCGGATTCGGCCAGTTGCAGCGCGGTGCGGTCGCGCAGCAGCCCCGCCTCCAGGCGGGCGCCGAGCAAACGGCGTTCGACCGCGAGAAACCTGCGGTCGCCCAGCAGCGTGCGCAGGGGGGCGACGGCGGGTTCCAGCAGCAGGTCGGCATCGGTCACCAGGGCGCTGGCCCTGGCGCGGTCGATGAGATCCTGCGCGACGGACTGCTCCACGCCGAGTACTTCGGTGAGTTCGCTGGAATCCAGGCCCGTGCCCGTGGTGGCGACCACCAAGGTCTCCAGCAGGTCGGGTTCGAGGTTGTCCAGCAACCCGCGAGCCCACGCGGCGACGGCCGTGTCGACGGCGGTGATGCCCGCGTCCAGACGCGCCGAGCAGGCGGCCGTGAGCGCCGCCACCACGCCGCCGCGGATCCCCGCGGTCTGCAGGTGGATGTGCTGAGCGACCTGGCGCGGCACCATCATGCCCAGCTCCCGGGCGAACGGCGCCATGTCGGCGACGCCGAGCGGGCGCAGCTCCACGATGCGCCCGCGCCGGGCGATCGCGTCGGCGAGCATCCGCAGCCGCGGATCGTGCGGGCGCGGCTGGGTGGCGATCACCATCGTGCGATGGCCGGATTCCACTGCCGCGCAGAGGTATTCGAGATCGATGTGACCGAGCGTGTGGGCGTTGTCGATGATCAGGGCCGGGCGGGCGGTGTCGGTGGTGACGCCCGCCGTGCCGCCGCCCTGCGCTCTGGTCACCGGGTGCGAGCCGTTGCGCGCGTGGGCGTGCTGGAGCGTGGCCAAGTCGTCCTGCAGCGGGACGCCGCGGGCGCGCAGACGAGCGCGGATCTCGGCGAGCAGCGTCGATTTGCCGGTCTGTGAGCGGCCGCGGATCAGGTAGACCACCGGCTGGTCGTCGGCGGAATCCAGATCGCGGAAGATGTCGCGAGCGCAGGGCAGCGTGTCGAAGGCGGTATCAGCCACCGGAGCCTCCCAGGATTTCTCCGGGAGCGCGCAGCACCGTGCCGAGGGTATCGCCCAGTACGCCCGTCGGCAGACTCGGCGCGGTCGGCGGCGTCGGCCGGGGCTGCTGCTGGGTGGGGGCGGGCGGGTTGGCCGGCGCCGGCGCGGGAGCGGGGGCCGGGGCAGGCTGCGGAGATTGCGGCTGAGGCGCGGGCTGCTGCGCCGGGGGGTCCGCGGGCGCCGGAGCGGGTTGATCGGGGTTCTGTTCGCTGTTCACCACGGCCACGGTGGTGTTCTGGGCGGCGGACGAAGGCGTACCGGCTCGCGGCGCCTCCGTTTTCGGCCGGCCGGTGGCGGACGCGGAATCCGTGGCGGCGACACCGGACGGTGCGGCCGGGTCGCCTGCCTGCGTCCCCGTCGTCCCGGCGACCTGCACGGCGCCGGTGCTGGACTGGTCGGTCGAGGCGGGCGGGTTCGAACCGGACTGGATGCCGGTGCCGATGGCGAGCGTGCCGGTGGCCAGCACGCCGATGGCGGCCGCGACACCCGCCACCACCGCGAGGCGCTGCCTGCCGGTCAGTGCCCGCCTGCGCGGAGCGGGCTCCTCGGGCAACGCCGCGAGTCCCGCCGAGGGTAGCGCCCGAGGCTGCGGGACGGTCTCGTCCTCGGCCACCGGATCGACCACCAAGGGGAGCTGGTCGGTCTCGGCGGCGAGCAGATCGGCGGCCAGCAGCGCCGCCCCGCGTGCCGTGGTGTGCTCGGGGTCGGGAGCCGCCACCACGGGCAATCCGAACTCGGAGGAGATGAGTTCGGCGACCAGGGGAATGGCGCCGCCACCTCCGGTGAGCAGGACGCGGCCGACGTCGCCGATGTCCAGCCCGGCCCGGTGCACCGCGTCGTGGATAAGGTTCATCGCACTCGACAGCGGTCCGCGCAGCAGGTCTTCCAGCTCGCCGCGCACCAGCCGCACCGTGCTGCCGTGCGGATCCGCGGGGTCCACCCGGACCGGAACGACCGTCGCGGTATTTATGGAAAGCTCTTCTTTCGCTTTTCTGCAGCGTTCTCGCAAAGCCGATAATTCGCGTTCCACCACCGGATCGAACGGATCGAAATCCGCGGCGAGCACCGCATTTGCCAGGACATAGCGCATGGTCAGCAGATCGAATTCCGCGCCGGCCACGTCGGTGCTGCGCAGCGGCGCGCCGAGCAGGCTGGCGTGCTCGCCGGTGCGGACCACCGAGACGGTCGACCCGGACGCGCCGAGATCGAGGACGATCACCGCCCCGTCGTCGGTCCGGCCGTGCGCGGCGTCGAGCCAGCGGATCGCCGCGGTCGGCTCCGGAACCAGCGTCACCTCGCCGAGTCCGGCCCGCTCCAAGGCGTCGCGCTGGATATCGACGGTGTGCCGCGACCACCAGGCCGGATGGCAGGCGACCATCGCCTGGACGCCGCTTCGCCCCGTCTCGGCTGCGATCTCGTCGACCAGGCATCCGATCGCGGTGGCCACCAGGTCGGGCGCCGAATACGAGGAACCGTCCTCGGCGAGCATGCCGACCGGATCGCCGACCCTGGCGAGGAAGCCCTCCAGCAGCACGTCGCTGGAATGGCGGCCGGTGGAGCGAGCGCCCGCGCCGAGCGTGGGCGCCATGTCCGGCGAGAGCCGTAGCACGCTCGGATGCGAGCGTAGAAATCCGCCGCCGGAGGGGCCGAGGCCGTCGTCGCCCTCTTCCGTTGCCGCCACGGCGACCGAATTCGACGCCCCGACAGTGATGCCGAGCGCCAGGCGCTGTGTCATTCGAGAACCCCGTTCGAGATAACTGTCTGGTCCGGTGTCGCTGCTGTGTCCGAGCTGGTGCGCTGGGCGGTGTAGTTGCCGACGCAACCGTTCTGTCGGTTGCTGGCCATCAGCCGTTACCTCGTTAGGGGATCGTTTAGGGAAATTCCCCTAATTCCGCTCCCACCCCTATCGGGTGCCCTCGGACGGTCGTAGGGGTTCGCCCCGTTTCGGCGTAACGCCGTGCGCTCCTAGCGTGATTTGCATTCCAACGACTGCGGATCAGCGAGGTCCGCCGGGACTCAGGAGAAGATTCTCATGACACCCAACGCGATTCTGGAGTTCATCCTCGATCTGCTGCGGAACCACGAGGCCGCGGTCGCTTACTGCGCCAACCCGACCCAGGCGCTGGCCGCTGCGGGCCTGAGCGCGGTGACGCCGGAGGACATCGCCCTCTGCGCCCCGATGGTCGCGGAGTCGGCGCTGGTGACCGGCGGCTCCCAGTTGCAGTCCATCGTCGCGGCGGGCGCGCAGACCGGCGCTGCCGCCGTGGTCGGCGCGGCGGGCACCGTGGGCGCGGCGGCGGTGGCGGACGCCGGCGTCGACTTGGGCGCGGATCTGGGCGTCGACCTGGGCGCGGGCGGCGGGGTCGACCTGGGCGCTGGTGGCGGGGTCGACCTGGGTGTCGGTACTGGCGTCGACCTGGGCGCGGGCCTGAACACCGCGATCGAAACCGGGCTGGAGATCGGCGCAGGTCTTGGCGCTGGGCTGGCCACCGGCCTCGACACCGTGGTGAACGCGGGCGCCGACCTGTCCGCCGCCGTGGGCGGCCTGCTCGGCGCTGGCGCCCAGGTGATCAGCGGCATCGGCGCGGGCCTCGATCTCGATGCCGAAGGCGTGGGGGACATCGCCGCCGGACTCGGGACCGGCCTCTCCACGGGTATCGGCGCGGGCGCGGGTATCGGCGCGGGCTTGGAAGGCGCGGTGGACGCGGCGGCCGGCCTGGGTGCCGGGCTGGAAGGCGCGGTGAATGGGACGGCGGACCTGGGCGCCGGGGTCGGCGCGGGACTGCAGGGCGCGGTCGACGCCGCGACCGGACTGACCACGGGACTCGGCGCGGCGTTGGGCGCCGGTGCGCAGGCGGGCGCTGATCTCGGCGCGGGCCTCGGGGGCGCGGTGGACGCGACGACCGGCCTCGGCGCGGGCCTGGAAACCGCCATCGGCGGCGCGGCGGACATCACCACGGGCCTCGGCGCGGGTTTGGAAGGGGCTGTGCAGGGTGCCACGGACATCTCCGCGGGATTGAACGCAGGTCTGGAGGGCGGCCTGGGTGCGGCGGCGGATGTCACCGCGGGCCTGGGCGGCGGGGTCGGTGCGGGTCTGGAAGGCGCTGTTGATGCGACGACCGGATTGGGCGCGGGTCTCGGTGGGGGTCTCGACGGGGCTGTTGATGCTGCGGCCGGTCTCGGTGCGGGTCTGGAGGGCACTGTTGGTGGCGCGGCGGATGTCACCACAGGCCTCGGTGCCGGGCTGGGTGGAGCAGTGGATGCGGCGGCCGGTCTGGGCGCGGGTCTCGGTGCGGGTCTGGAGGGCGCGGCGGATGTCACCACGGGTCTCGGCGCTGGTCTGGACGGTGCTGTCGATGCGACGACCGGTTTGACCACCGGGCTCGGCGCAGGACTCGGTGGTGCTGTGGATGGCTCGGCTGGTCTGGGTGCGGGTTTCGAGAGTGCGATCGGCGGGGCGGCGGATCTCGGTTCCGGTGCGGGTCTGGATGGTGCGGTGGATGCCACCGCGGGCCTCGGCGCTGCTCTCGGCGGCGCTGTCGATGCGACCACCGGCGTGGGCGCGAACCTCGGAGGTGCTGTGGAGGGCGCTTCGGGCGCGGCGACCGATTTGGGCGCGGGGCTCGGTGCCGGTGTCGGCGCTGGCCTCGAGGGTGCTGTTGATGCATCGACCGGGCTGGGGGCAGGTCTGGAGGGCGCCATTGGTGGTGCGGCGGATGTCACCACGGGCCTCGGTGCTGGGCTCGGTGGTGCCGCGGGTGCGGCGACCGATCTGAGCGCCGGTTTCGAGAGTGCGATCGGCGGGGCGGCGGATCTCGGTTCCGGTGCGGGTCTGGAGGGTGCGGTAGATGCCACTGCGGGCCTGGGTGCGGGTCTCGGCGGCGCTGTCGATGCGACTACCGGTTTGGGCGCGAATCTTGGAGGTGCTGTGGAGGGCGCTTCGGGTGCGGCGACCGATCTGACGGCTGGTGTCGGTGCGGGTGTTGGCGGCGGCCTGCAGGGCGCTGTCGACGCGGTCGGCGGTTCGAACGCCGGGCTCGGCGTGGGCGGCGCGGCTGGTGCCGGGTTCGGCGCGGGCCTGGAAGGCGCTGTGGACGGCGCCGCGGGTGCCGCGACGGACTTGACCGCTGGTCTGGAAGGCGCTGCGGGTGCGGCGACGGGTCTCGGCACAGGTGCGCAGGCTGGAATCGGCGCAGGAGTCGAAAGCGCGGTGGACGCGACGACCGCACTGGGTGCGGGTCTCAGCGGTGCTGCGGGTGCGGGGGCCGATCTCGGGGCTGGTGCCGGTGCGGGTCTGGAGGGCGCGCTGAACGGAGCCGGTGAGATGACCACCGGACTGGGTGGGCAGGCGGGCGCAGGCCTCGGCGCGGGAGTGTCCACCGGACTGCACGGAGCGGGCGACGCGGGCGCGCAGATCGGCTCCGGTCTGGAGACCGGGCTGGGCGGAGCGCTCGACGCCACGGGCCAGGCGACGACCGGCCTCACCGGCGGAATCGACACCGCCGCACAAGGTTCCGGCAACCTGGCCGCCGGGCTCGGAGGCAACTTCTCGTCGGCCGTCGGCGGAGCCGGCAACCTCGGAACGCAAGCGACGGCGGGCCTGGAGACCGGGCTCGCCACGGGTCTCGGCGCGGCCGTGAGCACCGGAGCGGAACTCGGCGGCGGTCTGGACAGCTCGCTTAACACCGGCGGGCAGGCCGGCGCGGGTCTGGAGTCCGGGCTCGGCGGCGCATTCGAGGCCGGGGTCCAGGGCGCGACCGGCTTGGAGACCGGCTTGTCCACCGGTCTCGGCGGTGGTCTGGACGGTGCGGCACAAGCCGGATCCGGGCTCACCGGCGCACTCGACGCGGGTACGCAGGCTGGCGCGGGTCTGTCGGGCGGGCTCGACGCGGGTGCGCAGGCGGGCGCCGGATTCGCCTCCGGATTGTCGTCCGGACTCGATGCCGCGGCTCAGGCGGGCGCCGGTCTCGGTGCGGGTCTGTCGGGCGGGCTCAACGCCGGTGCGCAGTCGGGCGCCGGACTCGGCTCCGGCCTTTCCACCGGAATCGACAGCGCGGGCCATGCCGGTGCGGGTCTGGAGTCCGGTCTGTCGACGGGTCTTGGTGCTGCGGGCAGCGCGGGGGCGGGTGTGGAGTCGGGTCTGTCGACGGGTCTTGGTGCTGCGGGCAGCGCGGGCGCGGGCCTGTCGAGCGGCCTGGAAGGCGCGTCGAGCGCGGGAGCGCACCTCGGTTCCAGCCTGGACAGCGGCATCGGCTCGCACGCGACCTCCGGCCTGTCCTCGGGTCTCGACGCGACCACCGGCCTCGGTGGCGCGGCGCAGTCGACCGTCGGCGGCGCGGCGGACGCGGGCGCCGGACTGGCGGGCTCGGCGAGCGGGGCGGCGCACGGCGCGGTGGACACCGGCGCGGGCCTCGGCGGAAGCGTCGGCTCCACCGCGCACACCTGGTCCTCGCTGGACGTGTCGAGCGCCTTCGGCTCGGGCCTGGACAGCAGCGGCCAGACCGATGCGGGCCTGTTCGGCGAGAGCCACGCGAGCACGGAGTTCAGCGGTTCCGCGGGCGCCGATCTGGGTGGCGATACATTCCTGCACTGACAGTTGCCCGGTAATACGGAAAGAGGTCCATACCGCGATGGGGACGCCCGCGCCGAACGCCACTCCACCGGCGGTACCGCTGCTCTCGGTACTCGGTGAAACCATCGCGGCGGCCCGTGCCGCGGGCCGCAACGATCTGGTCGGCCGCCTGGAAGTGGCGGCCGACCGGGTCCGCGACCCGCGCCGGCGCATCGTCGTCGCCGGACAGCTGGACCAGGGCAAGAGCAGTTTCGTCAACGCGCTGCTGAACCTGGACATCTGCCCGGTCGGCGACGACGCCACCACCACGGTGCCGATGCTGCTCGCACACGGTCCGGAGCCGCGCGCCGAGCTGGTGCTCGCAGCGCACGGTGACTCCAGCGGCGCGGAGAGCAGGGTGGCCGTGCCGGTCGCGGAGATCGGTGCGATCGACCAGCGCTCCCCGCTCGCGCAGGGGAAGCGGATCGTGCGCCTGGAGGTGCAGATACCCAACGCCCTGCTGGCCGACGGCATCGTGCTGATCGACACTCCCGGTGTCGGCGGGCACGGCAACGCCCACGCGGCGGGCGTGCTCGGACTGGTGCCCGCCGCGGACGCGGTATTCGTGCTGTCGGACGCGTCGACCGAGCTCACCGAGCCCGAGCTGGCGTTCCTGCGGCAGGTGCGGGAACTGTGCCCGACGGTCGCGCTGCTGCTCACCAAAACCGACCTGTACCCGCACTGGCGGCAGGTGCACGAGGCCGACCTGGGCCATCTCGCGCGCGCCCGCCTCGACGTGCCGATGATCCCGGTGTCGTCGCTGCTGCGCACCCACGCGATGCGGTTGCAGGACAAGCAATTGGGTGTGGAATCCGGCTTCGGCGTGCTCTACACCTTCCTGCGCGACCAGGTCGTGGCGCGCGATCAGCAGGCCACCCGCACCGCCGTGGCCCGCGATATCCGCTCGGCAGCCGAGCATCTCGCGCTCGCCCTGGGCAGTGAGCTGGTCGCGGTCCGCGATCCCGCCCAGGGCGCGGCGGCGGTGCGGGAACTGCAATCCGCCCGTTCCGCGGCCGAGGAACTGCACCGCAGGACCGCCGCCTGGCAGCAGACGCTCGCCGACGGCATCACCGACCTGGCCGGGGACGTGGACCACGATCTTCGCGACCGCCTGCGCACTATCGCGCGCACCACCGAGGAATGGATCGACGAGCACGATCCGGGCCGCCACTGGGATCGCATCGCCGAACACCTCACCGGCACCGTGGACACCGCGCTCGGCGACAATCTGCTGTGGACCCACTCCCGGGCGATTCAGCTCGCCGAGCGCGTCGCCGAGCATTTCTCCGAACTCGGCGCCGTCGACCTGCCGGACGTGCGTCCCGGCGCGAGAGCCGACACCGGCCGCGCCATCTCCGGCACGCTCGCCGACCTGGAACCCGATATCGGTTTCGGCAGCAAGCTGCTCGTCGGCATGCGCGGCTCCTACGGCGGCGTGCTCATGGTGGGGCTGGCCAGCACCTTCGCCGGGCTCGCGCTGCTCAATCCGATCTCGATCGGCGCGGGATTGATCGTGGGCGGCAAGGCATTCCGCGACGACAAGCAGGCCCGGCTGGCCAAGCGGCGCAACGAGGCGAAGGCGGCGGTGCGCCGGTTCGTCGACGACGTGGCGTTCCAGGCGGGCAAGGAGTCGAAGGACCGGCTGCACCGCATCCACCGCGCGCTGCGCGACCACTACGCGGGCGTCGCCGAACGCAGCCTGCGCTCGATCGACGAGTCGCTGCGGGCCGCGCAGGAGGCGGCGTCCATGGTCGCCACCCGCCGCGCCGAACGTGGGGCGCAACTCGAACAGCAGCTGCGTGTGGTCGCCGAACTGCGCCGCTACGCCGATGCCATGCAGACCGCACTACCGATGGGACCCGCCGGTACGGTAGCCCCGTGAGACGTGATGGTGGCCCGGTACGTGATGGTGGCCCGGTACCGGGAATCGTCGCCGAGGCGCATCGGCTGGTCGGCGCGGCGCAGGCGGCGCTGTCGGGCGAGCCGCGCCCGCGTGCCCTGCTGGCCGACTGCGCCCGCCGCTTGGATCAGCCGCTGCGGGTCGCGCTCGCCGGTTCGATCAAGGCGGGCAAATCCACCCTGCTGAACTCCCTTGTCGGACAGGACATCGCACCCACCGACGCGACCGAGTGCACCAGGGTGGTCACCTGGTACCGCTACGGTTCGACACCCAGCGTGACCGCCTACGCCCCCGACGGCGCCCGTGCGCACGTCGTGGTCCGGCGTGGCAGCGGGACCCATGGGCTGTCTTTCGACCTGGACGGGCTCAACTGGAACGCCCCGGCGGCGCGGGAGGTCGACCATCTCGAGGTCGAATGGCCCGCCGCGGCGCTCGCGCACACCACCATCATCGACACGCCGGGCACGTCTTCGCTGTCGCGCGAGGTGTCGCGGCGCACCGCGCGCCTGCTGACGCCGGGAGCGGACGACGAGCGGGCCGAGCAGGGGATCGCCATCCCGGGCGCCGACGCGGTCGTCTATCTGCTGCGCCGGTTGGACGCTACCGACGTGCAGTTCCTCGAGCGCGTGGGCGCCGGAACCGCGACCAACGGCGGGCCGGGAGCGCCCGGTCCGCTCGGCATCGTCGGCGTGGTGTCGCGGGCCGACGAGATCGGGGCGGGCCGGATCGATGCGCTGCACTCGGCGCGCGATGTCGCCACCCGCTTCGCCGGGGAATTGGAACGGACGGGTCTGTGCCAGGCCGTGATCCCGGTCGCCGGGCTGCTCGCGTTCGCCGCGGCGACGCTGCGTCAGCAGGAGTTCGCCGCGTTCGAGACGCTGGCGCGGGTCCCGGTCGACGAGCTGAGCGCCGCTTTGCTCTCGGCCGACCGTTTCGCGCGCGCGGACGTGCCGCTGCCGGTGCCGCCGGAACTGCGAGCGCAGCTCGCCGAGCGGTTCGGGCTGTTCGGCATCCGGATGGCCGTCACGCTGATCCGGCTCGGGGTGCGCGATTCAGCCACGCTGGCCGCCGAATTGACCAGCCGCAGCGGCGTGGACGAACTGCGGTCGGTGCTCGACGTGCAGTTCGGGCAGCGCGCCGACCAGCTCAAAGCGCATTCCGCGCTGACCGCCCTGGCCCGGGTGCTGACCGCCTACCGCGGTACCCCGGCCGACCGCCTGCTGCCCAGGGTGCGCACCTTGCTCGCGGACGTGCACGGTTTCGCCGAGCTACGCCTGCTCGGCCGCCTGCGCACCGACGAATTGGCGCTGCCCGCCGACGATCTCGCCGAGCTGCACCGTCTCATCGGCGGCTCTGGCATCGCACCCCACCTGCGTCTGGGTCTTCCATTCGACGCGCCGCTGCCCGCGCAGCGCGCGCAAGCGGTGGCCGCGGTCCGGAAGTGGCGCGCCCGGGCGCGCCACCCCCTCGCCGACCAGTTCACCGCGACGGCCTGCCTGACCGCCGCCCGCAGCGCCGAAGGCACCTTGAGCGTGCTGCCGGAATGATTGGCCGCTGAGCCTCCGAGGTCCCGTGACCTGCGGTGACTGTCGCACTCCGCCGCCACGGGCGGTGTAGTCGAGGTGCGCCCGGGTATGCGCCCTGGTAGCGAGAGGAGGTAACGATGAGCCAAAAGGACGTCGTACACGAATTGCTCGTCCGCGCCGGCACGGGATACGCCGAGGAAGCGGGCATCACGCTCGACGACAAACCGGCCGCGCTTTTCCAGTTGCTCATGCTTTCCCAGCTGCTCAGCGCCCGGATCTCCGCCGATATCGCCATCGGGGCCACACGAGAGCTGATCGGCAGCGGCTACCGGACGCCGCACCGGGTCGCGGACGCGGAGTGGCAGGAACTGGTCGACGCGCTGGGGCGGGGGAACTACCGCCGCTACGACGAGAGCACCGCGACGCGGCTGGGCCACAACGCCTCGCGCGTGCTCGACCGCTACCACGGTGACCTTCGGGAACTGGCGAAGAAGGCGGACAACGACCCGCAGCGCGCCGCGGAACTGCTGCAAGAGTTCGACGGCATCGGCCCGACCGGGGCCCACATCTTCCTGCGCGAGATCCAGGACATCTGGACCTGGGTCCGGCCGCACTTCGACGAACGGGCCTTGCGCGGCGCCAAGCGGGTGCAGTTGCCGGAAGACCCCGACCGGCTGGCGAGCCTGGCCCCGGATCACCACACCGCGGAGCTCGCCGCGGCCCTGGTGCGGGTGACGCTGGACGAGAAGATCGCCGACGACGTCCTCGCCGCCGCGCCCTGAGCGGTCCTCAATTCAGGGCGGCGCCGGAGCCGCGCGGGTCGATGAGGATCTTCGCGTGCCGCTCCGGGTTGCCGAGTGCGGCGAAGGCGTCCGCCACGCCGTCCAGTCCGACGGTCCCGGTGATCAGCGGGCTCGGATCGACTTCGCCCTCGGCGAGCATGTGCAAGGTGTCGCGGAACTCGCCGGGGTCGTAGCCGAACGCGAACTGCAGCTCGATCTCCTTGTTGATCGCCACCGCCGGGTGGAAGCGGTCGGTCTCCATGCACACCCCGACCACGACCACGCGCGACAGCGGCGGTGCGGCCGTGATGATCTGGTCGATGACGCCGGGCACGCCGACGCATTCGAAGATCACCGGCCCGGCGGGACCCGCGTTCACCGTGTGAGCCAGCCGGAAGACATACCACCAGGGCAGGTTCGGTATCCGCCGCAGGCGTTCCATGGTGTCGAACCCGAGCCCGAGTATGTCGGTGACGCCGTTGATCCGGCCCTTCTTCGGGGCGGCCGTCCAGGGCGACTCCGTGGCGGGGTCGACCACGACGTCCGCGCCGCAGGCGGTGGCGAGTTCGCGCCTGCGCGGCGAGAAATCGCTGCCGATCACGGTGCGCACGCCCGCCGCCTTGAGCATGCTGATCACCGCCAGGCCGATCGGCCCGCAGCCGATGACGAACGCGGTCTGTCCCTTGCCGACCCGGCCCTTGCGCACCGCGTGCCAGGCCACTGCCATGGGCTCGGTCAACGCGGCGTGTTCGGGGGACAGGCCGTTGGGCACCGGCATGGTCATCGATTCCTGCACCACCACCTGCTCGGCATAGGCGCCGGGCGCCGCGGTGGACAGCCCGACCAGATGCGGTTGGCGGCCGTGCCGGACGATCGGGAGCGCCACCACCGGCGTGCCCGTCTTCCACCTTCTGCGGCAGTCCGGCCCGTACTCGACGACCGTGCCGCTGAATTCGTGGCCGAGCACCACGCTCTGGTCCGAGCGCATGAAGTGCTCGTAGCCCGTGGCGACGGCGAGGTCGGCCAGTTCGTCGGCGTGGGTGCGGGCATGCAGGTCCGATCCGCAGATGCCGCAGCGCGACACATCGATCAGCAGTTGACCCGCGCCTGGCCGGGGCGTGGGCAGCTCCGCGACCTCGAATTCGGCGGCGGTGACGACGGCGGCCCTCATGGCGACTCCTCGGATCGACGGCGCACGGGCGGGTGCCCCGCGGTCACCCTACTGCGCGAGCACGCCCGTCGCGGCTTCCTCGGCCGCCTGGTTGTGCGGGCTGCGCTGTGCGGCGGATCACACGGTTGTGCCGCCCGCCGGGAATTAATCGCGCGAGTCGGCCGTTGAGCTTTTCGACAAGATTGAGTGCGATCGACTCAAGTTTCGGTTGACTCCGAGACTCCTGCGGGGCAGGATTGAGCCGACCACGCTCAGTGTTGCTGGGGCTGTGCTCCGTGAGGTGCTAGGGGCGAGGTCTCGCGGCGTCCGTCATCGGGCGTCGCAGGGCGGTTTTCGCCCGGCACCGACACACATTGGTACGTCACTTAGGAGGAACCACAATGGCTCGTGCGGTCGGAATCGACCTCGGGACCACGAACTCGGTCGTCGCCGTTCTCGAAGGCGGCGAGCCGGTCGTCGTCGCCAACTCGGAAGGATCGCGCACCACCCCGTCGATCGTCGCGTTCGCGAAGAACGGCGAGGTACTGGTCGGCCAGCCGGCCAAGAACCAGGCCGTCACCAACGTCGACCGCACCATTCGCTCCGTCAAGCGGCACATCGGCACGGACTGGACCGTCGAGATCGATGGCAAGAAGTACACGCCGCAGGAGATCAGCGCGCGCACGCTGATGAAGCTGAAGCGCGACGCGGAGTCCTACCTCGGTGAGGAGATCACCGACGCGGTCATCACCGTGCCCGCCTACTTCGAGGACGCCCAGCGGCAGGCCACGAAGGAAGCAGGCCAGATCGCGGGCCTGAACGTCCTGCGCATCGTCAACGAGCCCACCGCGGCGGCGCTCGCCTACGGCCTGGACAAGGGCGACAAGGAGCAGACCATCCTGGTCTTCGACCTCGGTGGCGGCACCTTCGACGTCTCGCTGCTGGAGATCGGCGAGGGCGTCGTCGAGGTCCGCGCCACCTCCGGCGACAACCACCTCGGTGGTGACGACTGGGACGAGCGGGTCGTGCAGTGGCTGGTCGACAAGTTCAAGGCCAGCTCGGGCATCGACCTGACCAAGGACAAGATGGCCATGCAGCGGCTGCGTGAGGCCGCCGAGAAGGCCAAGATCGAGCTGAGCTCCTCGCAGAGCACCTCGATCAACCTGCCCTACATCACCGTCGACGCGGACAAGAACCCGCTGTTCCTCGACGAGCAGCTGACCCGCGCTGAATTCCAGAAGATCACCTCGGACCTGCTCGACCGCACCCGCGCGCCGTTCCAGTCCGTGATCAAGGACGCGGGCATCAAGGTGTCCGACATCGACCACGTGGTGCTCGTCGGCGGTTCCACCCGGATGCCCGCCGTCTCCGATCTGGTCAAGGAACTGACCGGCGGCAAGGAGCCCAACAAGGGCGTGAACCCGGACGAGGTCGTCGCCGTCGGCGCCGCCCTGCAGGCCGGTGTGCTCAAGGGTGAGGTCAAGGACGTCCTGCTGCTCGACGTGACCCCGCTGTCGCTGGGCATCGAGACCAAGGGCGGCGTGATGACCAAGCTCATCGAGCGCAACACCACCATCCCGACCAAGCGCTCGGAGACCTTCACCACGGCCGACGACAACCAGCCGTCGGTGCAGATCCAGGTGTTCCAGGGTGAGCGCGAGATCGCCTCGCACAACAAGCTGCTCGGTTCCTTCGAGCTGACCGGCATCCCGCCGGCTCCGCGTGGCGTGCCGCAGATCGAGGTCACCTTCGACATCGACGCCAACGGCATCGTGCACGTCACCGCGAAGGACAAGGGCACCGGCAAGGAGAACACGATCAAGATCCAGGACGGCTCCGGTCTGTCCAAGGAAGAGATCGATCGGATGATCAAGGACGCCGAGGCGCACGCGGCCGAGGACAAGGCCCGCCGCGAGGAGGCCGAGACCCGCAACCAGGCCGAGTCGCTGGTGCACCAGACCGAGAAGTTCATCAAGGAGAACGAGGAGAAGGTCCCCGCGGACGTCAAGACCAAGGTCGAGGCGGCCATCGCCGAGGCGAACGAGGCTCTGAAGGGCACCGACATCGCCGCGGTCAAGGCGGCGGTCGAGAAGCTGGCGACCGAGTCGCAGGCCCTCGGCCAGGCCATCTACGAGGCCTCCGCCGCGGACGCCGCGGCGCAGGGCAACGGCGCGTCGAGCAGCGCGCAGGACGATGACCAGGTCGTGGACGCCGAGGTCGTGGACGAGCCGGTCGACACGGAGAAGAAGTGAGCGAGGGCAACGCCGAGAAGGAGCCGGTCACCTTCGTCGACAACCGGAAGATAGATCCGGAGACCGGTGAGATCAGGCAGCCGGCCGCGGACAACGGCGCCGCGGCCGCGCAGGCCCCGGAGCCGGGCGACGGTGCGGACTTCGGTAACGGCGACGCGCTCGCCGACACCATCAGCGGCGAGCTCGCCGAGCGCACCGCCGACCTGCAGCGACTGACCGCGGAGTACGCCAACTATCGGCGCCGGGTCGAGCGCGACCGCAAGGCCGCGATCGATTCCGCCAAGGCGTCGGTGGTCACCGAATTGCTCGGCGTGCTCGACGATCTCGACCGGGCGCGGGCGCACGGCGACCTGGAGTCCGGTCCGCTGAAGTCGGTGGCCGACAAGCTGTCGGCCGCGCTGCTCAAGCAGGGCCTCGAGGAGTTCGGTTCGGAGGGCGAGCCTTTCGACCCGACCCTGCACGAGGCCGTGCAGCACGAGGGCTCCGGCCACGATCCGGTGATCGGCATTGTGATGCGCAAAGGCTATCGCTTCGGCGATAGGGTGCTTCGGCACGCGCTCGTCGGGGTAACCGACGGCGTGGCCGATCTGACGGAGAACGAGAACCAGCCGACCGAAGAGGCATCGGATGTTGATGCCGGCGCGAACGAACAATAAGGACGCGAGAGGAGGAGATGCTCGGTGAGCCAACGGGAGTGGATCGAAAAGGACTTCTACAAGGAACTGGGTGTTTCCTCCAGCGCCTCGCAGGACGAGATCAAGAAGGCCTACCGCAAGCTCGCGCGCGACTTGCACCCGGATGCCAACCCCGGTGACACCAAAGCCGAGGAGAAGTTCAAGGCCGTCAGCGAGGCGCACGCCGTGCTGTCGGATCCGGCCAAGCGCAAGGAGTACGACGACACCCGCAAGCTCTTCGCGGGTGGCGGCTACAGCCGCGGTGGGTTCGGGTCCGGCGCGGGGGGCGGCTTCTCACAGGAGTTCAATCTCGGGGACATCTTCGGCGGTGCGAGCACCGGCGACGGTGGCCTCGGCGACCTGCTCGGCGGTCTGTTCAACCGGGGTGGCGGCGCGCGGACGTCGAGCCGCCCCCGGCGCGGCGCCGACGTGGAGACCGAGACCACTCTCGGTTTCCGGGAGGCGGCCCAGGGCGTCACGGTTCCGCTGCGAATGACCAGTCCGTCGCCGTGCACCACGTGTCACGGCAGCGGCGCCAAGCCGGGCACGAGTCCGCGAGTCTGCCCGATCTGCAACGGGACCGGCATCGTCAGCCGTAACCAGGGCGCGTTCGGCTTCAGCGAGCCGTGCGACGAGTGCCGGGGCAGCGGATCGATCATCGACGACCCGTGCCTGGACTGCCAGGGCAGCGGTATCCAGAACCGCACGCGCACCATCACGGTGCGTATTCCCCCGGGAGTCGGTGACGGGCAACGGATCCGGCTGGCCGGACAGGGCGAGGCGGGACTGCGCGGGGCGCCCTCGGGCGACCTCTATGTCACCGTCCACGTCAGCCAGGACAAGGTCTTCGGCCGCAACGGCGACGACCTGACCCTGGTGCTGCCGGTCAGTTACAGTGAACTGGTTCTCGGCACCACGGTTTCGGTGCCCACGCTGGACGGCCGGGTCGGCGTCAAGGTGCCTCCGGGCACCGCGGACGGCCGCACCCTGCGGGTACGCGGCCGCGGCGTGCCCAAGCGCGGCGGCGGCGCGGGCGACCTGCTGGTGACGGTGAAAGTCGCGGTGCCGCAGAAGCTCGACGGCGACGCCGTCGAGGCACTCAAGCGCTACCAGGAGGCCGAGCGGGCGAGTGGCTTCGATCCACGTGCGGGATGGGCAGGTGCGTGATGTCCTCGGAACCGAAGAACGCGTCCGGCGGGTCGCGGGCCGAGTTCTTCATGATCTCGGTGGCGGCCCAGCTGGCCGGCATGCACGCGCAGACGCTGCGCACGTATGACCGTCTGGGACTGGTCACGCCGCAACGGACTTCGGGTGGCGGGCGGCGCTATTCGGCCCGGGACGTCGAGCTGCTGCGCGAGGTGCAGCGGCTGTCCCAGGACGAAGGCGTCAACCTGGCGGGCATCAAGCGCATCATCGAACTGACCAATCAGGTGGAGGAGCTGCGCCAGCAGGTCGCGGAACTGTCGGCCGAGCTGGAGCGGGCCCGGGCCGGATACCGTCCCGATCTCGCCCCGCAGCGCAGTACCGCGTTGGTCGTCTGGCAGCCGCGGCACCGCCGCGAGGACGGCCAGCGCAGGCGATAACCGGCACGACGACGGCCCCGGCCTCGGTCGCACAGCGCGACCCGAGGCCGGGGCCGTCGTCGTTGAGACACCGCCGAGGATTTGCTGAAAATAAGCCATATTATGCTCTGTACAAGTGCTGCGGCGGAGTTCATTTCGTTGTCGAATCAACTGGCGCTTTTCACCATAGATTTGTTTACGGATCGAGATCGGTTTGCCCGGTTCGTACTCCGTGTGCTGTTCTGCGTGTTGCCCTGAAGTCGCTAGAACAGACCAATCGGGACGTATTTAACCAAGAGGCACTTACCTTTTCGGTGTGCGGACGACTGATTTAGCGGCAGATCTACGGTCTTTCAGTCGGTTTCTCTGGCGTGTCTCCCTGGATATCCTCGTTTCGAGGAAATTGCACGCGTGATGTTCCTTCGAAAGATTCCGTTGCTGGCAAACCTCGCCTACACTCCTTGCCATCGGCTGCTGTCGAGTGGCCCCGCAGCACCTCACTCGCCGGCATGGTTCGTGAACGAGTGCGAAATGGGGTTGTGAGACCAATGGATTCACGCACTGTCGCTTTGATCAGAACTACGTTCAAGGCGGTTGCTGCGGAGGATGGGGGGCCGGAGAAACTGGCCAGATCGTTCTATGCGATCTTGTTCACCGACTACCCGCACGTCCGCGATTTCTTTCCCGCCGCGATGGACTCGCAGCGCGATCGCCTGGTCAAGGCGATCTCCTATGCGCTGGACCGGTTGGAGGAGCCCGACAAGCTGCTGCCCTTCCTCGCCCAGCTCGGTAGGGACCACCGCAAGTACGGCGTGCAGCCCGCGCACTACACCGCCGTCGCCACCGCGCTGAAGACCGCCGTGAAGGTGTTCGCGGGCACCGAGATGTGGACCGACGAGGTCGACCGCGCCTGGGACGAGGGCCTGAAGATCATCGCCGACACCATGATCGGCGCGGCGGAGAAGGAGACCACGCCGTCGGCATGGACCGGCACGGTGATCGAACGCCGGGAGGTCCTGCGCAACCTGGTCATCGTCCGGCTGCAATTGGATCAGCCGATGCGGTACGCCGCGGGTCAGTATCTGAGTGTGCAGATCCCGTCGCGGCCGCGCATGTGGCGCTATCTCTCGCCCGCCGTGCCCGCGACTGCCAACGGCGAGATCGAGTTCCACGTCCGGAACGTGCTGGGCGGCTGGGTCAGTTCGGCCATCGTCGGCCAGACCGTCGTCGGCGACCAGTGGCTGCTCGGCTCACCGCTGGGCGGTCTCGGAGTCCCGCGCAACGCCAAACGCAAGATGCTGATGATCGGCTGCGGCACCGGGATCGCGCCGCTGCGCGCCCAGCTCATGTCGATGGCGATGCGGCGCACCAATCCGAAGGTGCACCTGTTCGTCGGCGGGCACCACCCGTGCGACCTCTACGACCTGGAGACGCTGAGCAAGCTCGCGATGGCCAACCGCTGGCTCACCGTCACACCGGTGAGCGAGCACGAGGAAAACCCGTGGTGGTACGCCGAACCCGACGAACCGCGCACCACCTGGCCCGGCCTGGAACCGCGCGTGACCGGCCAGATCGGCAAGGTCGTCGCGAGCTTCGGCGCCTGGTCCGACCGCGACGTCCAGATCGCCGGTTCGCCCTCGATGGTGCAGACCACCAAGTTCCGCCTCATGGCAGCGGGGACGCTGGCGAAGAACATCCGCCACGACCCGTTGTATTGAGGTTGTGTTGGTTTTTCCCAGCGCCCGCGAACGGCGGATGCTCGGTCTCGCTTCGCTCGAAGCCCGTGATCGAGCTGGTGTGGTTGCGTCGGTTGCGATCACCGAACTCACGGAGGGCCGTTCGGATGAGCGATCGGTTGGATCGGTTACAGCCCCTCGAACTGAATCCGTTCCGGTGGGGTTCCGGTTTCGAGGAGGCGGTCGACGGTGGTCTGGACCATGGCCGGGGAGCCGCAGACCAGCACTTGGTGTTCGAGGAACGCGCCGTGCGAGCCGAGGACGTCGGCGAGCGTGCCGTAGAGGAGATCGTCGGGTGCGAAACCGATGTCGACGCGGGACTGTTCGTACCACTCGTCGACCCAGTTCGGGTCCTGCGGGCTCTCCACCACCGGAATCACGGTGAGCCAAGGCAATTCGGCGGCCAGCAGAAACAGCATGTCGGACGCGTAGAGGTCGCGCGGGGACCGGCCGCCGACGAAGAGGTAGGTGGGCGGCGGCGAAGGCTTGCGCGCCAGCTCGAGGATCTGCGCGCGCATCGGCGCCAAGCCGGTGCCGCCGGCGATCATCACCACCTCGCCGCCGTCCGGGTCTACCCAGAACCCGCCGGCCGGAGCGCCGATCCGCCACTCGTCGCCCGGCTGGGTGTCGGCGACGATCGCGCCGCTGCACCAGCCGCCCGGCACCGTGCGCACGTGGAACTCCAGCTTCCCGTCCAGCGAGGGCGGCAGCGCCGGGGAGAACCTGCGGCGCACCCCAGGGTGCTGGGGCACCCGCACCTCGACCGACTGTCCGGCGGCGAACGGCACGAACTCGCCGATCAGGCGGATCACCGCGAGGTCGTGCCGCAGCCGATGGTGACCGACGACGGTCGAGGTCCATTCCGGCGCCTGATTACCGTTACCGAGCATGCTCGGATCCCCCAACGGGGCCTCCTTCGTTACACAGGGTCGCAGCTGATGTTCTGCTCCGGCGTGCCGACCGCGAGCAGCGCTCGCCGGGTGTCGGCGATCATCCGGGCCGAACCGGCGATCTGGATCTGCCGGTCCGCCCACGCGCCGAAGCTCGCGACCACGGCGCCAAGGTTACCGATCAGGCGCCGGTGCATGCCGTACGGTGCGTCCTGCGGCGGATGCGGGTACCACCAGGGGTTGGTCTTCTGCTCGCACACCGGGACGATCGTCAGCCACGGGTTGCTCTGCGAGAGTTGCCACATGTTCTCCACGTCGTACAGGTCGCAGGGATAGCGACCGCCGATGAAGAAGTGCACACGTGGGTTGATGCCCCGCTGGCCCATCTCGATCAGTTGCGCGCGCAGCGGGGCGATGCCGGTGCCCGAGCCGATCATGAGCACGTCGCGGCCGCTGTCCCGGTCGACGTGCAGTCCGCCGAGCGGGCCCGCGATCCGCCATCGGTCGCCCACCCTGGTCTCGTTGACGATCGCCGGGCTGACCCAGCCGCCGCGGATCTTGCGCACGTGGAACTCGATCTCGCCGTACGGGTTGGAGGGGATCGCCGGGGAGAAATAACGCCACATCTTGGGCCGCTGCGGAATCGTCACCGGCACGTACTGCCCCGCCTGGTAGGGCACCGGCCCGTCGGACTGCAGGCGCACGATGGCCAGGTCCTCCAGCACACGGCGATGGCCGACCACGGTGGCCTCCCATACCGGCTGCGACTTGTCGGAGTTGGCGCCGATGGCCATGGAGGCGGAGATCAGGATGGTGATGTCGCGCCAGCCCTCTTCCAGGCCCCGATTCCAGCCCGCGCCGTTGTAGACCCGGAACGCCGCGAGCAGCGCGCGGCCCGCCATGTCGTAGTGCGCCGCCTCGACGCCGTACTTGCGATGGTCGCGGGCGAGTTGCTCCAGGAATTTCTGTGCCCGGTCCCAGTCCTCCAGGTGGTCGAGCACGTACTGGATGGCCGTGGCGATCCGTTTGGCCTGCATCTCCATGGCGGGCGGGAACAATTCGCGCAGCCGGGGGTTCTCGGCGAACAAATGTCCGTAGAACGCACTGACCAACCGCTCGGGTCCGTTCGGCGACTCGATCACCGAACGAAAATTGGCGCGGACCAGCGCAGCCGAACGCGCATCCACGACGTGGAGCTTCCTTTCCCTCAGTTCTGCCCGGGGACATACCCGTTACCGGTGGTCTCCCGCCGACAAGTATCCCCGAAAATGCCGTGGTCGTGTGGGTATAGGCGTACCTCGCCTTCCCTCCGGCCGTGGGCGGGCCGGAGACGGACTACGTCCGACGGCGCCGTGCGACCCGCGCAAACGGTAATCGGTGGGCAAACGGCGGATGCCGCTGCCCCGCACGAACCCGCGCCGCGGGCGAGCTGTGCCGGAATCCCGCGGTCCGTCCTGGACGCGCGGAGGCCGTTCCCAGCCGGTCAGGCCCCGGCGCCGGTGCGGACCGCGGGCACGACCTGCTCGGTATAACGACGGATCTGCTCCACCGGTTCCCCCTCGGTCGGCCAGAAGACGAAACCATCGATCCGCTGGTCACGGTGCAGGGCGAGCAGATCGTCGACCCAGCGCTCGGCGGGGCCCTCCAGGAAGCCGCGGTCGGCCCCGTCCGCGGTGATGGTCCCCGACACGTTCAACACCCGCCGCACCGTCAGCGGATCCCGGTCCGCCGCGACGGCCGCGTCATCGATCCGCCTGCCGGCTTCGGCGAGGAACTCCGGCGGGGCCCACGCGGCCGACGGCACCCAGCCGTCGGCGACGCGACCGGTGAGTTCGAGCATGCGCGGCCCCCGCGCGCCGAGCCAGATGCCCGGATCGTGCTGCGGACGGGGACCGGGATGCGCACCCGCCAGGGCGTAGAAGGCGCCCGGCACCCGGACCGACCGCGCGTCGCTCCACAGGGCGCGGATGACCGCGATCGCCTCGGCCAGGGCGTGTACCGCCTCGCCGCCGGTTCGCCGTGGTCCGCCCATGCCGGCGACGGCGTCCCAGAACGCGCCCGCGCCGAGGCCGAGCTGGATCCGGCCGTCGCTGATGATGTCGAGCGAGGCCACCGCCTTCGCGAGCAGCGCTGGATGGCGCAGCGGCAGGTTCGCGACGTCGGGGAAGAAGGTGATCCGCTCGGTCCGTGCGGCGAGCGCGGTGATCAGCGTCCAGGTGTCCAGGAAGCGGCGCTGGTAGGGGTGGTCCTGGATGCCGATCAGGTCGAGTCCGGACACGTCCGCGTAGACGCTCAGCTCGGCGAGCCTGCGGAAGTCGTCGGCCTCGGGGATCAGGAACAAGCCGAACTGGGGTGGTCGGGTGCTCAGCACACACCTCCGGGGTGGTGTCGCGGGGCCGGGACGGCTCAGATGGCGAGCACGGTCTTGCCGCGCGCGCCGGGCGCTCCGATGACGGCGGGTCCCTCCGCGAGCGGGACGGTGGCATCGATCGGCACGACCACGTCACCCGCCGCGACGCGCTGGATCAGCCGGGCCAGTTCCGCCGCGCTGCCCTTGGATTCGATGTTGCCGCCCGCGAGCGACCGTGCGCGCAACGCGTCCTCGTCGGCGGCGAAGATGGTGGAGTACACCGTGCCGCCGTCGCGGACCAGCGTGGTCAGCTCCGCCAGCGCCTCGGGCGGGCTCACCAGGTCGAACAGCACGTCGATCCCGTCCGGATGCGCGGCGGCGACCTGGTCGCGCACCGGGCCCGCGGTGTAGTCCACCGTCTCGGCCGCGCCCAGCCGGGTCATCTGATCGGCGGAGCCGCCGCGCGCCGTCGCGATGACGTGCGCGCCCGCGATATTGGCCAGTTGCACCAAGAAGGAGCCGACGCCGCCGGTCGCGCCGACGATCAGTACCGTTTGGCCGGGCTGGATGTGCGTGGCGTCCACGAGGTCCTGCGCGGTCACCCCTGCGGTGGGCAGCGCGGCGGCCGCGACGGTCGGCACGCCCGGCGGGATCGGCACGAGCGTGCCGCCCTCCGGCAACACCGCGTACTCGGCGAAGCTGCCGTGGCCAACCGGTGGGGTGAGGAACTTGCCGACCACCCGGTCGCCGACGGCGAAGCGGCTGACGCCCGCGCCGATCGTGGCGACCGTTCCCGCACCGTCCACGCCGAGGATCATCGGAAAGTCGTGCGGCAGTTTGCCGTCCAGGATCCCGTCGGCCAGCTTCGCGTCGAAGGGATTCACTCCGGCCGCCTGGAGCTGGACCCGCACGGCTCCCGGGCCGGGCTCGGGCATCGGCATCTCGGCCAGTTCCGGCGTCGCTCCGAACTTCCGTACCACGATCGCGCGCATCCATACGCTCCTTGATTCGGGGTGAAGAGCTCACGGCCGAGGTCATCGTAGGCACCCGAACCCCCTCGACGTGCGGAATCATCGCATCGGCGGTGTCGCGCGGCGTCGCATTCGCCGGTGTCGCGGCGTAGCGTTCGACACGATCCGGCGGTATCGGACCGGCGCGGTGAAGAATTTCAAACTTGAGCGGAACAGACTCAACCTTTCGGACGTTGGACGGTAAGGAACGGCGCCGAGCCGAAGCGGGAGCGGGCGCGTCGGAGCGTGAGCTCCGGCCGGATGACCGCGCTCGGCCGCCGTGTGCATCGACTAGTAGGAAGGTGACCCGTGGACTCGTTCAATCCCACCACCAAGACCCAGGCGGCGCTGACCGCTGCCTTGCAGGCGGCCTCCGCCGCGGGCAACCCGGAGATTCGTCCGGCGCACTTGCTGGTGGCGTTGCTGGACCAGACCGACGGCATCGCCGCGCCCTTGCTGAAAGCAGTCGGAACGGATCCGGCGACCGTGCGAGGCGAGGCACAGGACATCGTGGACCGGCTGCCCCGCGCGACCGGCGCCACCACCACCCCGAACCTGGGCCGCGAGGCGCTCGCCGCGATCACCGCGGCGCAGCGCCTGGCCACCGAGCTCGGTGACGAGTACGTCTCCACCGAGCACGTCATGGTCGGTCTCGCCGAAGGCGACTCCGACGTGACGATGCTGCTGCGCAAGTACGGCGCCACCGCCGACGCGCTCCGCTCGGCGTTCACCGCGGTGCGCGGCAGCGCCCGGGTGACCAGCCCCGATCCGGAGGGCAGCTACCAGGCGCTGGAGAAGTACTCCACCGATCTGACGGCCTCGGCTCGCGCGGGCAAGCTCGACCCGGTGATCGGCCGGGACACCGAGATCCGCCGGGTGGTGCAGGTGCTGAGTCGGCGCACCAAGAACAACCCGGTGCTGATCGGCGAGCCCGGCGTCGGCAAGACGGCGATCGTCGAGGGCCTGGCCCAGCGCATCGTGGCGGGCGACGTCCCGGAGTCGCTGCGCGGCAAGTCCGTCGTCGCGCTGGACCTCGGCGCGATGGTCGCGGGCGCGAAGTACCGCGGCGAGTTCGAGGAGCGGCTCAAGGCCGTGCTCGAGGACATCAAGAACAGCGCGGGTCAGATCATCACGTTCATCGACGAGCTGCACACCATCGTCGGCGCGGGCGCCACCGGCGAATCGGCGATGGACGCGGGCAACATGATCAAGCCGATGCTGGCTCGCGGCGAGCTGCGCCTGGTCGGCGCGACCACGTTGGAGGAATACCGCCAGCACATCGAGAAGGACGCCGCCCTGGAACGGCGCTTCCAGCAGGTGCTGGTCGGCGAGCCGTCGGTGGAGGACACCATCGGCATCCTGCGTGGCATCAAAGAGCGCTACGAGGTGCACCACGGCGTGCGCATCACCGACTCCGCGCTGGTCGCCGCGGCCACGCTGTCGGACCGCTACATCACTTCCCGGTTCCTGCCGGACAAGGCGATCGACCTGGTCGACGAGTCGGCCTCGCGGTTGCGCATGGAGATCGACTCCCGCCCCGTGGAGATCGACGAGGTGGAACGCGCGGTGCGCAGGCTGGAGATCGAGGAGGTCGCCCTCGCCAAGGAGACCGACGAGGCCTCCAAGCAGCGGCTGGAGAAACTGCGCTCCGAACTCGCCGACGACCGCGAGAAACTCAACCAGCTGACCACCCGCTGGCAGAACGAGAAGAACGCGATCGATCAGGTGCGCACGCTCAAAGAGCAGCTGGAAGCGCTGCGCGGCGAGTCGGAGCGCGCCGAGCGCGACGGCGATCTGGGCAAGGCCGCCGAACTGCGCTACGGCCGGATCCCGGCGCTGGAGAAGCAGCTCGCCGAGGCCGAAAAAACCTCGGCCACAGCGGGAGACGGCGAGGTGATGCTCAAGGAGGAGGTCGGCCCGGACGACATCGCCGAGGTGGTGTCCTCCTGGACCGGTATTCCGGTGGGCCGGATGCTGGAAGGGGAGACGCAGAAGCTGCTGCGCATGGAGGACGAGCTGGGCCGCCGCGTGGTCGGCCAGAACGAGGCGGTGCAGGCGGTGTCCGACGCGGTGCGCCGGGCGCGCGCGGGTGTCGCCGACCCGAATCGCCCGACCGGCTCGTTCATGTTCATCGGCCCCACGGGCGTCGGCAAGACCGAGCTGGCGAAGGCGTTGGCGGACTTCCTGTTCGACGACGAGCGCGCCATGGTCCGCATCGACATGAGCGAGTACAGCGAGAAGCACTCGGTCGCCCGGCTGGTCGGCGCCCCGCCCGGCTACGTCGGTTACGACCAGGGCGGTCAGCTCACCGAGGCGGTGCGGCGCAGGCCCTACACGGTGGTGCTGTTCGACGAGATCGAGAAGGCGCACCCGGACGTGTTCGACATCCTGCTGCAAGTGCTCGACGAAGGCAGGCTCACCGACGGCCAGGGCCGCACGGTGGACTTCCGCAACACCATCCTCATCCTGACCTCCAACCTGGGCGCGGGCGGTGATCGCGAGTTCGTCATGAACGCCGTGCGTTCGGCTTTCAAGCCGGAGTTCCTCAACCGCCTCGACGACGTGGTCATGTTCCACTCGCTCGACGAGGAGCAGCTCGAGCACATCGTCGACATCCAGCTCGAGCAGCTGCAGAAGCGGCTGGCGCAGCGCAGACTGAAGCTGGAGGTCAGCGATTCGGCCCGATTCTGGCTGGCGGTACGCGGCTACGACCCCGCCTACGGCGCGCGCCCGTTGCGCAGGCTGATCCAGCAGGCCATCGGCGATTCCCTCGCCAAGGAACTTCTCGCGGGCGAGATCACCGACGGCGACAACGTCAAGGTGAGTGTCAGCCCCGACGGGGACGGCCTGATCATCGGCAGGTGAGCGAGCGGCCTCGCTCCGGGCAGCGCTCGGGGCGAGGCCGGCTACTCGCCGGGCCCGTCGAGGGGATCGGCGAACGCGCCCTACAGCCCCCGGGGGTCGTCGGCGCGGCGGGCTGAGGCCGGGGGCGGTCTCGGCGATGTCGCGAATGGGATACTGCCCACTTCGCGGCACGGCAGGGCGAGGGCCGCCAGTGCCTCTCGCGCACAGCACATTTCGTCCACGGGGGGCGAGCGTGCTGGATGTGGGATCGATTGCGAGCGTGCGCCTCCCGGCAGGCTTCCGCACGGGCGAAGGCACACCCGCCCATGAGGTGCGGGTGCGAGCGAGCGGACAAAGCCTACGCTGGAAGGCATGACCAACCCGAACGATCCCTGGGGACAGCGGCCGGAGGATGCGCCGACCGAGCACCTGGGTCCGCCGGGCAAATCCGGGTACGGCGGCCCAGCGCACACCACGGAGTACTCCGAGGCATACGGCGCGGGCGCTCCGTCGGAGTATCCGCCGACGGAGCAATACGGGTCTTGGGGGCCGCCGCCGGGGGCGAACGCGACGCGCGAATTCCCGGCCTACGACTCCCAGTGGTCTGCTTATCCGGACAGCGGCGCTGATCGGTGGCAAGGCACTGCCGGGCCGCCCGGTGGCGCGATGCCCCCCGGCGGCGGACCGCCACCGCAGCCGCCGCGGCGCAACACCGGTCTCTGGATCGCCCTCGGCCTCGGCGTCATCGTGCTGATCGGTGCGATCGGGGTGGTCGCGGGTGTGCTGCTGGGCGGCAGCGACTCCGGTTCGGCCGACACCGCGGCGGCCTCGACCGCGCGCGTCACGACACGGCCCGCGCCCGTGCCCAGGTCCACGCAGCCGAGTCCGCCGAGCGGGTTGCCCAGCGTGCCCGGCCTCGGCGACGTCGACGGGCTCGGCGCGACCATGGGCACCATCACCGCCAACGACGGAGGCACCTTGACGGTGAGTTCGGTGATGGGCAATACCATCACGGTGCGCACCGACGCGAATACCCAGGTGATCGCCTTGTCCGGCACCAAAGTGTCGGATCTGGCCGCCGGTGAGCTGGTCCTGATCCAGGGCGACAAGGCGCCGGACGGATCGATCCAGGCGAAGGTCATCATCGGTACCTCGCTGCCCGGCGGCGGCCGATGAGCCGCCCGGTCCGTCGTCGGAGCGAAGTACCGCGCAATCGCCCGGTGAGCGGGATCGATGACCGCTCCCGTTTCGCTCGGCTCGGCGCGGGGGTAATGACGGACCATGTCCGTCCGGGACCATTAGGCTAGGCGTCGATGACGGCAATGTGGTTCGGGTTGGCGGCGATCGCGCTCGTGGGCGCGATCGTGCTGCTGTATTTCGATCGGCTCCAGCGGCAGCGGACCGGTCACGCGCGACAGGTCTGGGCGAAGTCGCAGGGCTATACCTACGTGTCCGTGGAACCCGCGCTGGCGTCGACCTGGCGGCGAGGCGCGCTGGCGAAGCTGGGCTATCTCTCCGCGGTCGACGTGGTCTCCGGCATCCGTAAGGGCGAGAAGTTCGTGCTGTTCGACCTGGAGGATTCCGCGACGCTGGTCGCGGTGCGCCGCCAGATCGGCTCGGACATCGACGTGGACATGCGGTTGAAGACCGCCAGCCCGCCCAAGGACCACGATCTGGAACTGCTCGGCGCCATCGGCGACCGCGTGGTGTTCGCGACCAATCCCGAAATCGCCAGGCACGCCGTCGATCAGCGCATGGTCGCCTTCATCGAGAATCTTCCCGACACCGTGCAGATGCTCTGGAGCGAGGGCAACTGGACGCTGGGCATGCTGCTGGTCGGCACCACCCCGAAGGACTGGGAAAGCGCGATCGACGCCGTGCTGCGCCTGTCCGGGCTGCTGCACGTGCTGCCGCCGGTCAGCGAGCCGCGTTTCGACGCCGAGCCGGGTCGTCCCCGCCCTCGGGAGCGGCAGCGGGGCGAGGACGTTCGAGATATCGAGGACGACGCCGACGACCGGCCGCACGCCGAGGACGACGAGCGGTCCGGCGAGGACGCCCACGCCGACGAGCCGGGCTCGGAACCGGCGCGCCGCCCCTCGCTCGCCGTCGTGCCGGACGCGCGCGCCCGCGGGCGTGCGGACGCCGAGGCGCGGCCGCGCGAGGAGCGCGACGAGGGTCGCGCCGATCGAGAGTCGCGGCAGCGGCCCGCCGACCCGCCAGGCGGGCCCTTCCATCCCGGATTCCGCCCCTACCAGGGACCCGTGCCGAAGTGATCGGCCGCGCGCCCACCGCAGTCGGAACCGCGCGACTGCGACCGATCGCGCCGTCATGACCGAGCATCCGCATCCGAGGCTGCCCGGCACCGCCCGCCCGGTGGCCTTGGTCACCGGCCCGACCTCGGGCATCGGCCGCGGCTACGCGACGCGGCTGGCCTCGCTCGGCTACGACCTGGTGCTGGCCGCCCGGACCGAGCAGCGTCTGGTGGCCCTCGCGACGGACCTGGAGCACCGCTTCGGTACCCGCTCGCAGATACTCGTCGCCGATCTGGCCCGCGCCGAGGACCGCGAGCAGGTCGCGGCGCGGCTGGCCGACGGAGTCGAATTCCTGGTCAACAATGCCGGTTTCGCGCACTCCGGCGAGTTCTGGACGGTGCCGCCCGAGCAGTTGCAGGCGCAACTGGACGTCAACGTCACCTCGGTGGTGCGGCTCACCAGGGCCGCGCTGCCGCCGATGATCGCGGCGGCGAACGGCTGCGTCGTCAACGTGGCCAGCGTGGCCGGCCTGATCCCCGGACGCGGGTCGACGTATTCGGCGTCCAAGGCCTACGTCGTATCCTTCACGGAAGGGTTGGCAGGGGGACTGGCCGGAACCGGAGTCCGGGTCCAAGCCTTGTGCCCGGGATTCGTCCGCACGGAATTCCACCGGCGAGCCGGCATCGAGATGCCCTCGCTGCCCGAAGCGTTGTGGCTGAGCGTCGACCAAGTAGTCGCCGGCTCACTGCGCGATCTGGAGAAGGGCCGGGTGCTCAGCGTGCCCGGAATGCAGTACAAAGCGCTCACCACCCTCGCCGGAGCGATCCCGCGAACCCTGGGGGCCCGGCTCAATCGCGGGCTGTTCAACGCACGCGGAAGGACTTGACATGATCGACGTGATTACTAACGACAGGGACCGGTTGGCCGCGCTGGTCCGCGAGCTCGCGGTCGTGCACGGCCGGGTGACTTTGTCCTCGGGCAAGGAGGCCGACTACTACGTCGACCTGCGCCGCGCGACGCTGCACCACGGCGCGGGCCCGCTGATCGGCAAGCTGCTGCGCGAACTCGTCGCGGACTGGGATTTCGACGCCGTCGGCGGTCTCACCATGGGCGCCGACCCGGTCGCGCTGGCCGTGATGCACGCTCCCGGCCGCCCGATCGACGCGTTCGTGGTGCGCAAGGCGGCGAAGTCGCACGGCATGCAGCGCCAGATCGAGGGCCCGGACATCGTGGGTAAGCGGGTGCTGGTGGTCGAGGACACCACCACGACCGGCAATTCACCGTTGACCGCGGTGCGGGCACTGCGCGCGGCGGGCGCTACCGTGGTCGGCGTCGCCACCGTCGTCGACCGGGAAACCGGCGCTGACCAGGTGATCGCCGCGGAAGGTCTGGAGTACCGGTCGATCCTCGGCTTGAAGGATCTCGCCCTGGGATAGCCTGGGCGATGGTCTAAGTCTTCGAAGGTGAAGGGTCGTGTGAGTCACCAGTGGTGAGCATTGCAGTCAACAGGAGTCGCGAAAACGTTGCGATGCTCGGAATCGGCGCTTACCGACCCAAGCGCCTGGTCAGCAACGCCGAGGTCTGCGAAGTCCTCGATTCCACCGACGAGTGGATCTACGAACGCACCGGCGTCCGCAACCGGCGCTGGATCAGCGGTGACGAGACGCTCCGGTCGATCGCGGCGGCGGCGGGCGAGCGCGCGATCGTCAACAGCGGCGTCGACCGGTCGAAGATCGGCGCCGTGATCCTGGCCACCTCCAGCTGGCTGACCCTCACCCCGCACGGCGCGCCGCAGGTGGCCTACGACATCGGCATGAACGGCGTCCCCGCGTTCGACCTGACCTCCGGCTGCGGCGGCTTCGGATACGGCCTCGGCGTGGCCGCGGACATGATCCGGTCCGGCTCCGCCGAATATGTGCTGCTCATCGGCGCCGAGACGATGACCGTCGGGCTCGACCCCACCGACCGCGGCACCGCGATGATCTTCGGTGACGGCGCGGGTGCGGTGGTGGTCGGTCCGAGCGACGAGAACGGCATCTCGCCCACCGTGTGGGGCAGCGACGGTGAGAACGCCGCCGCGATCATGCAGGACATCGACTTCCTGGAGTACATGCACCGGGCCCAGTCCATGCAGGGGCTCGACCCGGCCGTCGATCCGGTCGGCCGGATGTCGCTGCGGATGGAAGGCCCCCGGGTCTTCCGCTGGGCCGCGGTGACGCTGCCGCGCGCGCTGTCCACCGCGCTCGAGGTGTCGGGCGTGGCCAAGGAGGACATCGAGGTCTTCGTCCCGCACCAGGCCAACGCCCGGATCAACGAGCTGATGAAGAAGAATCTCGGACTGGCCGACGAGGTCCCGATGGCCAACGACATCGAGAACACCGGCAACACCTCGGCCGCGTCCATTCCGCTGGCGATCGAGGAGATGCTGGTCACCGGCAAGGCGAAGGGCGGCCAGACGGCTTTGCTGCTCGGCTTCGGCGCGGGCCTGAGCTACGCGGGCCAGGTCGTCACGCTGCCCCCCGCCCCGGCCGAGCCGAGTTTCTAGCATGCGCCCGTTCCGAGCCGGGTTCCTCGCCGCGGCGGCGGTCACCGTCTACGGCGCCGTCACCGGACGGGAGAAGGCGCAGTGGCTCGCCAAGCCGCTGTTGATGCCGCTGCTCGCGGCCGACGTGGCGACCGAAGGCAAGCAGCTGCCGTCCACCGAGCGCACCGTGCTGATCGGGTCGCTCGGCGCGGCCACTGTCGGCGACATCCTGCTCATCGATCCGGACGACGACCGCAGGCTCATCGCGGGCGCGTCGTCGTTCGCGGTGATGCAGGCGGGATACGCCACGCTGTGGTGGCGGATGGGCGGCAGGCCCGCCGCAGGGGTGGCGGTACCGCGGGTGATCGCGTGGCTGGGCGCGGCAGGATTGCTGCGCAGGAAGGCGCCGACGGTGGCCGCACCGCTGACGGCCTACGGCGTCACCTTGGGTGCCGCCGCCGTGCTGGCGTCCGACCCGGCGCTGGCGCCGAGCGCGAAAAATATTGCGGGACTGAATATTCCGAGTGTCGATCCGCGCAGCCGCCTCGGCCTCGGGGCGCTGCTGTTCACCGTGTCGGACGGGCTGATCGTGCTGCGGCGGTTGTTCGCGCGCGGTCGGCGGGCCCGCCGGGTGACCGAAGGCGTGATCCTGGCGACCTACGCGGCCGCGCAGTACCTGCTCGCCGATCCGAACGCGCACGTTCAGCCGCTGATCACAGCACCAGAATGATGCGGTCCCGGTTCGCCGGGTCGACGCGGATCGAAAGGATCTCGCCGACCGCGAGCCGGGGTTTGTCGGCCGGGGTGGCGTCGAAAACCACTGTGCCCCGGTAACTCTCGGATCCGGGGACGGTCAGTTCGAGATCGAGTTCGGTCAGTTCGGTGTGATGGTCGGTGCGTTGCAGCGGGTGCACGCCCTCGACCGTCGCCCACCCCTCCAAGCCGTGCCGCCACAACTGGCGATCCGCCTTGGACGGCCGCGCGGCCAGCATCATCCCGATGCCGAGGCATGAGCCGAACAACCCGACCAACGCCACGATCTGATACGGCACGGTCCCCGGCGGCGTCCGCTGCACCACCCACCCCAGCCACAGCGCCAGCAGGATCAGATACCCGGCGGTCACCCCGAGCACCGTGCGCAGAATCCGCTCGTGATCCATACCAGCCTCCACCCCGAGTGCCAGACCTCCAGGATAGGCCCGAACCACTCGGTGGTAGGGGCTATCGGGCCGCTCGGCTGCTGGTCAGCGCGTCAGGATCGACGGTGATAGTGGTTTCGGCCAGTTCCAGGTTCACCGCACCGGACGTCTTCGCGGACAACTCGTAGCCGCCGTCGATCAACGTATAGGCGGTCAGGCTGAGCGGCTCGAGGTCGACGAGCCAGTAGTGCCCGATACCGGCCGCGGCGTACTCGAAGAACTTGGTCCGTCGATCGGTCCGGCGCGTGCCATCGGCGAGTATCTCGACCACGAGCAGCAAGTCGCGGGCGTTCCAGCGCGGTAGGTTCGCGTCGATATCCGCGCTCGGGCCCACGAGGACGTCCGGCACACGCACGGTCGGTGGCCGACCGTCGTCGACCACCACTTCCGACTGCATGAGCACGCTGTAGCCGGAGGGAAGCTGTGGCTCGATCTGCATGGAGAGGCGCAAGGCCGCCCGCTGGTGCCGCGACGGCGGCCGCGGCGACGCGATGAGAACACCTTCTGCCAATTCGTAGAAGCGACTGTTGTCCTCGGGTAGCGCGTTCCACTCCGCGAGCGTCAGAAGGTGATCCGGCCACCCGATGGTCACAGCGCCCCCTCCGTGTCGATCCACTGGGGAGTCTTGCACACGGCGTGCGGGGCGGGCGCGAATTCAGCCCCTGAGTCGTAATACCGCCAGCACACGGCGGTGGTGAGTGTCCGAGGGCGGCAGGTCGAGCTTGATGAAGATGTTGCCGATGTGCTTCTCCACCGCGCGTTCGGTCACGGTCAGGGTGGCGGCGATGGCGCTGTTGGACAGGCCTTGGGCCATCAGTTCGAGCACCTCGCGTTCGCGCGGGGTGAGGCGGGCCAGCGAATCCTGCTGACGCGAGGCGCCCATCAGTTGGCTCACCACCTCCGGGTCGAGCGCGGTGCCGCCGGTGGCCACGCGGTGCAGCGCGTCCACGAAGTCCCCGACATCGGCGACCCGGTCCTTGAGCAGGTAGCCGACGCCGCTCGCGCCCCCGGCCAGCAACTCGGTGGCGTAGCGCGTCTCGACCCACTGGGAGAACACCAGCACGCCGGTCATCGGATACTTGCGGCGCAATTCGATGGCGGCGAGCAGTCCTTCGTCGGTGTAGCTCGGGGGCATCCGCACGTCCACCACGGCGACATCCGGGTTGTGCGTGCCGACCACGTCGGCGAGGGTGGTCGCGTCGCCGACCATGGCGACCACCTCGTGGCCGCGTTCGGCGAGCAGCCCGGCCAGCCCGTCGCGCAGGATGGCGCTGTCCTCGGCGATCACGATGCGCAGACCGTCGCTCATCGCGACCCCGCCAAGGGCAGCGCGATGGTCACCACGGTCGGTCCGCCGGCCGGGCTCCGCACGGTCAGCGTCCCGTCCACGGTGCGGGCCCGCGCCGCCAGCCCGGACAATCCGCTGCCCGCGCCGATCGCGCCGTCCACCGGCGCCACCACGCCGCCGATCCCGTTGTCGCGCACCGTCACCGCGATGGTCCGTCCGTCGCCCGGCAGGACGGAGACCCACGCGCTGGTGGCCCGCGCGTGCCGCACCACGTTGGTCAGCAGCTCGGCCACCGAGAAGTACGCGATCGCCTCGACGGCCGGGCTCGGTCGCTCCGGCAGGTGCACCCGCAGCTCCACCGGCACCGAGCAGCGCGCCGTCAGCGTCTCCAGCGCCGGTTCGAGCCCCAATTCCAGTGCGGGCGGATGGATTCCGCGCACCAGTTCGCGCAGTTCGGTCAGCGCCTCCTTCGAGCTCGCGCGCGCGTCGGCGATGAGGTCGCTGGGGTCACCGCCCGCGGCGAGCCGGTCCTCGGCCCGGCCCAGCGCCATCGCGATGGTGACCAGCCTGGCCTGGGTGCCGTCGTGCAGATCGCGTTCCAGTCTGCGCAAGGTCGCCGCGGAGTCCTCGACCGCGGTCCGCCTGCTCTCCCGCAGTTCGGTCACCCGGCGGTCGCGATCGGTCGCACCGAGCAGGGCGATGGTGAGCAGCCCGTGCACCCAGCAGACGGCGCGCAGCAGCCAGGGCAACGCCAGGCAGCCGAGCAGACCCAGCAGCGCGAATCCGAGCACCTTCGGCCAGCTGTCGAGGTAGAAATCGCCGAACTGGACCATCGACGTGTGCTCGACGCCGTCCGCGTCGACGTTGGTCGGGTGGACCAGCGCCCACGGGATCGGGGAGAGTGCGGTGAACATGGTTATCGCCACCGCGACGAGCACGAAGTACCCCACCGCGACCCCGAGCACCGCCTGGGCGAGCAGGAACACCACCGCACGCCAGCTCGCCCGATCGGTGAACGCGCTCTTGAGGTAGCCGATCAGCCCGGGCGCGGGCACGAACGGCGGAGGCGGTGCGACGGCGACGCCGAGCAGGTCCTTGGCCAGCGCGCGGTAGATCCGGCCCCACACCCGTCCGCCGAGCAGCACCAGGGCCAGTAGCGGCAGGCCGATGACGGTGATCGCGATATACAGCCCGCCGCCGAAGCCGAAGAACAGATAGGTGACGGCCAGACAGCCGATCACGAAAACGGTCAGGACGTAGACGAGTTCCTTCCAGAACCGGGCGCGCACCGGCGCGAGCAGCACCGTGCGCAGCAGGTGTTCCTCCGATTCGGGTGCGTCAGGCGGCAGGTCGAGCACCAGGGCCGGTTCGGCGTGTGTCTTCGTCATGGGATCCATGGTGGTCGCGCTCGATTCGAGGTTCGATGGAGCTGTCCGCCGAAAATGTGGTGTAGTCCGCCACACCCACTACGATCCTGCTGATGAGCTACCCGCCGCAGCAGCCGCCGTACGGCTATCCAGCCTATGGGGCCTACGGACCGCCGGACCACCCGCAATCCACCACGATCCTGATCCTGGGCATCCTGAGCCTCGTGCTGTGCCAGTTCATCGGACCCTTCGCCTGGGTGATGGGCAAGCGGGCGCTCAACGAGATCGACGCGTCCGGCGGAACCATCGGCGGCCGGGGCAACGTCAACGCGGGCTACATCTGCGGCATCATCGCCACCGCCCTGATGGTCCTGAGTCTGGTGTTCCTGCTGTTGTTCCTGGTGCTCGGGCTGGTCGGTGCGTTCGCGGGGAGTTCGTCCAGCTACTGAGCCACCCGTCGCGGGCACGGCGGCCGGAATTAGCATCGTCGGCGTGAGTCACCCAGTGCCGGACGCGGCGGAGCAGGACCTACCCGGGCCGACGGAGTGGGGCGAGCACCCGAACGGCGTCGGTCCGTGGGCCGGCGAGCACGCCGGGCCGCCGCCGGACGATCCGCGCCTGGACCCGGAACTGCTGGCCCAGGGCGACCGCCGCAATGTGGTGGACGCCTACCGGTACTGGAGCCGCGAGGCCATCGTCGCCGACATCGACCGGCGCAGGCACCCGTTCCACATCGCGATCGAGAACTTCGGGCACGACGCGAACATCGGCACCGTGGTGCGCACGGCGAACGCTTTCGCCGCCGCGGCCGTGCACATCGTCGGGCGCAGGCGGTGGAATCGCCGCGGCGCCATGGTGACCGATCGTTACCAGCACATCCGGCACCATGCCGACATCGGCGAACTGCTGGCATTCAGCGAGGGCGCCGGGCTCACCGTGGTCGCCGTCGACAACGTGCCGGGCTCGATTCCGCTGGAGACGGTCACCCTGCCGCGCGCCTGCCTGCTGCTGTTCGGCCAGGAGGGGCCGGGCGTCACCGAGCACGCCAAGCAGGCCGCCGTGATGACGGTGTCGATCGCGCAGTTCGGTTCCACCCGCAGTATCAACGCGGGCGTGGCCGCGGGGATCGCCATGCACGCCTGGATCCGGCAACACGCCGATCTCACGCAGGCGTGGTGATCACCGGACCAGCTCTCCGCCCTGTGAGCTGGAGATCTTCCGGCCCGGGGGCGCACCGGCACGATTGCACATCGCTTTCGTAACAAATCGGGCGCATAAATCCGTTCTGGCCTGGCACCATTGACTCATGACCTCGCGGAGCGACGACATCGAGGTGCCGAGCGTGGAGCACGCCGAAAACGGCTCCGCGGCACCGCGTCCGCCGACCGGCCGGGCGCAGGCGGGCCGGGACGCCGTCGCGCGCCCGACGCTGTGGTCGGAACGGGCCGACATGGCCGAATCGGCGGTCGTCTCGCGGCACCTCCGCGCGCTGTGGGCGTTGCCGGGGACCGAACTCGGCGTGGTCGGCTGGCCCGCCACCAGGCGCGAGCGGGTCTTCGGCGCATGGCACTACTGGTGGCAGGCGCATCTCATCGAGTGCGCGACCGACGCCGCGAACCGGGCGCCGACGCCGGTGCGTCGCAGGCGGATCGCGGCGCTGGCGCGCTCGCACCGCATCCGCAACATCACCGGCTGGACCAATCGCTACTACGACGACATGGCGTGGCTGGCCATCGCGCTGGAACGCGCGGAGCGCACCCAGGGCGCCGATGTGCGCAGCGCGCTGGCCGCGCTGGAGAAGCAACTGCACGACGGCTGGCAGCCGCAGGTCGGCGGCGGCTTGCCGTGGCGCGTCGGCTCGGACTATTTCAACGCCCCCGCGAACGGTCCCGCCGCGATCGCGCTGCTACGCCTCGGGCGCGTCCAGCGCGCCGAGGAGATGGCCGACTGGTTGGACGCGACGCTGCGCGATCCGGAGACCGGGCTGATCCTGGACGGCATCCACCTGCCCTCCGGCGAGATCGAGCGTCCGGTGTTCACCTACTGCCAGGGTGTGGCGCTCGGCTTGGAGGCCGAGCTGGCCGTGCAGACCGGCGATCCGAAGCACACCGAGCGCGTGCACCGGCTGCTCGCGGCGATCGAGGAGCACATGACCACCGACGGCGTCGTCGCCGGGGGCGGTGGCGGCGATGGAGGACTGTTCAACGGCATCCTGGCCCGGTATCTGGCGCTGGTCGCGGTGATGCTGCCCGGCGAGGACCCCGAACAGGTCGCCGACCGCCGCGCGGCCGCCGCGATCGTCACCGCGTCCGCCACGGCGGCGTGGGGGAACCGGCTGCAGGTCGAGGGCGAGCCGCTGTTCGGGCACGACTGGAGCAAGCCGGCGCAGCTGCCCGGCGGCAGCGCGGGAGCCGGTTACTTCACTTCCGGCGGCTCGGTGACCTCTTCGAAGGTGCCGGGACGCGACCTGTCGGTGCAGTTGTCCGGCTGGCTGCTCATGGAGGCGGCCTACCAGGTCAGCGCCGCGGGGTTGTGAGGATCAGCCCTCCGGCTCGAGCACCGCGCCGGGAGTCGTCTCCAGCGCGAAGTCCTCGGCGGGCTGGGACATTTCCTGCCGGTAGTGCCGCACACCGAGCGCCGTCCCGACGATCAGGCCCACCACGAGCGTGCCGATCACGATCGGCATCAGCCATTCCACGCGCTGCAGGAAGTTGCCCGCGTAGTACCCGATGAGCAACAGCACCGGCGCCCACACGATCGCGCCGATGGTGCTGGCGACGGTGAACTTGCGATGCTCCATGCCCGCGGCGCCCGCGACCGTGGGGCACAGGGTGCGCACCCACGGGATCCACCGGGCGATCAGCACCGCGACGAATCCGTGCCGGTGCAGCAGCTCGGCGACGCGCTGCAAATTGCGGACGTTGATGTATCTGCCGTTCTTCCGGGCGACCAGGTGCCGCCCGGTCCGGCGTCCGATGACGTAGCCTGCCTGGTTGCCCGCGATGGCCGCGACCATCGCGCCCAGCGACAGCGCCCACACGTGCGCCTCGCCGGAGGCGTGCGACGCCATCACGATGCCCGCGGTGATGAGCATCGAGTCGCCGGGCAGGAACAGCCCGAGGATCACCGCGCACTCGAGGAAGACGAAGGTCAGCACCACCGTCCAGACGAGCGCCGGGCCCGCCGACAGCAGCGGATCGAAACTGCCCACGGCTAGGGGCGAGGATTCCGTCGTCACCGGCTTCAGCGGGTGGGCTCGCTGGTCGAGGCGGTCAGCTCGCCCTCGACCGCATCGTCCTCTGGCGCTTTCCGGTTCAGCAGCTTCTTCGCCACCGCGGTGATGCCGGGCAGGATCGACACGAAGACGATGAGCAGGAAGATCGCCTCGACGTGGTCCCGGATGAACGCGACGTTGCCCAGGAAATAGCCGAGCACCGTGACGCCGCCGCCCCACAGGAGGGCGCCGACGATGTCGAACGCGACGAACTTGCGGTAGTCCATCCTCGAGACACCGGCCAGTACCGGCATGAAGGTGCGCACGATCGGCACGAATCGGGCCAGGACGATCGTCTTCGGCCCGTGCTTCTCGAAGAATTCGTGGGTCTGCGTGACGTAATGCTTCTTGAAGAACCGGGTGTCCTCTTTGTGGAACAGCGCGGGACCGATCGCCCGTCCGATCCAATAGGCACACTGGTCGCCGGCGAACGCGACGAGGACGGTAGCGGGCACCAGCACCCAGATCGACACCGGCGGATTCGGCTGCGCGGCGAGCAGTCCGCCGGTGAACAGCAGCGAGTCGCCGGGCAGGATCGGGAACAACAGGCCGGTCTCGATGAAGACGATGACCAGGATGGCCGGCAGCACCGCGTTCTTCAGCCACGTCTCCGTGAGCAGGTGCATCGGATCGAGCAACTCGGTCAGCGCGAGGTTGCTCGTCACCGATTCTGTCGCTGCCTGCAGAATCACGTGGCCTCCTGTCCCGATACGGCTGGCCTGCATCGCTTGCCACCGCGTCGGAAGCTGCCAGCGCAAATTACCGGCCCCACAGTACCGGCTCCACCGGAGAATGCTCGTGCTGTGCGCAAAATTACCGGTGGGTCAACTCCGCGCACTCCCTCCCTGCATACCAGGCGAAACACCGCTGCCTTAGGGTGAAGGCTGACAAAATAGGTCTTTGCCGCACAACACGGAGGTCTTACTGTGCCCATCGCGACTCCGGAGGTCTACGCCGAGATGCTCGGTCGGGCCAAAGCCAATTCCTTCGCCTTCCCGGCCATCAACTGCACGTCGTCGGAGACGATCAACGCGGCCATCAAGGGCTTCGCGGACGCGGGCAGCGACGGCATCATCCAGTTCTCGACCGGCGGCGCGGAGTTCGGCTCCGGCCAGGGCGTGAAGGACATGGTCACCGGCGCGGTGGCGCTGGCCGAGTTCGCGCACGTGGTCGCGGCCAAGTACGACGTGACCATCGCGCTGCACACCGACCACTGCCCGAAGGACAAGCTGGACACCTTCGTGCGGCCGCTGCTGGCGATCTCCCAGGAGCGGGTCAACGCCGGCCAGAACCCGCTGTTCCAGTCGCACATGTGGGACGGCTCCGCGATTCCGATCGACGAGAACCTCGAGATCGCCAAGGAACTGCTGAAGGCCACGCACGCCGCGAACATCATTCTCGAGGTCGAGATCGGTGTCGTCGGTGGTGAGGAGGACGGTGTCGAGGCCGAGATCAACGAGAAGCTCTACACCTCGCCGGAGGACTTCGAGAAGACCATCGACGCGCTCGGCGCGGGCGAGAACGGCAAGTACCTGCTCGCGGCGACCTTCGGCAACGTGCACGGCGTGTACAAGCCGGGCAACGTCGTGCTCAAGCCCGAGGTGCTCGCCGAGGG
The DNA here is from genome assembly GCF_027924405.1 of Nocardia sputorum. Classification (NCBI taxonomy): domain Bacteria; kingdom Bacillati; phylum Actinomycetota; class Actinomycetes; order Mycobacteriales; family Nocardiaceae; genus Nocardia; species Nocardia sputorum. The sequence continues at coordinate 6,600,076 of NZ_AP026978.1, read as the reverse complement.
CCAGCGCGTCGCGGCGGCCAAGCTCGGTCTCGGCGCCGACGCGCAGCCGTTCGACTTCGTCTTCCACGGCGGTTCCGGCTCGCTGAAGTCCGAGATCGAGGACTCGCTGCGCTTCGGCGTGGTGAAGATGAACGTCGACACCGACACCCAGTACGCGTTCACGCGGCCGGTCGCCGGGCACATGTTCGCCAACTACGACGGCGTGCTGAAGATCGACGGCGAAGTCGGCAACAAGAAGACCTACGACCCGCGCAGCTACCTGAAGAAGGCGGAGGCGTCGATGGCGGCGCGCGTGGTCGAGGCGTGCAACGACCTGCACTCCGCCGGACGCTCGATCAGCGCCTGACCCTGATACACCCGTCAGGGGCCGAGTGCACATGAGTCTGGATGTGCGCGTGCTCGGGCCCGTGCGACTGCTCGTCGGTGGTGAACCGGTGGCGGTCGGCGGGCCCAAACCGCGAGCTCTGCTCGCCGCGCTCACGGTGAATCGGCGGCGTGCGGTGTCCTCGGCCGCGCTCGCCGATCTGGTGTGGAACGAGGATCCACCCGACTCCTATGCCGCCAGCCTGCAGGTTTTCGTCTCGAATATTCGTAAGGCGCTGCGGAATTCCGGAGTGGACCCGGCGACGGTGCTGCGCACCGAATCGTCGGGCTATCGGTTGGAGATCGACGAGACCGCCTGCGATCTGGGTCGTTTCGAGGCGGCGCGGGAGGCGGGCGCCCGCGCGGCCGCGTCGGGCGATCACGCCGGGGCGGCGCAGCTGTTCGGCTCCGCGCTGCGCGAATGGAGCGGCCGGGCGCTGGCCGACCTGGCCGGTCTGCAGTTCGCCGACGGCTTCGCCACCGCGATGGACGAGGAGCGGCTGTTGGCCGCCTCGGCTCGGATCGACGCCGAGATCGCCTGTGGGCGGGCGTCTTCGGTGATCGGCGAGCTGGTCGCGATGACCAACGAGCACCCGCTGCGCGAACCGCTGTGGGGTCAGCTGATCACCGCCTTGTACCTGTCCGGACGTCAGGCGGACGCGCTGGAGGCGTGCCGGAAGGTGCGCGGGGTGCTCGCCGACGAACTCGGCATCGACCCGGGACCGGCACTGATCGACTTGGAGCAGCGCGTGCTGCGGCAGGAGCCGCTGAGCACGGTCGAACTCCGGCAGGTCGAACGGCTGGCCGCGGCGATGACCGAGACGGTCACCGAGGTGCCGCGCGCGGTGCGCAGCGGACAACTGCGGATGCCGGACGGTCGCGTGGTGGCGATCGCCCAGGGCGGCCTGCGCATCGGCCGGATGACCGACAACGACTTGGTCCTGGAGGACCCGCGGGCCAGCCGCTACCACGCGCACATCATGCCGAGCCGCGCCGGTCTGCTGATCAAGGACCTGCATTCGGCCAACGGCGTCTACGTCAACGACGAGGCGATCGACAGCGGCGCGCTGCTGGCCGACGGCGATCAGATCCGGATCGGCGGGACGATCCTGGTCTTCCAGGCGCTGCGCTAGTCGCAGGCGATTCCGTTGCCGTCGCGGTCCAGCTGCGCGTTGAAGCCGGGCTGCCCGCGGTACAGCGGCCCGGCGCCCTCCGCCCGCACCTGATCGCAATCGGTGTAGATCCTGGGCGATCGTTCGGTGGGTTCCTCGGGTCGCTCGGCGTCGCCCTTCGGGCCGGATCGATTGTGCGGGATCGGATGGTCTTCGTGCGGTCCGGCGATCGCGACGGCCGGAGCGGGCAGGGCGGACGCCGCCTGCGGCAGGAGCGCGCTCGCTCCGGCCGCCAGCAACGCCGCCCCGATCGCGGGCGCGGCGCGGAGAACTGAGTTGGTCACGCCTTCCATCCTGCTCCGGGATCCGCCGGTGCGCCGGTGCGATTCACTCGCAGGCGACGCCGTCATTGTCCCGGTCCAGATGCGGGGCGTAACCCGGCTGCCCGCGCAACAGCGTTTGGCGTGTCGGTCTGACGGTCTCCGAAAGTCGAACGCGGTAGGGTCGTTCCGCTGGTTCGTGTCCGCAAGGTTCGTGTCCGCGATGGATTCCGAGGGGTTTGCTATGGCGATGCGAATGTCGGCCGCCGTCGGTGCGTTGGTGATCGGCGCGGGAATGCTCGTCTACGCCGACGGGCACGCCGCGGCCGCGCCTGAAACCGCCGCGACTGTCCCGGGAGTGGGGCCGTGCGCGACCGACCCGGTGGCGACCCACGAGCCGCTGGTGCCGAAAACGCTGGAGGTGCCGATTCCCTATCCGGTGGTCACCGTGCTCCCGGCGAACGCGCCCGAACCCACCCCGACGCGCACGCGGATGGAGCTACCGCCGGACCCCTGCGTCAACCCCTGCCCGGATCTCACCGATCTGCCCGGCGCGCCACCGAGTCTCGCCACTCAGCTCGGAATCCCGGAAATCCTGCTGAATCCCAAGCCGTTCCACTTCGCGATACCCGGCCCCGGCCCGGACCCCGGCCAGGTGCCGCCGCCGCCCGCACCGGTGCGGCCACCGGTCGAACCCGCGGCGCAGTCACCGGCCCGGCCCGCGCCGCGGCTGGGCCCCGCCCGCGAGGTGGCGAAGCTGACCGGCGCGAACTCGGTGAACCGCACCGACAAACGGTGGCAGGTGGACGGCACCGACCTCGGCATCATGTGGGAGAGCGCACCGGGCGAGATCGCGACCGCGTTCGGTGACACCGTGGGGCGCGGCTTCCATCCGCCCGGTGGCATGGGGCTGGATTGGCGAAGCAACGTGCTGGCCTTCAGCACCGATCGCGATCTCGCCGACGGCGTGACCTTCGACCGGATGGTCACCGACGACCGTTGCCACGCCGCCGAGGTGCTCTCCAGCCGCAAGCTGGACAACGTCGAGGTCACCACCATTCCCACCTCGGGTTTCGCGCTCGGCGAGCGGCAGTATCTGAGCTACATGTCCATTCGGACCTGGAACAGCCTGCCCGGCACGTTCTTCACCAACTACGGCGGCATCGCCTACTCCGACGACCACGGCCAGACCTGGACGAAAGATCCGCACGCGCGCTGGGACAACATCTTCGGTCTGGCGAATTTCCAAGTCAGCGCGATGGTTCCGCACGGCGGCTACGTCTACATGTTCGGTACGCCCAACACCCGGCTCGGCGCGGTCGGTCTGGCCCGCGTGCCGGAGGACCAGCTGCTCAACACCACCGCCTACCAGTACTGGCGCGACGGCGTGTGGACTCCCGTCGGAGGATTCGGCTCCGCCACACCGATCGTGGACGGTCCCGCCGGTGAACTGTCCGTCCGCTACGACGTCGCCCGTGGCGTCTGGCAGATGAGCTATCTGGACACGACGAAGGCCGCCATCGTCGTCCGGGAATCGGACACACCGCAGGGGGTGTGGTCGGAGAGCACGCCGACGGTGTCGGCGTTGAGCTATCCGGAGCTGTACGGCGGGTTCATCCACCCGTGGTCGTCCGGGACGGACTTCTACTTCACCCTCTCGACCTGGAGCGACTACAACGTCTACCTGATGCACTCGGTGATCGGGGAGTGACCCGCGGACGCTAGCGCAGCCGGACCTCGGCCACCGCGCGGCCGAACAACTTCCGCCCTTCGGAGGTGCCGCCGAGCAGGATGGTCGCGGTGCGCGCGCTCGGGTCCAGCGACTTGACCCGCCCGGAGAATTCGACCGTGCTCGCCGTGTCGGCGGCGACCGGGACGAAGCCGGAGAACCGCACGCTGAACTTCTGGATGGCGGTCGGATCGCCCAGCCACGCGGTGAGGTAGCCACCGGCCAAGCCCATGGTCAGCATGCCGTGCGCGACCACCGTGGGCAGCCCGGCCAGCTGCGCGGCGTGGTCGCTGAAGTGGATCGGGTTGGCGTCCCCGGACACGCCCGCGTAGTTCGCCAGGTCGCCACGGGTCAGCCGGAAGGCGCCGTCGGGAAGCCGATCGCCGGGAGTGAGGTCGTCGAACGCGGGCGCGGTGTGCACGGTCGCCATCTCATGGGCGTCCGGCTCGACCAGCGGGCTGACGCCGAGTGGCACCAGCGCCTCGTTGTGCGCCAGGTCGGCGGCCGACGCGGGTTCCAGCGGGCGCCCGTGCATCATGATGTTGTCCACCACGTCGCTCAGGGAGGCGTCGGCCTCGGCGCCGCGGCGCGCGACGATCGTGGTCGACCCGACGATGGCGACCTCGCCGTGCTGGTTGCTCAGCGAGAAGCGCACCACGATGAAGTCGTTGTCCCCGAACTGGCGGATCGACTCGATGACTATCTCGCTGCGTATCCGGTCACCGGCCAGGATCGGCCGGTAGATCTCGAAGACCTGATCGGTTTGCAGGAATTGGGACAGGTCGTACTGGATGAGCACCGAGTCCAGCAGCGCCCTGGTCGCGGTCATCCCGATCACCGAGGCGAAGGTCGGCGGCGCGATGATCCCGGGATACCCGAGCGCGCGTGCGTCGGCCTCGCGCTGGTGTGCCGCGTGGTGGTTCTGGACCGCGCGGGCGAACTCCCGCACTTTCTCCCTGCCGACTTCGTAATGGTCCCGCACCCGGAATCGCTGTCCGGCCTGCGTCGCCGGAACGACATCGATATCCGGCCGCGCCATCGTCTGCTCCCTGCTCATGATCCGGGCCATGCTACTGCCGATCCGGACCATTGACCAGGTATGTGTGACGGGCGCGACCGGCATCGATGTTCATCGGCTATCGCGCGGCTGGGAGGTTACTGGGTGCTGCCGGGCGGGTCGCAGACCTTCCATCCGTCGTCGGTGCGCTGCAGGTCGAAGGTGCGTGCGGACCGCTTCGCCGGATCGGCGTCGGTGTAGACCGTGGCTTGCGCGATGGCGGTGTCCTCGGTGATGCGGATGGCGTCGATGCTGTCCACCACCGGGATGGTCTTGCGCTCCACCGACTGCTTGTGCACACCGGCGAACTGGTCGCTCGGGATGCCCTGGTAGAAGTCGTGCAGCGGACCGCACGTGGTGGACCGCAGGGCGTCCAGGTCGCCGGCCTTCAGCGCGTCGGTGTAGCTGGTGATCGCGCTGCGCACCTGCGCTTCGGGGGAGTCGTCGCCGGACATCGTGACGAGCGCCACGACCACCGCGACCAGTGCGAGCACCAGCGCGCCCGCCGCGCCCAGCACGAGCAGCCGTCGATCGGGTCGAGCCGGGCCGGTGGCGGACGCCCCGACGCCCGGTTGCGGGGCCGGAGGGATCCGCTGCGGCGGGGCGACGGGCCGGGTCTGCGGCGCGCGCGGACCTGCCATCGACTGCGCGGGCACCGTCTGCTGGACGTCCGCGGGCGACGGCGCGGTCGCCACCTGGCGCGGCCTGCCTTGGGGACGCGGCGGTGACGGGCGGGTCTCCTCGACTCCCGGTCCGTGTTGCGGCGGCGCGGAGGGGCCGTGCGGGCCGGGCTGCTTCGGACCGGTCGCCGGACGGGGCGTACTCGGCGGCTTGGTGATCGGAACCTGCCCCGCCGCGGGCGGGACCACACGATCGGTCCCCGGCCTGCCGCCGTCGGCGGGGCGCTGGACGGGGAGCGCGATGGTCTTGGCGTCGTCCCGGCTGACGATCGGCATCGCCATCGTCACGTCTTCCGAACCGGGCGGATTCTGCTGATCGCCGGATTCGCCGGTCTTCTCCGGCGCGGGAGCCGCCGGTCCGGCCGGGGGCTGAGGCTTGCGGATCACGACGGTCGCGGATTCACCGACCGGCGGGACAGCCGCGTTCCGCGACTCCGAGCCGGTGGGCTCCCCGGGTGCGGTGGCGTCACCTGACGCGCCCGGCGCCGCCTTCTTCGCGGCCGCCGGGCCCGCTTTGGTGCCGGACTCCGGCGCCGCCTTGCCCTGCCCGGGCGGAGTCGATTGCGGCGTAGCGTCTTTCGGAGCGGACCCGCTGGCAGGGGCCCCGCCCGGCGCGGATCCGCGCCCCGCACCGGACGGCATCTGATCCCGTTTGATCACCACGGTGCGCGCTTCGCCCGGCTGGTTCGGTGCGGAACCGGGCTTCGATGCGCCGGTCTCCGGCTGCGTCGGCGCGGATTTGCGGCCGATCTCGGCGGTCTCCGCGTCGGCGTTCGGGGCCCGGTTCGGTTCGGACGCGCCCGCGCCGGAACGCGACGCTTCGTCTGTCTTACCCGCCGGAGGGTTCGCCCGGCCGGGACCTGCCGGTCCGGAAGGCCCCGTGCCCTTGGCACCGGGCGCGCTCGTCGCGGCTGAACCGGCGGGCGGCGGCGTGGTGTTGCTGCCTTCGGATCGCGCGGCTTGGCGCTGGGCGGAAGCGGGAGCGTGCGGACTACCGGTGCCACCGGGCGCCGAGCTGGGTGCGTCGCCCGCGGGCTTCGGCGCAGAACTCGGCGACGGAGCCATCGCGCCGGGGCCGGAGGAGGGCGTGCCCCTGACGTTCGTGCTATCGGGCGCGACCGAACCAGCGGCGGTCCCGGCGGCCGGATGGTTGGCGGCAGGAGGCCCGCCTGCGGGGCTCCTGCGGTTGTCCGGGGTCGCGGGGTTCGCGCCGGGCTGCGTGGAGGTCGCGCTCTTCGCGGTGCCTGCCGGAGGGTTCGAGGGGGCAGGCCCGCCTGCGGGGCTTGTGCGGTTGTCCGGGGTCGCGGGGTTCGCGCCGGGCCGCGGCGAGGGTTGCGTGGAGGTCGCGCTCTTCGCGGTGCCTGCCGGAGGGTTCGCGGGGGCAGGCCGGGCCGCGGGGCTTGTGCGGTTGTCCGGGGTCGCGGGCTTCCCGCCGGACTGTGGCGCGGGCTGCGCGGAGCCGGCGCTCTTGGCGGTGCCTGCTGCCGGTGTGGAGGCGGGTGAGTTCGTCGTGCTCCCGGGGCCGTTCGCCGGTTTCGCACCCGCCGTATTCGCCGGTGCGCCGGTGTCTTCGGACGAGGCCGGACCGTTGCCCGAGTTGGCGGGCGCTGGTCTCGCACCTTCGGCTCGCGGAGCGGCGGGGGCCGGACCGCGTGTGCCCGCCTCCGCCTTCGGGCTCGCCGCCGACGCGTCCGCACCCGAGGCGGAATCGCCGGTACCCGAGGGCGCGGCATTCGGCCGCTGCGCTTTGGCGATGCGTTCGGTGGGCGCGGCAGACGCCGCCGGGCCGTCCTTGCCGGGGGCCGGGATGCGTTCCGTGGCAGCGCCGGGGCGTGCGTCGGCCCGGGCGGCGTCGGCCGGTTCGGCGCTGTCGGGCGCCGGATTCTTCTCGTCGTTCGGGTCGGACACGCACACCCCTCGTCAAAGCGGAACTGTTTGAACTCGACGGCCAGCCTAATGGTCGCCGCCCGGCGAAGTCCGGCATCAGTCCACGTCCATCGGAATGGACGCCGAGCCGCTCGTGCGACGGACGGCGGAGGGACGGAGCACGAGCGAAGCCGCCTGTCGGGCAAACCGTCGTGCGGTGCAGAATGAACCGCATGACCTCGTTCGGTGACCTGCTCGGCCCGCAGCCGGTACTGCTGCCCGAAATCTCCGACGCCGAGGACGCGCTCCTCGGCAACGTCGATCCGGTGCGGGTCGCGGCGGAGCACCCCGCCGCCTCGATCGCCTGGGCGTACCTCGCCGAGGCGGCGCTGACCCGCGGCGAAGCCCAGGACGAGGCGATCAACCACGACGTCCTCGCCGCGTACGCGTTCGCCCGCACCGGCTACCACCGCGGCCTCGACCTGCTGCGCCGCAACGGCTGGAAGGGCTTCGGTCCCGTGCCGTGGAGCCACGAGCCCAATCGCGGCTTCCTGCGCAGCGTCGGCGCGCTGGCCCGCGCCGCCAAGGCGATCGGCGAGACCGACGAGTACGCCCGCTGCCTCGACCTGCTGGAAGACTGCGACCCCCGGGCGGCCGCGGAGCTCGGCCTCGACTGAGTCGTAGTGATCGGTGCACCGCGTAGCGATTCGATGAGAGACGGCGTCCGGGTGAGGGGTGCGTTCGACCCGATGTCCCGGATCAGCGTGACCCGCGCGAACAGCATGGCGAGGTTGCGCACCTCGTGGGCGCGGCTGCGCCGCTCAGCGCTGCCGATCATCCAGTGTTCGGTCGGCGCCGCGCTGGCCTGGTTCCTCGCGCATCACGTCATCGGTCACGCGCTGCCGTTCTTCGCGCCGACGGCCGCCGTCGTGTCGATGGGCATCTCCTTCGGCGCGCGGCTGCGTCGCTCGGTGGAACTGGTGGTCGGGGTCGCGGTGGGCATCGGCATCGGCGATCTGTTCATCTCCCGCGCGGGCACCGGCGTGTGGCAGATCGCGCTGGTGGTCGCGGTCGCCATGGCCGCGGCGGTGTTCCTGGACGGCGGTTCGGTCATCACCGTGCAGGCGGCCGGTTCCGCCGTGCTGGTCGCGACGTTGCTGCCGCCCTCGGCGGGCGGCGGGCTCTCCCGCATGATCGACGCCTTGGTGGGTGGCCTGGTCGGCGTGGTCGTGGTCGCCGCGATTCCGCTCCATCCGGTGCGCAGGGCGCGGTCGCTGGCCGCGGACATTCTCGGCGTGATGGGGAAATCGATCACCGAGTGCGCCGACGGACTGCTCGAGCAGGATCCGGAGAAGCTGCACCACGCGCTCACCGCGATGCGCGCCACCCAGCCGCAGATCGACTCCTTGCGCGCCACGCTGGAGGGTGGCCGCGAGATCAGCCGGATCTCGCCGCTGTACTGGAACTCCCGTCCCCGCCTCGAACGCATCAGGGCGACGGCCGACCCACTGGACAACGCCATCCGCAACACCCGAGTCCTGTTGCGGCGCTCGCTGACTCTGGTGCGCGACGACGAGATCCTCGATCCCGGTTTGATCGACGAGGTGGAGCGGCTGGGCCAAGCCGTGGACGTGGTGCGCCGGATGATGCTGGCCGACCCGGGCGAGCAGCCCGACCAGGCCGAGGCGGCGCGCGTACTGCGCTCGGTCGCCAAGGGCGCGCGCCCGGAACTGGTAGCCGGAGCGGGGCTTTCGGCGCACGTCGTCTTCGCGCAGGTGCGTTCGACGCTGGTAGACCTGATGCAGGTGTGCGGGGTGCAACGTATCTCGGCGATTGCCCTGCTGCCGCCGACGGTCAAGAACCCCTACGTGCAGCCCCAGGTCTGAACCCGAACTACTCAGCGGTAATCGGACATTCGTGCCGGGCACGTGGTCCGCGCCCGGCGCGGTGCGCGGAAAGTTCGATCTTCGGGTAGTCCGCTACTCGCGTTCCGCGCGGTCTCCCGCCATAGCTTTGCCATGTGACCGCGAGTCGCGGGGTATCGCGGTCGACCGCTTCGCACGTGGACGAAAAGGACCCTCGGCCAAGGGGTGTGATGGCCGAGGGGAGGGCGGATCGGAAGCGGGCGAAGAAGCGGGGCCGTCCGGCGAACCCGGCCGGGCGGCCCCGCGCCATCCATGTCATCGGCCGCAGCCGCGGGTCAGGTCCAGAATCGAGTCAGATAGCCGCCGTAGCGCGACCAGCTCGACGGCACGCCGGACAGTTCGAACAGCGCGTACACCGCGTCGAAGAACACTTCGTTGATGGCGGGAGTGAACAGCAGCGCGAACAGGATCAGCATGCCGAACGGCTTGAACTGATCCAGCGAGCGTCTGGTCTGGTAGCTCAGGGACGGCTCGACGATGCCGTAGCCGTCCAGTCCCGGCAGCGGGATCAGGTTCAGCAGCGCCGCGGTGATCTGCAGGAAGGCAAGGAAGCTCACGCCGAACCAGAAGGCGGGATGAGCGCTGGAGCTGCCCAGGACACGAACGGTCACCAGAAGTAGCACCGCGCACAGCGCGTTCACGGCGGGCCCGGCGCCGCTGATGATCCGCTGCGTACGCGGCGCGACATTGTGCGTGTGCACGTAGACCGCCCCGCCCGGTAGGCCGATGCCGCCGAGCGCGATGAACACCATCGGCAACACGATCGACAGCAGGGGGTGGCTGTACTTCAGCGGGTTGAGCGTCAGGTAACCGCGCAACTCGACCTCGCGATCGCCCGCGCGCCACGCCGTGTAGGCGTGCGCGAACTCGTGCAGGCACAGCGACACCACCCAGCCCGCCACCACGAAGACGAACACCCCGGCCTTGGCCCTGGCCGAGTCCAGCGGTGCGTCCCAGGCCAGCGCGCCGCCCACCGCGGTCAGGGCGATCACGAGCAGGAACACCGGGCTCGGCCGCACCGCGCGCGACCTGCGATGGATCGGAACGCTCATCGCACGAGCAGCCACGGTTCGTGATGGCGGTAGAAGCTCGAGCGCGGCACCGGCCGATCGGCCTGGACGCCGTCCCGGGTGACGATCGCGCCGGGTGTGCCGAGCTGCGCCGCTCGTCCCTCCAGCCAGCGCCGCTTGCGGAAGCCTTTGCGCACGCTCGCCCGCACGCCGGGCGGTTCCAGGCACGGCGAGACGAGCATGGCCGTCACCTGCCCGGAGAACAGCAGGGTGTCGTCGACGTACGCCTCGCCATCCAGCTTCTCGCCGCCGACGCCGGTGATCACCGCGCGCCCCGCGAGCACCTTGCCGGTGTCGTCGCGCACCAGCGGCGTCTCCACGGCGCGGCCCTCGATCGCGCGCTTGGCGGCGGCGTTGCCGGTGCCGGTCTGGTAGGCGCGCGACGCGTAGGTCCGCTCGACCGGCACGTAGCCGATCTCCACGTGCAGGCGTTCGGTGCGCATCAGATGGGTGAGCACCGCGGCCAGCGCCACGTCCACACCCAGCACGATCAGCCGGGGCAGGCTGTCGGCGGCCAGCACGGGAAGCAGCTCGTCGATCACGGCGGGATCGGGGACGGCGGCCGTCTGGGTGGTCGGCAGTGCCGCGAGCGCGATGGGTACGGGTGCGCCGTCGCAGCGGAGAACATGGGTACTCAAGCTGCCGTACACCCTCCTCGGTTCGAGCCGACACCGTCGGGCCCCTCGCCATCGCGGCCGAACCCCGCTGCGGCTCGTCCGTGCACACCGGGCTGCCGCTCGGCGTGCCGTGCAACCATAGCCCTGCCCGGCCGCGACCACACGGTTGTCGAGCCTACGACGAGATCCGCTGCGATGCCGCTCCGGACGGGTCGGCTAGACTGTGCTTCCGGCCACCGCCTCAGTACGGCAGGTAGCTGCAACACACCAGTGTTGCCTGTCGAACCGTAGGAGACACGACCATGCCGGCAATCGTCCTGATCGGCGCCCAGTGGGGCGACGAGGGGAAGGGCAAAGCAACCGATCTGCTCGGCGGTCGGGTGAACTGGGTGGTCCGTTACCAAGGTGGCAACAACGCGGGTCACACCGTCGTGTTGCCCAACGGTGACAATTTCGCGTTGCACCTGATCCCCTCCGGCATCCTGACCCCCGGCGTGACGAACGTCATCGGCAACGGCGTCGTCGTGGATCCCGGCGTGCTGCTCGCCGAGCTGGCGGGGCTGGAGGAGCGCGGCGTCGACACCACCGGCCTGTTGCTCTCCGCCGACGCGCACCTGATCATGCCGTACCACGTGGCCATCGATAAGGTCACCGAGCGCTTCCTCGGCAACAAGAAGATCGGCACCACGGGCCGGGGCATCGGGCCGTGCTACCAGGACAAGGTCGCCCGCGTCGGCGTGCGCGTCGCGGACGTGCTGGACGAGAAGATCCTCACCCAGAAGGTCGAGGCGGCGCTGGAGTTCAAGAACCAGGTGCTGGTCAAGATCTACAACCGCCGCGCGCTGGACCCGCAGCAGGTGGTCGACGAGGTCCTCACCCAGGCCGACAGCTTCAAGCACCGGATCGCCGACACCCGGCTGAAGCTGAACCTGGCGCTCGAGCGCGGTGAGACGGTGCTGCTGGAGGGCTCGCAGGGCACGCTGCTGGACGTCGACCACGGCACCTATCCGTACGTCACGTCGTCGAACCCGACCTCGGGCGGCGCGGCGGTGGGCGCGGGCATCGGTCCGAACCGGATCAACACGGTGCTCGGCATCCTGAAGTGCTACACCACCCGGGTCGGCTCCGGCCCGTTCCCGACCGAGCTGTTCGACGAGTTCGGCGCCTACCTGGCCAAGACCGGCGGCGAGGTCGGCGTCACCACCGGGCGCGCCCGCCGCTGCGGCTGGTTCGACGCCGTGATCGCCCGCTACGCGACCCGGGTCAACGGCATCACCGACTACTTCCTCACCAAACTGGACGTTCTATCCAGTCTGGAGACGGTGCCGATCTGCGTCGCCTACGAGGTCGACGGCGAGCGGGTCGAGCAGATGCCGACCACACAAACCGAATTCCATCACGCGAAGCCCATTTTCGAGCAAATGCCCGGTTGGTGGGAAGACATCTCCGGCGCGCGCACCTTCGAGGAACTGCCCGCCAACGCGCAGGCGTACGTGTTGCGTTTGGAGGAGCTCTCCGGCGCCCGTATTTCCTGCATCGGCGTGGGTCCGGGGCGTGATCAGACCATCGTCCGGCACGACGTACTCGGCTAGAACCTGTTCGTATTCCGCGTGTGCCAGCGAAAATTCGGCAATATCACCGAAAATTCGGCACATCTATCGTGCTCGCTCGGCTTCGATCATGATCGGTGAAGAACTACAGTTAGAGCATGGCTCGGAACTGGCCGATGATCGAGCGCGAGAGCGAATTCGAGGCGATCCGTGCGGCGCTGACCGGTCCGGAGCACGTCGGCGTGGTGCTGACCGGCGACGCGGGGGTCGGTAAGACCACCCTGGCGCGGCATGCCACCTCCGCGATCGGCGGCAACGTCCGATGGGTGGCGGGCACCGAGTCGGCGCGCAGTATTCCCCTGGGGGTTTTCGCGCACATGGTCGGCGTCTATACGGCGCACGATCCGGTCACCTTCATGTCGGCGGCGCGCGAGGCGTTGCTCGCCGACGGGGACACGGTGATCGGCGTGGACGACGCGCATCTGCTCGACCAGCTCTCCGCCACGCTGCTGCTGCAGCTGGCGATCGATAAAGCCGCGCACATCGTGGTGACCGTGCGCAGCGGAGTCCCGGTGCCGGACGCGGTCACCTCACTGTGGAAAGACGGCCACCTGACCCGGATCGACCTGCGTCCGTTCACCCAGCGCCAGAGTGTGGAGCTGGTGGAGTCCATGCTCGGTGGGCAGCTAGAGGGGTTCACCGCCAATCTGATGTGGGAGTCCTCCGCCGGGAACGCGCTTTTCCTGCGGCATCTGGTCGAGGGCGCATTGGAGGCGGGCACGCTGCGCCAGGTCAACGGCGTGTGGCAGCTGCGCGGGCGCGCGGCGGTGACCTCGGAGCTGGCCGCGCTCCTGGAGGATCGGGTCGAGCAGCTGCCCGAGCCGGTGCTGCGGGTGCTGGAACTGCTGACCTTCTGTGAGCCCATCGATCTCGATGTCCTGGCCGAATTGGCGGGCGAGGACGCGGTGGAAGCCGCCGAAACGCGCGGTGTGATCCGGGTCGTGGAGAATTCCCGGGATCTGATCGTGCGATACAACCACCCGTTGTTCGGTGAGGTGATCCGGCGCAGGCTGGGCATCGCCTCGGCGCGGCGGCTGCGCGGCAGATTGTATTCGTCGCTGAAGGAGCGTCGGATAAATTCGGCCGCCGACCGCATCCGGCTGGCCGAATTGGCGCTCGACAGCGACAAATCCGCGGATCTGGAATTGTTCGAGGCGGCCGCGGCCGACGCGATCGGATTGGCGAATCTGCCGCTGGGCGAGCGTTTCGCCCGCGCCGCGGTGGAGCGGCGCGGCGGCGTGGAGGCCGCCGACCTGCTGGCGCGCGCGCTGCTGTGGCAGGGGCATCGGATCGAGGCCGAGCGCACCCTGGCCAGCTTCGATCCCGACCAGCTCGACGAGGTGCAGCTGGCGCGCTGGGGCAGCACCCGGGTGGCGAACCTGTTGTGGGCCATGGGTGACGCCGATCGCGCCGACGAGGTCTTGAAGCTGGTGCGCGGGAAGGTGCGGCATCCGAAGATCGCGGCCATCTTCACCGGTCTGGCCTCCGCGAGCCTGGTCAACGAGAACCGGGTCGATGACGCGATCGCCGAGGCGGAGGCGGTGATGTCCGCTGACGGCGCACCGCCGTGGGCGGTGTGGTGGGCGGCGTTCGGCGGCAGCCTGGCGTCGGCGTTGCTGGGCAAGAGCGCGGCGGCCAGGCAGTACGCGGCGCGCGGGCACGAGGTGGAAAGTCACATCGACGGGCTCAACCGCTTCATGTCCACGCACGCCGAGGTGCTCGCCCTGACCTTCGCCGGCGAGCTGGAGGCCGCCCGGCGCTGCGCCGGGGCATTCGTCGGCTACTCCTCGCCGGGCCAGTATCTGGCCTGGGGCATGTCGAAGATCTTGCAGGGCACGGTCGACGTGGCGCAGGGCCGGTTCCTGGACGGCATCGAGAATCTGGAACAGGCGCTGGCCGCACTGGCCGCGGAGGGCGCGGCCGCCTGGATGTTCCCCGCGAGAATCCGCTTGGCGGAAGCGTATTCGGCACTCGGCCGCGCCGCGGAGGCCGCCGAGTCGATCGCGCACGCCACCGCGCGGGGTGGCAGGCACAGCGCGGTGTACGAACCGCAGCTGGAAGTGGCCCGCGCCTGGCTGGCCGCCGCCGAAGGAACCGTGACCCCCGCCATCCGGATCGCGGTCGGCGCCGCCGACGCGGCCGCACGCTCACATCAGCACGCGATCGAGGCCATGGCACTGCACACCGCGGCCCGCTTCGGCGACCACTCCGTCTCGGGGCGACTGGCGGAGCTGGCCGACCGGGTGGAAGGGCGGCTGGTGCAGGCGCAAGCGCGGCACGCGGTGGCGCTCGTCGCCCACGACGGACCCGGGCTGGACGCGGCCGCAGCCGAATTCGAGCGCCTCGGGGTGCTGCTGTCGGCCGCCGACGCCGCGGCGCAGGCCGCGTCGGCACACGAGCGGAGCGGGGATCGGCGCCGCTTGCTGGAGTCCGCCGCCACGGCCAACCGGCTCGCCGCCGCCTGCGGCGGAGCGAGCACCCCGGCGCTGCGGCAGGCCGCGCAACCGCTGCCGTTGACCGCGCGGGAACGCGAGATCGCGAACCTCGTCGCCGCCGGCCTGTCCAACCGGCAGATCGCCGACCGGCTCACGGTCTCGGTGCGCACCGTGGAGGGACACCTCTACCGGGCCTGCATCAAGATGGACGTCACCGATCGCGAGTCGCTCGGAGCGCTGATGCGCGGCGAGACCGGGGGATGACCGTGCGTTCGGCCGCGGTGATCTGCGCGCTGGCAGCCGGAATGGTCCTGGCCGCCGGATGCTCGGACGGGCAGCCGCGACCGGTCACCAGTTCGGCGCGTCCCTCGGCGACCGTCTCGCCGAAGACGGAGACGCCCCAGGAGCGCAACGCCCGGATCCGGCAGAAGCTCATCGAACTCGGCTGCTCGACGAACGCCTGCATCCAGACCTACTTCGGCTGTCAGGACGGTTACATCACCGGGGACGCGTGTGAATTCTTCCGCGCGCACCCCTTGAGCTGAGCCGCGCACTACCGGCGGACTGCTCGGCGCTGGTACGGAATCAACCGGCGAAAGGGGGCGAGCAGCCCGGTATGCGGGTTGAGGCTGAGCCGGGGAACCCCCGAACACGGCGTCGGGACGTACTGCGGCGGTGGCGCGGGCTCGTTCCGGAGTAGCGCGTCGCCCTTGCCGTCGGCGATCACCAAGTGGCGACGCCATCGGACCGTTGGCGTATCCACACTCCAGGACCTGACCTGCACGGTCGGTGATGCTCAGAACAAGGTGGGCTCGCCGAATCCAGGGGTGCGCTCGATGGCCAGCAGGCGCTGCTTGGTGTCGATGCCGCCGGGGGCGGAGAAGCCGTGCAAGGCGTGGTCGGCGGCGAGTACGCGATGGCACGGGATGATCAGCGGGATCGGGTTGCGGCCCAGAGCCTGTCCGACCGCCTGGGCGGCGCCGGGTGCGCCCACGCGGTGGGCGACCGCGCCGTAGCTGAGGGTGTGGCCGGGATCGATGGCACGCGTGACGGTGTAGACGGCGCGGTGGAACTCCGGGATCCCGCTGGTGTCCACGGCGATCCAGCGCAGGTCGTCGAGTTCCCCCGCGAGATGGGCGCGGATGCCCGCGATGGCCTCGGCGATGGCGTCGGTGGGCGGCTCCTCGGGGAGTTTCTCGCCCGCGCGAGCGCGCGTGATGCGCGCTCGGGTGGCCGCCGGGCTCGCCTCCGGGAGCTGGAATCGGATCACCCCTGCGCCGCTCCACGCGATCGCGCAGCAGCCGATCGCGGTGTCGAACAGCGTCGCCGCGACCGGGCCGGACAGTGCGGGAGAGCCGGAGACCACGGGATCCGTCACCGGACCGGTGGCCTCGATCGCCGGGCGATCGGCAGCGAGGCTCGTGGCGTCACTCATGAGCCAAGTCTGCACCGGGGGACCGACAAATTCGCAACGGCCAGTCCAGTTTCGCGAAAGTGGCCTTCGATGGACGGAGGTGTGAGCCGGTGGCGCAAGGCTTCGCCGTGGTGGACCACCAGAGGTCACCTGGCCGGATTCGGGCTGCCGCCACACTGGCCTGGTTCGGGAGCCGTGGCTTTCCGGAACGGTTCTCCGTGCGTGGACGCGAGTGACTCCGACCTGGCTCCCGTGGACTTCGCGCTGCCGTGCGAATCCGGGTCCGGCACGTCGCCACGGCTGTGGATCGCGACCAGATCCGAGTATCGCCGCTGGTGATCGTAGTACGACGGCGTCTGGTCGGACATCGGCGTGCCCGGGTGGAAGCGTTCGAGACGGAAGGCGCGCTCGTCGCGTCCGGGCGCGAAGCGGTGGATCAGGTAGCCGAACACGGCGACCAGGAGCAGGGTGGCGAGGGCGGTCATGTCTGCCAGCGTGCGCGTCACTGGCCTTGCCAAGAAATATCCAATCGGTCGATACTGGACCGCATGGCGACAAGAGTGATCGGCGCGGGCAGTCTGGCCCGCGATCTGGGCCATTGGCGGCACGCGCACGACGGTGATCCGGATTCGGTGGGGCGGCGCTCCGCCCGCCCGGCATACCTGGCGCTCGCCGAGGGCATCCGGCTGCTGATTCACGACGGTCGCGCACCGCTGGGCGTCGCCTTGCCCAGCGAGCGTGATCTCGCCGCCACCCTCGGAGTCAGCCGCACCACCATCACCTCCACCTACGCGCTGCTGCGCGAGCACGGCTACCTGATCAGCCGCCAGGGATCGCGCAGCACGGTGGCCCTGCCCCGCGACGTGCAGCACGACGGCGTCAAACCGGCCAGGAGCATCCTGGCGATGATGGGCTCGCCGGAGCTGCCCACCATCGACATGACCTATGCCGCCATGGCCGCCCCACTGGAGATGCAGGACGCGTATTCGGCGGCCCTGGAGGGAATTCCGGCCTACCTCGGCACGCACGGCATGGACCCGGTCGGCGTGCTGGCGCTGCGCGAGGCGATCGCCCGCCGCTACACCGCGCGCGGGCTGCCCACCGAGCCCGATCAGATCCTCGTCACCCTCGGCGCCCAGCACGGCCTGCGGCTGCTGCTGAACGTGCTCACGGCGCCCGCCGCTCGCGTGCTCATCGACCACCCGACCTATCCGAACGCCATCGAGGCGATTCGCGACGTCGGCGCCCGGCCGGTGCCGGTGCCGCTGCGCCCGGAGGACCCGGCGGGCGGCTGGGATCTGGACGGAATCCGCAGCGCCGCCCGGCAGACCGCGGCCAGCTTGGCCTACCTGGTGCCGGACTACAACAATCCGACCGGCCTGCTGCTCGACGCCGACGGCCGAGCCGAACTGGCCGCCATCGCGCGGGACACCAGGATGACCGTCGTGATCGACGAATCCATGGCGGATCTCGGGCTCGACGCGGACCGCACACCGCCGCCGGTCGCGGCCTTCGCCAAGGGCTCCGAGATCGTCACCATCGGCTCGGCCTCGAAATCGTTCTGGGGCGGTCTGCGCGTAGGCTGGATCCGGACCAATCAGGCGCTGATCACCAAGCTGCTCGGCATCCGCTCCACCGTCGACCTGGGCACCCCGGTGATGGACCAGCTGGCCACCGTGCACCTGCTCGAGCACGCCGAGACGATCCTCGACCGCCGCCGGGACCAGTTGCGTTCGCAGCGCGCCGCTCTGCTGGACACGCTCGCCGAAGAACTGCCGGACTGGCGCGTCACCGTCGGCGCGGGGGGCATGTCGGTGTGGGCGCAGCTGCCGACCTCGGTTTCCACGGCGCTGGCCGCCACGGCGCCCAACCACGGCGTATTGCTCGCGGCCGGGCCTCGATTCGGCGTGCAGGGCGCGTTCGAGCGGTTCCTCCGGCTGCCGTTCACCCACCGGGAGCCCGAATTGCGTTTGGCGGTCAAGGCCATCGCGTCCGCCTATGCGGCGCTTACCCCCCGCGCCGCGGATCCGTTGACGCCGTTGACCTGCTACTGAGGCGATCTCGCCGCCGCGCGGGGGCGTTGTGACGTTGGGGAGAGCCTCCGCCGGCGGCACTCCCCTCCGAGCGCCGCCGGGCACGAATGGCCGGTCACCCCTCGGGACTGGCCCACCTCGTGTTCGGGCGGCGGACGAAAGCTCGCACGGCGCCGAGGCCTCCACCTAGAGCGGCGGTCAAGGAGCGGACCGGACGATGTCCGGGTGCATCCGCGATTCTCGAAAGCCGCCTGCTCGCGGACAGTATGGCAGGCCCGGTGCGACACTGTCGAACCGGTTGGTCTGTTGCAACTTTCAATTATCGAGCGCGGCAAGGTATCGATCGAGTGGCGGGGTGCCGCGGCGGGTGCGCCACCCCGCAGGCGCTCAGTCGGCCCAGACCGACTCGATCGGGGTCGCGGTGGTGGGCGGCGGGGTCGGAATCCCGTTCGGAGTCCGGGAGAATCGCGGTGCGGGGGCGTGCTGGGTGATGTCCTCCAGCTTCAGCAACGAACCGCGAGCCGCGATGTGCTCGTTGCGCGTGGCCTCGTCGAACGTGAGCACCGGGGAGACGCACGCGTCGGTGCCGACGAAGATCTCGGCCCATTCGTCCCGCGTCTTGGTCCGGAAACGTTCGGCGAAAAGCTTTTTCAGGGTTTCCTGCCCGGCGGGGTCGAGCTGGAAGGGCAGGCCCTCGGGGTCGATCTCCAGTCCGGCGAGCAATTGCGCGTAGAACTGCGGTTCGATCGCGCCGACCGCCATGTACTTGCCGTCGGAGGTTTCGTAGGTGTCGTAGAACGCCATGCCGGTGTCGAGCAGGTTCACGCCGCGCTCGTCGGACCACGCGCCCGCTCCGCGCATGCCCCAGATCATGTGCGAAAGGGCAAGCGCGCCATCGACCATCGCCGCGTCGATCACCTGGCCTTTGCCGGACTGCTGCCGTTCGACCAGCGCGGCGAGGATGCCGAACACCAGGAACATCGAGCCGCCACCGAAATCGCCCACCATGTTCAGCGGCGGAACCGGGCGTTCGCCCTTGCGGCCGATGGCGTGCAGCACGCCGGTGATGGAGATGTAGTTGATGTCGTGGCCGGCGCGGTCGGCCAGCGGCCCTTCCTGGCCCCAGCCGGTCATCCGTCCGTAGACCAGTCGCGGGTTGCGGGCGAGCGCGTCGTCCGGACCGAGACCCATGCGCTCGGTGACACCGGGGCGGAAGCCTTCGATCAGCACGTCGGCCTTCTCGATCAGGCCCAGCACCTTCTCGATGTCGGCGGGGTCCTTGAGGTTGGCCTCGACGATGGTCCGGCCGCGCAGTTGGGGGCGGTCGAAACCACCCGGCAACTGGCCCGCGCGCTGCACCCGCACCACGTCGGCGCCCAGATCGGCGAGCAGCAGCGCGGCGTGCGGGCCAGGGCCGATGCCGGCCAACTCGATGACCTTGATGCCCGCGAGCGGGCCCTGCTCGGCGGTGGATGGAGTACTCACGCCCTACCTCGGTTCGTCGTTGATCCAGCGCACCGGTGGCCGGTGCGTCCTCCCGGACGGGACCGGGAGGGGTGTATTGACAGTATGACAATAACGCCGCGCCGTTACGGCTCGCCCGGGCCGGTGCCCGCCTCTAGGCTGCACGTGTGGAAGCGCTGTCTGATCAGGGGTGGTACAACCTTCTCGCCGGTCTCGCGATCCTGGTCGGCCTGGTCGGGATCGTGGTGCCGATCCTGCCCGGTGTCATCCTGATCTTCGCGGCCATCGCCGTCTGGGCTTTCCTGACCGGAGGCGCCACGGCCTGGACGGTTTTCGCGATCAGCGCGCTGCTACTGGTGATTTCCGGCGTCGTCAAATACACCTGGCCCGGCCGCAGGATGAAGGACGCGGGGGTGTCGAATCGGTCGCTCTTCCTCGGCGCGGTGCTCGGCGTCGTCGGCTTCTTCGTGATCCCGGTGATCGGCCTGTTCCTGGGGTTCGTTCTCGGCGTCTACCTTTCGGAATTCCAGCGGCTGCGCGCCAACCGGCAGGCGTGGCAGGCGACGGTGCACGCGTTGAAGGGCGTCGGCCTGTCCATGCTGATCGAACTCTTCGGCGCGTTGCTGGCCACCGGCGTCTGGCTCGCCGGTGTCTTCGCGGTCTGAGCGCTACCGATCGATGGCGGGAAACGGAATCGTGTCGCCCGCCTGGCTTTCCGGCAATTCGTCGCGGCGCAGCCGCAGCGTCGGCGGTTCCGGGCGGTACAGCGGCAGCGTGGGGGCCGGATCGTCGCGGACGACGCGCTCGCGGGCGGGCAGCCGGTAGAACGCGCGCGCGTTGTCCTCCAGGACCGCGTGCATGTCGGTGCCCACCACGTCACAGAGCAAATCGACATCCGAGTCCCGGAACGGGCGTCCGGCGCGGGTACCGGGCAGATCGGTGCCGAACATGAGGGCTTCGGGGTTCACCGCGTGGATGCGGCGCAGCGTGTCGGCGACGTTCATCGCGACCCGGCCGAAACCGGTCGCCTTGACCTTGGCTCCGCGGTCGACGAGGTCGAGCAGGAACGGCAACCCTTCCTCCGACATGCCCAGATGGTCGACCGACAGCGCGGGCAGCTTGGAGATGACCGGTTGCAGCGAGGCCAGCATCGTGCCGTCGATGTAGACCTCGACGTGCCAGCCTGCCAGGTCGTACGCGCGCAGCGCCTGCAACGTCATCCCGGTGATGTCGGTGGCCGCCCGCTTGAGGTTGAACCGCAGCGCGCGGACGCCGATGCGGTCGAGTTCGAGGATCTCCTCGTCGGTGGCGTCCAGGTCGAGCCGGGTGACGCCGACCCAGCCCTCGCCGAGCTCGGCGAGCGCGGCCTTCAGGTAGCTCTGGTCCGTTCCCTGGAACGACCCGCTGACCACCGCGCCGCCGGCGACGTCGTACCGCGACATGCGCTTGCGGTAATCGGCGATGGTGAACGGGTCGGGCAGGTAGCCCTCGTTCTCGGCCAGCGGAAACCGCGGGTCGAAGATGTGCAGGTGGGCATCGAACACTTGTACAGAATGCCTCAGGGTCGAATTTTCCGCTGCCACAGCGGGGGTGTGGCGATGGCAGCGGAGTGTGGCGCTGCGGTGTGATCAGACCTTGTGCGGTTCGCTCGCGCGCAGCATGTCCTCGCGCTCGACGACCTTGACGCGCTCGCGGCCCTCGGGTTCGCCGAGGGAACGCTCGTGCGCGTCGAGGCGGTACCAGCCGGCCCAGGTGGTGAACGGGATGCCCTTGCTCTCCAGGAACTCGGTGACGGCCTCGGGCTCGGGCCGCTCGGCCGGGGTGAAGTTCGGAGCGTCGTCCAGCAGGCAGGCGATGGTCTCGTTGGCGTCGCCCTTGGTGTGGCCGATCAGGCCGACCGGGCCGCGCTTGATCCAGCCGGTGACGTACGTGGCGGGCAGGTAGCGCGCGGGGCCGTCGGCGTTCTCGTCGGCGAGCACGCGGCCCGCTTCGTTCGGCACGGTGCCCGCCTGGTCGTCGAACGGCAGGTTGGTCAGGTTCTGCGACAGGTAACCGACGGCGCGGTACACCGCCTGCACGTCCCAGTCCTTGAACACGCCGGTGCCCTTGACGTTGCCGGTGCCGTCGAGCTGGGTGCGCTCGGTGCGCAGGCCGACGACCTTGCCGTTCTCGCCCAGCACCTCGGCGGGAGACTCGAAGAAGTGCAGGAACAGCTTGTGCGGCCGGTCGCCGACGTCGCGGATGGCCCACTGCTCGAGGGTGTTGGCGACCATGTCGACCTGCTTGGAATGGCGCCGCGCGGCCTCGGAGCCCTCGTCGTAGTCGATGTCCTCGGGATCGACGATCACCTCGATGGTGGGCGAGTGGTCGAGTTCGCGCAGTTCCAGCGGGGTGAACTTGGCCTGCGCGGGGCCCCGACGGCCGAAGACGTGGACCTCGACGGCCTTGTTGGCCTTCAGGCCCTTGTAGACGTTCGGCGGGATCTCCGTCGGCAGCAGTTCGTCACCAGTCTTGGCCAGCACGCGCGCGACGTCGAGGGCGACGTTGCCCACGCCGAGTACGGCGACCTTCTCCGCGTCCAGCGGCCAGGTGCGGGGGACGTCGGGGTGGCCGTCGTACCAGGAGACGAAGTCGGCGGCGCCGAAGGAACCGTCCAGATCGATGCCGGGGATAGGCAGTGCGCGGTCGGCGTTGGCGCCGGTGGAGAAGATCACCGCGTCGTAGAACGCGCGCAGGTCGTCGAGGGTGATGTCGGTGCCGTAGTCGATGTTGCCGAGCAGGCGAACCTGCGGCTTGTCCAGCACCTTGTGCAGGGCGGTGATGATGCCCTTGATGCGCGGGTGGTCGGGCGCGACGCCGTAGCGGATCAGCCCGAACGGGGCGGGCATGCGCTCGAACAGGTCGATGCTCACCTCGGCGTCCGACTTCATCAACGCGTCGGCGGCGTAGATCCCGGCCGGTCCGGCGCCCACGATCGCGATGCGGAGCGGGCGGGCTGCACTCTGTTCGGTCATCTCTTTACGCGCACCTTTATGGTCGAAACAATTAAGGACGTCAGGCTTAGCTTAGGCTAAGTTGACGCACCGGCTCTCTCGCACCCGTCCGGTGCGGACGCCGGCGATGCCGGCTCGTAGCTGCACGGTGCTCCGTTCGCCGCGGCGAAGAGCTGCCGATTCGCTATGACAGCAGGCCGCCGTCCCGCGATTCTATCGGGATGGTCGATGCCGTCCCGCGTCGGTGCGTGGACTCGGCGAATGCCGTCGAAAGCCACAATCGTCGCTTACCCGCTCGGGTGCGGCCTATCGCGGCCGACGAGATCCGCATGCCGTCCGCCGCGGTTCCAGCCGGGGGCCGAGCGCTGGATACCCGCGCCGACCAGGGATCATCGAGTCATGACCGAACAGCAGCCGGAGGACGAGATCATCCGGGTCGATCAGACCGACAAGCGCTCGGTGGTCCCGTTCGTGGCGGCCGCGGTGGTGGCGGCCATCGTGTTGATCGCGATCGTGCTGGGCGGTGTGCTGTCGCCCGCTGAGAAAAATGTCACAGAGTCCGAGCGCATCGCGGCGGCCGTCCGCAACTTCGTCGACGGTTCGAACCGCAGCGACGTCGTGCCGCCGCCCGGCACCGCGTGCCAGGGTTTCGACGCGAGCCGCTCGCCGCTGGCCGGCCAGGACGGCACCGGAAAGCCGGTCGAGATCACGAAAATCGACAACCCCATGGTGGACGGCGACCGCGGGAAGGCGACGGTGACCACGACGGTGGGCGGCCGGGAGGCGACGTCGACCTGGAATCTCACCAGGTCCGGCGACAAGTGGCTGGTCTGCACCTGAGCCTTCGCGCCGTCCTGGCCGGCGTTTGACAGGGTGACCCGGGTCGGTGCAATCTCAGTCGAAGGTCATGAGAACCAGTGTCAAGCCCCGGCATTGCTGGTCGGCAACCCTCCTCCGCGGTGGGGTGCTCCGGGTGACGACCTGGCGGCGCCTCGGTCCCGGGCGCGGCAAGTGCGGATTCGCAGGAGGTGCACATGAGTTATGCCGGTGACATCACTCCGCAGCAGGCGTGGGAGCTGCTGCGGGACAATCCCGAAGCCGTCCTGGTGGACGTGCGGACGGAAGCGGAATGGAAGTTCGTCGGCGTCCCCGACACGAGCTCGATCGACCGGCCGACCGTGCTGATCGAATGGGTCGACTCCACCGGCGCGCGCAACGAGGCGTTCGTCGAGCAGTTGAAGCAGGCGCTCGACGGTCACGACCCCGACGCTCCCGTCGTCTTCCTCTGTCGCTCCGGTCAGCGTTCGGTTGGCGCGGCGATCACCGCCACCTCGGCGGGTTACCGCACCTCCTACAACGTGCTCGAGGGCTTCGAGGGTCCGCTCGACGAGTTCGGGCATCGCGGCGGCGCGGGCTGGCGTGCCCTCGGAC
The DNA here is from genome assembly GCF_027924405.1 of Nocardia sputorum. Taxonomy (NCBI): domain Bacteria; kingdom Bacillati; phylum Actinomycetota; class Actinomycetes; order Mycobacteriales; family Nocardiaceae; genus Nocardia; species Nocardia sputorum. The sequence continues at coordinate 6,575,957 of NZ_AP026978.1, read as the reverse complement.
TGCCCTGGCGGCAGTCGTGATCACCGGTGGCGCGTTCGACAAGCCGCTGCCCGACGGCGTCGGTCCCGCGACGCTGGGCGTGCGCGGCGGGCTGCGGCGCTCCGGCTTCGAGGAGACCGCCGAGGCGCTCTATCTGACCTCCGGCTTCGTCTACGAGAGCGCCGAGGCCGCCGAGGCGGCGTTCACCGGCGAGGTCGAACACTTCGTCTACTCCCGCTACGGCAACCCGACGGTGGCCATGTTCGAGGAGCGGATGCGCCTGCTCGACGGCGCCGAGGCGTGCTTCGCCACCGCCAGCGGCATGTCCGCGGTGTTCACCGCGCTGGGCGCGTTGCTGGGCGCGGGCGACCGGCTCGTCGCCGCGCGCAGCCTGTTCGGTTCGTGCTTCGTGGTGTGCAACGAGATCCTGCCGCGCTGGGGCGTGGAGACCGTCTTCGTCGACGGCGAGGACCTCGACCAGTGGGAACAGGCGCTGTCGGTGCCCACCCAGGCGGTGTTCTTCGAGACACCGGCCAATCCGATGCAGACCTTGGTCGACGTGCGCCGGGTGACCGAGCTGGCGCACGCGGCGGGCGCGAAAGTCGTGCTGGACAACGTGTTCGCCACTCCGCTGCTGCAACGCGGCTTCGAGCTCGGCGCCGATGTGGTGGTCTACTCGGGCACCAAGCACATCGACGGACAGGGCCGCGTGCTCGGCGGCGCGATCCTCGGCGCCGCGGACTACATCGACGGCCCGGTGAAAACGCTGATGCGCCACACCGGTCCGGCGCTGAGCCCGTTCAACGCGTGGACGCTGCTCAAGGGCCTGGAGACGATGCCGCTGCGGGTCCGCCATTCGACCGAGTCCGCCTTGCGCATCGCCCGCTTCCTGGAGAGCAACCCGGCCGTCAGCTGGGTGCGCTACCCGTTCCTGGAATCACATCCGCAGCACGCGCTGGCCACCGGCCAGATGAGCGGGGGCGGCACCGTGGTCACCTTCGAACTGAACGCGCCCGAAGACCAGGCGAAGAAGCGTGCGTTCGAAGTGCTCAACCGGTTGCGCATCGTCGACATCTCCAACAACCTCGGTGACGCCAAGTCCCTGATCACGCATCCCGCCACCACGACACACCGCGCCATGGGCCCCGAAGGCCGGGCCACCATCGGCCTGACCGACGGCGTCGTGCGCATCTCGGTGGGCCTCGAAGACGTCGAAGACCTCCTCGGCGACCTCGATCACGCCCTGTCCTGATCCCGCAGAGCGCGGGGCAAGGGCGATCCCGGGCAGCTGCGTGGGGAACTGGCGCCGGAGTAGCCCCCAGAAAGGGTGGCTACTCGTCGGTGAACGGCGTCTATAGCATTTTCGACGCAGTAGCCATTGGCTCCGCCGCGAGCGCATCCGAGGCGAGGAGATCATTGTGCGGACACCTCTTGTGATAGCTGCGGTCACTGCTGCGGTGCTGGCTCCGATACAGCTGGCATCAGCTGGCTTAGCCGCCGCCGAGACCACTGCCGCGGTTGTCTCGACCGGTTCGGCGGAGATCCCGCCGTCCTGCGTCGGCAAGATCGATCCGATCGAGTACTACATCCGATTACTGCACGGCACACAGCCCCGCCATTGCCTCTGACGCGTCGCTCCCCGCTTCGTGGCGGTGCTAGCCGACCCGGCTAGCCCGCATCCCACAGCGCCGACACCGAAGATCGCGTCAGGAGCGCCGTTCCATCTCGGCGAGATGGGCGATGTTGGCCTGGTCGTCGGGGGACGAACTCGGGTCGGTGGTGAACCAGGCGTCGAGGATCTCCCGGAGTTCGGCGCTGGAGGTCGACCGCAGGCTCAGCGCGAGGACGTTCGCGTCGTTCCAGGTGCGGGCGCCCGCCGCGGTCGAGGCGTCGGCGCAGAGTGCGGCGCGGACGCCGGCGACCTTGTTGGCCGCGATCGAGGCGCCCGTTCCGGTCCAGCAGCAGACGACGGCCTGGTCGGCGTGTCCGGACGCGACGTCGCGGGCCGCCGCCTCGCTGGCCCACGCCCAGTCGTCGCGCTCCTCGGCGGACAGCGCCCCGTGCAGCACGAGGTCGTGGCCGCGCTTGCCCAGTTCATCGACCAGTTCCGCGGCTATTCCCACCCGCTCGTCCGCCGCCACCGAAATCCGCATGCCCTCAGCGTAGTTGCCGGTTCGGCGAGTCGGCCCGACCGCCAAATTATTGACAGTATACTGTCAAATATGACAGCATACTGTCATGGCAATGAAGACAGTGCACATGGCCGTTTACGACACGCTCGCCGATTGGGAGGTGGGCGCGGCCACCGCGCACATCAACAAGCCCAGCTGGCATCGGGAGCCGGGAACGTGGCGGGTGCGGACGGTCGGCCCGACCGCGGAGCCGATCACCACGATGGGTGGCCTGCGCATCGTGCCGGACGTCGCGCTCGCCGACCTCACGCCCGCGGACAGCGCGATGCTGATCCTGCCGGGCGCGGAGACCTGGGAGGGGCCGGAACTGGATCCGTTCACGCGCAAGGCGCGCGAATTCGTCGGCGCGGGCGTTCCGGTCGCCGCGATCTGCGGCGCGACCTTCGGGCTGGCCAAGGCGGGTCTGCTGGATACTCGCAAGCACACGAGCAACGTCGCGGAATTCCTCGCCTACAGCGGATATTCGGGTGCGGACCATTACGTCGAGGCCCCTGCCGTCACCGACGGCGACGTGATCACCGCCAGTGCGAGCGCGCCGTTCGAATTCGCGCGTGAGGTGCTCGGCAGGCTCGGCGTGTACGAGCCGCACGTGCTGGACGGCTGGTACCGATTGTTCGCGCACGCCGATCCGGCCGGCTGGGCGGTGCTCGCGGAGTACGACGCGCAGCACGCGTAAGCGATAATCGCCGGTGATCCGGCCGGATCACCGGCAGCGGGAGGCGGACGCATGACCCCTGAACAGGAACTGTTCGCCGCGGCGGCGATCACCTCGTTCCGTTTGAACGGTCAGTTCCTCGCGGTGGCCGAGGAACTGGCGCGCCCGGCGGGCCTGACCGCCGCTTGGTGGCAGGTGCTGGGTGCGGTGACGCGCGCGCCGCTGCCCGTCGCGGGCATCGCCCGCGAGATGGGCATCACCCGCCAGAGCGTCCAGCGCATCGCGGATCTGCTGGTGGACAAGGGACTCGCCGAATACCGTCCCAATCCCGCCCACCGGCGCGCGAAACTCGTCGCGATCACCGACGGGGGCCTGGCCGCGGTACGCCGCATCAATCCAGAACACAAGGTGCTGGCCGAACGGCTCGTGGACGAGCTCGGCCGGGAGCACCTCGCGCGCGCGGTCGAGGCGCTCACCGCGCTGTCCGCCGCGATCGATGCGATCACCACGGACGGCGACTAGCCGCGGCAACGGCGAATCGCGTGCAGCGGCAGCGCACATCGCCCGTTCGTGTGGCGCAGCAGGCGGGGGCACGGAAGGCCGTTCGAGCCCGGCTCGCCGTCCGCTCGACAAGGGTTGCCGCGGATTGGCGTCTGTCCGGCTGCGTTGGGCGACTTCCGAGGGGTGTAGTAGGTAACCAGGCGGCGAACTGGCGGATCTCGTCGCAAGCAGTGGTTGGCGGCATGCGTTTCTCTCGTCGATAGCCGTGTCAGCCGGACGATCCGCTCATTCGGTGAACGGGGACCTGGTCTTCCCGATCAGGTCGGCGACGGAGTCCACCACCATGGTGGGGCGGTAGGGGTAGGCCTCGTACGACGCGCGGGTGGAGATGCCCGAGGTGACCAAGATGGTGCGCATGCCCGCTTCCAAGCCCGAGATGACATCGGTGTCCATCCGGTCGCCGATCATCACCGTCGACTGGGAATGCGCGCCGATGCGGCGCAGCGCGGAGCGCATCATCAGCGGGTTCGGCTTGCCGACGTAGTACGGGTCGCGTCCGGTGGCACGGGTGATCAGCGCGGCCACCGACCCGGTCGCGGGCAGCGAACCCTCGCGGGACGGCCCGGTCGGGTCCGGGTTGGTCGCGATGAAACGGGCGCCGCGCTCCACCAGCCGGATCGCGGTGGTGATCGCTTCGAAGGAGTACGTGCGGGTCTCGCCGAGGACGACGTAGTCCGGATCGCTGTCGGTCAGCACGTAGCCGATCTCGTGCAGCGCGGTGGTGAGCCCGGATTCGCCCACCACGTAGGCGGTGCCGTTCGGACGCTGTTCGTTGAGGAAGGTGGCGGTGGCCAGGGCCGAGGTCCAGATCGCTTCTTCCGGGATGTCGAGCCCGGTGTGCCGCAGTCGTGCCTGCAGGTCACGCGGGGTTCGGATCGAGTTGTTCGTCAGCACCAGGAACGGCGTCTCGTTGGCGCGCAGTTCGGCGAGGAACTTGTCGGCGCCCGGGATGAGGTGGTCCTCGTGCACCAGCACGCCGTCCATATCGGTCAGGTAGGACAGGATCGGCTCGTCGTCTGCGGTCACGCGGGCCATTATCCGCTATCGCCGCGCGACGGAAACGCCGCCGACCGGTCGCGGCATCCGGCGCAGAAACATTTCGCCCCCGACGCGGCGTTCTCTCGCTGGGAAGATCATCCGCGCCATGCCGTCGGCGCGGAGGCGGCAGGGTTGACTACTGTCGAGGACGGATCGCGATGGCGGCGAAACAAAACGCGAGGAGCGTGGCAGATGAGCGGACTCAAGCTCGGATACAAGGCATCGGCGGAGCAGTTCGGCCCCCGTGAACTCGTCGAGATCGCGGTGCTGGCCGAAGAACACGGCTTGGACAGCGCCACCGTGAGCGACCATTTCCAGCCCTGGCGGCACAAGGGCGGGCACGCGCCCTTCTCGCTGGCCTGGATGGCCGCGGTGGGCGAGCGCACCCAGCGCATCCAGCTCGGCACCTCGGTGCTCACCCCGACATTCCGCTACAACCCCGCGGTGATCGCGCAGGCGTTCGCCACCATGGGCTGCCTGTACCCGGATCGCGTCATGCTCGGTGTCGGCACCGGTGAGGCGCTCAACGAGATCGCCACCGGATACACCGGCGAGTGGCCGGAATTCAAGGAGCGTTTCGCGCGCCTGCGGGAATCGGTCGACCTGATGCGCGCCCTGTGGACCGGCGACCGCGTCGACTACGACGGCGAGTACTACAAGACCGTCGGCGCCTCCATCTACGACGTGCCCAAGGGCGGCATCCCGATCTACATCGCCGCGGGCGGCCCGCTGGTCGCGCGGTACGCCGGACGCGCGGGCGACGGCTTCATCTGCACCTCGGGCAAGGGCATGGACCTCTACACCGAGAAGTTGCTGCCCGCCGTCGCCGAGGGCGCGGCGAAGGCCGGGCGCAGCGTCGACACCATCGACCGGATGATCGAGATCAAGCTGTCCTACGACACCGATCCGGAGCTGGCCAGGGAGAACACCCGGTTCTGGGCGCCGCTCTCGCTCACCGCGGAGCAGAAGCACAGCATCACCGACCCGATCGAGATGGAGGCCGCCGCCGACGCGCTGCCCATCGAACAGATCGCCAAGCGCTGGATCGTCGCGGGCGACCCCGACCAGGCGGTCGAGCAGATCAAGCCCTACCTCGACGCCGGTCTCAACCACCTCGTGTTCCACGCCCCCGGCCACGACCAGCGCCGTTTCCTCGACCTCTTCCAGCGCGACCTCGCCCCCCGCCTCCGCGCCCTGGCCTGACCTTCACGAGTGGCACACCACGGCGAGGTCTTCTCGGCCGATGCCGCAGTGGTGTGCCACTCGTGCGGCTATGCCCGGCGGAGGGCGAAGATGCGGAGGTCGCGGGTGGTGCGGGTGCGGTAGGCGGCGTAGGCGCCGGTGATGTCGACGAAGCGTTGGAAGATGGCGTCTTTGTCGGGGTCTTGGATGGGGGTGGCGGTCACCTGGATGCGTTCGCCCGCGATCGCCACCGTCGCGGTGGGGTTCGCCAGGAGGTTGGCGGTCCAGGCGGGGTGGTGCGCCTGGCCGAAATTGCTGCCGATCACGTAGAGGGTGTCGCCGTCGTGCACGTACAGCAGCGGCTGGGTGCGCGGTCGGCCGGATTTGCGGCCGATGGTGGTGAGCAGGACGACCGGCGCGCCGATCGGGCCGAGCACGGTGTACTTGGCGCCGGTGCGCTCCAGTACCGCGCGGTCCAGCGGGGTGAGGGCGCGGACGAGCCGGGAGCCGGGCTTGGTCGCGGCGAATCTGCTTGCCGCGCGGGCGAACAGATTGGTGCGCGAACCCCACTGCCGATCCGGAAAATGCTCAGCCATGCCCGGACTATAGCGGCGCGGGGAACCGGGGTGACGACCGTCGCGCGGAGCGGCCCGGTTGCCGCTGGTTCACTAAGCTCTCGGGCATGGCCGACAACGCTCTATCCGCCGTGTACATCGCCTCTCCCGAGGGCGACACCGGCAAGTCGACGGTGGCTCTCGGGGTATTGCAGATGCTGTGCGCGACGACCGCGCGGGTCGGGGTGTTCCGGCCGATCACGCGCTCGACCACCGAGCCCGACTACATCCTCGAACTGCTGCTCGAGCACAGCACGGCCGACATCGACTACGCGCAGGCCATCGGCACCACCTACGAGCAGGTGCACGCCGACCCGGACGCGGCCATCAGCGAGATAGTCCTGCGCTTCCACGAGGTCGCCAAGCTGTGTGACGCGGTGGTCGTGGTCGGCAGCGACTACACCGACGTGGCCAGCCCCAGCGAGCTGCGCTTCAACGCCAGGATCGCGGTCAACCTGGGCGCACCGGTGCTGCTGGTGGTCCGCGGCGCGGGACGCACCCCGGAGGAGGTCGAGCAGCTGGCCGAGCTGTGCGCGGCCGAGCTGGCCCACGAGCACGCGCAGCTGGTCGCCATCGTCGCCAATCGGTGCGACCCGCAGCGGCTGGACGAGGTCGCGGCGGCGCTGCGCGGCTTCGAGGTCCCCTCCTGGACGCTGCCCGAGGTGCCGCTGCTGATCGCGCCCACCATGGCCGAGCTGTGCGCCGCCATCGGCGGCGAAATGTACAGCGGCGACCCGGAATTGCTGCACCGCGAGGCGTTGCGGATCATGGTCGGCGGCATGACCGCCGAGCACATCCTGGAACGGCTGGAAGAGGGCGTCGTGGTGATCGCGCCGGGCGATCGGTCGGACGTGCTGCTCAGCGTCGTCAATGCGCACGAGGCGGAGGGCTTTCCGTCGCTGTCGGGCATCATCATGAACGGCGGCCTGCTGCCGCACCCCGCGGTGGCGCGGCTGATGACCGGCTTGAAGCCGAAGCTGCCGATCCTCACCACCGAGCTCGGCACCTACGACACCGCGGGCGCCGCTTACCGCACCCGCGGCCGCATGTCCGCGGGCAACCCGCGCAAGGTGGACACCGCCTTGGCGCTGATGGAAGAACACGTGGACGCCGTCGAGTTGTTGCGGCGCATCGACGTTCCGCCCAGCCCGGTGGTCACGCCGCAGATGTTCGAATATCAGCTCATCGAACGCGCGCGAGCCGATCGCAAGCGGATCGTGCTGCCGGAAGGCGACGACGACCGCATCTTGCGCGCGGCGGGACGGGTGCTACAGCGCAAGATCGCCGACCTGGTCATCCTGGGCGACGAGACGACGGTGCGGGCCAGGGCCGCCGAACTCGGGGTGGATGTCTCCGCCGCGCAGGTGCTCGACCCACGCACCTCCGGCTACCTGGACGAGTTCGCCGCCGAGTACGCCGAGCTGCGCAAACACAAGGGCATGACGCTGGAGCGGGCCCGCGAGACCGTCGCTGACATCTCGTATTTCGGCACCATGATGGTGTACAAGGGGATCGCCGACGGCATGGTCTCCGGCGCGGCGCACACCACGGCGCACACCATCCGGCCGTCGCTGGAGATCATCAAGACGGTGGAAGGGGTGTCCACGGTCTCCAGCGTGTTCCTGATGTGCTTGGCCGACCGGGTGCTCGCGTACGGCGACTGCGCGGTCGTGCCGGATCCGACGGCGCAACAGCTGGCCGATATCGCGATCTCCTCGGCGGCGACCGCCGGGCGCTTCGGCATCGAGCCCCGCGTGGCGATGCTGTCGTATTCGACCGGTGAATCGGGCAGCGGGGCCGACGTGGACAAAGTGCGGGTGGCGACCAAGCTGGCGCGGGAACGCGCGCCGGAATTGCCGGTGGAGGGGCCGATCCAATACGACGCCGCGATCGAACCGACCGTCGCCGACGCCAAGCTGCCCGATTCCGAGGTGGCGGGCCGCGCGACGGTGTTCGTGTTTCCCGATCTCAATACCGGCAACAACACCTATAAGGCGGTGCAGCGCAGCGCGGGCGCGATCGCGATCGGCCCGGTGCTGCAGGGCCTGCGCAAGCCGGTCAACGACCTGTCGCGGGGCGCGCTGGTGGCCGACATCGTCAACACCGTGGCGATCACCGCCATCCAGGCGCAGGAGAGCTGATGCGCGCGCCCACCGCCGCGGCGCGGAACAAGCGCGTCGTGATCGTGGTTGCCGAGCGAGTGCGGCGGGCCCACGGGATACAGGAGGCGCGATGAGCGAGACGGCCGAGGGCATGGTGCTGGTGATCAACTCCGGTTCCTCGTCGATCAAATACCAGCTCCTGGATCCGGATTCGAGCGTGGTCGCGGCCTCCGGCATGGTGGAGCGGATCGGCGAGGACGAGGGCGGACTCGAGCATCGCGCCGACGGCGAGACCACCGAGCGCAGGGAGCCGATCGCCGACCACGCCGCCGGGCTGCGGCTGGTCTTCGACACGTTCGCCGCGACGGGCCACGACCTGGTGCGCGAGGGCGTGCGCGCGGTCGGGCACCGAGTGGTGCACGGCGGCGAGGTGTTCTACCGGCCCACGCTGATCGATGACGACGTGGTCGCCGCGATCTCCGACCTCGCTGCGCTGGCGCCGCTGCACAATCCGGCCAACGTCGCCGGGATCGAGAGCGCGCGTGTGCTGTTGCCGGGCGTGCCGCAGGTCGCCGTGTTCGACACGGCGTTCTTCCACGGCCTGCCCGCCGCCGCGAAGACCTACGCCATCGACGCCAAGGTGGCCGCCGCGCACGGCATCCGGAAGTACGGCTTCCACGGCACGTCGCACGAGTACGTGTCCGGTTGTGCGGCCGCACTGCTCGGGCGCGACCCGGGCGAGCTGAACCAGATCGTCTTCCATCTGGGCAACGGCGCGTCGGCCTCGGCCATCCGCGGCGGGCAGCCGGTCGACACCAGCATGGGGCTCACCCCGCTGGAAGGCTTGGTGATGGGCACCAGGTCCGGTGACCTCGACCCCGGCATCGTCGCGCATCTGGCCCGGTCCGCGCACTTGGACATCGCCCAGATCGACGCCCTGCTCAATCGCGATTCCGGCATCAAGGGTCTGTCCGGCGTGAACGATTTCCGCGAACTGCGGCGTCTCATCGACAGCGGGGACGAGGCCGCGCGGCTGGCCTACGACGTGTACATCCATCGGCTCCGGCGCTATCTGGGGGCCTATCTGATCGAACTCGGCGGGGTCGACGCGATCACCTTCACCGCCGGAGTCGGCGAGAACAGCCCGCAGGTGCGCGCGGACGCGCTGGCCGGCCTCACCGGCTTCGGCATCGAAGTCGATCCCGCGGCCAACACAGCGCGAAACCGTGCCGCGCGGCGCATTTCGCCGCCCGGCGCGCCGGTCGCGGTGCTCGTGGTGCCCACCAACGAGGAACTGGCCATCGCGCGTGCCGCCCGGCAAGTGGTCGAGCGGCTCGGCTAGATCCAGGTCTTCGCGCGGATCATGTTGGCCAGGTCGACGAGCGCGTAGCGGTGCTTGCGATCGGGTGCGCCGCGCGCCAGGGAGCGCAGCCCCGCCTCGGTGCCCGCCCGCAGTTCGCGCTCGGTGAAAGGCGCGCCGAACAGCGTGGCATCGGGACGCTTCGGCCTGTTGCCCGACTGGAGCCACGCCAAGGCCGCGCCGAGCACCAGCACCCGCATCTGCATCGCGCGGCTCTCGCCCGCGGGCAGACTCGACACCCGCGATGCCGAGATGTGCAGGGTGGCTTCGTCGAGGTCGGCTACCGGCGCCGCCGTGAGCAGGAACAGCACGGCGGTCATCCGCGCGGTGGTGAAATGCCGGGACGACGCGGGCACGGCGTCCAGCGCCTGTACGGCCTCCGCCACCCGGTCGTCCGCGGCCAACTGCCTGGCCAGCCCGAAGGCGGCGCTCACCACGGTGCGGTCGGTGCGCCAGACCGTCTCGTAGGCCTTCTCGGCGTAGGCGCGCCATTGCTCCGGGTCCGGCGAATCCCAGTGCTGGAGCACGAGTTCGGCGGTGGCGGCCAGCGCGAGCTGCGGGGCGAGCTCGCCGGGGAGCACGCGGAATACCTCGTCGAAGTTCGAGAAGGCGCGCTCGTACTCCCGGTCGAGCAGTTCGGCCATGCCGCGATACCAGCTCACCCGCCACTCCCCTTCCGGCAGACGCGCGAGCAGATCCAGCACCGTGGCCGATTCCCGCAGATCGAGCCGCACGCGCGCCTCGGCGAGGGCGAGTTCCAGATCGAGCGTCGCCGGGGCGTTGCCGGGATCGGCGTCGGCTCGCTCGCGTGCGTCGCGCAGCGCCTCCAGCGCGTGGGACGGCTCGGGATGCACCGCGGCCGAGAGCAACGGGGCCGACGGATCGGCCGGATCGAGCAGCGGGATCGGCAGTCCCGCCACCACCTCGAGCGCGTCCAGCAGGCTGCTGCGGGGGCGGCCGTCGGTGTAGGCGTCGGTCTGGCTGATCAGCTCCTCGGTGCCGAAACTGGCTCGCGGCGGCGTGAAGACGGTGGACAGCTGGGGATGCTCGGTGCCGGTCTCCAGCGCGAGGATCTCCCGCAGCACGCCCGACATCTGTGCGGACATCGCACGCGCGGAGGGGAAGCGGCGGCGCGGGTCCAGGTCGGTGGCGCACAGCAGCAGACGATGGAAGGACTCGTAGCGCGCCAGCACCGGCTCGTCGGCAGGAGCGGGGAGCCCGTCGAGATAGCGTCCGTGCTCCGAGGGCAGGTGCAGGGTGAGCACGGCCAGTGTGCGCCCGACGGTGTAGATGTCGGAGGCGACGGTCGGGCCGGTGCGCGCGATCTCCGGCGCCTGGAATCCCCTCGTGCCGTACAGGTTTCCGTATGCGTCGATGGTGGCGACGGCGCCGAGATCGATCAGCTTCACCTGGTCCTCGGTGACCATGATGTTGTCGGGTTTGAGGTCGTTGTAGGTCAAACCGGTCGAGTGCAGGTAGTCCAGCGCGGGCAAAATCTCCAGCAGGTAGGCGATCGCCTCGGTGACCGGCATGCGCTTGGGGCGTTCGTAGGAGTCGAGGATGTCGCGCAGCGAACGGCCGCCCACGTACTCCATGACGATGTAGCCGACGGGTGTGCCGTCCGCACCGGTGTGCTCGACGAAGTTGTAGATCTTGACGATGCTGGGATGCGCCACCTCGGCCAGGAATTGGCGTTCGGCCATGGCCACCGCCTGCGCTTCGCCGTCACCGGCGTGCAGCAGGCCCTTGAGCACCACCCAGCGGTCGCTGACATTGCGGTCGATCGCCAGGTAGATCCAGCCGAGTCCGCCGTGGGCGATGCACCCCTGGATCTCGTACTGCCCCGCCACCATGTCGCCCGCGTGCAGCGTGGGCCGGAAGTCGAACGACGCCTCGCAAGTCGCGCAGGTGCCCGCCGTGGTCGGGGGCCGGGTCGCCGTCGCCCGGCCGACCGGTTTGCCGCAGCGCCAGCAGAATCGCCTGCCCTCGGAGACCACGGCGTCGGCGAGCACGGCGTCGCGGGGATCCGCCGGCGTCACCGTGGGGATCGGCACGAGTCCCGCGCCGAGCCGTCGTACCGCGGGGCGGGTTCGCGCCGTGCGCACGCTGCGTCCGGAGGTGCGCTGCGGGGACGACGTGGGTGACGACGTGGGTTCCGAGGGGCTGCGGCGCGTTTCGTCGTGTCCCGCCGCAGCGGTGCTCGGCTGGTCGCGCGCCTTTTCCGTGCCGGGGACTTCGTGCGCCGCGGGCGGCGGTGGCTTCTCCGGTCCGGAGCCGCGCGTCCATGCGATCGTGCTCGATGGTGTGCCCGGTCGGTTGACCTGCATGCGGGTGGCGTCCGAGTCCGACTCGTCCGCCGTCTGTGCCGATTCCACGGACGACGCTTCTGGCCCGGCGACCGGGGTGCCGGTCGGCGGTGCGGTGAGCTGTTCGTCGCCGGTGCCACTCGGTGCTTCGCCGGAGATCGGGGGCGCGGTGTCGCGAGCGCCCCGTGGCTCCCGCGCCGCATCCGGCGGGTCCGTGTCCTCGGCGCGGTCCCAGGCGACCGTGCCGAGCGAGGGAGCCGTACGGTCGGCCGACGTAAGTGCCGTGTGTTGAAGGCCCTCGGCGGCCGCCGATTCCGAATTGATCGAGCTCGACCGTCGCCCTGCTGCTGGAGAGTGACCGTCCGCGTGCTGTGCGCCCGCGTGATCAGCGCGCGGCGGTTTCGCGCCCGGGCGACGCGCGGCCGATCCGGTGCATCCGCCCTCGAACACCTCGGCCGGGCCGGGCCGTCCCGGGGCGGTTTCGTCCGGGTCGGGCTCGGGGTCGGGCCGTGTGCTCATCGGCCGGTCAATCCTGATAGGTGGGGGCGGGCGGGGCGGGAACGGGACCGAGGATGGTGAGGTATTTCTGGTACAGCCCGACCCACGTGCCGTCGTTGCGGATGCGTTCCAGCGTGCCGTTGACGAATCGCACGAGATCGTCGTTGCCTTTGGTCATGCCGATGCCGTACGGCTCTTCGCTGATGCTGCTACCGACCAACTCGGTGTACGGGTCCTGCGCGGCCAGACCGGCGAGGACGGCGTCGTCGGTGCTGACCGCGTCGACCTGGCGCTGTTGCAGGACGACCAGGCAATCGGCCCAGCTCGGCACGGTGAGGATGGTCGCGGCGGGCTGGTCGCGCCGCATGTGTTCCAGCGACGTGGTGCCGCTGACGATGCACACCCGGCGGCCCGCCAGATCGGCCAGGCTCCGGATCCCGGAGTTCTTCACCGCGAGCACCCGCTGATTCGCGTGCAGGTAGACGGTGGAGAACGCGACCTTCTCGCGCCGTTCGCAATTGATCGTCATCGTCTTGGCGACCAGGTCCACGGTGCGGTTCTGCAGCGCCGTCTCGCGCTCGGCGGAGCCGAGGCTGCGGAACTCGATCAGATCCGGGCTGCCGAGCAGGTCGCGGGCCACCTCCCTGGCGATGTCGGCGTCGAAACCGACGATGGCGCCGGAGACCGGGTCGCGGTAGCTGAACAGATTGCTGCCGGTGTCCAGGCCGACCAGCAACCGCCCGCGCGCCCGGATCGCATCGATGGTCGGTCCGCGCGCGCCCGCCCCCGCCCCGGTCGGGCGCAAGCTGGCGGTCGGATCGCCGCATCGCGGTGTGCCCGGCGGAGGCGGAACCGGCGAATCGGTGAGCACCGGAACCGCTCTGGCGGGAAACGGAGGGTCGGTGTACTTCGGCGTCTTGGTCGACACCGGCGCGCTGGAATCGCTCGCACAACCGCTCGTCAGCGCTACCACGAGGAGGGCGGCCACCAGAATGCCGCGCGCGGATCTCATCGGTACTCCCGAAGCCGGGGCCATATGCCCAGTCCGACATAGCCTGCCGCCAGAATGCCGAGCACCATCGCTCCCGCGCCCAGGAAGTCCAAGACGCGTGCGGCCTGGGAGATCTTGCCGCGCAGGGTGTCCCTGGTCTCGGCGATGCCTTGCTCGAGCGAACGATCCAGCGCCTCCACCTGCACGGTGGCGTCCGCCGAGCCGGGCCCGGTCGCCACCACGGCCGCGCTGTTGAAATCGCCCTTGGCCAGCGCGTCGTTCATGCGCTGATGCGCCACCCGCCAGCGCGCCAGCGCCGGAACGGCGTTGCGCACCTCGTCCGCCGCCGGCGCGGAGGAGGGGTAGTTGCCGATCAGATCGGCCAGCCGTTCGATGTCCGCGTCGTAGGTGCGGTCGTAGTCGCCGGTCGCGTCCCGGCGCACCAGTTTCAACGTCTCCGCGGCGCGCGCCTGCTGCGCGAGGATCCGGCTCTCGGTCAGGCGCGAGGAGGGCACCGCGCCGTCGTCGCGGGCGCTGATCATCGACGTCGCCGACACCGAACCCGCGATCACCGTCCACGCCAGCAGGATCAGCATGGACACCGACGCGAGCAGCAGGCCCGGATTGAGCACGCGCCGCCAGCGTTGCGCCAGATCCCGCTGCACCCAGACCAGCACGCCGAGGGTGAGGATCAGCAGTCCGATCGCGGCCCAGGGCGGGCGCACGTGATTGCGCTGCGCGTCGGTCACCGCCGCCGAGCGATGATTGTGCAGCTCTTCGGCCATCGGTAGCAGCGTCGTCTGCATCTGGTTGGACGCTTCGCTCAAATACGCCGCGCCGACCGGATATCCGCTGCGATTGTTCGTCCGTGCGGTTTCCACCAGACCGGAGTACACCGGCAGGCCGGTGACTATGCCCGTGCGCAGCCGGGCATCCGGGTCCGCGTTCGGCCCGACGGGACTGTCGGATCGGGTCACCAATTCCGCGGCCGCCTCGCCCAGCGCCTGTGTGTAGCGGTCCCGCACCGCCTGCGGCTCCAGCCCGCCCGCGATGAACGCGGTGCTGGCGGCGGCGTCGGCGATCGACAGCGAGGTGTAGAGCCGGTGGGCGGAATGCGCGTCCGGTTCGGTGTCGTAGAGCAAGACGTCCAGGCTCTGCTGCCGGTCACCGACGGTCGCGGCGGTCACCGAGCCCGCGGCCAGGCACAATCCGATCAGCAGCAGCCCGAGCGCGATCAGCCGTCCTGGTGAGGAATTGGCGAACGACCGCAGATTGGCCAGGTCGAGACGTTCGCGCACCACCGCGACGCTCAGCCCGCCCGGTTCGTCCCGGCCGGCGGCTTCGGGCGCGGACGATGGCCGGAGTTCGGCCGTCGTCGGCTCGGAGCTAGCCATGTCCACCTCCCCAGTTTGGGCCGCGTACGCGGATTTCTCGACGGTTGGACCGAATATCCGATCGACCCGTGCGTGTTGGTGCGGAGTTTATTGTGGTCGTACGGGCGCCGCGGCGTGTGAAACACCCCCGGTTGGGAGGAAACGGCGGTGGGGTGCTCCCGTAGCTGAACAGGATGGTACGAGATGCGTGGTGACGGTGACGGTTGGTCGCGCGGCCCGGACGGACTGCGGCACTGGGGTCGCTTCGGCGCCGCCGGACTGCTCCTGCGCGCTCCGCTGGCCGCAGGCGGTTCGGCGGTGCTGCTGCAACACCGCGCTCCGTG
This sequence comes from Nocardia sputorum, assembly GCF_027924405.1. Taxonomy (NCBI): domain Bacteria; kingdom Bacillati; phylum Actinomycetota; class Actinomycetes; order Mycobacteriales; family Nocardiaceae; genus Nocardia; species Nocardia sputorum. Next base: position 6,560,762 of record NZ_AP026978.1, on the reverse strand, counting down.
GAGTCACCAAGGCGGGACCTGGGCCTTGCCCGGCGGGGCGCGCGACAGTCACGAGACGCCCGTGCACGCGGCGGTCCGCGAGGCGTGGGAGGAGGCGGGCATCGATCCCGCCGACGTCCGGGTGCGCGGCGAGCGGGTGACGGCCTCGGCCTCGAGCGGCTGGACCTACACCACGGTCGTCGCCGACGCGGTGATGACCCTCCCGACCACCGGCAACCGCGAGAGCGTCGAGTTGGTCTGGGTCCCCGAGGACGAGGTCGAGGCCCGTCCGCTGCATCCGGGCTTCGCCGCGTCCTGGCCTGCCCTGCGCGCCGCCCCCGCACGGGTGCTGCTGGCCGAGATCGGTGACGACCACGCCGTCGCCGCCGCGCTGCCGCGCACACTCGACCTCGCCGATCTCGGTTTCGTCTGGCTGCATTCGGATCCGGCGGGGCCGGGTGATTACGCCAGGATCGTCGACGAGCCGGGCGCGCAGGTCGCGGAGCCCGCGCCGAGCGGGAACACGGCGGTGGAGACCGCGCTGTCGTTCACCCGCGGGCAGGTGCTGTCCTGACCACGGTCCTCACGCGTTCGCGAGCAGTGCCGTTTTCAGCTCTCGCGCCGCGGCTTCCGGATCGCGCGCCTCGGTGATCGCGCGCACCACGACGACCCGCTTCGCTCCGGCTTCCAGCACCTGCGCGAGGTTGTCGGCGTTGATCCCGCCGATCGCGAACCAGGGCCGGGTGGGATGGGCGTCCGCGGTGGAGCGGATCAATTCGGGGCCCGCCGCCTGCCTGCCGGGTTTGGTCGGGGTCGCCCAGATGGGGCCCGTGCAGAAGTAATCGATGTGCTCATCGATCGCGGCGAGCCCGGCTTGGGCGCGATTGTGCGTGGATCGTCCGATCACCACGTCGGGTCCGAGGATCCGGCGCGCGTACCAGGGCGGCAGGTCGCCTTGCCCGAGGTGCAGCACGTCGGCGGTCGCGGCCAGCGCGATGTCGGCGCGGTCGTTGACCGCGACCAGCCCGCCGTGCCTGCGCGCGGCGGCCTTGAGTTCGGCGAGCGCGCCGAGTTCGGCCCTGGCCTCCAGCGGGCCGAACTTGGCCTCGCCCGGTGACCCTTTGTCTCTGAGCTGGATGATGTCGACTCCGCCTGCGAACGCGGCCTCGGCGAACTTGGCCAGATCGCCCTTCTCCCGGCGGGCGTCGGTGCACAGATACAGCCGCGCGTTCGCCAGACGTTCCCGCGGCGAGGCGGGTCGATTCGGGTGGGAGGGTTGCACGCCTTCGACCGTAGCCGCGCTACCGTGGGGATGCGAAACAGGAGGCAGGTGGATCGGGATGCGGACTCTGGCCGTCGTCGGTGGCGGGGCCATCGGGCTGGCCGTGGCCTGGCGCGCCGCCGAGACCGGTTGGTCGGTCACGCTCCTCGATCCCGCCGTGGCTTCGGGCGCGTCGTGGGTGGCCGGGGGCATGCTCGCGCCGCTGTCGGAGGGCTGGCCCGGCGAGGACCGGGTGCTCGAGTTCGGGGCGGCGTCGCTGGCCCGCTGGCCGGAGTTCGCCGCCCGGGTGGCGGCCGCGACCGGTGTCTCGGTCTTCGTGGCCGACGAGACCATGACCGTCGCGCTGGACGCGGCCGACGCGGCCGACCTGCGCACCGTGGCCGACTGGGTCGGCGGACGCGGGCACGAACTGCACCTGCTCGACCGCGCCGCGGTGCGCGAGCGGGAACCTGGCCTGGCCAGGACGGTGCGCGCCGCGCTGCTGGCGCCCGCCGAACCGGCGATCGACAATCGCAAGCTGGTCGCCGCGTTGCGGCAGGCCGCCGAGGCGGCGGGCGTCGTGGTGCGCGCCGAATCCGTAGACTCGCTGACGGAACTTCCGCACGATCAGATCGTTCTCGCCGCGGGGGCCGCCTCGGCCGCGTTGTGGCCGGAACTGCCGGTCCGCCCGGTCAAGGGCGAGATCCTGCGCCTGCGGCGACGCCCCGGCGTCGCGCCCGCGCCGCGCCGGGTCATCCGGGCCCGGGTGCACGGGCGGTCGGTCTATCTGGTGCCGCGCGCCGACGGGATCGTCGTGGGCGCCACCCAGTACGAGGCGGGTTTCGACACCGCGGTCACGGTCGGGGGCGTCCGCGACCTGATCGCCGACGCGGAAGCGGTGTTCCCCGGCATCGGCGAATACGAGTTCGCCGAGGCGAGCGCCGGTTCGCGGCCGGGCAGCCCGGACAACCTGCCGCTGATCGGCCGGCTCACCGACCGGATCGTCGCGGCCACCGGGCATGGCCGCAACGGCATGCTGACCGTGCCGCTCACCGTGGACGCGGTACTCGAACTGCTCGGCGGGGCAGTGCTGCCCGAAGCGGAAGCCGCCGACCCGCAACGGTTTTCGACGACTGTAGGAGGAGTCAGATGACGCTGTCATCCGTCCCCGTCGGTGTCACGGTGAACGGCGACGAGCACGAGTTCGCCGAGCCGCTGACCGTGCGCGAGCTGCTGGAACGCCTCGGGCTGCCGTGCCGGGGCGTCGCGCTCGCGGTGGACGGCGCGGTGTTCCCCAAGTCGCGCTGGGACGAACCGGTCGGGCGCGGCTGGGAGATCGAGGTGCTGACGGCGGTTCAAGGTGGCTGAGGCGATGACGGCATCCGGACCCGCCGACGCCCCGCTGCGAATCGCCGACCGGGAGTTCGGCTCTCGCCTGATCATGGGCACCGGCGGCGCGGAGAACCTGGCCGTGCTGGAGGAGGCGCTGATCGCCTCCGGCACCGAGTTGACCACGGTGGCGATGCGGCGCGTCGACGCCGCGGGCGGCACCGGCGTGCTCGATCTGTTGAAACGGCTGGACATCGCGCCGTTGCCGAACACGGCGGGCTGTCGGACCGCGGCCGAAGCGGTGCTCACCGCACAGCTGGCGCGTGAGGCGCTGGACACCGATTGGGTGAAGCTCGAGGTGGTCGCCGACGAGCGCACCCTGCTGCCCGATCCGATCGAACTGCTCACCGCCGCCGAACAACTCGTCGACGACGGGTTCGTCGTGCTGCCCTACACCAACGACGACCCGGTGCTGGCCCGTCGTCTGGAGGACGCGGGTTGCGTGGCGGTGATGCCGCTGGGCGCGCCCATCGGCACCGGCCTCGGTATCGGCAATCCGCACAACATCGAGATGATCGTCGCCGACGCGAAGGTCCCCGTCATCCTGGACGCGGGCATCGGGACGGCCAGCGACGCCGCTCTCGCCATGGAACTCGGCTGCTCGGCGGTGCTGCTGGCCACGGCCGTGACCAGGGCGCGCCGCCCCGAACTGATGGCCGCGGCGATGGCGGACGCCGTCCGCGCCGGTTATGCGGCGCGGCTGGCCGGGCGCATCCCCAAACGCTTCTGGGCCCAGGCGTCATCCCCGGCGCTGTGAGGGGCCGAGCCCGCGTCCGGTAGTTCGGTGACCGCTCTCGGAAGCCTCGAGCCGCTCGGGCACGCGGCGTGTGACGACACCTAACGGTGGGTGAGTCCGGGGCATAGAGCGCCGGGCTCGGCCGTTGACGACGTGAGGCTTGCACGTCATGGCGGGGGAGGTCACCGCTTGGTGGGTGAGTCCGGGGCGGTGGGCCGTGCGGGCTCAGCCGTTGACGAAGGTGAGGTTCGTCGCGTCGTAGCGGGTGCCCGCGACCTGCTCGGGCGGGGCGGCGGCCTCGATGGCGGCGAGCTCGTCGGCGGACAGTTCGATGGTCAGCGCGGCGAGGTTCTCCTCCAGGTAGCGCTGCCGCCGGGTGCCGGGGATCGGGACCACATCGTCGCCGCGGTGCTGCACCCAGGCCAAGGCGAGCTGACCCGCTGTGACACCCTTCGCCGCGGCCAGCTCGTTCAGCTTCGCGACGATGGCGAGGTTGCGTTCGAGGTTGCCCTCGGCGAAACGCGGCTGGCTGCGCCGCACGTCGTTATCCGCCAGACCCTCGACCGAGCTGTACTTGCCGGTCAGGAATCCGCGCCCGAGCGGGGAGAACGGCACCAGGCCGATGCCGAGTTCACGGCAGACCGGAAGGATCTCCGCCTCCAGGTCGCGGGTCCACAGCGACCACTCGCTTTGCAACGCGGCGATCGGATGCACCGCGTGCGCGCGCCGGACGGTGTCCGCGCTCGCTTCCGAAAGCCCCAGGTGGCGGACCTTTCCCGCCCGTACCAGTTCGGCCATCGCGCCGACGGTCTCCTCGATCGGCACCTGCGGGTCGACCCGGTGCAGGTAGTAGAGGTCGATGTGGTCGACCCCGAGCCTGCGCAGCGAAGCCTCGCACGCTTCGCGCACATAGGCGGCGTCACCGCGGATGCGGGTCGGCTCGCCCAGCCGGTTGGCGAAGCCGAACTTCGTCGCCAGCACCACGTCATCACGCCGCCCCGCGACGGCGCGCCCGATCAGCTCCTCGTTGTGCCCGGCGCCGTAGAAGTCGGCTGTGTCCAGCAAGGTGATTCCGAGGTCGAGAGCGTGGTGCAGCGTCGCGATCGACTGCTCGTCGTCCGCGGCGCCGTATCCGTGACTCATGCCCATGCACCCCAGGCCCTGCGCGGAAACCGCCAGTTCACCGAGCTGCCGGGTGGGAATGTCGGTCATGCTGCTACCTCCTGCACTCGAATCCGTCGGTCCCGACGCTAGGTGCTGGAGTGCGCTCCATGTCAACAGTCCGGAAACCGTTTCCGCGAGTGGCACATGGTGGAGAGCGCTTCGCCGCAACCATGTGCCACTCGCGGTTCGTTAAGTCCGACGTTCGCGGCGGGAGCGGGCGCGTTCGTGGGCGGTACCGAGGAGGGTGCGGGTGGATTCGGCGGTTCGGGGGCCTGGGTTGATGATCGATAGCCAACCTGCGGATGCGTAGACCGGGTGGGCGATCACCGTGTCCGCCGCGCTCGGATCGTCGGGAGGGGATGATTCGCGGGGGGTGTGGCCGGTCCAGTAGGTGAAGGCTTCTTTTCCGGCGGCGATGTTGACTCGGAACGTGTCAGGCCGGTCCAGGCGGGAACTTTCGTCGCCGGGATAATTCTTCGTCACGATCGTCGCGAAGGGCTGGGTCGCCTTCGGCACGACGCCGTCCGGCGAGTAGTAGAAGAACGTGTCGCCCCAACTGATTTCGGGTGAGCCGTCCCCGGGGCCGGGGCGCAGCGTCAGGACTCCGTCGAGGGCCGAGACGAAGTCGATGATCTCGTCGATGGTCATGCTTCCAGCGTTTCATTAAGGTGCTTGTGGAGACTTTGGGCGAGATATGCTGGGAGTAAGGGTGACAACTCGCAACTCCACATTGCGCACCGCCGAGGTGGCGCGGCGGGCGGGGTACTCCGTGCAGCAGATTCGCAACCTCGAAAGCGACGGCGTTCTGCCGACAGCGATCCGCACCGCGACGGGCTATCGCCGATACGGCGAGGTGCACGTGCGTTCCGCGCTCGCCTATCGAGCGCTGGCGGCAGGCGTCGGCCCCGTCGAGGCCAAGCGCATCGTTCGCGCCGTCCACACGGGACCGTTTTCGCAGGTGCTCGCCCTGCTCGATGCGGCACACGCCGGGCTGGACCGAGAGCGCGCCGACTTGGCGCTCGCCAAGCGGGCGGCGGAGGTGATCGCCGCCGAGCCGATCGCCGACGCGCGGCCGTCGGATGCGATGAGCGTCGCCGAACTGGCCGCCGCGCTGGGCGTGCGCCCGTCGACCCTGCGGCATTGGGACGCCGAGGGACTCGTCGTCCCGGATCGCGCGACCGCGCAGGGCACGCGACGGTACTCGCCCGCCCAGGTCCGCGACGCCCGGATCGTCCATCAACTCCGCAGGGCCGGATACCGCGTCGACACGCTGAAAACCTTGATGCCCCACCTGCCGCGCGGCCACCGATCCGATGACGTCGAGGCGGCGCTGGCGGCCCGGGACGCGAGCATCACCGCTCGCTCCCACGCCCTGCTCGACGCGGCCGCCGCGCTCGCCGCCGTGCTCGCGGACGGCGCCGAGCCGCTGGGCCGCTGAGGCTTCGGCGGAACTGCGCTGACCTCGCAGCTCCGCAGAGTCGGCCCAGTTCTGGCCTCCTGGCGGCGAATGACGCGGTAGCACCTGGTCGTCCAGTTCTACGCCTGGCTGGTCGTACTATCCGGTCCGTCTATGTCGCGCTCCTGGAGCCACCGCTCGGCGGACAGCTTGCGCGGGCACGGTGGCGTACATGTGGCATGGAGTTTCAGCAAGCCTTGCGCGTGCTTCTCATCGACGGGCCAGTTGCTGTCCTCGCAGTAGTCCTGGATCCAACTGCCCCGCGTCGTCATCGCTGTTCCTCGCGTTCGATGCGGTCCATGACCTCGCGGAACGGCACCCGCTCGTCGGGATCGCCGCCGAGCTCGAGTAGCCAAGGCAGGACCCAGAACACGATGATCAGCAGTCCGCCGACAGCGGCCATAACGGTAAGGGTGACTGCGAGTTCGGTCACTCCGAAACCCCCTTGCATTGTGGTGTAGTTGGGTGGCGTCCGGCGCCGAGGATTCGGGGATTCACCCGACGCCGGGGCCTGCCAAAACGTTCGCGGACGGCAAGGCCACCGAGGGACAGTGCGGGGACAGCCGGCCGCGATCGATCTACCGTTGGGGCATGAGCGACAGCGTGGGGCAGCGGATCGCATCGGAACGCAAGATCGCCGGGCTCAGTCAACGGGCGCTCGCGTCCCGTGCGGCCTACAGCCTGAGCATGGTCAAGGCGGTCGAGCAGGGACGAGAGCCAGCCTCTCCCGGCTTCATCTCGGCGGTAGCGCGGGCACTACGGGTCACCCCGGAGCAGTTGACCGGCGCACCCTACGACGACGGAAAGCCGTTGTCCGACGCGGTGAATGAACTATCGGTGCTGCTGACCGAGGGCCGATACGCCCGAGCGGTCGACCCCGGGCCGCTGGCGCAGCTGGATGCGGACCTGTCCGCCGCGCAACTGCTGTATCGCCGCGACCGGACGCGGCAGACCATCGAGGTATTGCCGGGTATCATCCGCCGATTGCACGGTGCGGTGCGGGAGTTGTCCGGCGACGAGCAGGCACGCGCCTACACGCTGCTGACGGCCGCGTACGTGCTCGCCGAGTGGTCTGCCCGGCGAACCGGCCACCTGTCGCTCACGCTGCCAGCGCTCGACCTCGCCGACACGTATGCGCCTCTGGCCGATGATCGCAACTGGGGTGCGTTCTCCGTCCTGGCACGGGCGCGGGTACTCACCCATTTCGGAGAGTCGGAGGTGGCTGGTCAACTCATCGAGTCGGCGATATCGACCGCCGACGAAACCCGATCCGGGCTGATCCTGGGCGGCTACTCGCACCTTGCCGGGGCGGTGAACGAAGCGCGGAAGCTGAACCACGCCGGCGCGGTCGACCACATCGCCGCAGCACGTGAAATCGCGGCACGGACCGGTGAGACGGACATGTACATGGTCGACTTCGGACCGCTGAACACCGAGATCCATTCGCACGCGATCGAGCTGGAATCCGGCGACCCGACCCGGGCCGCGATCGAAGGCGCCGAGCTGGTCTACTCCGCCGGAGCGCCACCTACCCGCATCGGGCATCACTGGCAGGACAACGCACGCGCCTGGTTGATGTCCGGCAAGCCGGACAAGGCCCTGGTTGCGTTGAACAAGGCACGGGCAGCGGCACCGCAGCAGACCCGTTTGCACCCGGGAGTGCGGGAGACGGTGCACGGCATCGCAGCGGCGCAGCGACGCCAGAGTGAGGGTCTGGTCGGGTTCGCATCCTGGCTGGGTACGTCGCTGTGACTTCCTGACCCCCTGGCAGGGCCACGAAGGCCCGCGACCGATTCGACTGGTCGCGGGTCTTCTGTGTGCTGGTGAGCGTGTATCGACTTCCCCGTACGGGCTTGCACCCACCCGGACACCTCGCCCCTCATCCTCGAGGATGATCCAACTCGGCACCATTTACCGACGCGCGCGGCCGTGATTTGCGGAATGCTGGGCGCATGATCGAGCTGAGAGGCCTGACCAAGCACTACGGGCAGACCGTAGCGGTGCAGGATCTGACCTTCACCGTTCGACCGGGGCAGGTGACGGGGTTCCTCGGACCGAACGGCGCGGGCAAGTCGACCACCATGCGGATGATCCTCGGATTGGACCGGCCCACCGCTGGGACCGCCCTGATCAAGGGCAAGTCCTATCACGAGCTGGACCATCCGCTGCGCACCGTCGGCGCGCTGCTGGACGCCAAGTGGGTGCATCCGAACCGGTCGGCGCGCGCCCATCTGGAGTGGATGGCCGCGTCCAACGACATCGCCAAGTCCCGGGTGGAGGAGGTGCTGCGGCTGGTCGGCCTGTCGGAGGTGGCGGGCAAGACCGCGGGCGGCTTCTCACTGGGCATGTCGCAGCGGCTCGGCCTGGCCGGCGCGCTGCTGGGCGACCCGGAGGTGCTGCTGTTCGACGAGCCGGTGAACGGCCTCGACCCGGAGGGCATCCTGTGGATCCGGCGGTTCATGCAGCGGCTGGCCGCCGAAGGCCGCACGGTGCTGGTCTCCAGCCATCTGCTGTCGGAGATGGCCCAGACCGCCGAGCACCTGGTGGTGATCGGGCGCGGCAAGCTCATCTCGGACTCGACGACCCAGGAATTCATCGAACGCGCCTCCGAGCAGTCGGTGCGGGTGCGCAGCCCGCAGCTCGACCAGCTGCGCAGCGTGCTCACCTCGAACGGCATGACAGTCCGCGAGGACGGGGCCGGAGCCGACGGCCCCGCGCTGGTGGTGGCGGGCGTGTCCAGTGACGCGGTCGGCAAGCTGGCCGGCGAGCACAGCATCACGCTGTTCGAGCTGGCCCCCCAGCGCGCGTCGCTGGAAGAGGCGTTCATGCGGATGACCGGCGGCGCCGTGCAGTACCACGGCGAAGGCTTCGATCAAGTTATGGGAGGTGCGCTCTGATGGGCGTGCTGGCAGCGGAACGAATCAAGCTCACCTCCACCAGGTCGCCCTGGTGGTGCTCGGCGATCGTCATCGCCCTCGCGCTGGGCATGGCCGCGCTGCTCGCCTCGGTGGCGCGCGCGTCCTACGGCAAGGACGGCGCGATCGACCTGACCGTCTCCACCGCGGTGGCCGGCATCAGCGGCTTCGGCGTGATGGTCTTGATGATCATGGCCACCTTGACGGTGACCAGCGAATATCGCTTCGGCATCATCCGGACCACGTACCAGGCGACGCCGCATCGGGCCAAGGTGATCGTGACCAAGGCCGGGCTGGTCGGCGTGTACGGCGCGGTGCTGACCCTCGTTCTGGTGTTCCTGGCCTACGCGGTGGCCAAGGCCATCAGCGGCCCGGACGCGGGCGCGGCCCTCACGCTGTCCAGCGCGGAGGACTGGCGCGAGGTCTACGGCATCCCGATCTACGCGTTCCTGTGCGTGCTGCTGGCGATCGGCGTCGGCGTGCTGGTGCGGCAGTCCGCCGCGGCCATCTCCCTGATCGTGCTGTGGCCGCTGCTCATCGAGGGGCTGCTCGGCGCGTTCGGCAGCTTCGGCCGCAACGTCACGCCGTTCCTGCCGTTCGCGAACGCGAACCATTTCTTCAGCGCCTCCGTGTCCACGGCCAACTGGCACTGGGGGCCGTGGGGCAGCCTGCTGTACTTCACCGTCTTCGTCGCGATCGTCTTCGGCGCGGCCTTGGTCGTGGTGAACCAGCGCGACGCTTAGCGCGAAGCCACCCGAGTCGCCATCCCTCGCCACTCGGGTTGTGGGGCGCCGACCTTGTCGGGAGGTCCGGCGCTTCGCCCACCGTCGCCACTGCCCGGCGGACGGTGCCGCGATCGGCCCGATGCGATTCCTCGCGCCGGGCCGATCGTGCGTGTGAACATCGAGGAAACTATGCCGCTTGCCGGTTCCGAGACCTGCGCTGTGCCGAGTAGCCTCGGTTCAGCAACCAGCTCGTTATCCAACGCGGAGCCCGCCGACGTGCTCGCTGTGTTCGTCGCGGAGGTGAGAGATGGCGATGATCGGTAATCTGCCGACGGCAGATCGGCTGAGATACCCTCGGGGCGTGAACGAAAGACCTTCCGGCGGTACGGAGCCGGAGTCGGGGCGCGAGGCCGCCGGTGGCGAACCGCCCGAGGTGGTCATTCCGTTGGAGCCGTCCGACGGGTTCGATTCTTCCCGCCGTTCCGGCGGATCGCGCCGCAGCCAGCTGTCCGCGCTGATGAACGCCGCGAACCAGCGTGCGGATCTCATCGGTGTGCTGCGCAGGGCCCGCGAACAGCTCCCCGGTGACCCTGCCTTCGGCGACCCGCTGTCGGTGTCCGGGCCCGGTGGCGCGCGAGCGGTCGCGCGGGCGGCGGACAAGCTGGTCGGCGATGCTCCCAGCGCCGCGCGCGAGATCGGTTTCGGCGCCTTGCAGGTCTGGCAGGCCGCCTTGGAGCGGATGGGCCGTGGCAAAGGTAGCCAAGAAGTAACCGTCATGTTCACCGACCTGGTGGCCTTCTCGCGCTGGTCGCTCTCGGCCGGTGACGAGGCCACCCTCGAACTGCTGCGCAAGGTGGCCAAGGCCATCGAGCCGCCGATCGCCGAACGCGGCGGGCAGGTGGTCAAGCGCATGGGTGACGGCGTGATGGCGGTGTTCCCCTCGGCGGACCGGGCGGTGCGCGCGGCCGTGACCGCCAAGCGCAATCTGGCCGATGTGCAGGTGCGCGGCTACACGCCGCATATGCGCATCGGTTTGCACACCGGTTCCCCGCGTGAGATCGGCGGCGATTGGCTCGGCGTGGACGTCACGATCGCGGCGCGGGTCATGGAGGCGGGCGGCAACGGCCACACCATGCTGTCGGAGGTGACGCTGCAGGGGTTGCGGCCGGAGACGCTGACGGAACTGGGCTTGGCGGCCAAGCCATATCGCCGCGGCCTCTTCGCCGCTCCGCTCAGCGGCGTTCCCGATGACCTGCGGATCTTCCGTTTGTCGAAGGGTTAGCCGAGCCACCAGGCCAGCGCGCCGCCCGCCGCCAGAACGGCGCAGACGGCCAGCGCGATCGACAGCGGCCGCGCCGTCTTCCATGTGGTGTAGGCGCCGCCGAGCAGGAACCCTGCCAAGGCGAACAGAACGATCACGGTGACGTCGCTGGACACCGTGCCCATCATGCTCCAGGCCGCCCGGCGGCCGACGGGTGGGTGGGTCGCCTCCCGCAAGTAACAAGCACGCATGCTTGCTTTTTTCTGGCCCTGGTGTGATGCTGGTCGCGGAACGCGGACTTCACGGGTGCGGCATGCGGCTCATCCTGACGGTTCGCCGCACAGGAGGCATTCCCGCTGATGAGTATGCTGGCCGCCGACCCGCATGTGCTCCGGATCGGCAACTGTTCCGGCTTCTACGGTGATCGGCTCGGCGCCATGCGCGAGATGCTGGAAGGGGGACAGCTCGACGTCCTCACCGGCGACTATCTCGCCGAACTCACCATGCTGATCCTCGGCCGGGACCGCATGAAGGACCCGGACCTCGGCTACGCCAAGACCTTCGTCAAGCAGATCGAGGACTGCCTCGGGCTGGCGCTGGAACGCAACGTGCGGATCGTGGCCAACGCGGGCGGCCTCAATCCGGCCGGCCTGGCGGGGAAACTGCGCAAGGTGGCCGCCGATCTCGGACTGGACGCGAAGATCGCGCACGTGGAGGGCGACGACCTGCTCGCGCGCGCCGGTGAACTCGGCTTCGGCGCGCCGCTGACCGCCAACGCCTACCTCGGCGCGTGGGGCATCGTCGAATGCCTGAACGCGGGCGCGGATATCGTGGTCACCGGCCGGGTCACCGACGCGTCGGTGATCGTCGGCCCGGCCGCCGCGCACTTCGGCTGGGACCGCGAGGATTACGACCGGCTGGCCGGTGCGGTGGTGGCGGGGCACGTGATCGAATGCGGCACCCAGGCCACCGGCGGCAACTACGCCTTCTTCACCGAGCTCGCCGATCTGGGCAGGCCGGGCTTCCCGATCGCGGAGATCCGCGCCGACGGCAGCAGCGTCATCACCAAGCACGCGGGCACCGGCGGCGCGGTCACCGTCGACACGGTCGAGGCCCAGCTGATGTACGAGATCCAGGGTCCCCGCTACGCGGGCCCCGACGTGACGACCCGCCTGGACACCATCCGGCTCGACCAGGACGGTCCCGATCGGGTGCGGATCAGCGGCGTCACCGGTGAGGCCCCGCCGCCTCGGCTCAAGGTCTCGCTGAACACGCTCGGCGGCTTCCGCAACGAGATGGAGTTCGTGCTCACCGGCCTGGACATCGAGGCCAAAGCCGCACTCGCGCAACGCCAGCTGGAGTCCTGGCTGCCGACCCGTCCCGCCGAGCTGAGCTGGACGCTGGCCCGTCTGGATCGGCCGGACGCGGCGACCGAGGAGCAGGCCAGCGCGCTGCTGCGCTGCGTGGTCCGCGACCCGGACCCGAACAAGGTCGGGCGCGCGTTCTCCAACGTCGCCGTGGAGCTGGCGCTGGCCAGCTATCCGGGATGCAGTTTCACGACGCTCCCCGGCAACGGATCTCCCTACGGCGTGTTCACGCCCGGTTTCGTCGACGCCGCGGAGGTTCCGCACACGGCGGTGCTGCCCGACGGCACTCGCGTCGACGTCGCGCCGGCCACGGAGACGACCGAACTCGCCGACGTCGCGGAGCCGCCCGCCCCGGAGCCCCTGCCGGCCGGGGACACGCGCCGCGTCCCGTTGGGGACGATCGCGCTGGCCCGCAGCGGTGACAAAGGCGGTGACGCGAACATCGGCGTGTGGGTGCGCACCGACGAGCAATGGCGCTGGCTGGCGCACACGCTCACCGTGGCCCGCGTCAAAGAACTACTGCCGGAAGCGGCTTCGCTGACCGTCACCCGGCACGTCCTGCCCAATCTGCGGGCGCTGAACTTCATCATCGAAGGTCTGCTCGGTCAGGGCGTGGCTTATCAGGCCCGCTTCGATCCGCAGGCCAAGGGACTCGGCGAATGGCTGCGGTCTCGTCACCTCGACATTCCAGTGGAGCTGCTCGCATGACCGGTCAGGCCCGGAGGCGGCAGCTCGCGTCACCACGCAGGGCCACCGGTCATGCGAGAAAGGACACCGTATGACCGGTCAGGCCCGGAGGCGGCAGCTCGCGTCACCACGCAGGGCCACCGGTCATGCGAGAAAGGACACCGTATGACCGGTCAGGCCCGGAGGCGGCAGCTCGCGTCACCACGCAGGGCCACCGGTCATGCGAGAAAGGACACCGTATGACCGGTCAGGCCCGGAGGCGGCAGCTCGCGTCACCACGCAGGGCCACCGGTCATGCGAGAAAGGACACAGCATGACGAAACTCTGGGAGACGCCGGAACGACGCGAATTGCGTTCCACGGTGCGCGGATTCGTGGAACGCGAGATCCTGCCGTACCTGGACGGCTGGGAGCGCGCCGGGGAGATCCCGCGCGAACTGCACAAGAAGGCGGGCGCGCTCGGTCTGCTGGGCGTGCAGTTCCCGGAATCCGCGGGCGGCTCCGGCGGCGACGGCGTGGACGCGATGATCGTCTGCGAGGAGATGCACCAGGCCGGTGCGTCCGGCGGGCTGTTCGCCTCCCTGTTCACCTGCGGCATCTCGGTGCCGCACATCATCGCCTCGGGTAACGCCGAGCAGATCGAGCGCTGGGTGAAGCCGACGCTGGCCGGGGAGAAGATCGGCTCGCTCGCGATCACCGAGCCCGGCGGCGGCTCCGACGTCGGGCACCTCACCACGACGGCGCGCCGCGACGGCGACCACTACATCGTCAACGGGGCCAAGACCTACATCACCTCCGGCGTCCGCGCCGACTTCGTGGTCACCGCGGTGCGCACCGGTGGCCCCGGCTCCGGCGGCATCTCGCTGCTCATCGTCGACAAGGACACGCCCGGTTTCACGGTCAGCCGCAAGCTGGACAAGATGGGCTGGCTGGCCTCCGACACCGCCGAGTTGTCCTACGTCGACGTGCGGGTGCCGGTGGAGAACCTGGTGGGCCCGGAGAACTCCGGCTTCTTCCAGATCGCGGGCGCGTTCGTCAGCGAGCGCGTCGGCCTCGCGGTGCAGGCGTACTCCAGCGCGCAGCGCTGCCTGGACCTGACCCTGGAGTGGGTGCGCAACCGCGAGACCTTCGGCCGCCCGCTGATCAGCAGGCAGGCGGTGCAGAACACGGTCACCGAGATGGCGCGGCGCATCGACGTCGCCCGCGTCTACACCCGCGACGTGGTGCAGCGCAGCGCCGAAGGCGAGACCGACCTGATCGCCGAAGTGTGCTTCGCCAAGAACACCGCCGTCGAAGCGGGCGAGTGGGTGGCCAACCAGGCCGTGCAGCTGTTCGGCGGTCTCGGCTACATGCGCGAATCCGAGATCGAACGCCAGTACCGCGATATGCGCATCCTCGGCATCGGCGGCGGCACGACCGAGATCCTGACCGGACTGGCGGCGAAGCGATTGGGGTACCAGTCATGACCATCCTGCGCAGCACCTTGGACACCGCCGCGCCCGAGTACGAGGCGGCCGCGGAGGCCATGACCGCCAAGCTCACCGAGGTCGAGGCGGAGTTCGCCAAGGCCATCGCGGGCGGCGGACCCGACAAACTGGCCCGGCATCGCAAGCGCGGCAAGCTGACCGCGCGCGAGCGCATCGAACTGCTCGTCGACGAGGACTCGCCGTTCCTGGAACTGTGCCCGCTGGCGGGCTGGGGCAGCGAATTCCACGTCGGCGGTAGCACCATCGCCGGGATCGGCATCGTGGAGGGCGTCGAGTGCATGATCGTCGCGCCCGACCCGACCGTGCGCGGCGGCACCTCCAACCCGTGGACGCTGCGCAAGACGTTGCGCATCAACGACATCGTGCGGGAGAACCGGCTGCCGGTGATCTCGCTGGTGGAATCCGGCGGCGCGGATCTGCCCACGCAGAAGGAGGTGTTCGTCCCCGGCGGCCGGATGTTCCGCGATCTCACCCAGGCGTCGGCGGCGGGCATCCCGACGATCGCGCTGGTGTTCGGCAACTCGACCGCGGGCGGCGCGTACATCCCCGGCATGTCCGACCACGTGGTGATGATCAAGGAGCGCTCCAAGGTGTTCCTCGGCGGTCCGCCGCTGGTCAAGATGGCCACCGGCGAGGAGTCCGACGACGAGTCGCTCGGCGGGGCGGACATGCACGCGCGGGTCTCCGGCCTCGCGGACTACTACGCGATCGACGAGCAGGACGCGATCCGCATCGGCCGTTCCATCGTCCGGCGGCTGAACTGGCGCAAGCAGGGCCCGGCTCCGCGAGCGGAGGTGATCGAGCCGCTGTACGACCCGGAGGACCTGCTCGGCATCGTGCCGTCGGACCTGAAGATCCCGTTCGATCCGCGCGAGGTGATCGCACGCATCGTGGACGGCTCGGATTTCGACGAGTTCAAGCCGCTCTACGGCAGCAGCCTCGTCACCGGATGGGCCGAGCTGCACGGATATCCGGTCGGCATCCTGGCCAACGCGCGGGGTGTGCTGTTCTCCGAGGAGTCGCAGAAGGCCACCCAGTTCATCCAGCTGGCCAACAAGACGAACACGCCACTGCTGTTCCTGCACAACACCACCGGCTACATGGTGGGCAAGGAGTACGAGCAGAAGGGCATCATCAAGCACGGCGCGATGATGATCAACGCGGTGTCCAACTCGAAGGTGCCGCACATCTCGCTGCTGATGGGCTCGTCTTACGGCGCGGGCCACTACGGCATGTGCGGCCGGGCCTACGACCCGCGTTTCGTGTTCGCTTGGCCCAGCGCGAAATCCGCCGTGATGGGCGGCGCGCAGCTGGCGGGCGTCATCTCGATCGTCGGCCGCGCCGCCGCCGAGGCGAAGGGCCTGCCGTTCGACGAGGAGGCCGACGCCGGGATGCGCGCCATGGTGGAGGCGCAGATCGAGGCCGAATCGCTGGCGATGTTCATGTCCGGGCGGCTCTACGACGACGGCGTCATCGATCCGCGCGACACCCGCACCGTGTTGGGAATGTCCCTGTCGGCCATTCACAACGCCCCGATCAAAGGCGCCGACGGCTTCGGCGTCTTCCGAATGTGAGGCCGATGATGACTGCATCGCAAAGCGATTCGATGAGGGGTGGCGGCCGGGTGACGGGTGGGCTCACGAATGTTCTGGTCGCCAACCGTGGCGAAATCGCTCGCCGGGTCTTCGCCACCTGCCGCCGGATGGGTCTGGGCAGCGTCGCGGTGTACTCCGACGCGGATGCCGCCGCGCCGCACGTCACCGAGGCGGACGCCGCGGTGCGCCTGCCCGGCAACACGCCGGCGGAAACCTATCTGCGTGGTGAGTTGATCATCGAGGCAGCGCTCGCCGCCGGTGCCGACGCCATCCATCCCGGATACGGGTTCCTTTCCGAGAACGCCGAATTCGCCAAGGCGGTGCTCGACGCCGGGCTGGTCTGGATCGGCCCGCCCGTCGAAGCGATCGAGCAGATGGGCTCGAAGGTCGCCTCGAAGAAGATGATGGACGCCGCGGGCGTGCCGGTGCTCGCCGAACTGGACCCGGCCGAGGTCAC
Organism: Nocardia sputorum; assembly: GCF_027924405.1. Classification (NCBI taxonomy): domain Bacteria; kingdom Bacillati; phylum Actinomycetota; class Actinomycetes; order Mycobacteriales; family Nocardiaceae; genus Nocardia; species Nocardia sputorum. The sequence goes on along the minus strand of NZ_AP026978.1, from coordinate 6,544,284 downwards.
CGAGGCGCACCTGCCGGTCCTGATCAAGGCATCCGCCGGTGGCGGCGGGCGCGGCATGCGGGTGGTCCGCGAGCTGGCGGACCTGACCCCGCAGATCGAGGCCGCCCGGCGCGAGGCGGAATCCGCGTTCGGCGACCCGACGGTTTTCTGTGAGCGTTACCTGGAGACCGGCAGGCACATCGAAGTCCAGGTGATGGCCGATACGCACGGCGTCATCTGGGCGGTCGGCGAGCGCGAGTGCTCCATCCAGCGCCGCCACCAGAAGGTGCTGGAGGAGGCCCCGTCTCCGCTGGTGGAACGCACCGAAGGGATGCGGGCGCGCCTGTTCGAGGCGGCGCGGCTGGCGGCGGGCGCGATCGGCTACACCGGCGCGGGCACCGTCGAGTTCCTCGCCGACGAGCAGGGCGAGTTCTTCTTCCTGGAGATGAACACCCGCCTGCAAGTGGAGCACCCGGTGACCGAGTGCACCACCGGTCTGGACCTGGTCCGGCTGCAACTCGACGTCGCCGCGGGCGGCGCGCTGCCCGCCGAACCGCCCGCGATGCGCGGACATTCGATCGAGGTGCGGCTCTACGCCGAGGATCCGGCACAGGACTGGCAGCCGCAGAGCGGAACCGTGCACCGGATCGAGATCCCGTCGGTCCGCACCGAATTCGACCTGCTCGACGGGCCGGGCGTGCGCTTGGACACGGGCGTGGTGAACGGCTCGGTCGTCGGCGTGCACTACGACCCCATGCTGGCCAAGGTCATCTCCTACGCCGAGACGCGTACCGAGGCGGCGCGATTGCTCGCTGCGGCACTGCATCGCGCGAAGATCCACGGGCTGGTCACCAACCGGGATCTGCTGGTGCGCGTGCTGCGTCATCCGGCGTTCCTGTCCGGTGACACCGACACGGCGTTCTTCGCCACGCACGGGTTGGACGTGCTCGCCGCGCCGCTGGTGTCGGAGTCCGACGAGGCGCTGTCCATCGTGGCCGCTGCGCTCGCCGACGCCGCCGCCAACCGTGGCCGCGCGCGGGTGGGCGGCGGACTGCCAAGCGGGTGGCGGAACCTGCCGTCGCAGTCGCAGCGCAAGTCCTACGAGAGCCGCGCCACCGGGAGGCACGAGGTGGGTTACCGCTTCGGCCGCACCGGTGTCGCCGTGGACGGGCACGACGGTCTCGATCTCGTCGAAGCGGCTCCCGATCGTGTCGTGCTGTCGGTTCCGGGCGAACGCGGTCCGGTGCGCAGGCAGTTCGAGGTCGCCCGCTACGGCGACCAGGTCTACGTCGACTCGCCGCTCGGCCCGGTTGCCCTGCGCAGGCTGCCGCGTTTCAGCGACCCGGCCGACCAAGTGGCCACCGGCTCCCTGCTGGCGCCCATGCCGGGCAGCGTGATCCGGCTCGGCGCCGAAGTCGGCAGCCGGGTCGAACAGGGCCAGCCGATCCTGTGGCTGGAGGCGATGAAGATGGAGCACACCATCGCCGCGCCCGCCGCGGGCGTGCTCAGCGCCGTCAACGTCACCGTCGGCCAGCAGGTCGACGTCGGCGCCGTGCTCGCGGTCGTCGACCCCGCCGCCGACAACACCGAAACCCAGGAGAACTGATGTCGTTCATCGAAACCGACGAGCAGAAGGCGCTGCGGGCCGCCGTCGCCGCGCTGGCCGCGAAGTACAACTACCGCGACTACGTGCTGCCGAAGGCGCGCAAGAACGAGCCGCTGGACGAATTGTGGCAGGAGGCGGGCAAACTCGGTTTCCTCGGCGTGAACCTGCCCGAGGAGTTCGGGGGCGGCGGCGCGGGCATGTACGAGCTGTCGCTGGTGATGGAGGAGTTGTCCGCGCAGGGCGCGGGCCTGTTGCTGATGGTCGTCTCCCCGGCCATCTGCGGCACCATCATCACCAAGTACGGCACCGACGAGCAGAAGCGGCAATGGCTGCCCAAGCTCGCCGACGGCTCCGGCAAGATGGTGTTCGGCATCACCGAGCCGGACGCGGGCTCCAACTCCCACCAGATCACCACGACCGCGCGCCGCGACGGCGACGACTGGATCCTCAACGGCCGCAAGATCTTCATCTCCGGCGTGGACCAGGCCGAGGCCGTGCTGATCGTGGCCAGGACCTCCGACCACAAGACCGGCAAGCTCAAGCCCGCCCTGTTCATCGTGCCGACCGACGCCGAAGGCTTCACCAAGACGGCGCAGGAGATGGACATCATCGAGCCCGACCACCAGTACAACCTGTTCCTCGACGACGTCCGGCTGCCGTCCACCGCGCTGGTCGGCAAGGAGGACGCGGCGCTGATGCAGCTGTTCGCGGGCCTGAACCCGGAGCGGATCATGGGCGCGGCCATGGCCGTCGGCATGGGCCGCTACGCCATCGAACGCGCCGTGGAATACGCCAAGGAGCGCACGGTGTGGAAGACCCCGATCGGTGCGCATCAAGGCATTTCGCATCCGCTGGCCCAGGTGAAGGTCGAACTGGAGCTGGCGAAGCTGATGATGCAGAAGGCCGCCGCCCTCTACGACGCGGGCGACGAGATGGGCGCCGCCGAGGCGGCCAACATGGCGAAGTACGCCGGGGCGGAAGCCAGCATCAAGGCCCTCGACCAGGCCATCCAGACCCACGGCGGTTCCGGTCTGACCAGGGACGTCGGGTTGGCCGCCATGCTCGCCGCCGCGCGCATCGGCCGCATCGCGCCGGTGAGCCGGGAGATGGTCCTGAACTTCGTCGCCCAGTACTCGCTGGGCCTGCCGAAGTCGTACTGAGAGGACGCGCATGACCGAGACGGGCCCGTTCGTCCGCTACGAGGTGAGCGGCGGCGTCGCGACGCTCACGTTCGATTCGCCGCACAACCGCAACGCGCTGTCGTCCAAGCTGGTCGCCGAACTGCTGCGCGGGCTCGACGACGCGGCCGCCGACGAGAAGGTGCGCGTCATCGTGCTCGCGCACACCGGCAACACCTTCTGCGCGGGCGCGGATCTGAGCGAGGCGAGCGACGCCGATCCGGCCGTGGCCGCCGATGAGCGCACCCGGGTCATGATCGGCGTGCTGCGCAGGCTGGTGGAGATCCCGAAGCCGGTGATCGCGCGGATCGACGGCAATGTGCGGGCCGGCGGCATGGGCATCGTGGCGGGCTGCGACATCGTCGTGGCCGGTCCGGGCAGTAGTTTCGCGCTCACCGAGGTGCGCATCGGGCTGGCGCCGTTCATGATCTCGCTGACCCTGCTGCCCAGGCTCGACCCGCGCGCGGCCAGCCGGTACTACCTCACGGGCGAGAAGTTCGATGCGACCGTGGCTCGGGAGATCGGCTTGGTCACGGTGACCGCCGACGATCCGGCCGCCGAAGTGGAACGGCTGTGCGGGGAGGTGCGCAAGGGCTCCCCGCAGGGCCTGGCCGAGGCCAAGCGGTTGGTCAACGCGGGCATCCTCGCCGAGTTCGACGCCTCCGCCGAAGAACTCGCGCGGCGTTCGGCGAGCTTCTTCGGCACCCCCGAAGTGCACGAGGGCATGCTGGCCTTTTTGCAGCGCCGTCCGCCGAGCTGGGCAGAATAACGACCATGGCGACACCCCACGAACCCAAGCAGGACCGCAGCCGCGCCACCCGGCAGCGCCTGCTCGAGGCGACCATCGACTGCCTGGCCGAGATGGGCTGGGCGGCAGCGACGGTCGCCGTGGTCGCCGAACGGGCCGGGGTGTCGCGTGGCGCGGCGCAGCATCACTTTCCCACCAGGGAGGACCTGATCACCGCCGCGCTGGAGTACATGTTCGACACGCGCAGCGGGCAGGCGGTGCAGGAGGCGGCGACGCTGACGGAACTGGGTGACGGCATCGCCCGCACCGAGGCGGTGGTGGCGGGGCTGGTCGAGTCCTACACCAGCCCGTTGTTCAAGGCGGCGTTGCAGGTGTGGACCCATGCCGCCGCGGACCCGGCGCTGCGCGAACGCATCGTCCCGCTGGAGGCCCGCTTCGGGCGCGCCTCCCATCGCCGCGCGGTCGAGGCCCTGGGCGTCGACGACTCGGACCCGGTCGCCCATCACCTGGTCCAGGCGACCCTGGACATGGCGCGTGGTCTGGGCCTCGCCGATGTCCTCACCGACGATTCGGCCCGTCGCAAGCGAATAGTCGAACAATGGGCGGCCACGCTGCACGCCGCCTTGCACGCACCCCGCTGAACCGGAGCTCGGCATCGGGGCGAAGCTGTGGCATAGCGAGGCTCGCTGAGCGTGCGAGCGCGGCGAATTCAGCGCCACCTGACTGTAACCTGTACCACTACTTACGTAGTATCGAAATGTGTCCACCAAACGCGAACTCGTGTTGGACGCGGCGATCGACCTGCTGGGATCCCGCGGCACCCGCGCGCTCACCCACCGCGCGGTCGACGAGGCCGCGGGGATGCCCGCCGGTTCGGCCTCCAACTACTTCCGCACCCGGGAAGCGCTGCTGATCGGCATCACCGAGCGCCTCGAGGCACGTGACCACGCGAATTGGGAGGCGCTCCTGCGGCGACCAGCGCCCGGATCGATCGACGAACTCGTCGACGGCATGGCCGCTTTCGCGGTGCGCGCGGTGGGCGCCGACCGGGTGCGCACGCTGGCCCGCTACGCCCTGTTCTTGGAAGGACAGTCCATTCCCGCGCTGCGCGAGAGCGTCCGGCGCGGACACCTGCGCCTGACCGAATGGGCCGCGACGCTGCTGGCGTGGGTCGGCGCCGATCGGACCGCGGCGCGGCCCCTGGTCGACCAGCTCGACGGGATCATCCTGCATCAGCTGGTGAACCCGGAAGCGGACTTCGATCCACGCCCCGCGCTGGACCGATTGGTGCGCGCGCTGACCGCCGCGAGCGAGTGACGGCGGTCAGCGCCTACGGGGCTCGGCGTGCCGTCACGCCGTGGCGCTCAGCACAGACCTTGCTGTTCGAGCCGTCCCGAATCGATGGCGTAGGAGGAGGCTCCGATGGCGGCGCCGATCAGGCCGACGATGATCGCGCCGGGGATCGCGCCGACGAAGAAGACGGGCAGGCCGACGAGCGCGCCGATCGCGGCCCCGATCGCCGCGCCGATTCCGGTGCGCAGTTCGATCGTGTCGCCGGGCGGCAGGCACGCTTTGATGTAGGTCACCTGCGGGGGCTCACCGGTCGCGGCGGCGAGCGGTTCGGCGCGGTCGGCGGGCGCGGCCGACGCGGTGGCGGCGAATCCGACGGTGAGCGCGGTTGCGACCAGTGCGCTGACCACCGTCACGGCCAGCTTCATGAAAGCGTTCAACTGTTTCCCTGCATGTTTCGCGTGGACACGGGACCTGATGGCCCGGCTCCCGGCCGGGAGCCGTCATAGGTCCGATCATCATCGCTGGAGTTTTGCGGGATGCCAAGAGCGGGAAGCCGAACCGGCCGCACGCCGGTGGCGGATCCGGTGCGCGAACGCGATCCGCACCGGCGCCGAGGTATGGCGCCGGTGCGGATGCGGTGTTCAGCGGACGCAGGGGGAAGCGCTGAACACGGGAGGCGATGCGGTCCGGGGGAATGCAGGGCGACCGGACCGCATCGCGTGGTATCAGCGGGTGGCGGTCAGGTCGTACAAGGTGACCCCGTCCACCTGAATGGCGGTGAAGTTCTCCTGGACCCACTGCGTGATCCGCGCGCTGGGGGAGGACTCGGACGAACCGGGTCCGCCACGTCCGCCGCCGACGAAGTAGTGGATCTTCCCTTCGGCGACATACCGCTGAAACTGTTCCAGCGTCGGCGAGGGGTCACTGCCGTTGAAGCCGCCGATCGGCATCACCGGAAGTTCGGTGGCCAGTTGCAGCCCCGCGGCGCTGTTCGAGCCGATGGCCGCGGCGACCCAGGTGTAGTCGCCGCCGTTCTGCTCGAGCAGGGCCACGATTTGCGCGCTCGGTTCGCTCGCCCCGAGGAAGCCGCCCATTCCGCCGCCATTGGGGCCGTCGTCTCCGGGCATGCCCTGCCCCTGCGGGGCCATCGCGCCGTCCGGTGCCTGCCCGCCGGGCGCGTTGCCCTGCGGCCGGGTGCCTGGGAGTTGGCTGCCCGGCTGCGGGATCCGGCCGTCCGGTGCCGTGCCCTGCGGACCCGTTCCCGGCGCACCGCCGTCCGGTGGCGTACCGCCCGGGGCTTGCGCGGTGCCGTCGCGGCCGGTGGTTCCGGTTCCGTCCTGCATGCGACGGCCCATTCCCGGCATGCCCTCGCCCCACGGCGGCCGATTGCGCATCGCGACGTTCGGTCCGGCGGAGGGGATGGACCCGGCGTGCGGCGTCGCGATGGTGTCGACGGCGTAGGCGACCGGTCCGGCCAGGAAGGTGAACGCGACCGCCAGCGCCGACACCACGGCCAGTTTGCGCGGCGCGGGGACGAGCACGGCGAGCGTCGCGAGCACGCCGACGACCAGCACCGTCCAGCGCAGCCACGACTGCCATTCCGGGCTGCGGGACAACAGCATCCACGCGGTCGCCGTGGTCAGGCCCACTGCCAGCGCCGAGGCCAGCCGCACCCACAGCCGCTGCCGCTGCCGCCACGCCTGCACCGTGCCCGCGCCGACGAGCGCGGCGACGGCCGGAGCCAGGGCCACGGTGTAGTACTGGTGGAAGATGCCAGCCATGTAGCTGAACACCAGCCCGGTCACCAGCAGCCAGCCGCCCCAGAGGACGAGGGAAGCGCGCTGTCGATCGGTGCGAGCCGCTTTGCCGCGCAGCAGGATTCCGGCCACGAGCGCGACCAGCGCCGCGGGGATCAACCACGCGATCTGACCGCCCTGAGCCGGTTCGAACATCCGGGTGATGCCGGTGGATCCCCACATGCCGTTGCCGCCCGGCGGGAGGTCGCCGCCCGGCCCGACGCTGCCGCGCTCGTTGCCGTTGAGCCGGCCGAGCCCGTTGTAACCGAGGGTGAGTTCCAGGATCGAGTTGTCGTGCGAGCCGCCGATCCACGGCCGCGACGAGGCCGGCCACAGCTCCACCGCCAGCAGCCACCAGCCCGCGGCCGCCACCATCGCGGCCGCGGCCGCGAAGAGTTGCAGAACGCGCTTGCCGAGTTTCGGCGGACCAGCGAGCAAGTAGGTCAGCGCGAGCGCCGGAACCACCAGCAGCACCTGCAATTGCTTGGTGAGGAAACCGAATCCGATCAGCGCGCCGGTGAGGATCAGCCACCGCCAGCGGCCGTCCTCCACCGCGCGGGTCATCGCCCATGCGGCGGCGATCATCAAGAACACCAGCAGCGCTTCGGGATTGTTGAACCGGAACATCAACGCCGCGACGGGTGTCACCGCCAGCGCCAGCCCCGCGAGCAATCCGGCCGCGGGCCCGAACGGCCTGCGCACCGTCGCCCACAGGACTGCCACACTCGCCACGCCGAGCAGCACCTCCGGCACCAGGATGCTCCAACTGTTGAGCCCGAAAGCCCGCACCGACAGCTCCATCAGCCACAGCGAGGCGGGCGGCTTGTCCACGGTGATCGAGTTCGCCGCGTCGGAGGACCCGAAGAAGAACGCCTTCCACGAGACCGAACCCGCCTGTACGGCGGCCGAGTAGAACGAATTCGCCCATCCGTTGGCACTCAGGTTGCACAGATATGCCACGGCCGTGCCGAACAGTAGCGCAGCCAGCGCCGGATACTCCCAGTTCCGGCGGCCTTTCGGCGGCGGTTCGGTCGCGACCGGCGGTGCGGTCGTAGTCGCCGTCATCAACGGTCTCCCTCGGCGGAGCGTCCGACGGCGGCGGGAGCCGGTGCGCTCGGCGCGCGATCACCGCCGCTGTCGCGGAACACCCAGCGCAGCCCGACGAACCGCAACAGCGTAGCCACCAGATTGGCCACCACCAGGACGAACAGCTCCAGATGCACCGAGGCGTCCGGCGCCCACCGATGCAGCGCGAACAGCGACCCGCTGGTGAGCGCCAACCCGATCCCGAAGATCACCAGTCCTTGGAACTGGTGCGACACCGCGCCGTTCGAGCCGCGCACGCCGAAGGTGAAAGCCCGGTTGGCCGCGGTATTGCCCACCGCCGTGATCAGCAGCGCCGCGAAGTTCGCCACCTGCGCGCCGATCAGCGGCTGCAACACCACGTAGAGCAGCAGATAGGCCAGCGTGCTCAGCACGCCGACGATCGCGAACCGCACCAGTTGTCCCACCATGCCCAGCGGCACCCCGGGCACCAACGGTTCCCGGCCCACCGAGCGCCGCAACTCGTCGAGCGGCAGCGCCCCGGTGGCCAGCGCCCGCCCGAGCCGCCAGATGCCGAGCAGGTCCTTGCGCGCGGTGTCGACGATGTCGACGCGGCTGTCCGGATCATCGATCCAGTCCACCGGAACCTCGTGGATGCGCAGACCGGCCCGCTCGGCGAGCACCAGCAATTCGGTGTCGAAGAACCACTCCCCGTCGTGCACCAGCGGCAGCAGACGGCGCGCCACGTCGGCGCGCATCGCCTTGAAGCCGCATTGGGCGTCGGAGAAGTGCGCGCGCAGCGAGGCCCTCAGCAACAAGTTGTAGCAGCGCGAGATGATCTCGCGCTTGGGCCCGCGCACCACGCGGGACGCGGCGTCGAGCCGGGTGCCGATGGCCAGGTCGGAATGCCCGGTGATCAGCGGTGCGACCAGGGGCAGCAGTGCGTTCAGGTCGGTGGACAGGTCGACGTCCATGTAGGCGACCACCTGTGCGTCGGAGCGTTCCCACACCGCCCGCAGCGCCCGCCCGCGCCCCTTCGCGGACAGGTGCACCACGCGCACGTCGTCCAGTTCTTCGGCGAGCAGCTGTGCGACCTGCAGCGTGTCGTCGGTGCTCGCGTTGTCGGCGACCGTGATGCGCGCCGGGAAGGGGAATCCGTCGCGCAGGTAGGCGTGCAGTCTGCGGACGCACACGCCGAGGTCGGTCTCTTCGTTGTAGACGGGTATCACCACGTCCAGCACGGGCGCGCCCGTGGTCTCGGTCCGTTCCGTCGCCGCGACGGTCGAAGTCTCGGTCATGCGAACCAGAGTCGAGGGCCACGCTGCCACGGTGCTGGGGCTCAGCTGTGAGGTTCCTGGGGGTGCCGCCCGAGGAGTTTCGCGTCCCCGGCAGCCGCCGTAGCGTACGGTCGATGCCAGCGGGACCATTCAGGTTCTCCGAGCAAAGGACCACGTTTGTCCGACAAATCTCCGCGCAGTTCGATGTCCAAGAAATCCGGGAAGACCCTCAAGGAAAAGCGAGCGGAGAAGAAGGCCAAGGCCGCGGGCGACGGCGGCGCCGGTTCCGGCAAACACTGACCGGGGGACGAGACCCGGCGCACGGCCGGGTCTCGGTACCCGGGCTAGCAGGTAGCATCCGGATTCGTGATGCTGCGCGGCCGGACGGAAGACGACCAGCCGTCGAAACGTGTGGACGCGCGCACCGAGCGTTGGCGTGAGCATCGCCGGAAGGTGCGCGAGGAGTTCGTGGACGCGGCGTTCCGCGCGCTCGACAAATTCGGTCCCGCCGTCAGCATGGGCGACATCGCCAAGGAAGCGGGCGCGGCCAAGCCGAAGCTGTATCGCCATTTCGAGGACAAGAGCGACCTCTACAACGCGATCGTCGACCGGGTGCGCGACATGCTCTGGGAGCAAGTCATGACCAGCTTCGACCTGACCGGCGACTCGGCCGGTGACCTGGTGCGCCGCGCCGCGACCGAATACGCGCTGGTGGTGTCGCGGCAGCCGAACGTCTTCCGGTTCATGCTGCACAGCCACTTCACGCGACGGTCCGGCGACGCCGACCGCGCCCTGCAGTCGGCCAGGCAGTCCGCCGAACGCGCCGCCGAGCTGTTCGCCGGTGCGGTGAACGACGAGTCGGTGCAGGTCGCGAGCGTGGAGCTGGTGATCTATTCGATCTTCGGCGCGGTGGCCTCGGCCACCGATTGGTGGCTGGGGGTGAAACAGCCCGAGCCACCGGCCATGCCGGTCGAGCAGTTCGCCGACTATCTGAGCGAGGTCATCTTCGCGCTGGTGGCCGCGAGCGCTCGACTGCACGGCATCGCGATGGCGGCGGATCAACCGCTGCACCTCGCTTTTTCCGCTATGTGACCGGAGCGCCCCCCGGGCCGGGCGCCGAGGTCTCCGCCGCGTTCACGCCGAACTTCGTTGTTCCGATCGCCTCGCCGTTGAAGCCATCCGTGTCGGCGACGTTCTCAGTATCGCAGCCACCACCGACAAGAAATGGCGTGTGCCGGGCGGTCGCCGCTCAGCTGCGATGCAAGCGCCACAGCGGGGACACCGGCCCGTGGCCCGCGCCGAGATCGTAGGACGCGGCCAGGCAGCGATAGGTCCACTCCTTGGCGAACTCGACCGCTTCGGGCACCGAATAGCCGTGCGCCAATGCGCAGGCGATGGCGGCGGCCAGGGTGTCGCCGCCACCGTGATCGTTGCCGGTGGCGATGCGCGGTGCGGTGAACTCGAGGAACTGCTCGCCGTCGAAAAGCAGATCGGTGCTGTACTCGGAGGAACGCAGGTGCCCGCCCTTCACGATCGCCCACCGCGGCCCCAGCTTGTGCAGCGCCTCGGCGGCGCGGCGCGCCGAATCGTCGTCCTCGACGTCGATCCCGGTGAGCAACCGGACCTCGTCCAGGTTCGGCGTCACCACCGTCGCGAGCGGGATCAGGGTGGAGCGCAGCGCGTCGAGCGCCTCGGCGTGCAGCAGCGGATCGCCGTGCATAGAGGCCGCGACCGGATCGACGACCAGCGGGACTTCGCCGTCACGGCCGATGCCGACCTCCCGGCACACCGCCGCCACCGCCTCGATGATCGCGGTGGAGGCCAGCATGCCGGTCTTCGCGGCGCCGACCCCGATGTCCCCGGCGACCGAGCGCACCTGAGCGGCCACGACCTGCGGTGGAATCTCGTGAAATCCGCTGACGCCCACCGTGTTCTGCACGGTCACCGCCGCGACGGCCACCAGCGCGTGCACGCCGCACAGGGCCATGGTGCGAGTATCGGCTTGGATTCCGGCGCCTCCGCCGGAATCGGTACCGGCAATCGTGAGCGCCCGGACGGGGGTCTGCCCCTCGGCGGGCAATGGCAGCAATTTCACGACACAAACCCTACGGCGATCCGGTTCGCGCGATTCGGGCAACCGGACCCGCCCGCGGTCAGCAAATGAAAATCGTTATCATTAATGCATGGACTCCGATCTGCTTCCCGTCACCGTGCTGTCCGGCTTCCTCGGTGCGGGCAAGACGACGCTGCTCAACCACATCCTCGCCAACCGGGAGGGCCGCCGGGTGGCGGTCATCGTCAACGACATGAGCGAGGTCAACATCGACGCCGCGCTGGTCGCGGGACAGGGCCACCTGGATCGCACCGAGGAGAAGCTGGTCGAGCTGACCAACGGCTGCATCTGTTGCACGCTGCGCGAGGACCTGATCGAAGCCGTGGCGCGGCTGGCGCGCGAGGGGCGGTTCGATCAGTTGGTGATCGAATCGACCGGCATCTCCGAGCCGATGCCGGTGGCCGCGACGTTCGACTGGGAGTTCGAGGACGGCTTCCGGCTCGGCGATGTCGCGCGGCTGGACACCATGGTGACCGTGGTCGACGCCTCTACCTTCCTCGCCGAGGTGGCGCGCGGGCAGGCGCTGGCCGAGCGGAACCTGCAAGCGGGCGAGGGCGACGCGCGCACCATCGCCGACTTGCTGGTGGATCAGGTCGAGTTCGCCGACGTCCTGCTGGTCAACAAGACCGACTTGGTCGGCGCGGCCGCGGCGGGGGCGGTGGAGGCGACGGTGCGCAGGCTCAATCCACGCGCTCACGTGCTGCGCACCAGCAACGGTGTGGTCGACCTGCGCGAGGTGCTCGACACCGGCCGCTACAACCCGCTGGTCGCCGCCGAGGCCGAGGGCTGGGCGGAGGAACTCGCGGGCGGGCATACGCCGGAGACCGAGGAGTACGGCATTCGCAGTCTCACCTACACCGCGGATCGGCCGTTCCATCCGCTGCGTCTGTCCGCCGCGCTGGAACAGTTGCGCGGGCTGCTGCGCAGCAAAGGTTTCTGCTGGATCGCGAGCCGCTCGACGCTGGCCGCGGTGTGGTCGCAAGCGGGGCCGAACCTGGTCTTCGAACCCGCCGCCTGGTGGTCGTCACTGGAGGTGCCGCCGGGGCAGGAGATCGTGTTCATCGGAATCAAACTGGATTGCGACAACGTGCGCGCGTTGCTGGACGGCGCGCTGCTCACCGATGCGGAGTTCGCCGAGGGGCCGGGCGCGTGGGCGGAGTATCCCGATCCCTTCCCGGCCTGGGGCGACCTGCACGAGCACGCCTGAGACCGCTTCCCGGCCGCCGCACGGTGCGCTCAGTTCGAGATGCCAGGCGCCTGGCGGAGGTAAGTGGTGTCGGTCAGTTGCTCGACCATGAAGTCGGCGATGTCGGCACGGGCGATCTTCAAGGTGAGACCGCGCTCGCCCGCCGGGAATCCGCGCCGGTAGCTGCCGGTGGCCGGTCCGTCGGTGAAGGCGCTCGGCCGCACGATCGTCCAGTCCAGATCGCTGGCCTCGACGTACTTCTCCTGCTGGACGTGGTCGGCGTAGGCCGGCCGCAGCAGCAGCCCGAACATCACGTACTTCCACAGGAAGTTCAGGTTGCCCCGGCTGTCGCCCACGCCGAGCGTCGTCTGGCAGATCAGCCGCTCGACACCCGTGCGGTTCATCGCGGCGATGATCGCCTTGGTGCCTTCCGCGCGGACCACGCCCTTGCGGCCGTTGCCGAGCGAGATCAGCACCGCGTCCTGCCCCTCCACCGCGCGCTGCACGGAATGCGTGTCCAGCACATCGCCTTCCACGACCCGCAGCCGCTCGTGCCGCTGCGCGACGCCCGCGGCGCTGCGGGTGAAGGCCGTCACCTCGTGCCCCTCCCGCAGCGCCCGCTCGACGACGAGACGACCGACCGTACCGGTGGCTCCGAAGACCGCGATCTTCAATGGTTTCTCCTCTGGTTCGAAAGCTGTTGTGTTCTTGTGGATTCAGTACATCAGCGGAGAACGAGACGAACCATGGCCGTGAGTCTCGATGCCATAAGAGACTGTCTCAGCGCAGCGGGTCGAAGAACTTCGTGATCTCCTCCGCCATGAGCGCGGGCGCCACGTGGTGCAGGTAGTGGGTGAACACGTCGTGCGTGCGCCACGACACGATGTTGTGGTCGCGCTCGGCGAAGCGGCGGATGCCGTGGAAATCGCCGGTGGAGCCGCACAGCGCGAGCGGAACCGTGGACGGCGTGGCAGGGTGCTCGGCCTTGTCCTTCTCGAAGTAGTGCCGGATCGCCGAACCCGCGGTGCCGGTGAGCCAGTGGATCGCGATGTTGGTCAGCACGAAGTCGTCGTCCAGATCCGGACCCAGCAGCTGGCCGTTCCAGCCGACCAGCCCGGCGGGCGAATCGGTGATCGCGTGCGCCAGCGTCTGCGGCTGCTGCGATTGCAGCACGTTGAAGCCCATCTTGTTCTTCACGAACCAGTCCAGGGTGGCCAGCGACCGCTGCTCGTCCTCGTCGAGGTCGGCCAGCTCCGCCGGATCGCCGGAGGGGAAGGAGTACACCTGCGTCACGTGCACGCCGACCACCTGCTCCGGCGCCACGCGCCCGAGTTCCGGCGAGATCTGCGCCCCTCCGTCGTTGCCCACCGCCCCGTAGCGGGTGTAGCCGAGCCGCCGCATCAGCTCCGCCCAGGCGCGGGCGATCCGCGCGTCGTTCCAGCCCGCCTCGGTGGTGGGGCCGGAGAACCCGTACCCGGGCACGGAGGGGATCACCAGATCGAACCCGGCCGCGGTGAGCGGCTCGATGACGCCGACGAATTCGACGAAAGTGCCCGGCCAGCCGTGCGTGAGGATCAGCGGGAACGCGTTGTCCCGAGCGGATTTCACGTGCAGGAAGTGGATGTTCTGGCCGTCGATCTCGGTGGTGAACTGCGGGTACGCGTTCAGTGCCCGCTCGACCGCGCGCCAGTCGAACCCGTCGCGCCAGTAGCCGACCAGGTGGCGCACCCGATCGACGCTCACCCCGTAGGTGTCGCCCGAGCCGGGGATCTGCTCCGCCCAGCGGGTGCGGGCCAGGCGATCATGCAGGTCGTCCAGGTCGGCCTGGTCGATGTCGATGCGGAAGGGGGTGATGGCGGTCATGTGCTCGCTCCTTTGAAACGGAATGCTCTGTTCTGTTTGAACAGTAACAGAACGGATCATTCCGTTCAAGTGCTATTCTCGGAGCATGCCGAAGACATCCGATGCCCCAGCTCAGAAGGGCCTGCCCGGCCGCAAGGCGCAGGCCGCCCGTAACGACGGCTTGATCCTGGAGGCCGCCCGCGCGGTGTTCCTCGCCGACGCCACGGCTCCGATCTCCGCCGTCGCCGAACGCGCCGGCGTCGGGATCAGCGCGCTCTACCGGCGCTATCCCAGCAAGGAAGTGCTGCTACGTACGCTCTGTCACGACGGTCTGCGCCGGTACAACGCGGAAGCCGAAGCGGCGCTGGAGGACCCGGACGGCTGGCGCGCCCTGGTCGGCTTCCTGGAGCGGGTGGTCGACGCCGACGTGCACTCGCTCACCGTGCATCTCGCCGGCACCTTCACCCCTGACGAATCGATGCTGCCCGACGTCACCCGCTCCGGCGAGGCGACCGCGGAGATCGTGCGCCGCGCGCATGCCTCCGGCAAGCTGCGCCCGGACGTCACACCGCAGGACCTCGGCCTGATCTTGGAATCCTGCGCGGCCATCACGCTGCCCAGCCCGGAGCGCACCGCCCAGCTGCGCCGCCGGGTACTCGCCATGCTGCTGGCCGGAATGAGCGCGGACGGTGAACTCCCGGGACCTCCGCCCGCGCCGGACGAGTTCGCCTGGCGCTGGGTGCGGCGCTAGCGCGCCGATGAATTTCCCCGCCGTAACCGGTCCGCACTGGTACGAACACCGCAGACTGCCGAAAGGAAGCACCGTGAACTGGACGCTCGAGGTCGTGATCGTGCCTGTGTCGGATATCGACCGCGCGAAGCGGTTCTACGCCGAGAAGCTGGACTTCGCCGTAGACCACGACACCAAGATCGACGACAACGTCCGCATCGTGCAACTCACTCCGCCGGGCTCCGGCTGCTCGATCGTGATCGGCAAGGGCGCGATACCCGACATGACCCCCGGCTCCCAGCAGGGCCTGCAACTCGTGGTCAACGATCTGCGCAAGGCCCATGAGGAACTGACCTCCCGTGGCGTCGAAGTCACCGAAATCCAGGTCCTCGGCGAAAACCCGACCCCCATGCCCGACCCCCTGGACAACGTCGGTTTCTTCTTCTTCACCGACCCCGACGGCAACGGCTGGGGCGTCCAGCAGATCTCGACCCGTCCTTGAGCGAGGTGCGCGCCACCGGACATGAGCCGCTGCGCAGGCAGCGTCGTCAGGATCCGACGCGATGCAGGCAGAACGACACCGGCGGCTGCTTGTGCACGATGTCGGCGGTCTGGCCGTATTTGCTGTTCGTAGCTTTGCAGACGCCGTAATCGTCGCCCTCGACGCGGGTATTCACCTGGTACGCCTCGGGCGTCGAGCACGGCACTTTCCGCAAACGGACGAGGTGCGAATACTGGTTCTTCGGGTTGTTGAAGCAGTCCCCGACCTGGGCATTCAAGTGGGTGCAGACGTTGAGCTTCTGGCTCCCCCGGCCGGACCAGCTGAACGAAAGGTCAGCACAATCAACCGTCGAGGCACCTCGCACGACGACCAGCGCAGCCTCGGGGTCGGTGCAACTGCGCCGCTGTACCTCCCACGCACGGTTCGCTTGGCCCGGCGTGAAAAAGCCGCACTCGCCGACTTTCATGTCCACCGCACCCGGTTCGTTGCAGCCGGACGTTACGAGGGCGAGGGCGAGCAGAGCAACGGTTGCCGCCCCACACGGCCGAATCGCAAAGCGCTTGCGGATGTTTCGCAGTCGACGTGACATGGTGCCCACACTGCCATGCACTCAGCGGGCCGATCTGTGGACGACTGGAGCGGTCAGTCGATCTCCACCCGTCCGTGAGCGCGTCGGCGACGAACGCCGAGTGGGTCTGCCTCGGTTATCGGGTGCCGAGGAAGAGGGTTTGCGTGCTGCGGCCCAGGGGGCCCTTTTCGTCGTAGAGCGCCGATTCGGCCATACCTATGCCATGGGGTTGGGGGTAGGTGACGGCGTCGAGGCAGACCCATTCGCCCGCGGGCTGGCGGTGCAGGGTGACCGTCAGGTCGGTGTTGATGAACAGGTACTTCGACCAGTCCAGGATCGCGCTGACGCCGTTGCCGGAATCCGCGGCCGCGAGGGTGCGCTCCAGCGGGCTCGGTTCGGTGCCCGCGACGATCGGGTGCTTGATCCGGATCCAGCAGATCGCCGGGCCGGGTTCGGCGAAGGACCCGCTGACGAAGCGGTAATCGATAGCGGTGTGGAAGCCGATCGGCTGGGTGGACGGGAACGGCTCGGGGGCCTCCACCTGCTCCGGACCGGGGCGGGTGCCGGTCGGCAAGAAGCGTTCCGGCAGCGGCAATTCCGGTTCGGACAGCTTGAACCGCCAGGCGTTCGCCCGCATCACCGGCCCGCGCTCGGTGGACAGCGTCGCCTCGATGAGTTCGACGCTGCGTCCGGGACGGACGACGCGCGCCGCCGCCGTCAGCGGCGCCAGCGGCACCGGACCGAGAATATCGACCGCCACCCGGCCGACCTGGAACCCAGGACGCGGCTCGCACCGCTCGATCACGTGCCCGAGCAGCGCCGAGGGCGGACCCGCGTGCTGGGCGTCCGGCGACCATGGGCCGCGGGTCAGCTCGGTGGAAAGAAAGCGATCCGGCTGGGCGGGGTCGGGGAGATAGAAGGCGTCACTCACGACTGTTCCCTGCCCACCCTCGTGCGCGACCGCACGCGGTGTCCTCGGTTGTCTCGCTCGCTCACGTCGATGTCCCTCAGGCCGAGTGGTCGGATGTCCCACGACGTTAGCTCGGCCGGTGCGGTCCTCCGCCGTCAGACCCGGCCGAACGCCAGCGCGACGTTGTGCCCGCCGAAGCCGAACGAATTGTTCAGCGCGAAGTCGATGCGCTGAGTACGCGGCGCGCCGGCGACGATGTCCAGGTCGATCGAGGGATCAGGGTTGTCCAGATTCAGGGTGGGCGGGACGACCTGATCGCGCAGGGTGAGCATGGTGACCAGCGATTCCAGCGCGCCGACCGCCCCGATCGAATGCCCCAGCGCGGATTTCGGCGCGTAGACCGATGCGTCGGGCACGACGGAGGCGATCGCGTTGGCCTCCGAGGCGTCGCCGATGGACGTCGACGTGGCGTGCGCGTTCACATGCTGGATATCGGAAGCCCGCAGACCCGCGGTCTCGATGGCCTTGCGCATCGCGCGGGCCGCCCCGATCCCTTCCGGTTCGGAGGCGACGATGTGGTACGCGTCGGAGGTGATCCCCGCGCCGAGCACCCGCCCGTGCACGGTGGCGCCCCGCCCGCGTGCGTGCCGCTCGGATTCCAGCACCAGCAGCGCGCCCGCCTCGCCGAAGACGAACCCGTCGCGGTCCCGGTCGAACGGGCGCGACGCGCGTTCCGGGTCGTCGTTGCGGGTGCTCATGGCGCGCATCATGGCGAAGCTCGCGATGGGCACGGCGTCGATGTGTCCCTCGACGCCACCGGCCACCACCACGTCCGCTTCGCCGGTGGTGATCAGCCGCCAGGCGTGCGCGATCGCCTCCGAACCCGAGGAGCACGCCGATACCGGCGCGAAAACGCCTGCTCTAGCCCCGATTTCGAGTCCCACGGTGGCGGCGGGACCGTTCGGCATCACCATCGGCACCGACATCGGCGACACCTTGCGGTAGCCGCCGGCGCGCATCGCGTCGACCGCCTCGATCAGCGCGTCACCGCCGCCCAGCCCGGTGCCGATGGACACCGCCAGCCGGTCGCCGTCCACCTCGGGCGCGCCCGCCGAACGCCAGACCCGGCGGCCGAGCGCCAGCGCCATCTGCTCGACGTAGGAGTGCCTGCGCTGTTCGACCCGGGTCAGCTCGGCGCTCGGCTGTGACTTCAGCTTGCCGCCGATGCGGACCGGCAGGTCGTACTCGGCCACGAAATCGTCGGAGAGCGCGCCGATGCCGCTGTGCCCCGCCAGCAATCGGGACCAGGTGGTGTCCATGTCGTCGGCCAGCGACGTGGTCGCCGCGTATCCGGTGACCACGACCGAATCCCGAGTTTCTGAAGCGATTGTTACAGTCACGATGTCATGAATACCTGTACCAATCGCTACAGTCAACTCATGGCCCGCCCCCTCGACCACGCCAAACGCGCCGAACTGCTCGCCGCCGTCGTGCGCTACATCGCCGAGCACGGCCTCGCGGACCTGTCGCTGCGCCCGCTGGCCGCCGAGCTCGGCACCAGCTCGCGCATGCTGATCTACTACTTCTCGACCAAAGAGGAACTGCTCGTCCAAGCGCTGGCGACGCAGCGCCCCGATATCGCGGCCGTATTCGCCGACATCGATGACGCGTCCGAACTGCGCGACCGGCTGTGGAGCTTCTGGACCGCCAACGCCTCGGGCGACGGCCGCACGAGCGTCCGGGTGATGCTCCAAGTCCTCGGCGCGGCCTGCGCGCCACGGAGTCCATACAGTGACTACGCCACCTCGGCCATCGCCGTCTTCGTGTCGGCGCTGGCCGACGGGCTGCGCAACCTCCGAACCATCGATGACCCGGAAGTCGTTGCCACTCTTCTCATCGCGGGCCTGCGCGGCATCCTGCAAGACCGGTTGATCACCGGCGACGTCGAGCGGACCGATCGCGCGGCCCGCCGCCTGATCGAGCAGACGGTGCGCTGACCGTGTTTCCAAGTCCCCTGGGGAGCATCGGGGTGTGGTGGTGGCGCATCTCCCATGTCAAGCGGCAGCGGGTCGGCATGCGCCTCGCTCGACAGGGCGCTCACCCCGCAGGCACGCGACTCCGACGCCGAGTGCAACCAGTCCCACGACGTCGAATGCAGCGACGCGCATCAATCCAGGGCCGACCGGCCCTCCGGCGATCACCAGGACGAGAAAGCCGCCGAAGCTGATGGCGTTGGCGCACACCGCGATCGGGTGCAGCGCGGGACGAAGGATCGCCAGCAGCAAACCGATACCGACGACCGCGAACAGCACGGCCCGATGCCGCAGCACCACCTCGAGATCGCGGTCTGCCGAAGCTATGCCGTAGGCCGCGTACATTCCCTGTGGCGCGGCCGCGCCGATCGCAGGCGCGGTATTGAGCAGCCCCGCGGCGGCCAGCAAGGCCCGCCCCACATGTCGTCGCATGATTCTCCTCGGATCGATGTCCTGCGATCATCACGCTCGGCGTAACCCAGCGCTTTCGAAAACCCGCTACAGCGGTCCGGAGATCGCCCCCATCGCGGGAGTCAGGCCCCGCCAATCGATTTCTGGCGCGTTCCTCCGCCTGCACGATGGGGATCAACAGGTACCGTCGCAGGTGGTAGCCATCGGCGGAGGAGTACGCCATGAACGACATTCCACCGAACGAAGTCGGGCGCAGGCTGCGGGAGATCCGCGCGTGGCGGGGGTTAAGCCTCCAGGTCGTGGCGGGCCTGGCTGGCCTCAGCTTTGGATACCTCGGTCGCCTGGAACGCGGAGAACAGGCGCTGACCAACCGTCACACCCTCGAGGCGCTGGCGCGGGCACTGCGCGTGGCACCTTCGGAATTCAACGGCCGACCATGGGAGATGACAGACGGACCCTCGTCGGAATCTCACGCGACTCTGGTCGCGTTCGAGAACGCATTAGAGGTATGTGAACTGGGCGAGGACTCCGGGGTGCCGGTACGGCCGTGGCCGGAAGTCGCTGCCGACCTCCAGCGCGTGTTCGAGCACCGACAGGCAGCAGACTACGCGGCGCAGGGCAATCTGACGCCGAGACTTCTTGCCGAATTGCACGCGGCCTACGTCCGTCATCCCGAACTTCGGCAGCAGATTCTGGTCGGACTGATCACCTGCTACGACGCGATGGCGTGGGCGACGAAACGACTCGCCGGGCGCGGGCTGCCGTTGCTGGCTGCCAAAGCGGTGCGCCAGTGCGCGGAAGAACTCGAATCACCGGCCCGGATAGGGTTCGGAGTGTGGCTGCGTGGCAGCGTCGCCGGGGAGGTGTCCCGCACCCAGCAATACGACCGATCGGTGGATATGGCGGATCGACTGCTGAAGCATCTGGATGATTCAGAGGTTGTGCAGGTATACGGGATGCTGCATCTGAATGCGGCGCTTGCTGCTGCCGTACAGGCGGATCGAGAGACCGCCAAAACACATCTGGACGAAGCCGCAGCAGTGGCGAAGCGTATGGACCAGCCGGTAGGCGGCTTTGGCGGGTTCTTTTTCGGCAGAGTCAATGTCGATATCTGGCGTTCCTCGATCGGGCTGGAGCTCGGCGACGGGGCACGGGCGGTTGACAGCGCTGTCGATGTCCCGGTTCATGCGATCCCGAGCTCGGTACGGCAGGCCAACTACTACGCAGAGGCGGGCCGGGCGCTATTGATCGAACGGAAGTATCGCGACCGTGGGTTAGCGCTGTTGTTGAAGGCGGAAAAGCTGGCCCCACAAAGGGTTCGGAGTGATTTCTTCGTTCGTGAGGCTGTGGCGAACCAGTTACGGGCTGCGCGTCGAGATGCGGGCGGCCGGGAGTTGCGCGGCCTGGCCTGGCGGTTGGGCATTGCTCCCGAACCGGGACCGAATGGATGATCGAACTCGTGTTTGTCCTTTGAGGGCAAATCCGTTGTGCCCCTGCTCATAACGTCGTCCCCGGCCCCGACGCCGGGGTGAGCCGGTCGATTCCTCATCTCGGCCGCGCCAGCACAGCTATGGCCGCTGGCTGGTGTCGATGCCCTCGGCGTCGGGTGCCTTCCATTCGAATCGCAGGGAGGCGCAGGGGTATGGATGCGAGCAGCGAGCGGGGATTGTATTCGGCGGGAGTGGCCGAGCTGGAACGGATGGCGGCGTATCTGAGAGACCAGTCCATGCCGCTACACGGCTCACCTGCGGAACCGCCCGGCGCGTCGGCGATCGGGTTGCGGTGCGCATCCGTCGCGGGTGCGGAGGCGGCGAGTGATCAAGCCACCATCGAGGCGCGGTGTCCCACGTCCGCGCGCTCATCGTTCGGCGACCACCTCGACACGGGGGTGCGGAGGTGAGCGCGGCAGGCGCGGAGAGTTTCGATCTGGCGACCCCGCACGGGCGGTGCGCGTTCTACAAACTGGTGTGCCAGCTCCCGGCCGAGGTGGAACCGGAAGCCCTCGGCCGCATCGTGGTGCGGGCGGGGTCGATGGTGTGGGGTGTGTCGGTGCCCGAACCGCTGGGCCACGCGGTGGCGGAGCGGTTGCGCAGCGGTGGCAACAGTCTCGGCCCGATCATCTCGCACCCGTCCTCGCGGACCTGGACGTTCCTTGTCCGCCCTGATCTGCCCGACGACCCGCACACGTTCGCGGGGTTGTTCCGCGACCGAGTGAAGGTGATCCGCGACGGCGCGTTGATCGCGCTTCCGTCCCCGGCCGACAGCACCAACGGATACCGGGCATGGATGGAAGCGCCGCGGGACACCTACCGGCCTTCGGGCCGGGTGGTGGTCGATGCGGTGCGCGCGTGCCTGCTCGCGCGAGCGGTTCGGGCGGGTCGATGAGCCGGCACGCGGTGTGGCGGGTGGTGCCGTGACCGGCCCGGGAGGGTCTCCACACCCGGAGGAGCCCGACGTCCACCTGTCGGTGTACCTGCACGATCAGCGGATGGACTTCGCCGCCTGCCTGACCGCCGCCCTGGTGTTCGTGCGGGAATGGAACGCCCACCACCGCCCCGGCGCGGCGACTGTGCTGCCCGGCGACACGACCGGGCTCCCACGCTTGCCCTGCGAACGGCTCTACCTCGAACGCTGACCAGTGATGATCCGGCGTCCCGCCGCCCGCCCCGGTGGCGGGCGGCGGGTGGTCGTTACGAGACGACGGGCAGATAGACGGCGTTGCCGCGACTGGCGAACTCGGCGGACTTCTCCGCCATGCCCGCCTCCAGCGCCTCGACTTCGTTCAGACCCTGACGCTCCGCGTACTCGCGCACGTCCGCCGAGATCCGCATCGAGCAGAACTTGGGTCCGCACATGGAGCAGAAGTGCGCGGTCTTGGCGGGCTCGGCGGGCAGCGTCTCGTCGTGGTATTCGCGCGCGGTGTCCGGGTCCAGCGACAACGCGAACTGGTCACGCCAGCGGAACTCGAAACGGGCTTTCGACAGCGCGTCGTCCCGCTGTTGCGCGTGCGGATGGCCCTTGGCGAGGTCGGCGGCGTGCGCGGCGATCTTGTAGGTGATCACGCCGACTTTCACGTCGTCGCGGTTGGGCAGGCCGAGGTGTTCCTTCGGCGTGACGTAACACAGCATGGCGGTGCCCGCCTGCGCGATGATGGCGGCGCCGATCGCGGAGGTGATGTGGTCGTAGGCGGGCGCGATGTCGGTGGCGAGCGGGCCGAGGGTGTAGAACGGCGCCTCCTCGCACAGTTCCTCCTCGAGCCGCACGTTCTCCACGATCTTGTGCATCGGCACGTGGCCGGGTCCCTCGATCATGACCTGCACGCCATGCGATTTCGCGATCTTGGTCAGCTCGCCCAGGGTGCGCAGCTCGGCGAACTGCGCCTCGTCGTTGGCGTCGGCGATGGAGCCGGGACGCAGGCCGTCGCCGAGGGAGAAGGTGACGTCGTAGCGCGCCAGGATCTCGCAGAGTTCCTCGAAGTGCGTGTAGAGGAACGATTCCCGGTGGTGCGCCAGGCACCAAGCGGCCATGATCGACCCGCCGCGCGAGACGATGCCGGTCACCCGCTTGGCGGTCAGCGGGACATAGCGCAGCAGCACGCCCGCGTGCACGGTCATGTAGTCCACGCCCTGCTCGCACTGCTCGATCACGGTGTCGCGGTAGATCTCCCAGGTGAGCGCGGTGGGGTCGCCGTTCACCTTCTCCAGCGCCTGGTAGATCGGCACGGTGCCGACGGGAACGGGGGAGTTGCGCAGAATCCACTCGCGGGTCTCGTGGATGTTCTTGCCGGTGGACAGGTCCATGATGGTGTCCGCGCCCCAGCGGGTGGCCCACACCATCTTCTCCACCTCTTCGGCGATCGAGGAGGAGACGGCCGAGTTCCCGATGTTCGCGTTGATCTTGACCAGGAACTTCTTGCCGATGATGGTCGGCTCGAGCTCCGGATGCTTATGGTTGGCCGGGATGACCGCGCGGCCCGCGGCCACCTCCTCGCGTACCGATTCCGGCGAGACGCCCTCACGCGCGGCGATGAACCGCATCTCGGGCGTGACGATGCCTTCACGGGCCCAGGCGAGCTGGGTGCGCGGGCCCTTCCCCTCCGGTCTGGTCCAGGTGTCGCGCAGCTTCGGTAGACCGCCTTCGAGATCGATCGTCGCCGTCTCGTCGGTGTACGGGCCGGACGTGTCGTAGACGTCGAAATGCTCCCCGTTGGTCAGATTGATCCGGCGCACCGGAATGCGCAGGTCCTCGACCTCGAGATAGTGCTTGACGCTGCCCTCGATGGGGCCGGTGGTGACGCTGTCGACAGGTGCGGAGACGCCGTCGGGTGCCATTCTTTCCTCCCTACGCCGGCATTACCCGGTCAGGTTCATACGGTCGACGGCCCTGACGCCTTGCGGCTAGCCGTCCTCTCAGCCCGCTGGTGCGAGCCCCCGTTGGTTGTGGAATTTTCCCGCCCGACCATACCCGGCCGTCCCGGACCCGTGCCCGGTGATTCGCGCAGCGGGAGCGAATGGCCAGGCAGCGGCATCGGCGCTTGTCCGGTCAGGGGTCTTCCGCTGTCTCCGGCGTGGCCGAATGGCCCGGTGCGCCATGAGTACGGCGGGCTTCTTTCATCTCGGCTTCGTAGAGGTGGCGGCGTCCGCCGAGCAGTTCCTCCCGGGCGGCCCGCTCGACGTCGCGGAACAGGCCGTAGTAGCCGTCGTCGTATTCCTCGACGACCTGGAATGTCCAACGCCCGGCCAGGACGTTGCGGCCGATCAACTCGGTGGAGATCCGCTCGGCGATGTGCGCGTGCCCGGCCTCGCGGAACAGCTCCACGGCCTCGTCGAGCGCCAGATCAGCCCCGCCGGTCAGCTGGTGGAAGGCGTACAGATGGCCGCGTGCGCGTTCGATGGTCTCCAGGGCTTCGGAGAGTTTGCCGGTGGCGGCCACGGTGACATCGTCGACGCCATCGGGGCGGCGGTGCGCTGCGTGCGGGCGATCGGTCATGACCTCGCTCCTTGTCAGGCGGATGGGGCCGTAGCGGCGGCGTACCCGGATGCCGGCGCGCTCAAGCGCCAGCCGGTTGCTGCTGCGGCGCGGCTATCGTCGTCGCTCCTGGGCGCCGCGACCGGGCGAGTGTGCCGGAACGATGCGCCCGGTGACCTCGCCCAATCCGATCCGGGCCGGACCCGGCCCGGGAGCCGAGGCCGTGATCGTCACTTCGTCGCCGTCCTCCAGGAAGGTACGTTTCCGGTCGTTCACCAGGACGGGCTCGCTGCCGCCCCAGGACAACTCTATGAAGGAGCCGCGCTGGTCCGGTTCGGGGCCGGAGACGGTGCCTGAGGCGTACAGATCCCCGGGTCGCGTGGCGGCGCCGTTCGAGGTGAGATGGGCGAGCATCTGCGCCGGTGACCAGTACATCCGGCGGTAGGGCGGGTACGCGACCGGCTGTCCGTTCCACGCCACGGTCAGTTCGATGTCCAGGCCCCAATGCTCCGTCCCGCGCAGGTAGGGCAGCGGCGCGGGCGACTGCTCGGGCAGCGGTACCCGCGCGGACTCGAGCGCGGCCAGCGGGGTGATCCACGGCGACATGGAGGTCGCGAACGACTTGCCGAGGAACGGGCCGAGCGGCTGGTACTCCCACGCCTGGATGTCGCGGGCGGACCAATCGTTGACCAGCGCGACGCCGAACACCCGGTCGGCGAACTCGTCGATGCCGACCGGCGCGCCGAGCCGCGAGCCGACGCCGATCACGAAGCCGAGCTCCGCCTCGATGTCCAGCCGCCGCGACGGGCCGAAATCCGGCGCGCCGGATTCCGATCGGCGCTGCCCGCACGGCCGCGCCACGTCGGTGCCGGACACCACCACGGTCCCCGCCCGCCCGTGATAGCCCACCGGCAGGTGCCGCCAGTTCGGCAGCAGCGGGTCACCATCCGGCCGGAACAGGCGGCCGAGATTCGTCGCGTGATCGATGCTCGCGTAGAAGTCCACGTAGTCGCCGATCCGCACCGGCAGCCGCAGTGCCACGTCGGACAGGGGGTGTACCGCGGCGCTGTCCACCTCCCCCTCGACCGCCTCGCGGATTCGGTCGCGCACCGCGCGCCAGCGTGCGGGACCCTGCGCGAGGAAGGCGTTCAGGCTCGGTTGGGCGAACAGCGGATCATCCAGGAGCGCAGCCACATCGATGACGTGTTCGCCGAGCCGCACGCCGACCCGGGGACTGCCGCCGGTCGGCGCGAACACGCCGTACGGCAGGTTGTCCGGACCGAACAGGGACTCCGGGGATACCTCGACTCTCGTCCTCACTCGGGGCCCCGCCCGGACCAGGTCCACGCGTAGGTGGTGTCTTCGCAGGCCAGCGCACCCTCGCCGAGTTCCAGCGGGCGGAAGGTGTCCACCATGACGGCCAGCTCGTCGAAGTACTCGATGCCGATGCTGTTCTCGTAGGCGCCGGGTTGCGGGCCGTGCGCGTAGCCGCCGGGATGCACCGACACCGAACCCTGGGCGATCCCGGAGCCCTTGCGCGCCTCGTAGTTCCCGCCGCAATAGAACATCACTTCGTCGGAGTCGACGTTGGAGTGGTAGTACGGCACGGGGATCGACAGCGGGTGATAGTCCACTTTGCGCGGCACGAAATTGCAGACGACGAAGTTGCCGCCCTCGAATGCCTGATGGACGGGCGGCGGCTGATGGATGCGGCCGGTGATCGGCTCGAAGTCGGCGATATTGAAGGTCAACGGGTACAGGCAGCCGTCCCAGCCGACCACGTCGAACGGATGGCTGGCATAGACCATCCGGGTGCCGACGACCTGTCCGCCGGGCCGGTGCTTGACCAGCACCTCCACGTCGGCGCCGGTCGTGGTGAGCGGCTCGGTCGGTCCGTGCAGGTCGCGCTCGCAATACGGGGCGTGCTCGAGCAGCTGGCCGAACTTCGACAGGTAGCGCTTCGGCGGCGTGATGTGCCCGGTCGCCTCGATCACATACGCGCGCAGGGCATCCGGTCCGGTGGGCCGCCAGCGGTGCGTGGTCGCACGCGGAATGAGGACCTGATCACCCTGACGCGCGGGCAGCGCGCCGAACACGGTCTCCACCACCGCCGCGCCGGACTCCACGTACACCAGTTCGTCGCCGATCGCGTTGCGGTACAACGGCGATCCGCCCTTGGCGACGACGTAGGAGATGCGCACATCCGCGTTGCCGAGCAGCAGGCGCCGCCCGGTGACCGGATCGGTCTCGGCCGGGGTGTCGCCGGGGAACAGGGCGTGCAGCCGCAGATGGCGGTGGCGCAGTGGATGATTCGGCGTGGTCCGCTGGTCGGGCAACTCCCAGACCGTCGAATCGACCAGCGCGGGCGGCAGGCCGCGGTGATAGAGCAGCGAGGAGTCGCCGGAGAAGCCCTCCTCGCCCATCAGCTCCTCGTAGTAGAGCCGGCCTTGCTCGTCACGATGCTGGGTGTGCCGCTTCGGCGGTACCGCACCCACTTGCCGATAGAACGCCATGACCGTTCCTCCGCCAGCCCGTGGTCGGATAGTTGATCACCATCGTAGTGCGGCCGGATCGTCTATCAGGCGTTTCGCAGGGCGCGGTAGACCGCGGCCCCGACGAACGCGCCGAGATCCGCCGGTGTCCAGCCGTCCTGGTCCGCGAGCAGCGCGCGCACGGCGCCCTCGCCCGCGGACACCCACTGCTCCACCAGCACCGGCAGCTTGCGCTCGGCGTCGGCGGTGCCCCAGGCGCGCAACGTCGGGCGTAGGAGCTTGGCACAGCGCTCGACCACGAGCGCGCGGCCGCGCCCGAACGACTTCGCCACGGCGGGGTCGGGGTTCCCGTAGACCAGCCGCCAGGCGTCGGGCCTGCTCGCGGCCTTCGTCAGCAGCGCGCGGAATCCCTCGACGAACACGGTCTCGTCCGCGTCCACGTCCCGCGGCGTCACCACCTCCAGCACGCCGCTGACCAGGTAGCCTTCCTCGCGCTGGATCAGCGCCTCGATCAGCTCGACCCGATCGGCGAAGCAGGCGTAGACCACCGGCCTGGTCACGTTCATCCGCTCCGCGATCGCGGCCATGGTGACCGCGGCGATGCCGTGCTCCACGGCGATGGCGAGCGCGGCGTCGAGCACCTGCGGGCGGCGGCGCTCCGGGCCGAGATGCTGCGCCCGCTGCCGTTGTCCCGCGTCGCCGTTCACGCCGAGCCGGGCGCCGGCCGGCCGGTTTCCGCTGCTGCGGCGCGGGAAAGGCGGCTGTGCCGGGCGCGTCACGAGCGCCCGGGTTCGTCGGCGAATTCGGCGATCACCGGAGCGTGGTCGCTGGCGCCCTTGCCCTTTCGCGCCTCACGATCGACCATGGCGTCCGTCACGGTGGCGGCGAGCGCGGGGGAAGCGAGGATGAAATCGATGCGCATCCCCTCTTTACGCGGGAAGCGCAGCTGGGTGTAATCCCAATAGGTGTAAACGCCCGGTCCCGGCGCGAACGGGCGCATGACATCCGCGTATCCGGCGTCCACGACGGCCTGGAAGGCCGCGCGTTCCGGCTGCGACGTGTGCGTCTTGTCGGCGAAGTACTCCACGGACCACACATCGTCGTCGGTCGGGGCGATGTTCCAGTCGCCCACCAGCGCGATCTTGGCCTGCGGGTCCTCGGCCAGCCAGCGCGCGCCGTTGTCCCGCAGCGCGGCCAGCCATTCCAGCTTGTAGGCGTAGTGCGGGTCGCCCAGGGTGCGGCCGTTGGGCACGTACAGGCTCCACACCCGCACGCCACCGCAGGTGGCGCCGATCGCGCGGGACTCGACGACCGGCGTGCTGATCAGCGACTCGCCCGCGTCCTTGTCGAAACCGGGCTGGTCCGGGAAGGCGAACTCGACATCGGCGAGACCGACCCGGGAGACGATCGCCACCCCGTTCCACTGGTTGATCCCCAGATGGGCGACCTCGTAGCCCAGCTCGTCGAAGCGCTCGAACGGGAACTGGTCGTCACGGCACTTGGTCTCCTGGATGGCCAGCACGTCGATGTCCTGGCGATCGAGCCAGTCCGCGACACGGTCGAGCCGGGAGCGGATCGAGTTGACATTCCAGGTGGCGAGACGCACTGCGGCCTTCCTTCGCGGGTGACAGGTCTGTTCTACCGCAGTCCGCCGGGCCCGGCGAGGGGTTCGGGCGCGGCGTAGCGGTAGGCGTGGTGATCGACGAAACCCAGTTCGCGGTACATCGCGACGGCCGCCTCGTTGGCCGCCTCCACCTGGAGATACGCGTGCGTCGCGCCGCGGTCGTGACCCCAGCGCACCAGCTCGGCGCAGACCAGCGAACCGAGCCCGTGCCTGCGGTGCGCGGCGGCGACGGCCACGCAGGTGAGGCCGATCCAGCGTCGTCCGTCCGGGGCGGTGGTGAGCGCGCCGCGGCCGATCGCGATGGGGCGCGGCAGGCCGAGCGAGGCGAAGCCCAGTTCACCGTCCAGGACCGCGGTCAGCACCTCGGGATCCGGCGCGGGAACGGAAATCGGGCGAGCGGCAGGATCTTCGCCGCCGTAGCGGTGCATCCCCAGCCAGTCGTGGTCCGGCGCGGGCGCGATCCGCACCATCGAAGGGCCCTGCGGCAGAACGAAATTGTCGATATCGATGGCCAGCATCAGCGTCTCCCGCCAGCTGTGCCAGCCGGGCGGCACGGGGGCCAGCCGATCGGGCAGCGCGAGCTGCACGGGCAGGCCGTGCGCGGTGTACCACTCGCCGATCCGGCGCAGCGTCTCCGCGGAGACGGCGGCGGGCCCGTCCGAGCTGCCGAGCGGCACAGCCGAATTCGCGCGCCCCGTGTATCCGTGACCCGCGCGTGCCAGCCAGCCGTCGATCCACGCGTGCTCGACGCCCGGCCAGCCATAGGCGGCCGCGGCCTCCAGCGCGCGGATCTCCTTCGTGCGAATCGGCCTGGGGCCCAGGGCCTTCAGCGCGACCACGCGCTCCGGCGCCACCGAGACGACCGTGCCGTCGGCGCCGCGCACGGTCGGCGGGTCCAAGGAGACGAGCTCGCCGATCACGTCGGTCAGCGGTTGGGGATAACCCGCGGGCAGCTGATAGCGCAGCACCACGCGGCGGCCGAGCGGGATATCGGGCAGACCGGCGGCGGGGTCAGTCGTCATGCCCGAACGGATCGGGATCGGTGCCCGGCAGCCAGGTCAGGCCCGGTGTGCCCCAGCCGTTGCGTTTGATCGCCTTCTTGGCGGCGCGCGCGTTGCGGCCGATCAGTACGTCCACGTAGAGGAACCCGTCCAGGTGCCCGACCTCGTGCTGCAGCATGCGCGCGAAGAAGCCCTTGCCCTCCACCTCGATCGGCTCGCCGCGCTCGTCGGTGCCGGTCACCTTCGCCCACTCGGCGCGGCCGGTGGGGAACTGCTCGCCGGGAACCGACAGACAACCCTCCTCGTCGTCGTCCGGGTCGGGCATGGTCTCCGGGAGCTCCGAGGTCTCCAGCACCGGGTTGACCACCACCCCGCGGCGGCGGGTGGCGGCGCCGTCCGCGCCCAGGTCGGGGCAGTCGTAGACGAACAGGCGCAGCGGAACGCCGACTTGGTTGGCCGCGAGGCCCACGCCGTGCGCCGCCTCGAGCGTCTCGTACATGTCCGCGATGAGCGGAGCCAATTCCTCCGGCGATTGCGTGACCCGCTCGGTCGGGTTGTGCAGAACCGGGTCGCCGACGATCACGATCGGGAGGATTGCCATGCGCCAATTATTGCCGTGCGCGCCACGTCACCCCGCCCCGGGTGCCGGGAACTACCGGCAGGTAGGGAACACGCCGCGCCGCGGCCCGGGCGATTCCCGGCGCGCGTGGTTGAATGTTCCGCGACGTACAAGCACCATTTTCGTCTGGTGGTCACTCGGCGAGGGAGCGAGATGGACGGCGCAGCGGCACGGAATCTTTCCGAGAGCCAGGACGGCCTTTCCGCGAGCGAAGAGGTCACGACGGGACACGCCGCGGCCGGACAGGCCGACGACGCCGGACTGAGCCGCCGCGAACTCGACATCCTGGCCTTCGAGCGCCAGTGGTGGAAGTACGCGGGCGCGAAGGAAGAGGCGATCCGCGAGCTGTTCGCCATGTCACCGACGCGGTACTACCAGGTGCTGAACGCGGTGGTCGACCGGCCCGAGGCGCTGGCCGCCGATCCGATGCTGGTGAAGCGGCTGCGCAGGCTGCGCGCGAGCAGGCAGAAGGCGCGTGCGGCGCGCCGGCTGGGATTCCAGGTCTGACCCGGCGATGCGGACCCGGACCCGCTCGGTGCGACTAGGCTCGCGAGGGTGAGCTACCCGAATCCCACCTCCGGTGGGCCACCGTTGCGCGCCCTGGCGATGGTGCTGATCGCGTTGGCCATCGTCTTCGCCGGTCTCGGCGCGATGTCGCTGTCGAGTTCCGACGCCGACACCGACGCCTCGGGAACCAGCGATTCGCCGACCTCCAGCGCGACCGCCGCGCCGCAGGTCCCGGCGAGCACCACCGCGCCCAAGGCGCCGACCTCGGCAGCGGCCTCGTCCGCCGCGGTGACGCCGACCACCACGGCCGCGCCGACCACGTCCGCGGCGGCCCGTTCGGTCCCGGTTCGCGTGCTCAACAACAGTATGGTGGCCGGGCTCGCGGCCAAGACGGCCGGTCAGCTCGCGGCGGACGGGTGGACCATCGCGGAAACGGGCAACTACCCCGGCTCGAATATCGCGAAAACCACTGTCTACTACGGCAATTCGGCTGGCGACAAGGAAGCGGCACAGGCCATCGCGGACGATCTCG
Source organism: Nocardia sputorum (assembly GCF_027924405.1). Lineage (NCBI taxonomy): Bacteria > Bacillati > Actinomycetota > Actinomycetes > Mycobacteriales > Nocardiaceae > Nocardia > Nocardia sputorum. The sequence continues at coordinate 6,513,325 of NZ_AP026978.1, read as the reverse complement.
GCGCGGCGGTGGCACCCAAATCGGACGCAATCGGGGACACCGGACCGGGTGTAACCGTGATCGTCACGGGTAACTGACCCGTGTAGCCGCTGTTCGTACGCGCGGACCGGCGAACGTGAGGTGAGGGCACGCCGCCCTGTCGGGGGCGCGGCGGCGCGGCGTGGCATCATCTTGTCCGGTAACGAACGTGTCCACCCAGCTTTACTCGTAAACTCGGTACTCGTAAAGGAGTTCCCCGATGGCCCCGTCCACAACTCGACGCCCGTCCTGGCGGACTGTGACCCCGGTGCTCGCGGTCGCGGTGTTCGGCCTCGCCGCCTGCTCGAACAGCCAGGAGTCGAGTGACGTCCAGGGAACCACCCCGCCGGTGTGGACCGGGTCCCCCGCCCCGGCCGGTCGGTCGAGCACCGAGCACGGCACCCCGCACACCGAGGAGGGGGTGAACGTGCAGTTGAAGGACCCCTCGGGCGCGTCGGTCGGCACCGCGAACTTCGCCAAGGACGGCAACCACCTGCAGATCACCGTCGAGGCGCACGGGCTGCGTCCCGGCTTCCACGGCCTGCACGTGCACCAGGTAGGCAAGTGCGAGCCGAACTCCGTCGCGCCGACCGGCGGCCCGGCGGGCGACTTCTTGTCCGCCGGTGGCCATCTGCAGGTCGGCAGCGCCAACGCGCATCCGGCCAGCGGCGATCTGACCTCGCTGGAGGTGCGCGGCGACGGCGTGGCCAAGCTGGTCACCACCACCGACGCGGTGACGCTGGACGACGTCAAGGGCAAGGCCCTGATCATCCACGCCGACGCCGACAACTTCGGCAACATCCCCAACCGTTATTCCCGCGCCGACGGCGTCGCGGGTCCCGATGAGTCGACCCTAGCGACGGGCGACGCGGGTGGCCGTGTCGCCTGTGGCGTGATCCAGTAGCGCGGGTGGCATATGGCCGGGGCAGGAATCGAGCACGTTCCCTTCGAAGGTTCGCCCCGGCCCACCATCGGGGTCGAATGGGAGATCGCCTTGGTGGACAAGGTGACCCGCGACCTGTCGAATACCGCTGCGGCGGTGTTCGATTCCCTCGGTGAGCTGCGCGCCCACGACGGCACGCCGCAGGTCACCAAGGAGTTGCTGCGTAATACCGTCGAACTCGTCACCGGTGTGCACGAGACCGTCGGCGCGGCGGTGGAGGACCTGACCGGCACCATGAACACGGTGCGGCGCGCGGCCGACCCCTTGGGCGTCGACTTGTTCTGCGCGGGAACCCATCCGTTCGCGCAGTGGTCGGCCCAGCAACTGACCCGGTCGGAGCACTACGACGAGTTGATCGAGCGCACGCAGTGGTGGGGCCGCCAGATGATGATCTGGGGTGTGCACGTGCACGTCGGGGTCTCCCACCGCGACAAGGTGTTTCCGATCCTCAACTCCTTGCTGCTGTCGTATCCGCATCTGCTCGCGCTGTCGGCGGGTTCGCCGATGTGGTCCGGGTCGGATACCGGGTATGCCAGCAACCGGACGCTGATGTTCCAGCAGCTGCCGACCGCGGGCCTGCCGTTCCAGTTCGAGAACTGGACCCAGTTCGAGCATTTCGTGCACGACGAGGTCAAGACGGGCGTGTTCACGCAGCTGGGCGGCATGCACTGGGACATCCGCCCGGCGCCCAAGTGGGGCACCATCGAGGTGCGGGTCTGCGACGGCATCTCCACGCGCACCGAACTGGCGGCGCTGGCCGCCCTCATCCATTGCCTGATCGTCGACCTCGATCACCGCGTCGAGAACGGCGAGGACCTGCCCACCCTGCCGCCGTGGCACGTGCAGGAGAACAAGTGGCGCGCCGCCCGTTACGGGCTGGACGCGATCATCATCACCGACGCCGACAGCAACGAGCGTTTGGTCACCGACGACCTGGACGATCTGCTGAACCGGTTGGAGCCGACGGCGGCGCGCCTGGGCTGCGCGGACGAACTCGCGCTGGTCGCCGAGATCCCCAAGCGCGGGGCGTCCTATCAGCGGCAGCGCCGCGTCGCGGCGGCGTCGCAGGGCGATCTGGTCGCGGTGGTGGACGCGCTGGTCGAGGAGCTGAAGCAGTAGCGTCCGGCCGGATAGCGGTCGGCTGCTGTTCAGCTGGTCAGGGGGACGGCGTTCACCCCCCGTTTACTATGGTCGGATGCTTGTCGAATACCCGGGTTCCGAAGTAGGAAGTGCGGTATCGCGCCGTCGCGTGCCGCGAACTCGGGTAGGGGTCGTCGCCGCGGTGGCCGCGGTGCCGGTTCTGCTGATCGTGTTGCAGGGCGTCGCCCTCTGGCAGGGATTCGAAGGCCCCCTGGAGAGTTTGGGGCGGGACTACATCGGCACACCCAAATCGATGTCGGTGCCCTGGGCGGGGCTCGTCCTCGCGCTGGTGGGCATCTCGACCCGCCGCAGGCTGGTCGTGGTGGGTGTCGCGGCGGCCATCGACGTGGTGTGGGCGGGCGTCCGCCTAGTGGCGGGAGCGCCGTTCGCGATCGGGAACGGCCCGGTGATCGTGCTGACCGGGCTGGCGCTGGTGGCCTGGCTGCGCTGGTCCGGCGCCGAACGGCGCGACGCGCTGCACGCGGCCGCGCTCGGCGCGCTGCTGGTGCTGGCCACCAAGGTCGGCGACGTCTGGCTGCACGTCACCGTGATCGGCAGGCCGACCGTGCTCGACGAGTACGTGATCCTGGCCGACCACGCGCTGGGCGATCCGTCGTGGGTGCTCGGCCGGGCGGTCGACGCGATGGGACCGGTGGTCTACGCGGTGCTGCACTGGGTCTACATCGAGCTGCCCGTGGCGGCGATCGTCGTCGCGGTGTGGCAGCTGCGCCGAGTGACGTCGTCGGGCCGGTGGCCGTCGCACTACCTGGTGCGGACCTTCCTGGTGCTCGGCTTGATCGGTCCCTTGGTGTACGTGCTCTTTCCGGTGGTGGGGCCGATGTTCGCGTTCGGGCCGGACGGCAACGGGCTGCAACTGGGCAACTACTGGCCCGGGGTGGTGCCGCCGATCGACCGGAACCCGATGCCGCTGCCGTTCGACGCGGCGGTTCCGCGCAACTGCATGCCCTCGATGCACACCGCGTGGGCGCTGTCGGTGTTCCTGCACACCCGCCGCGACAGCGACGGCGAACCCGCCCCGGGCTGGCTGCGCTGGGGCGGCGCGTTCTGGCTGCTGGCCACGCTCGCCGCCACGCTCGGCTTCGGCTACCACTACGGCGTCGACTTGGTGGCGGGCGCGGTGCTGTGCCTCACCGTCGAATCGGCGTTGCGCGACCCGGAGCGCGGCTGGGGATGGTTCCGGATCCGGTTGGTCGGCTCCGGGGCGGTCGTGCTGGCGGCGTTGCTGCTGTCCTACCGCTACCTCGCCGTGCCGATGGCCGAGTACCCGGTACTCGCGGGCACCGTCGTGCTCGGGCTGCTGGCCGGACTGGCGGCGGCGTTCCACGCGACCTGGTTCGCGGCCGCGCGGCCGCCGCTGCGGGCCGAACGGGAGGTCGAGCCCGCCGCGCGCTGAGTCCGGCACGCGGCTAGTCGACGTCGTCGTCGCGCATCTCGTTGACGCGCAACAGGCCGTCCCGGTGGCGCTGCTCGCGGTAGGCGGTGCGGCCGATGAGGTGGGCGATCACCGGGGCGGTGAGCAGGGTGAACAGCCCCACCAGCGCCAGCGCCCAGACACCGCCGTGCCCGCGCAGCTGGATCGCGGCACCGGCGAGCACCAGGATCAACCCGGTGACCTGCGGTTTGGTGGCCGCGTGCATCCGGGTCAGCGTGTCCGGGAAGCGGACGATGCCGAGCGCGGCGGTCAGCGCCAGCGCAGAGCCGAGCAGGATCAGGGAGCCGGCGAGCACGTGCCAAAGGTTCATTTGTCGTCCCGTACCCGGAATCGGGACACGGCGGCCGAACCGAGGAATCCGACCAGCGCCAGCGCGACGATCGCGGGCACCACGGTGGTGTCGGCGCTGTAGGCCGCCCACACGGCCAGTCCCGAAGCCGCGATGGCCATCAGCGAGTCGAGGGCGACGACCCGGTCCAACGTGCTCGGCCCCAGGACGACGCGATAGGTGGTCAGCAGCCCGGCCGCCGTCAGGACGACGGCGGCGAGCACGGCGACGACGGTCACTCCGCCACCTCCGAGGGTGCGGGCGGCCGGGAGTACGGCCATCCGGTCGGGCGTTCGAAGGCTTCGATCAGCAGGCGTTCCAGCCGCCGGGTGATCCGGAAGAACTTGTCCACGGCCGCGTCGCTGCCCACGTCCAAGACGTGGACGTAGATGACGCAGCGCCTGCGGTCGATCTCCAGCACCATCGTGCCGGGGATCAGGTTGAGCACATCGGTCCAGAGCACCAGCACCAGATCCGACCGCGTGCGGGCGTACACCCGCAGCACTCCGGACACCGGGGTGGGAGCGGGCCGGATCGCGAACCAGGCGACCTGGAGGCTCGACTCCAGCGCGTAATAGGCGCTCACCACGACCAGTTCGAGCAGCGGCAGCGGGTTCAGCCGACCCGACACCGGAACGCGTGGCAGCGGCAACGCCACCATGATCAGGGCGGCGACCACCAGCCCGCCCAGCAGGTTCGCGACGCTCAGATCGCCCCACAGGGCGAGCCAGACCACGGTGAGCCACACGAGGACGCCGACCCGGACGACCGCCTCGTGTCCGCGGCCGCGCCCGGTCTGCTCGACGCTCATCGCGAACCACCCAGCACCGCACCGATGTACACGCCGGGGTCGCGCAGGTCGGCCGCGGCTCGGTCGGCGATCGTCAGGATCGGACCGGCCAGCACCGTCAGGCACAGCCCGACCGCCACGAGCGCCGCGGTGGACAACACCATCAGCGGCGGCATCCGGCCGGGATCGGTGCGCTCGTCGTAGTGCACGTCGGTCGCCTCCTCGATCAGCGTCGGCGGCTTCGCCGCGGTGAGATGACCCTCGGGGGCGTCCGCGCGGGGCCGCCAGAACGCCTTGCTCCATACCCGGGCGACCGCGTAGAGGGTGAGCAGGCTGGTGAGCACCGCGCCCCCGACCAGCAGCCAGGCCAGCACGCTGCCGCGTTCGGCGCCCGCCTGCAAGAGCGCGACCTTGCCGATGAACCCGGAGAACGGGGGTATCCCGCCGAGATTCAGCGCGGGAATGAGGAACAGCACCGCCAGCAGCGGACTGGCCGCGGCGAGCCCGCCCAGCCTGCGCAGCGAGGTCGAGCCGGCCTGCCGCTCGATCAGCCCCGCCACCAGGAACAGCGCGGTCTGCACCAGGATGTGGTGCGCCACGTAGAAGACCGCGCCCGCCAGCCCCGACGCGGTGGCCAAGCCCACCCCGAACACCATGTAACCGATGTGGCTGACCAGGGTGAACGACAGCAAGCGGCGGATGTCGCTCTGCGCGATGGCGCCGAGGATGCCCACGAGCATGGTCAGCAGGCCGCACGTCAGCAGGATCGCGTCGAAGCCGCCCGTGGGGAACAGCAGCGAGTGCGTGCGGATGATCGCGTACACACCGACTTTGGTGAGCAGGCCGGCGAACACGGCGGTGACCGGGGCCGGGGCGGTCGGATAGGAGTCGGGCAGCCAGTTCGACAGCGGGAAGACGGCGGCCTTGATGCCGAACGCCACCAGCAGCACTCCGAAGATCGCCGTGCGGGTGCCCTCCGGCACCGCGCCGAACCGCACCGCGAGCTGGGCGAGATTCAGCGTTCCGGTGGCCGCGTAGGTGAGCCCGATGCCGGTGAGGAAGATCAGCGAGGAGACCATCGACACCATCACGTAGGCCACGCCCGCGCGGATGCGTTCGGTGGTCGCGCCCACCGTGAGGAGCACGAACGACGCGGCGAGCAGGATCTCGAAACCCACGAACAGGTTGAACAGGTCACCGGCCAGGAAAGCGGCCGAAACACCCGCGGTCAGCACCAGATACGTCGGCCGGTAGATGGAGGTGGGTTGCCGCTCGTCGCCGTCGCGAATGTTCTGGCCCGCGCCGTAGAGGGCGACCGACAGCAGCACGATGGACGAGACGAGCAGCATCGCCGCCGAGAGCCGGTCCACCACCAGCGTGATGCCGATCGGCGCCGCCCAATCGCCGACCTGCAACGCGGTGGTGCCGTCCCGGTCGGCCAGGAACAGCAGCAGCCCGCAGATCACCACCACACCGGTGAGCGCCCCGACGATGACCACGCTCTGGATGCGGGGCCTGCGGCCGAAGACGAGCGTGGCCGCGGCGCCGAGCAGCGGAACGAGCACCGGCAGCGGCGCGAGGACCGGCAGCAGGCCGGGGGACAGGCTCACGTCTCCGGGTCCTCTCCGGCCCGCCGCCGGGCGACCTCCGCGTCCTCTTCGTCGTTGGCGACGTCGTCGCTGGTGGTGAGCATGTAGGCGCGGTAGGCCAGCGCGAGCACGAAGGCCGCGATGCCCATGGTGATCACGATGGCGGTGAGCACCATCGCCTGAGCGAGCGGGTCGGCCATCTCCGCGGTGGCGGCCGCCCCCCGGATGGGTGCCGCGCCGTCGCCGCCGCCCGCGGTGAGGATCAGCAGGTTCACCGCGTTGCCGAACAGGATCAACCCGAGCAGCATCTTCGACACGGCGCGTTCCAGGATCAGATACACCCCGCACGCGACCAGGACGCCGATCACGATCAGCAGGGTCAGATTCGCGGTCATGCGCGGGAACCGCCTTTCCTCGCCGGGGGCTCGGCGTCGGCCAGCTCGCTGTCCAGCCGCGCGCCGAGACTGCGCAGCACGTCCAGCACCAGGCCGACCACGATCAGATAGACGCCGAGATCGAACAGCAGCGCGGTGACCACCTTGACGTGGCCGACCACCGGCAGCGAAACCTCGATGATCGCCGAGGACAGCGGCGGCGCGCCGAGCAGCAGCGAGGAGACCGCGGTGCCCGCTGCCAAGGTGAGGCCCGCACCGAGGACATGCCCCGCGTCGACGGGCAGCGCCTCGCCCAGTTCGTAGCGCCCGCCCGCGAGATACCGCAGGGTCAGCGCGAGCCCCGCGGTGAGCCCGCCCGCGAACCCGCCGCCCGGCGCGTTGTGCCCGGAGAAGAAGAAGTAGACCGACAGCAGCATGATGGTCGGGAACACCAGCCGGGTGGTGATCTGCAGGACCATCGACCGTTCGGCCCGGTCGACCAACCGGCCCGCGGGCAGCCAGCTCACCAGTTCCGGGTCGTAGTCGGGAGAGTCCGCCGCGCGCGGCGCGCTGCCGAAACGCCTGCTGCGGAACACCAAGGACGCGACGCCGGTGGCGGCGACGACGAGCACCGAGATCTCACCGAGGGTGTCCCAGGCCCGTAGGTCGACCAGCAGGACGTTCACGGCGTTCTTCCCGCCGCCGAATTCGTAAGCCGCGTCGGGAATCCGGGGCCAGATGGGTTCGGCGGTGCGGGCGGCGACGGCGAAACCGGCCAGAACCGCGACCACCGCTCCGGTCCCCGCGGCCAGCATCGCCCTGCGGAACTTGAACGCGGTCGCGCGGCTGGCCTCGATCCGCGCGGGAAAGGCGCGCAGGACCAGAACGAAGATCACCAGCGTCAGCGTCTCCACCAGGAATTGGGTCAGCGCGAGGTCGGGCGCGCCGTGCAGCGCGAAGATCACGCCACTGCCGTAACCGGTCACGCCGACGACCAGCACGCTCGCCAATCGGTTGCGCAGCACCGTCGCCGCGAGCGCGGTCACCACCATGATCGCGCCGATGGCCGCTTGCAGGGGCGAATCCCACCACCGCAGCGTCACGCCGGTGCGGGTGCCGACGGCGAGCAGGGCGGTCGGCAGGACGATCAGCGTGACCAGGATCGCGGCCTGACTCAGCGGCAGCGACCCGCGCTGTACGGCGCCGGTCATTCGCAGCGAGAGGGTGTCCATCGCGCGCAGCGTGGCGTCGTAGGCGCGGTCGGCGTTGCCCAGGCGCGGGTGCGCCGATTCGACGAAGCGGGTGCGCAGCCGGTACAGCGCGACACCTACGGCGACGATCAGCAGCGTCGTCGCCAATGCGGGGGTGAATCCGTGCCACAGCGCCAGATGCTCGGGCGCGGGGCCGGTCAGCGTTTCGGCGTAGGGACGCAACCGGGCGTCCAGCCACGACGGCGCGAGACCGGCGAGGAGACTCGCGACGGCGAGGAGCGCCGGTGACGCCAGGAACAGCGCGCCCGGCGGGTGCCAGCGGCAATGGTCCCCGCCTTCCGGCTGGTCCTCGGCGATCGGTACTTCGCTCGGGTGGTGAGCGACGGTGGTGGTGCCGGGGGCGGGCTCCGGCGCACCGCGCTTGTCGGCGAAGGCGCCCCAGACGAATCGGATGCTGTAGCCGACGGTCAGCATCGAACCGAGCACCACGCCGGCGAATACCGCGCTGCGTGCGGGGGCGGTGAGCACGTCGGCGTCCAGCACGGCGCTCAGCGCGCTCTCCTTGCCGACGAAGCCGAGCAGCGGCGGGATCCCCGCCATGCTGAGCGCGGCGAGCACCGCGGTGGCGCACAGCACGGGAGCCCGGCGGCCGAGACCGGACAACCGGCGTAGATCCCGCGTGCCCGCACCGTGATCGATGATCCCGACCACCAGGAACAGGCACGCCTTGAACAGCGCGTGCGCGACGATCAACGACACCCCGGCCAGCGCGGCGCCGGGCGTGCCGATGCCGACGAGCACGATCAGGAACCCCAGCTGGCTCACCGTGCCGAAGGCCAGCACCAGCTTCAGGTCCACGACCTGTAGCGCCCGCAGCCCGGCCAGCAGCATCGAAGCCAGGCCGAGGGTGAGCACGAGCGGGTGCCACACCGGATTCTGCGCGAACACCGGCGCCAGGCGGGCGACCAGGTACACACCCGCCTTCACCATCGCCGCCGCGTGCAGGTACGCGCTCACCGGCGTCGGCGCGGCCATCGCGCCGGGCAGCCAGAAATGCAAAGGCACCACGGCTGACTTGGTGAGCGCGCCGACCAGTAACAGCGCCACCGCGACGTCGATCGCGAGCCCGTTCGGTGGATGCGCCCCGGACAGCAGATCCGAGAGCAGATAGCTGCCGCTCGCGGTGCCGAGCACGACGATGCCGGCCAGCATCGCCAATCCGCCCGCCCCGGTCACCAGCAGGGCTTGAATCGCGGACCTTCGACTGGCCGCCTGCTCGGCGTTGTGCCCGATGAGCAGGAACGACAGCACTGTCGTCGCTTCCCAGAACACATAGAGCAGCACCATGTTGTCGCTGGTGACCAGCCCGAACATGGCCCCGGCGAAGCCGACCAGCTCGGCGGCGAACACCCCGAGCCGTGGCTCGTCGTTGTCGAAATACCTGCCGCAGTAGACCAGAACCAGCGCTCCGATGCCGAGCACGAGCGCGCACAGGACGGCCGCGAGCGTGTCGAAACGCAGTTCGATATTCAGTGCGATGCTCGGCGCCCAGGCCAGCCGGACACGCTGTGGCTCGGACCAATTCGCGAGGACCCACCCCAGGCCGCCGAGCGGGATCGCGGCCAGCAGGTAGAAAGCGTTGCGCCCCAGTGCCCGCACACACAGCGGAGCCAGCAAGGCGGCCGCGGCATGGACGAGCAGGATTACGAGCAAACTTCACTCCGTCGAGTAGGGGCGGCGGGGTGTTCGGGACAAGCCTACGGAAAGGGTGCCTTTCTCGCGGAAGGGGCGCGTATGGCGTACGCCATCCGCGCGGACCCCTGCTATATGTCCGCTAATGATTCGCTTTCCGGCTGCCCATTCGGTTGCGCCTTGCTGCGCGGCCGCAATTTACGCAACATGACGAGCCCGAGAGCGCTCCCGACGACGATGGCCAGCGCGGTCCGGCCGGGCGTCGCGTCGTGCACCTCCACCTCTTCGCGCCAGTCCTTGACCCTGTCCGGCATCACCGACACCGCCGAGGGAAGGTAGAGCGCGGCGAGCGCGAGCACACCGCTGGGCGCGTAGTGCGGTCGCACCGTGCCGCAGCAGTAGCCCGCGGTCAACGCGATGACCCCACTGATCACGGCGAAGGCGACGGTGCTCGCCGACGTCGAGGTGACGAGGGCGAAGACCGAGATGCCCGCGAGGAGCAGGATGGCCAGCGCGGTCGACGGCATGCGGGCGCCGACGGCCAGTCCGGCCGCGGTCAGCGCGATTAGCACCGCGGAGGTCCAGCCGGGCCGGACCGCGTAACCCACGGCGTCGACCGCCGCGGTGAGGCTCACGGCCAGGTACATGCCGGTGCCGTCGCGGCCGGGTAGCAGCATGGCCGCCGCGGTCGCGCTGACGAGCGTTGCCGCGACGACGATGGCGATCTCGACCCCGTGACTCTCGGCGGGCAGTTTGCTGTACTGGCGGCCCAGCCATTCGGTGCCGGCCAGCACCACCAGCGCGAGCACCATGGCGGCGAGGATCGGCGTCACCGGCAGCGCGATCGCCATCCCCGGCGTCTTCGGCTCGTCGGTGCGCCTCCAGTTGTGCAAGGTGCTGATCACCAGCAGCGTCAGGGCCGCGCCGATCATCCAGCGCGTCGGCGTCTCCAGGACCGCGTACGGATCCGCGTTGATATTCAGCAGGCCCGCGAGATCGCCGAAGCCGAAGAACCCGACGCCGCCTATCGCGAACGCCGCGCCGGGCAGCGGGCGGCGCAGCGCCACCGCGCCCAACCCGCCGAGCAACACCGCGGCACAGATGGAGTCGATGTAGTTCTGCGTGGTCAGCATCTCCGCCGTGGGCCCACGGCGGCCGGCGAAGTGGTTGAGCAACTGGGCGAGGGCCGCGGCCGTCGCCGTCGCCCAGCCGGTCAACGGCCGCTTGGTGGTCGCCACCAGCACGGCGATCGCGACGGCGACGATCACGCCGAGCGCGGCGCTGCGCGGCACGCTGTTGAGCAGCCCGGCGATCCGGTACGAGGTGGACTGGCCTTTGGTGCTGACGCTGACCGGCAGGAACAGCGTGACGCCCGCGACCGCGGCTCCCGTGAAGGCCGTGATCGCGTCGACAATGTCGCCGACCCTGCGCACGGTTGTCGAACATACCCGGGGCGCGGGCGCGATCTTGTGATTGCCGACGATTCGCCCGAAAATGTCTCGGGTGCGAAATATGCGGCATAAGCCAATTTGCCGCACATTGGCTGAGTGAGGCCGCCTACCCGCGGCTTTCCGCGTACCGGCGCAGCGTGTCGATCTGAGCCGGGTCCAGCGACGGCCGTACCACCGCTTGGGCGGCCAGCACGTCGGCCCCGGTGACATCGGCGGCGTGCATGTCCCGCCGCATCGCCGCGAGGGCGGACTCGCGCAGCAGCGCCGCGCAGTCGGCGGCGGAATAGCCCTCCAGGTCGTCCGCGAGCGCGTCGAGGTCGACGTCGTCGGCCAGCGGCACCGCGCGGCCCGCGGTGCGCAGGATCTCCCGCCGGGCGGCGGCGTCCGGCGGCGGCACGAAGACGAGCCGTTCGAGCCTGCCCGGGCGCAGCAGCGCCGGATCGATCAGCTCCGGACGGTTGGTCGCGCCCAGCACCACCACATCGCGCAGCGGCTCCACACCGTCGAGTTCGGTGAGCAGCGCCGCGACCACTCGGTCGCCGACACCCGCGTCGGCGCTCTGCCCGCGGCGCGGCGCCAAGGCGTCCACCTCGTCCAGGAAGACCAGCGACGGCGCGGAATCGCGGGCGCGCTGGAACAATTCGCGTACCGCGCGCTCCGACGAGCCGACCCACCGGTCCAGCAGCTCCGCGCCCTTGACCGCGTGCACGCTGAGCTGACCGCTGCCGGCCAGCGCCCGCACCAGGAACGTCTTGCCGCAGCCGGGCGGGCCGTAGAGCAGCACCCCGCGCGGCGGCTCGATGCCGAGGCGGGCGAAGGAGTCGGGGTGACGCAACGGCCACAGCACCGCCTCGGTGAGCGCCTGTTTGGTGTCCGCCATGTCGCCGACGTCGTCGAGACTCAGGCTGCCGATGGCGAGTTCCTCCATGCCCGACCGCGACAGCGGCCGGATGACCTCGAGCGCGCCGAGCAGGTCGGGCTGGGTGAGCTGTGGCTCACCGTTCTCCCTGGCCCGCGATGCCGCGCGCAGCGCAGCCTCGCGGCACAGCGCCGCCAGGTCGGAGACCACGAACCCGGGGGTGCGCGCCGCGATCTCGTCGAGTTTCAGCTCCGCGGTCGGCACCCGGCGCAGCAGCTGTTCCAGCAGGGCCTTGCGGACGGCGGCGGTGGGCAGCGGCAGCGCGAGTTCGCGGTCGCACAGGTCCGGCGCCCGCAGGCGCTGGTCGATCCCGGCGGGGTGCGCCGTGGTCGCCAGGAACGCGACGCAGGGTTCGGCGATCGCGGCGCGCAACTGGTCCAGGATGAGCGTGGCGACCGGCTCGGCGTCGGCGGGCAGCAGCGCGTCGATATCGGTGATCAGCAGGACGCCGCCCTTGCCGCAGCCGATGTCGGCCACCGCCTCGGCGACCTCGCGCAGTCGCGCACCGCTCTCGGCCGCCCCGATGGTGGGGCCGTCCAGTTCCACCACGCGGCGCGGCGCGGCGACCGCGCGGGCCAGCGCTGCCTTGCCGACGCCGGCCGGGCCGGTGATCAGCACACCGAGGTGCGGTCGTGCACCCAGCGTGCGCAGCAATTCGGGTTCGTCGAGGGCGAGGCTGAGCCATTCGGTGAGCTTCGCGGCCTGGCTGCGCGCACCCGCCAGGTCTTCGACCGAGATGCTCGGTGTCTCGCCGGGCGGCGTGGTGCGGGTCGCCGCGACGCCGAGGGGCGCCTCGCCCGCCGCGAGCGACGCCACCGCCGAGGCCGGGGCGTCTTGCGCGGCGACCGCGCCCGCGCCCCACGCCACGGCGGTGTTCGGCTGCACGCTCACCGGGCCGCGCGGATCGGTGCCGGTGACGGTGAGCAACTCCGTGGTCCAGGCGATGCCGAAGGTGCGCGACAGTGCCTGGGTGGCGGCCGTGGAACTGATGTCGGGGCCGAGGTCGCGCGGCAGCAGGGAGACCGCGTCACCGACCGTGACGACCTTCCCGAGCAGCGCCTGCCGCAGCGTCGCGGCCGGAATCGTCCGGGTGGCGTGCACCGAGCCGCTCACCGTGATCTGCTTCGCGCCGTAGACGACCGCGGGAGAGATCACCACGGTCGCATCCTCGCGCAGCCCGGCGTTGGACAGCGTGACGTCGTCGAGCAGGGCGACTCCGGCGGGCGTGTCCGGATGGGCTACACCGACGACCGCGGCCGTGCGCCGGGAGCCGACCAGCATGATCCCGTCCCATTCGCGCAACCCCAGCGCGGTCAGCGCTTCCGGATGCAGCCGGACCACCCCGCGCCGGGCGTCGGCGGCCGAAGGATTCAGGCGGGCGGTGAGTGCCAGTTCTGCCACTGTGCCATTCTGCCGCGCGGGCCCGCCCTCGGTCACGGTTCGTCGTCCCGGAAGCAGCCGAGGACGACGAACCGCCGGTTATTTCTTCGTGATTCCGGTCGCGACCGCGACCGAGGTGTCGGCGACGCTCGGCGACAGGCACACCAGCTTGGCCGTGCCCAGCGCGACGTTCGGGCTGCCGTCGAACCGGCCACCCGGGTTCTCCGCCAGGATCTGCTCGATCAGCGCTTTCTCCTGGTCGCTGTCGAGCTTCCGGAACTCGCCGCAGGTGGTGCTGGACGCGGGACCGAGTGCGGAGTCGCGTTGTTTCGTCGTGGCCGGGGCGTCGGGGTCCGCCGGGGTGCTCGGCGCCGCGGTGCCGGGAGCGGTCGTGGTGCGCTCGGCCGAGGCGGACGTGGTCACGCCGGTCGAACCCTTGCGCAATCCGTTCGCGTCGGTGGACTCGTCCCCTCCGCCGCAGCCTGCCAGCAGGAAACCCACCGTCCCGGCGATCAGGACGATGGCGGATGTTCGTTTCATACCGTGCTTTCCCCGGGTGGATCGTGGTGCCGGAGGCCCGGCGTCCGCAGCAGCGTACCGGTTCTCCCGGGTTCAGTGGATGTGTGCCTGCCAATCCGCAGGCACCCGTTCACGCGGGCCGGGCACGCCTTGGTCCACCGGGTGACTGCGCGGTGGCGCCAATTCCGGTCCGCCGCTGTACATCTCCCCGGTCTCGAAGTTGTAGAACCAGTCCTCGCCCGGTTCGAAGCTCTGGATGAACGGATGACCGGTGCTCTCGGCGTGCGCGGTGGCGTGCTGCGCGGGCGAGGTGTCGCAGCAGCCGACGTGCCCGCACTGGGCGCAGCGGCGCAGATGCACCCACCAGCCGGCGTTCTGCTCGCACTCCTGGCAACCGGGGCCGCTCGGTGGTACCGCGGGGTCGATGCCCGCGAGTTGCTCGGTCATGACAACCCTTCCGTGTCGGTGGCGGCGACAGGCTCCTGGTCGGGGCGGTGCAGCGGCAGCCAGACGGTGAACTTGGTGTCGCCCGGCTCGGAGTCCACCCGGATGTCGCCGCTGTGTTTGTTGACCACGATGCGGAACGAGATGTCCAGCCCGAGGCCGGTGCCCTCGCCCATCGGCTTGGTGGTGAAGAACGGTTCGAAGATCCGGTTACGGGCCTCCGGTGCGATGCCCGGCCCGGTGTCGCCGATCTCCACGACCGCGCAGTCGTTCTCGTGCCTGGTGCGGATGGTCAGCGTACCCTCGCCGCTCATCGCGTACACCGCGTTGTCGATCAGGTTGGTCCACACCTGGTTGAGTTCGGCCGCGAAGCACGGCACCTGCGGCAGCGTACGGTCGTACTCCTTGACCACGCGCACGCCGTCGCCGATCTTGCGGCTGAGCATCACCAGCGTGCTGTCCAGCAGCTCGTGGATGTCGACCACCTGGAACGGCGCACGGTCCATCTGCGAGTACTGCTTCGCCGCCCCGACCAGCGAGGAGATGCGGGTCGTCGAGTCGGCGATCTCGTTCATCAGCAGCTCGGTCTCGATGGTGTAGTTCAGCCAGCGGATGGCCCCTTGGAACACCTGTTCCGGCGAGCCCTCCAGGGTGGCGGCCACCCGTTCCAGCCAGTCGGTGTCGAATCCGGCCTGCACGAAGTTCGGCGCGAGGTTCCATCCGTCGCCGATCCCGTGCTCCTCGAGCCATTCCCCGAGCAGATCCTCGCGGTCGGCGGCCTCCAGCGGCGTGAGTTCCGGCGCTTTCGCGACCTGGGCGGCCGCCTCCTCCTGCAGGCGCACCAACGCGCCCAACGACGACGGATCGAACTTGCCTTCCGCCATCATGGCGAGCTTGTGCCGCATGCCCGCGACCCGCTCGCGCAGGCCCGAGGTGGCGCGCACCGCGGCGGCGGCCGGGTTGTTCAACTCGTGGGTGAGGCCCGCCGACAGCGAACCGAGCGCCAGCAGCCGTTCCCGCTCGCCGATGCGCGCGTTGGTGTTGCGATTGCCGAAGAACACGCCTTCGAGCAGGTGCACGGCCATCGGGAACCACTCGCGCATCATCCGGGCGAAGACGTCGGCGTCCAGCACGTAGAACCGCGACGGACGTGTCACCTGCATCGTCCCGTTGTAGGTCTGCTCGACCTTGTCGCCGATGTAGGACATCCAGGCGCCCGCGTAGGCGCCGCGATGCTCGGTGCGCACCAGTTCGATCTCCGTGCCGCCGGACTGCTTGGTGAGCACCACCTCGCCGTCCATCAGCACGTAGAAGCAGGTGGCCGGATCGCCCTCGCGGAAGACCACGCCCGGTTCGATGGTCTCGATCCGCCCGTCGGCGCACAGCCACTCCAGCTGCTCGTCGTTCAGCTTCTCGAACAGGAACAGGCTGCGCAGTTCGGCGGGATCGCACACCGACCGGCTGCTGCGGTCCGCGGTCTGGTTGGAAGTCATCTGCGGTCTCCTGGTTACGCGAGGTAGCGGTGCACGAGCATGACGGCCATGGCGCCCTCGCCCACGGCGGAGGCGACGCGCTTGGCGGATTCGGCGTGCACGTCGCCCGCCACGAACACCCCGGGCACGCTGGTCTCGAGATGATGCGGTGGCCGGGACAGTTCCCAGCCGGAGGGGCGCGCGCCGTCGACCATCAGGTCCGGCCCGGCGAGCACGTAGCCGGCGCTGTCCCGGGTGACCACGCCGTCGAGCCAATCGGTCTGCGGCGCCGCGCCGATGAACAGGAACAGCCGCTCCGCGTCGGCCTTCTCCTCGGCGCCCGTCCGGTTGTCGCGCAGCACGATCTGTTGCAGGTGGTCGTCACCGTCGACGGCGACCACCTCGGTGTTGGTGTGCACCTCGATGTTCGGGATCTGCCCGATCTGCTGGATGAGGTAATGCGACATCGACTGTTCCAGCGAATCCGCCCGGACCACCAAGTGCACGGTGCGCGCGTTGCGGGACAGGAACACCGCGGCCTGGCCCGCGGAGTTCGCGCCGCCCACGATGTAGACCTCGTGATCGGCGCACTCCGACGCCTCGGTCATGGCCGAACCGTAGTAGACGCCGCGCCCGGTGAAGTCGTCGACGCCCGGCGCCGGGTGGCGGCGGTAGTCGACGCCGGTCGCGATGATCACGGTGTGCGCGCACAGGCGGCCGCCGTCGGCGAACCGCACGGTGCGCGCGGACCCGTTGACCTCCAGCCCGACCACCTCGCGCGTGGTGATCACCTCGGCGCCGAACTTCGCCGCCTGCCGCCGGGCCCGGTCGGCCAGCTGCGCGCCGGACAGGCCGTCGGGAAAACCGAGATAGTTCTCGATGCGCGAACTCTGTCCCGCCTGCCCGCCGGTGGCCGTCCGCTCGACCAGCACGGTGCGCAGCCCCTCGGACGCGCCGTAGACCGCCGCGCCCAGACCGGCGGGACCGCCGCCGACCACGATCAGGTCGTAGAACTCGCCCGCCGGATCGACGGTCAGGCCCACGTTCTGGGCCAGTTCGCTGTCGGAGGGCTGCACGAGCGCCTCGCCCGCGGAGGTGATCACCACCGGACAGCGGTCGGGGTCGGCCCCCGCCGCCTCCAGCAACCGCGCGCCCTCGGGCTCGTCGGCCAGGTACCACCGGTAAGGCAGCTGGTTGCGCGCGAGGAATTCGCGCAGCTGCGAGGACCGCGGCGACCACCGATTGCCGATCACCTTGGTCTCGGTGACGGGCCGATGCTCGCTGCTGCGCCAGGCGTCCAGCAGCCCGTCCAGCACCGGGTAGAGCTTCTCCTCCGGCGGGTCCCACGGTTTGAGCAGGTAGTGGTCCAGGTCGACGACGTTGATCGCGTCGATCGCGGCGTTGGTGTCGGCGTAGGCGGTCAGCAGCACGCGGCGTGCGTAGGGATGCAGGTCCATCGCCTGCTCCAGGAATTCGATGCCGTCCATGCCCGGCATCCGGTAGTCGGCGATCAAGACCGCGACGGGTTGCCCGCGCAGCTTCATCTCGCGCAACGCGTCGAGCGCCTGGGCTCCCGATTCCGCGCGCAGAATCCGGTAGTCGGCGCCGTAACGGCGCCGCAGGTCGCGCACGACCGCCCGGGAGACTCCCGGGTCGTCGTCGACGCTCAGGATGGCCGGTTTCGTAGCAGCGGGTGAAGTCACCTGACGAGTATGGAGCCTCGCGGGGCCGTCTGTCGTGGGCGTTCGCGCAGGGCTCAGAGCCGATGACGCAGGACGAGATCCAGCTCACTCGGGGTGAGCAGACGCTCCAGGCGTTCTTCCTGCGCGGCCGAACGGGCGTGCCGCGGGAATACCGACGTGCCGCGCGTTATTCGCCCGTCCTCGGGCTCGATGGCGGGAAGTAGCGGAACCCGGTCCGCCGGTCGCCGATGTAGCAGGGAGCGCAGTTTCACGGCCGATCACCTCACGTTGGGACGCCGAAATGTTGGAGGCAGTGTCTGTGCTTGATCTATCTGTTATTGTGCGCCGATCATTACAGCGGCCGGTGTACGAGTAGCGGAAATGTGACGCAACTGTCTTCCCGTCTAAGATGTGCGCGACTCGTTCCACCGCGCGGTCGGACGGATGACCGTCGGTCCGTCGCTCGATCTCGGAGGCAGCGTTGCCGAAAAATCTCGAAGCCAGCATCGACATCTCCGCACCTCCGGAGCGGGTCTGGGCGGTGGTCTCCGATCTGCGGCGGATGCCGGAGTTCAGCCCGCAGTGCGTGCGCATGGTGGCGCTCGGCTCGCTGAAGGCGGGTACCTGGACGCTCAATCTCAATCGTGACGGCAAGAAGTTCTGGCCGACCACCGCCCGTATCGTGCGGTTCGAGCCGAACCGGGCGTTCGCCTTCCGGGTCAACGAGAACCGGACGGTGTGGAGCTACACCTTGGAGCCCACCGAGTCCGGCACCCGGCTCATCGAACGGCGGGACGTGCCCAACGGCACGACCTGGTTCTCCCGCCGGGCGATCGATGCCGCGCTCGGCGGCGAGCTGCCGTTCGAGGAGGCGCTGGTGCGGGGCATGAACGAGACGCTCGGCAACATCAAGACGGCAGTCGAAGCGGGCGTCTGAGCCCGGTTCGCGGCACGCGCGTTCGACGCGGTGGTGGCACGGGAAGTCGTGCTCAGCACCGCGGCGAACGACCGCGCGCAACGGTGTTCTCCGGGCGGATTACTTCCAGTTGGGCAGGTTCACGACCTGAGCCGCGTAGGACAGGCCCGCGCCGAACGCGATGAGCAACGCCGTGTCGCCCGGCTTCGACTCGCCCTTGCGCAGCAGCGCCTCCATGGCCAGCGGGATCGAGGCGGCCGAGGTGTTGCCCGCTTCCTCGATGTCGTTGGCGAGCGCGCAGTGCTCGGGCAGCTTCAGCACCCGCGCCATGATCTCGATGATCCGGCCGTTGGCCTGGTGCGGGATCATCGCGTCCAGGTCTTCGGGGGACAGGCCCGCGCGGTCGATGGCGTCGCGGCACACCTTCTCCAGCGAGTGCGCGGCCCACCGGAATACGGCGGTGCCCTCCATGGCCAGGTAGGGCCGCACCGCGTCCAAGCCCTTCTCGTCGATCTCGTGGAAGTACTCCATCCAGTCCTTGTCCTGGCGGATGGCGTGGTGCTGGGTGCCGTCGGAGCCCCAGACGGTGGGTCCGATGCCCGGCTCGTCGGAGGGGCCGACGATCACCGCGCCTGCGCCGTCGGCGAAGAGGAAGGCGGTGGAGCGATCGGTCGGGTTGACCGTGTTGGTCAGTTTCTCCACGCCGATCACGAGGACATGGTGGGCGGTACCGGCCCGGACCAGGTCCGACGCCAGCGCGATCGAGTGGCAGAAGCCCGCGCAGCCGGCCGAGACGTCGAACGCGGCGGAGCCGTTCATGCCCAGTTCGGTGGCGATGCGCGGCGCGGCGGCCGGCGTCAGCAACAGATGGGTGGATGTAGCAACGATCACGCAATCGACTTGGTCGACGGCGATGCCGGACGATTCCAGCGCGCCACGCGCGGCGGCGACGCTCATGCTCTGAATCGTTTCGGAATCGTCGGCGAACCGCCGGGTCTTGATGCCCGACCTGGTCCTGATCCACTCGTCACTCGAGTTGATCGGACCCGCCACCTCGTCGTTGGTGACCACGCGAGCAGGGCGGTAAACGCCGAGCCCGAGGATCGCCGTGTGCTCAGCTCCGGTGGTCTGGGCGATTCGAGCAGCCATCTGCGTCTCCTATGTACCTGCGGCGGCGCCGCCGGGTTTCCCCGAAGCATCGAAATCGGTCCCTCATCAGCCACTGCCCATCAGCGGATAGACATGAGGCTTCCTCATATTAGCTTGAAAGTCGCTCATCTGCCGCGCGTATTCCGACAATCGGTGGGTATCACGTCCACGCACGCCACTGCTGTACGAGGCGTGGCCCAACTAGGATGCGAGGACACAATGCTCGGTCTCGGGATTATCGGATGGATCATCATCGGCGGTCTTGCCGGATGGATCGCCAGCAAGATCATGAAGACGGACGCCCAACAGGGCATCCTGCTCAATATCGTCGTCGGCATAGTCGGCGGTCTGCTCGGTGGGTTCCTGCTGAAGCTGCTCGGCGTCGACGTCGAGGGCGGCGGCCTCTGGTTCAGCTTCTTCACCTGCCTCGGCGGCGCGGTGATCCTGCTGTTCCTGGTTCGACTGGTCACGGGGGCCCGAGTCAGGTCGTGACCTCGCGTGCCACGGGCTCCTTTCCCGTAAGGTGTGAACGCTTGCGCCCGTCCTATCGTTGAAGAGGCGCGAACCGTTTGCATCGAGCACGAAAGAGGAGCCTGTGGCCCGCCGTCCCACCCCGCCCGGCACGCCTGAACGCACCGGAGTCGGCCACGTCGTCGACCTGGTCCGCAACGCGATCCCTCCGTTGCATCCCGCCGGGCTCCCGTTCGTCGCCGCGCCCTTGGCGGTCGCCGTCGTAGGCGGCAAGCGCAAATGGGTGCGGCGCACGGGATTGTTCGCCGCGGCGGCCTGCGCGACCTTCTTCCGCCACCCGCATCGCGTGCCGCCCAACCGGCCCGGCGTCGTCGTCGCCCCGGCCGACGGCGAGATCGCCTTGGTCGATTCCGCCGCTCCCCCCGCCGAACTGGGTCTCGGTGACGCGCCGCTGCCGCGGGTCAGCATCTTCCTGTCCGTCCTGGACGTCCACGTGCAGCGCACGCCGGTTTCCGGCATCGTGCGCGCGGTGCAGCACCAGCCCGGCCAATTCCGTTCCGCGGACCTGCCGGAGGCGAGTTCGGTCAACGAGCGCAACAGCATGCTGCTGGAGACCCCGGACGGCAGCCAGGTCGTGGTGGTGCAGATCGCCGGGCTGCTCGCGCGCCGGATCGTCTGCGACGCCCAGGTCGGCGACGTGCTGACCATCGCCGACACCTACGGCCTGATCCGCTTCGGCTCGCGGGTCGACACCTATTTCCCGGCGGGCACCGAACTGCTCGTACAGCCGGGCCAGCGCACCATCGGCGGCGAGACCGTGCTCGCCGTGCTCGGCTCACCCGCTGACGCCTGATGGAAGCGGCGGTACCCACCCAACGGCGCAGGCGGCGGAGCATCCGGCTGCTGCCCAGCATCGTGACCATCCTGGCGCTGTGCTCCGGGCTGTCGGCGGTGAAATTCGGCCTCGACGGCCAACTCGGCATCGCGCTGGCCATGATCGGCGCGGCGGCCGTGCTGGACACCCTCGACGGCAGACTGGCCAGGATGCTCGACGCCACCACGAAGATGGGCGCCGAACTGGACTCGCTGTCGGATGCCATCTCCTTCGGCGTCGCCCCGGCGCTGGTCCTGTACGTGACCCTGCTCAGCAGCAACAGCGTGGGCTGGATCGTCGCCCTGTTGTTCGCGGTCAGCCTCGTGCTACGGCTGGCCAGGTTCAACACCCTGATGGACGACGACACCCGGCCGGACTGGGCCCGGGAGTACTTCGTGGGTGTGCCCGCCCCGGCCGCCGCCCTCATCGCGATGGTGCCGGTGGCGTTGTTCGTGCAGTTCGGCGACGGCTGGTGGGTCGGCTTCTACGAGGTGGCGGCGTGGACGGTGTTCGCGGCCGCGCTGGCCGTCAGCACCATTCCGACGCTGGCGATGAAATCGGTGTCGGTCGCGCCGCAGGCGGCGGCCGGGCTGCTGGTGCTGGTCGCGCTGGCCGCGGCCGCGCTGGTCACCTATCCGATCGTGCTGCTGCTGGTGCTGGTCGCGCTGTACCTGGGCCACATCCCGTTCGCCTGGCATTCCCAGCGCTGGGTGGCCGCGCGTCCGGAGACTTGGACACACAAACCCGCCGAGCGGCGTGCGCAGCGACGTGCGGACCGGCGGCTGCCCGCCATCCGCCGTCCGGCCATCCGCCGTCCGGCCCTTCCGCGTCCGGCGATTCGTGGCTCCGCGCGTCTGCGGCTGCGCCGACCTGGGGCGAAGCAACGCCAGAACGGTGGTCACCCGCCGAGCGCGGAGCTCTAGCGCGAAGCTCTCGCGGCGGCTTCCGGACCGGCGGCTGCCGCGCCGTGTCGTCGGGTCGGGTCGTCGGATCGGCGCACCGGCGCCCTCGCGCCCTCCGCTGCGAGCGGTACGGTCATATCCGTCGGGCGGGTGGAGGAAGGGTGCGTATGGAGCCGGACGCATTGCGGGAATTCGAGGGGCATCGACCGCGGTTGTTCGCGCTCGCCTATCGAATGCTCGGCTCGGCCGGTGAGGCCGAGGACGCGGTGCAGGAGACGTATTTGCGGTGGGACGGGGCCGACCGCGGCGGTATCCGCTCCGCCGAGGCGTGGTTGACCACCGCGCTGGTGAATCTGTGCCGCACCTGGCTGGTTTCGGCGCGGGCCAGGCGGGAGAGCTACGTCGGGCCGTGGCTGCCCGAGCCGGTGCCGACCGCGCGCGGCGAGCTCGGCCCGCTGGAGACCGTCGAAGAGCGCGAACAGGTCTCCCTCGCGCTGCTGACCGCGCTGGAGCGGCTGGCCCCGGTCGAGCGCGCGGTCTTCGTGCTGCGCGAGGCATTCGGATACGCCCACCGCGAGATCGCCGACATGCTCGACGTCACCGAGGCGAACTCGCAGCAGATCTTCCGCCGGGCGAGCAGGCGCGTGCGAGAAGGCCGGGCCCGCTTCGGTATTCCGCCCGACCATGCCCGCGAACTGATCGAACGATTCCTGAAGGCGGCGCGCGACGGCGACATCGCGGCCCTGGAGCGGATGCTCGCCGCCGACGTGACCGCGACGGCCGACGGCGGCGGCAAGATCAACGCGGCGCGGCGGCCGATACACGGCGCGAATCACGTGGCGCGGTACCTGGCGGGCCTCATGCGCTGGGAGGTGCCGGGGATGCGGCTGCTCGTGGAAGAGGTCAACGGCGCGCCCGCCGCGGTCGCGCGGGTGGACGGCGCGCCGCTGCTCGTGGTGGGGATCGATGCGGCCGACGGCGTGGTCACCGCGCTGCGGCTGATCGTCAACCCGGACAAGCTGACCTATCTCGCAGCCGCGGGCGGGTCGGATGGCGTGGTGGGCGCAGCGGCGGACCGTCGCCGTCCGCTGTGACCGGCTTCACGGCCCCGGTCTGTCAGGAATCGGGGGCCTGTCCGGTCTGAAGGGTGTTGGCCGATCGAAAGGAGCCACATCATGACCGGACAGCATCGGATCGTCGTTCTCGGCGCCGGATACGCGGGGCTGGCGGCGGCCCGCCGACTGGCTCGCACGGCGCGGGACGCGCAGGTCACCGTGGTGGACGCCCACGCGACGTTCGTCGAGCGCGTGCGACTGCACCAGCGGGCGGCCGGACAGGCGACTCCCACGTGGGATCTGCGGGATGTTCTGGAAAGCAAAGGGATTCGCTTCGTCCGCGCCCTGGCGACGGAGATCGACACGGTCGCGAAGCGCGTGGTGCTCGACGTGGCGCCCGCCCTCGACTACGACACGCTGATCTACGCCCTCGGCAGCGTCGCCGACGTCGAGAGCGTGCCCGGCGTCGCCGAATACGCCTATCGCGTTGCGACGCAAGAAGATCTGGCCGACCTGTCCGCTCCGGGCGGCCCGGTGGCGATCGTCGGCGCGGGGGCGACCGGCATCGAACTCGCGGCGGAACTCGCCGAATCGCAGCCGGGGACCCGGGTGCTGCTGCTCGGGTCGGAGGAGCCGGGCGCGTGGCTGTCGGCGCGGGCGCAGGCGCACATCGAGCGGACGCTGGAGCGTCTCGGGGTCGAGATCCGGTCCGGAGCCAAGGTGCTCGAGGTGACGCCCGAAGGCCCGCGCCTGGCCGACGGTTCCCTGGTCGAGGCCGCGGCGACAGTGTGGACCACCGGTTTCCGGGTGCCCGACCTCGCCGCGCGCTCCGGTCTGGCGGTGGATTCCGACGGCAGGGTGCTCACCGACGCCACGCTGCGATCGGCCTCGCACCCCGACATCTTCGCCGCGGGCGACGCCGCCGTCGTGGCGGGGCCGGGTGGACGCGATCTGCGTATGGCATGTGCCACAGCGCTGCCCACCGGCAAGCACGCGGCCGATGCCGCCGTCGCCCGGATGCGTGGTCGCGTGCCGGGGGATCTCCGCTTCCGCTATGTGCTCCAGTGCCTGAGCCTGGGCCGCCGGGACGGCGTCGTGCAGGTCGTGCACGCCGATGACGCGCCGGCGCGGACGGTGCTGACCGGGCGGACGGCGGCGTGGGTCAAGGAGCGCATCGTGCGCGGCGCGGCCTGGTCGGCACGCCCGTGAAGGATACGTCAACCAACGGTTGACGATACGTCATCGTCAACCTATGGTTGACGCATGACTTCACAATTCCGCCTCGACGACCTGATCGATGGCATCAAGAAGGCCCGTCCCGACAACGTGCTCGACCAGCTGTCCGACGCCGTCGTCGTGGCCAATCACCTCGGCGAGGTGGCCGATCACCTGATCGGCCACTTCGTGGACCAGGCCCGCCGCTCCGGCGCCTCCTGGACCGACATCGGCGCCAGCATGGGCGTCACCAAGCAGGCCGCGCAGAAGCGGTTCGTGCCCAAAGTGCCCGAACCGGGCGCCGCGGCGGCCATGGACCCGAACGCGGGCTTCGCCCGTTTCACCCAGCGGGCGCGCGCGGTCGTGATGGCGGCGCAGGAGGCGGCGCGCAGCGCGGGCAACCGCGAGATCTCGATCGGCCACGTGGTGCTGGGCCTGCTCACCGAACCGGAGGGGCTCGCCGTGCACGAACTCGTCCACCAGGGCGTGGCCGTCGACGTCATCTCCGCCGCGGCCGCCGCGTCCCTGCCGCCGAGCGAGGGGGACGTCCCCGCGCTCGTTCCGTTCGGCGCGGAGGCCAAGAAGGTCTTGGAACTCACCTTCCGTGAGGCGCTTCGGCTGGGGCACAACTACATCGGCACCGAGCACATCCTGCTCGCCCTGCTGGAGCAGGAGAACGGCGCCGGTCTGCTCAGCGACCTCGGCGTCGACAAGGCAAGCGTCGAAACGCACCTGGGCGAACTGCTCGCGTCCATCACGGCCGAGAAACCCTGATTCGGCATGGGCAGCGGGAAGTCTCGTGCGCGGATCGCACTCGCGGTGCCCTTGCTGCTGATCGGCGCGGTCCGGCGAACGAGTGCCGGTCACCGGATCCGCAACGTCGTCAACGGGGTTCGTGGGGCGCACGCCGCGCGGGCGCGTCACCGCCGGGCGTTGCGCACCCGGGGAGCCGGTGTCCGCGGGCCGCGCCGGATCACGCCGCTCGAACAGCGCTCGACCCGAGCGGCCTGATCACCCTCGCCCGGCCAGGCCGCCACCCCACCGCGGCCAGCGGGCCTGTGGCTTCGGCTCGGAGACCAGCGATTCACGCCGAATGTCGGTGATGTACAGGGGTAGTCGCGGTTCCAGCTCGGCGAGCAGCGCGAGCGCGCGCCCGCCCTGCGCCGCGCGGTACTCCGGCATGGTCAGCCCGACGATCTGCAGGAACAGCACGCGGCCGTGCTTGCTGTCGACGGCGCCCAGTTCCGGGTCGGTGGTGAAGCAGACGGCGTGACTGGTGCAGTCCGCGTGGTCGGCCGCGATCGGCCCGTTCGTCTTGATGGTGTGTCCCGGTTCGAACCACTTGCCGGACTGGAAGACGTAACGGCCGAGGTTCTGCATGAAGTTCGCCGGCCAGGCGGGTGGTTCGGTGTCGGTGAGCCCGCGCGCCAGCCGGAAGGTGAATTCGAAGCCCCAGCCGGACTCGGCCGGGTTGTCCCACTCCTTCTCGTACAGCTCGGTCATCCCGTAGCTGACGTAATGCCAGTGCGGCACCGGGTCGGTGCGGGAGTAGGCGCTGATTCCGTCGAGAGGGTCGGAGCCGCCCAGGGACCACGGGTGGTCGGACGCCCAATGGAAGGGCTCGATATCGCCGTACAGCGGCCGCAACGCCTCGTCGATCGCATCCCAGCCGGGTTTCTCACTCACGCAGCCACCATAAGCAGCGCGTCCCCGGCCGTTTCAGGGGCGTCGGACGCTTCGGCGGTCAGGCATCCGGCACGTTGGCGGCGAGCTCCTCCAGCCAGGCTGCCGCGGACGCGTCGCTGGGCGCGCGCCAGTCGCCGCGCGGGGAGAGCGAACCGCCGGAGCCGACCTTGGGCGCGTTCGGCAGCGTCGAGCGCTTGAACTGGCTGGTCTGCACGAAGCGGAGCAGGAACTCGCCCAGCCAATGCTTGATGGTGGCGAGGTCGTAGGCGTTGCGCTGGTCGGCGGGGACGAGGTCCGGCCAGCGGCCGGTCGCGGCATCCGACCAGGCATGCCGGGCCAGGTAGGCGACGCGGCTGGGCCGGTAGCCGAAACGCAACAGGTAGTAGAGGTGGAAGTCCTGCAGTTCGTACGGGCCCACCGTGGCCTCCGAACTCTGGGCGGGCGCGGAGGAGTCCTCGTGCGGGATCAGCTCCGGAGAGATCTCGGTGCGCAGGATCGACGACAGCACCTCGTTCGCCTCGGGGCCGAACTGCTCGGTGTCCACCGCCCAGGCGATCAGGTATTTGATCAGCGTCTTGGGCACCGACGCGTTCACGCTGTAGTGCGCCATATGGTCGCCGACGCCGAACGTGCACCACCCCAGCGCGAGTTCGCTGAGATCGCCGGTGCCCACCACGAGCGCGCGATGCATGTTGGCCAGCCGGAACAGGTGCGAGGTGCGCTCACCCGCCTGCACGTTCTCGTAGGTGATGTCGTAGACCGGCGCCCCGTCGGCGGCCGGGTGGCCGAGGTCGCGCAGCATCTGCGTCGCCGAGGCGCTGATGTCGATCTCGCGCGCGGTGACGCCGAGGGCGGCCATCAGCCGATGCGCGTCGGTCCTGGTCCTGGTGCTGGTCGCGAAGCCGGGCATGGTGTACGCCAGCACGTTCGAGCGGGGCAGGCCGAGCCGGTCCATCGTCTTGGCGGCCACGATCAGCGCCTGGGTGGAGTCCAAGCCGCCGGACACCCCGATCACCACGTGCTGCGTGCCGGTGGCGCGCAAGCGCGTGCTCAGGCCCTCGACCTGGATGTGGTGCACCTCGGCGCAGCGCTCGTTGCGCACGGCCGGGTCGGCCGGGACGTAGGGAAAGCGCTCGATCTCGCGCTCCAGCGCGACCGGCTCCTCCGGAACCGGCAGCCGCACGTCGATGTGCCGCATCGCGGCCAGCCGGTCCCGGTGGTCGTGCACGTTGTCGGCGAAGCTGGTGGTGCGCAGCCGGTCGGCGACGAGACGGCGCAGGTCCAGGTCGGCGGTGATCACCTGGGGATCGTCGCGGAACCGCTCGCCCTCCGCGAGCAGGTCGCCGTTCTCGCAGATCAGCGCCTGGCCGTCCCAGGCGAGATCGGTGGTCGACTCGCCGGTTCCCGCGGCGGAGTACAGATAGGCCGCGAGATAGCGCGCCGAATGCGAGGTGCACAGCGACCGCCGGTAGTCCGCCTTGCCGATCACGATATTGCTGGCGGACAGGTTGACCAGCACGGTCGCTCCCGCCAGCGCGGCGAAACCGCTGGGCGGCAACGGCACCCACCCGTCCTCGCAGATCTCCAGGTGGAAGACGAAGTCGTCCAGGTTGCTCGCGCGGAACAGCAGGTCGGATCCGAACGGCGCCCGGTGCCCGGCGATGGTGACGTGGTCCTCCAGCGCCTCCCGCGCCGCCGCGAACTGGCGCTTCTCGTAGAACTCCCGGTAGTTCGGCAGGTAGCTCTTCGGGGCAACGCCGAGCACGAGGCCACGGCAGATCGCGATCGCGCAGTTGAACAGCCGGTGCTGGGCCCGCACGGGGGCGCCCACGACGAGCACCGTGTCGATGTCGGTGCTCGCCGCGACGAGCCGGGCCAGCGCCGCCTCGACCGCGGCGTCCAGCGCGTCCTGGTGGAACAGGTCGTCCGCGGTGTAAGCGGACAGTCCCAGCTCGGGGAACACCGTCAGCACGGCGCCCGCGGCCGCGGCCTGCGCGGCCAGCTCCACGGTCTGCTCCACGTTGTAGGCGGGGTCGGCCACCCGTACCCGGGGGACCGCGACCGCCACCCGCGCGAAGCCGTGCCGGTAGAGCGATTCGAACGGCAGGTCGGCCACCCGCGTCCCCTTCCGGGCTGAGGTTGATCATGGTCCACTCGGAATCTACGCCGCCGCGGACGGGCGGGCGCGGCGGCGAGGTGCGGGCGGGAGCGGCGGCGGCGTCGTGAACTGGGCTTTTACTGTGCGAACCGGGTGGCGCGGATCGTACGGCCGGAGATGTGAACCGCTGGCGGCTAAGCTATAGCAATGGCGGATGAAATGGATTCCGACCTAATAGCGGGGGAACGGCGCGCAGATCTGCTGCGCGCGCTTTCGTATGTGTCCACCGAGTCCCAACCGGACGGCAGCTACGTGGTGAACGGCGACCTACCGCCGGACGTCGCCCCGCCGTTCATTCGCGCCATCATGCGGGTGGAGGCGGAGCTGCTGCTGCACGACGCCGAGCTCGTCACCGTGGAGGGCGGCGAGCCGCGCACGCCGGAGGAACGCCGCACCGACGCGTTCGTGGCGCTGGTGCTTCGCGTCGACGACCGGGCCTGACCCGGTGCGGACCTTGCACTCGCCACCCCTGAGTGCTAAAAATGCTTTTGGCACTCTCGACCTGTGAGTGCCAGGTCGGGACGGTGAGACCGGGTTCCGTAGACACCCTCGGTCGTCCGTCGCGGGCACCGAACCTGGCCAGCGTAACTGGGACGACCCAACCGGCGGTCGTCCTGTGTGTCAGCCATCCACATGGAGGATCTCAACAACGCCATGGCCAAGACAATTGCGTATGACGAAGAGGCCCGCCGCGGCCTCGAGCGGGGTCTGAACAGCCTCGCCGACGCGGTCAAGGTGACGCTGGGCCCCAAGGGTCGCAACGTTGTCCTGGAGAAGAAGTGGGGCGCTCCCACGATCACCAACGATGGTGTGTCCATCGCCAAGGAGATCGAGCTGGAGGACCCGTACGAGAAGATCGGCGCCGAGCTGGTCAAGGAAGTCGCCAAGAAGACCGACGACGTCGCGGGCGACGGCACCACCACCGCGACCGTGCTCGCCCAGGCGCTGGTGCGCGAGGGCCTGCGTAACGTCGCGGCCGGTGCGAACCCGCTGGGCCTGAAGCGCGGCATCGAGAAGGCCGTCGAGGCCGTCACCGCGAAGCTGCTCGACACCGCCAAGGAGGTCGAGACCAAGGAGCAGATCGCCGCCACCGCCGGTATCTCGGCCGGCGACGCGTCCATCGGTGAGCTGATCGCCGAGGCCATGGACAAGGTCGGCAAGGAAGGCGTCATCACCGTCGAGGAGAGCAACACCTTCGGTCTCCAGCTGGAGCTCACCGAGGGCATGCGCTTCGACAAGGGCTACATCTCGGGTTACTTCGTCACCGACCCGGAGCGTCAGGAAGCGGTCCTTGAGGATCCGTACATCCTGCTGGTCGGTTCGAAGGTCTCGACTGTCAAGGACCTGCTGCCGCTGCTGGAGAAGGTCATCCAGGCGGGCAAGCCGCTGCTGATCATCGCCGAGGACGTCGAGGGTGAGGCCCTGTCCACCCTGGTGGTCAACAAGATCCGCGGCACCTTCAAGTCCGTCGCCGTCAAGGCGCCCGGCTTCGGTGACCGCCGCAAGGCTCAGCTGGCCGACATCGGCATCCTGACCGGTGGCGAGGTCATCACCGAAGAGGTCGGCCTCTCGCTGGAGAGCGCGGGCATCGAGCTGCTCGGTCAGGCGCGCAAGGTCGTCGTCACCAAGGACGAGACCACGATCGTCGAGGGTGCGGGCGACCCGGAGGCCATCAAGGGCCGGGTGCAGCAGATCCGTTCCGAGATCGAGAACTCCGACTCGGACTACGACCGGGAGAAGCTGCAGGAGCGTCTGGCCAAGCTGGCCGGCGGTGTCGCGGTGATCAAGGCGGGTGCGGCCACCGAGGTGGAGCTCAAGGAGCGCAAGCACCGCATCGAGGACGCCGTGCGCAACGCGAAGGCGGCTGTCGAGGAGGGCATCGTCGCCGGTGGTGGCGTGGCTCTGCTGCAGTCGGCGCCTGCGCTGGAGGAGCTGAAGCTGGCCGGTGACGAGGCCACCGGCGCGAACATCGTGAAGGTCGCGCTGTCGGCTCCGCTGAAGCAGATCGCGTTCAACGCGGGCCTCGAGCCCGGCGTGGTCGCCGAGAAGGTCGCCAACCTGCCCGCGGGCCACGGCCTGAACGCCGACTCGGGCGAGTACGAGGACCTGCTGGCCGCCGGCGTCGCCGACCCGGTCAAGGTCACCCGTTCGGCGCTGCAGAACGCGGCCTCGATCGCGGCCCTGTTCCTGACCACGGAGGCCGTTGTCGCCGACAAGCCGGAGAAGACCGCCGCTCCCGCCGGCGACCCGACCGGTGGCATGGGCGGCATGGACTTCTGAGTCCGGCCACCGGGCACCTTATTTCGACCCGGAAGCCGGTCCACCGCGAGGTGGGCCGGCTTCCGGCGTTTCCGGCGTCAGATGCCGTCGAGGGTGACGACCGTCGGCCGGAGATGCCGCCAGCGCCCTCGCACAGCGGTGACTCGCCGACTCACCTTGGCACAGGCCAGAAACCAGTCTCGCCGATCGTGATCACGCAGGGCTGATCCAGGACCCCGGCCTTGTAGACGGCTTCATCGAGGTGGGTCGCCATCAAGAGCATCCATGTCTTCCACGGAGAGTCCGCGCCCACCGGTTTTCCGGTATTCGCCGCGAGCCGTAGGTAGTAGTCGTGGAGTTCCTGGTCGGTTACCGCGAAGGTCAGGGGGGGTTCCACAGGCGATTCATCGATTGCCGTGATCTGCAACCGACCAGTGTCATCGCGGCTGATCTGGTATCCGGACTCGGTCCCGGCACGAATAACAGACTCGGTGAGTTCTTCCACACTGGGCTCATGCTTTTCCACGACATCCTCCTCCAGGGAAGGCGGTGATCACTATCCCGCCCTCACTCACGATCACGGTGGGCTGGACGGTCTTGGCTATCGCTCCGGTAACGCGGTTGACCAGGTAGATCTGCCCCGTGTAACAATACCGGCCGCCGCTCTGCGGGCCGTGCCAGTCGGGTGCGTCGTGAGCCTTGGCGATTGCCATATCGGCAATGTCGCGCCAGTTGCGCCCCTCGATTGCGGCGAGCCCTTCCCATTCGCTCATGTGACCGGCCTGAATATGCCGATACCCGTAGTCTTTATTACCGCACAGCAGCTTCCATTCGCCGAAGGTTGTGACTACCTTTTCCTCGGCCGAGCTGATTCCACAAGCCCCCCACGGGAACGAGGCGTGAGCCACCGGACTCGGCATCAGGCCCATGACCGACGCCACTGCTGCCTCTGTAGCTATTACAAGTGCCGATATCTTCAACTCGACCCCCATCTTGTGCACTAATTGGCGCTTCTACCTATAACTTTGCTGCGTGCGCCAATGAGGGCTTCATCGTCAGCCAGGCGCACCCCCGAGCCTCCCGAGCAAGATGGAGGGCGCAACCCACGACAACCGACCTCATTGCCTTACACCTGAATTCGACGCGTGCGGTGCGCTCCCGGTTCCATACCAACGGAGATCTTCTCCTCCATCGGGAAGCCGGTCCGCCGAGAGGCGGGTCCGGCTTCCGGCGCTTCTGGTCAGATTCCGGCGACGGTGACGACCGCCGGCCGAAGATGCCACCAGCGCCGCTCCGGTATCACCGCTGACAAGGTAGCTGTCGAGTGCCGCCGGGTTCATTGGTGCAGTCGTTCGAATCGCGCGCATGGTCGATCGCACGTTCCCCGAGGCGGTCGGCGTATTCCTCGAACGTGTAGGAGTGCCCGTCGTCGCCGACGAGGTAGACGTGCCCGTCGAGGAAGGACTCCCGGTAGCCGATTGCGTCCGGTCCCGCCCATTCGCGGATGGCTTCGGCGAACATCGCCACCGTTTCCTGCGGCGGACCGGGATAGTCTTCCGATGGCCCGACGAACGGGACTCGCACCGGCAGTTCCGGGTTCGGGGTTTTGTCACTCGCCATGATCGGCCCCGTCTACCGATCCGCAGATGTAGGCGGATGCCGACAGGTATCGCAGACACGTAGGACCGTGACCGGATTGGATGTTGCTGATCAACCGCGCTTGATCGACCGATCGAAATTCTCTCTTGGAGAGGTGGTTTCGATGCAGGTGCCGCCACATCTCGGCGTCGCCGAGGGGGGTCATCGGATGACCCGAGCGTCGGGGACTATCTTGCCGGAGTCGACCAGCGCCCAGTATGCGGCGGCCTTGGCCGGGCAGAGTGCCATGACGCATTCGGCGTGGTCCTGCCACACCTGATGTGCGTATTCGGCGCCGGACATGTGGACAGCGCTGTGGAGTGACACTGGCTCGTCCAGGCTGGGCAGTAGATAGACGACGATCGCGAGAGCGCCGAGCGCGGCGACGACCATCAAGACGATGACTGCGGGCATCCGATGTGACCCCCTGTGCTTGTTCGGTTGTTGCGTGGTACGCACCCGCCGTCGGGGAGTTCGGAACTCGACCCGACGCCGGGTGCTGGTGATAGCCTGCGCCGTATCTCTGGAAGCGATAAGGCAGCGACCCGGAATTGTTCCGGCAATGTGTTTCAACCCAGCGATGGTCGGGCTAGCCTCAGACCACCGTTACCCAAAACGCTGCGGAGTTACTGATGAAAGGTCTCCACTGGACGGGAATTGAGGTCGCGTGCCTGCGTGAGGCGATGCTCCTCAGTGTCGATGAGTTCGGCCACACGATCGGATGCTCTCCGCGGTCGGTTCGACTGTGGGAATCCAAAGGTTCTCGAGCGCAGCTCAATCCAAGCAGTAAACGCCTGTTGGAAAGCAAGTACGCGAGCCTCAATGATCCTGCGCGGCAACGTTTTGAAGCTGCGCTCGAACAGGTCGGCCGGTTACCTCCGGCCACGACGGAACCTACAAGCCGGATTCATACTTCGGTTTCACCTCAACAAGGTGACCTGCTGGCAACGTTCGACGGTCTCCGGTTGGTGGTCGACCAAACGCTGTCGAGGTGCACCGTGACTCCGGCGCGCGTTGAACTGATCGAAGAACGTGTCGCGGATCGAATCCGGACATACACCACGACGCCGCCGGCGGTGGCCCTGGCAGAGATCGCTCCGGATCTGCTGGAGCTACAGGCCATCTCTGCGGAGCGGCAGCCAGCGGCCATCCAAGCGCGCCTGTCAGGGTCCTCGGCAGTGCTCGGCTTGCTGACCGCTGATGCTTTGATGAAGCTCGGTGAGATCGGCCGCGCAAACACGTGGTTTGGCACCGCTCGGATGGCGGCTGACGATAGTTCGAACCGACAGCTGCAGGCCGCCGCCCGTGCGCAACACGCAATGCTGCCGTACTACTATGGCGATCTCGAGAAAGCGATCTCGCTGGCCCGGTCGGCGCAGGAAATCCTATCGGATACCGCCTGCGACGCCACCGCACTTGCCGCCGCGGCCGAGGCTCGCGCGCTCGCCAGACTCGGCGACCGAGAGGGCGCCGAACAGGCGATGAACAAGGCCCAGCGTCTGACCGAAGCATTGCCCAACACTGCCAGCGACGAAGCGTTTCGATTCAGCGCAAGACGGCTTCTGTTGTACATGTCTGGAACACTGACCTACATGCGACGCGTTACCAGGGCCCGCCGGATCCAAGACGAGGCGTTGCAGCTCTACCAGGAGACTGCGGTGGTAATTGATCCAGCACTGATCCAATTCGACACCGCGCTGGGGTACGCGATGAGTGGATCGGCTGACGACGGCTGCCGACTTGCGGAACATGTGCTCGAGAGTCTGCCTGACGAACATCGGACTCAGATCGTGGCCACACGAGCCGGCGATGTTCTGGACGCCTTGCCGACCGGGCATCGCCTGCTTCCCTCGGCCACCTCCTTGCGGCAACTCCTCAGCGCCGAGACAGTGGTGCGATGATGCGCCAGGACACCGAACCTGCGCGGCTGACGGAATCGACCTTTACCCCCGAGCGGACCCGAGCCATCCTCGATGCCGCCTGTCTCGTAGCCGGGTTCGATTCGACGGGTGCCGAACTACTGCGCCACCACACCAACGCCGTATACGCGCTGACGAGCAAACCGGTCGTAGTGAAGATCGGTCGACCGAACCATGTCGGCCACATCGATGTCGTAGCCCTCGTCCGGTGGCTGGAGGAACAGGCTGTACCAACGGTTCCGCTCGTCGATACCGAACAACCACTGAACCTGGGCGGTTGCCCGGTCACCTTCTGGAGGTACATCGACCAGGAACGGGGAATAACAACCGCGGCCGAACTCGCAGAGCCACTCGCTGATTTACACGCCTGCTCTTCCAATCCGCCGATCGCACTGCCGGACAAGCAGATTCACGACACCATCACGTCGATCGCCCATGCTATCGATACCAGCAGAATCCTCATGCCCGAAGACCGCGCTTTGCTGCGAGCGCGCCTTGATGAACTCGCGGCTCGAGAACATGGCATCCAGTACACGCTCATGCGAGGTGTGATTCATGGCGACGCGCAACACCGAAATGCGTTGTGGAACAATCGCACTCGGCAGGCCGTTCTGTGCGACTGGGAGAACGCGGCAATTGGGCAACCAGAATGGGACTTGGTAACCATCGAGATCCATTGCCGTCGATTCGGGCACCCGCCGCATGAATACGAGGCATTCAGCCGCGTGTACGGGTTCGATGTGCGCGATTGGGCTGGCTATGAGTGGCTTCGCGACCTGCGCGAGTTGCGGATGATCACCACGAACGCACGCAAGTGCGGGCCGGGATCAGCGACCGCCGCCGAGGTTTTGCGGCGGGTGGAGGCACTTCGGGATGACGCGCCGATCACCTGGAACATCCTGTAGCACCCGCTAATGGTGCTCCGGCCAGCAGCATACGACCCGGAGCGTCAGGAAGCGGTCCTCGAGGACCCGTACATCCTGCTGGTCGGCTCGAAGGTCTCGACCGTCAAGGACCTGCTGCCGCTGCTGGAGAAGGTCATCCAGGCGGGCAAGCCGCTGCTGATCACCACCGAAGAGGTCGGCCTGTCGCTGGGGAGCGCGGGTATCGAGCTGCTCGGTCAGGCGCGCAAGGTCGTCGTCACCAAGGACGAGACCACGATCGTCGAGGGCGCGGGCGACCCGGAGGCCGTCAAGGGCCGGGTGCACCTTATTTCGAACCGGAAGCCGGCCCACCGCGAGGTGGGCCGGCTTCCGGCGTTTCCGGCGTCAGATCCCGTCGAGGGTGACGACGGCGAACGGCGTCTTCGGGCTGCCGGGGCCCATCGGACCACCCTTGTCGAACTGCGAGGAGACGATCAGGGTCCGGTCGCCGGCGCGGGCCAGGGTCGTCGGGATGGCGAGCGCCTCGTCGCTGCGCTGGCGGTCCAGCGTCGCGGTGGTCCCGTCGCCGGAGACGGTCCAGCGGCTGATCGTGTTCGTGGTGTTGTGCGCGGCCCACAGGGTGCCGTCGCGCAGGTCGAGTCCGTCGCCCTGGCGGAGATCGCCGCCACGCAGGGTGACCTTGCCGATCGGGTTCGCTTCCGGCGACAGCGCGATCCGGTACAGGTCGCCGCGCGGCATGTCGACGGTGAGCAGATAGCGGCCGGCCGGATCGGCGACTATGCCGTTGAGGCTGAAGCCGCCCGGCTCGATCGGCGGCAGCACGGAGCGTAGGTCGAACTGCGGGCTCAGTTCTGCGCGCCCGCCCTGCGCTCTGGCCGCGGCCAGTTGGTCCTGGGTGACGCGATAGACGACCGCCCGCGTGCTGTCGGTCAGATACGCCGTGCCGTCCGGGGTGAAGGCGAGAT
The DNA here is from genome assembly GCF_027924405.1 of Nocardia sputorum. Lineage (NCBI taxonomy): Bacteria > Bacillati > Actinomycetota > Actinomycetes > Mycobacteriales > Nocardiaceae > Nocardia > Nocardia sputorum. The sequence continues at coordinate 6,477,829 of NZ_AP026978.1, read as the reverse complement.
CGTTCACGAAGCGGGGATCGCTTCCGGGCACGGTGAAGTCGGCGAGCAGAGCGCGGGTCGCGACGTCGTATACCGCGACACCGCTGGTCGAGTCGGTCACCCACAGCCGCCCCGCGGCGTCGACTTTCAAGCCGTTGGCGGTCTTGTGATTGCCTGCGCCTTCGGGCAGGAAGACTTCGGCGCGCCGGGCGTCCGGGGTCGCTCGGTAGACGGCGCCGGTGGTGTACGAGCCGACGTAGACGTCGCCGGTGCGCGCGTCGACCGCGATGCCTTCCGGGTATACGCGGTCGCCGGGGAGTTCGTACACGGTGTGGACGGCGGCGCTGGGCGTGTCACCGGCGCCGCACGCGGCGAGCGTGACGCAGGCGCTCGCCGCGGCCAGGCTCGACAGCAGGCGGTGGGGAAGTGCGTGGGGCATCGAGATACGAGTCCGTTCTATCTAATGCATTCACATTTGAAAACGTCTATGAATCTAAGTTAGAACTCTAATATCCGTCAAGGTTCATACGATGTGACGCACGGATACCATGCGGTTATGACGTCGTTGCCCGCCGCCCAACGGATCGGCTCGTATCTCAAACGTGCCGAGCAGTCCCTCAACACGGCCAAGAACGCCGCGTTGAAACCGGCGGGAGTCACTGTGCCGCAGTACGCCGCACTGCTGTTCCTCGCGGAGAATCCCGGCATCTCGGCCGCCGCCCTGGCCCGGCTCTGCGGCGTCACCCCGCCGTCGATGAACACCGTGCTGGGCAATCTGCAGGATCGGGGGCTCATCGAGCGCACGCCGCACCCGTGGCACAAGAACGTCCTGGAGACCACGCTGACCGACAAGGGCGCGGCGGTGATGCGCGACGCGGACGTCCGCGCGGTCCGGGTCGAACGGGCCCTCGCCGAGGAGTTCACCGACGCCGAACGGGCTACGTTGCAGGACTTGCTGACTCGATGCGCGGACCGGCTGGACTCGATCCGCCCCGGTCCCGCCGCCTAGTGAAGAGCGGCGCGACCGGGGGCCGCGCCCCTCTCGGGTCGGGTCAGGCGGGAACCGGAATCGCGGTCGGAGACTTGACCTTCGCGAGGGCGAGCGCGAGCGCCAGGCAGGCGATGAGTGTTGAGGTCCACGGCAGCCACTCGGCGCCGTGGGATTCCAGCACGGTCGCACCGATGATCGACCCGAGGCCCGCGCCGAGGTAGATGGCCGATCCGTTCAGGCCGAGGGCGACGGTGGGCGCGTCGTGGGCGATGCCGAAGAGGCGGTGCTGCTGCGGGACCAGGATCGCCGAACCGAACAGCCCGGTGACGGCGAGTACGACGAACACCGCCCATGCGGCAGGGACGGCCACGCCGAGCAGCGCCAGGCCGGCCAGCGCGCCCGCGAGCCCGACGATCAGCGTGCGCCGCGGGCCGTAGCGGTCGACCGCCCGACCGGCCTGCGCGTTGCCGATCACCTGGCCGATGCCCATGGCCAGCAGCAACCAGGCGAGCATGGTCTGCGGCACCGAGGCCGAGACCACGACCGGCAGGTAGACCACGGTGGTGTAGACGGCGGTGATCTGCGTTGTCGTCACGATCAGCACGCGCAGCACCGGCGGCCGGGTCAGCACGCCGATCCGGTCGCGCAGGCTCGTGCTCGGCAGCGTCACCCGCGGCAGGAGCAGCACGAGTACCGCTGCTACCGCCCCGCCCAGCGCGATCCCCCACAGCACGCCGCGCCAGCCGACCCAGCGCTCGGCGAAGATGCCGATCGGCACGCCCGCGACGCTGGACAGCGTGATGCCCGCGGTCACGATCGACAGCGCCCGTCCCCGGTGGGCGTCATCGGCTACGACGCCCGCGACGGCGAACGCGTTGGCCTGAAACGCCGCCGCCCCGATCGCCGCCACGACGCGCGCCGCGGCCATGATGGCGAAGCTTTCCCCGGCGGCCTGCCCGATCATGCCGATGACGAAGAGCGCGGCGCCGCCCCCGAGTACCCAGCGGCGATCCCAGGAGCCGGTCGCCGCGGCGATCACCGGGGAGGCGAGGGCATAGGTCCAGGCGAACATCGTGGTCAGCTGCCCGGCGGTGGCCACCGAGACGTGCAGGTCGGCGGCGATCAGCGGTAGCAGGCCGCTGAGTACGAAGCCGTCGGTGCCGAGCACGAAAGTGCCCACGGCGAGCGGAAGGAGCGACCGATAGAGATTGTTCGATGGTTGTCGAAGCATCATGGAATGAGGGTCGGGTATGATTCGATTGTTGTCAAACGATCGGAGAATGGAGATGCGCCCGCTGCCGCAGCCGAGCACCGCCGACATCGATCTGGTCCGAGTGCTCAGCGCCCTCGCCGACCCGGTCCGGCTGGAGCTGGTGCGCGCGCTTGCCGGGGAGCGCGAACCGCTGAGCTGCAATGTCCGGGAGTTCGACGTGGAGATCACCGCGGCGACCGCCTCGCACCACTGGAAGGTGCTGCGCGACGCGGGCATCACGACGACCTTCGTCTCCGGCCGCAATCGGCTGGTCGAATTACGGCGCGACGACCTGGAGCAGCGCTTCCCCGGCCTGCTGGACGCGGTCATCACCGGCGCTCAGCGCTGACCCGCCCGCCGGGCGCGTCCCCGGCCGGTGCGGCGCACGAGAAACCCTGCCGCCGTGGGCATCGACCCGCGGGCCGCCTCGCCGTCGGCCCCCGGCATCAGTGATCGGACGGGCAGATGTTCGTCGCGCAGCCTGCACAGCGCCGATGTCCCGAGGGGCGGTCGGCGTGCCGGGCGAGCGGACCGGTCGTACGCTGAAGCCATGCCGGACCGGATCGGAGGTGTGCTCTACGACATCGACGGCGTCCTGGTGACCTCCTGGCAGGAGATCGAGGGCGCGGCCGCCGCGGTGCGCCGGATCCGGGAGAGCGGGCTGCGCCGCGCCTTCCTGACCAACACCACTTCGCGCACCTGTGACGAGATCGCGAAGCGTCTGTGCGACACGGGTATCGACGTCGAGCCCGCCGAGATCGTCACCGCCGCACGGCTCACCGCCGAGTTCGTGCGCGGCCGCTATCCCGGAGCCGCCGTCTGGGTGCTCAACCACGGCGACATCGAGGCCGACCTCGCGGGCCTCACACTCGACGACGATCATCCGGACGTGGTGGTGATCGGCGGCGCTGGACCGGAATTCAGCCATGCGGCGCTGAGCCGGGTGGTGGAACTGATGCTGGACGGCGTGCCCGTCGTCGCGATGCACAGCGGGCTGACCTGGGCGACGGCGGACGGACTGCGCGTCGACGCGGGCGCGTACCTGCCCGGACTGGAGGCGGCGGGCAACGCGCGCATCGAGGTGGTCGGCAAGCCCGCCGCGCCCGGCTTCCGGACCGCCGCGGCGTTGATGCGGCTCGACCCGGCGGAGGTTCTGATGATCGGTGACGACCTGTATTCGGACGTGCTCGCGGCGCAAGACGCCGGGTTGACCGGCGTGCTGGTGCGCACCGGTAAATTCCGGTCGGGAGTGCTGGCGTCGGCCGATCGCCCGCCCGATCACGTGATCGATTCCGTGGCCGCGCTGCCGGAATTGCTGGCCCGGCAAGGGGGTCGGGCGAACCCGCCGTAACCGACGAATCGGAATGAAACAAAAAATTCTACAGTTTCCCTCTAAAATTGCCCGCAATCGCGGCACTGCTGGGTATCGTCTGTTCCGGCAAATAGCCAGTGACAAGGAATGTCTCACGGACAGATCGGAGTTGCCGGATGCTCGATTCGCTGATGAGCGTGCTTGTGCGCAAACTACTATGGTCGCCGGGCTTCGGCTCGGCGACCGATCAATGAGGTAGCAACTGCTCAGCCAACTTTCGGCTAACGCATTGTCGGCCGAGGGTTGTAACGAAGGGCCCGATCCATGACGATGAGTTCGGGCCCTTCTGTATTGTCTGCCCCAATGTCACAGGATGCGAATACGGGTCGAATGTATGCCGGGCAACCCGTGGAGGACCGGCAGCGTCAGCGGCGTGCGCGTTTTCTGGAGTCAGGCCTGACGGTCTTCGCGCGGGACGGCTACGCCAACAGTTCGGTCGGCGCCATCTGCAAGGACGCCGGACTCTCCTCGCGACAGTTCTACGAGGAGTTCACCGGTCGCGAGTCCCTACTCCTAGAGCTGTACGAGCAGATCGACCGGGAGTCGCGGGACGCGGTGAAGAAGGCGCTGGACGCCAAGTCCGGGGCGAAGTCGCTGGACGTCATCGACGCGGCCGTCCGCGCCTACGTCGAATCGATCGGATCCGATCCGCGCAAGGCGCGCGTCGCCTTGGTGGAAGTGGTCGGCGCGGGCCCGAAGGTGGAGAAATTCCGGCTCGCGGTGCGCCGGGAATGGGGTTCGCTGCTGGCCGGCGCCGCCGAAGACGCCGCGTTGCACGGCGAGATTCCCGCCGGCGACTACGAGATGCGGATGCTCGCCATCATCGGCGGCGTCAACTATGTGGTGGACTCCTGGAGCGGCGCGGAGCCGCGCCCGCCGCTCGACGACGTGATCCGGGTGCTGAGCAGGGTGATCATCGGCGCGGTGCGCGCCTAGCGTTCCGGTCCGCGGGATCGGCGGTGACGAGCGCGGTAACGTGCGGGGATGCAGACAGTTCCGATCCAGATGCCGGACGGCACCACGGTCCCGGTGCGGTTGATCCCCGCCGGGGGCGCGCACCGGCACCCGGTCACCCCGGATACGCCGCGCCCGGTGCTGGTCATCGTGCCCGGCCTCGGCGTCCCCGCGGGTTACTACGAACTGTTCGCCGCGGGCCTGGCGGCGCGCGGGTTCGACGTGGCCATCGGTGAGCTGCGCGGCAACGGCGACAGCAGGCCGAAGCCGAGTTCCGCCAGCACGTACGGCTACCACGAGCTGGTCTCGGTGGACTTCCCGGCGATCTTCGAGGTGGTCCGCGAGCAGTTCCCGGACAGCACGCCGTATCTGCTCGGGCACAGCATGGGCGGTCAGCTCGGCGTCATGTACGCCGCGCGCATCCGCGGCAGGCTCGGCGGGCTCGTCCTGGTCGCGTCCGGCACGCCGTATTACCGTGGCTATCGCGGACTTTCGGGTCCGGGGATGCTGGTCGGCACCACGGCCATCTCGCTGACGGCCAACCTGGCCGGCTTCTGGCCCGGCGACCGGGTCTCGATGGGTTTCGGCCGCCAGTCCAAGGTGCTGATCTCCGACTGGGCCCGGCTGGCCCGCACCGGCCGGTTCGTCCCGGTCGGCGCGGACATCGACTACGAGGAGCGCATCGCGCGGCTGAAGCTTCCGGTGCTGTCCATCACGATGACCGGCGACGACCTCACCCCGCCCAGCTCCGCCGAGCACCTGCTGGAGAAGCTGCCCAACGCCGAGGTGACGCGCTGGCGGCAGCCCGAGCCACTGGGGCACAACGGCTGGATCCGCCAGTACACCAGCACCGTCGACCAGATCGAGAAGTGGCTGCGCGACCGTTGATCAGGCGCGGCGTTCGATCAGCATCTGGGTGAAGAACTCGTAGATCAGCGCCGCCTGGAAAGCCGACTGCTTGTTGTCGGCCGCGCCGCCGTGGCCGCCCTCGATGTTCTCGTGGTACCAGACCTCGTGGCCCTGTTCCTCCAGCAGCGCCGCCATTTTGCGGGCGTGGCCGGGGTGCACCCGGTCGTCCCTGGTGGAGGTGGTGAGCAGGATCGGCGGGTAGGCGCGGTCGGCGCGGGCGTTCTGGTAGGGCGAGTACTTGCCGATGTACTCCCAGTCCTCGGGCTTGTCGGGGTCGCCGTACTCGGCCATCCAGGAGGCGCCCGCGAGCAGCAAGTGGTAGCGCTTCATGTCCAGCAGCGGCACCTGGCAGACGATCGCGCCGAACAATTCGGGATAGCGGGTCAGCATCACGCCCATGAGCAGTCCGCCGTTGCTGCCCCCGACCGCGCCGAGCTGATCCGCGGTGGTGATGCCGCGCGCGACGAGGTCCTTCGCGATCGAGGAGAAGTCCTCGTACACCTTGTGCCGGTTGGCCTTCTGCGCCGAGGTGTGCCACTGCGGCCCGTACTCGCCGCCGCCGCGGATGTTCGTCATCACCCAGGTCCCGCCGCGCTCCAGCCACCCCATGCCCGACGCGCCGCTGTAGGCGGGGGTGCGCGACACCTCGAAACCGCCGTAGCCGGACATCATGGTCGGCCCGGGGGAGCCCTCGCGGTCACGATGGCGGATCACGAAGTACGGCACCTTGGTGCCGTCGTCGGACGTGGCGAAGAACTGCTCGGTCACCACGCCGTCGGCGTCGAAGAACCCGGGCTCCTGCTTGAGCCGCTCGGTGCGCTCGCCGACCGCGCCGGTCAGCAGCGTGGCCGGAGTGGTGAATCCGCTGGTGTTGAGCATGAACTCGTCGCCGTTGTCCAGCGGGTCGAGGTTCAGCACGCTGGTGGTGGCCATCGGCGGGGTGTCGGCCAGCGGCTCGCGGCGCCAGCCGTCCGTCCCCGGCGTCAGCACGTAGAGCTTGGTCTGCACGTCTTCGAGCGTGACCAGCAACAGGTGGTTCTCGGTCCAGCCGTAGCCGTGCAGCGAGGTGTGCGCGTCCGGGGTGAAGAGAACCTCGAAATCGCGGTCGCCGGCCAGGAACTTCTCGAAGTCGGCGGTCAGCAGCGCGCCCGCCGGATAGCTCGCGCCGCCGACTTCCCACGGCGACTTCAGCCGTACCAGCAGCCAGTCCTTGTACCAGGATTCATCGGCGTCGCTGGGCAGGTCCAGGTACCGCAGTGTGCCGTCGGCTTCCAGCAGGTAGACCTCTTCGTTGAAGAAGTCGGTGGCGCGGCCGACGTAGTGCCGTTCGTAACCCGGGGTGCGGTCGTAGCCCGCCGACACCGCGACATCGCCGCTCTCGCCCTCGAAAACAGTGATCGCGTCGGCCAGGGCGGTGCCGCGGCGCCAGCGTTTCGCGATCCGCGGGTATCCCGAATCGGTCAGCGAACCGGGGCCGAAGTCGGTGCCGACGTACACCGAGTCGATGTCGATCCAGCGGATCTCCGACTTCGCCTCCGGCAGGAAGAAGCCGCCGTCGGCCGGCTCGAGGAACACCCTGCGCTCGAGGTCGAACTCGCGGACCACCTTCGCGTCCGCACCACCCCGTGACAGGCTGATCAGCGCGCGGGACTGCTCCGGGCGCAGCACCGCCGCCCCGCCCCACACCCAGTTCTCGTCCTCGGCGGCGGCTACCGCGTCCAGGTCGATCAGCACGTCCCAGTCCGGCGAGTCTTCGGCGTACTCCGCGAGCGTGGTGCGCCGCCACAGGCCGCGCGGATGCTCGGCGTCGCGCCAGAAGTTGTACAGCCACGGGCCGCGGCGCGCCGGGTAGGCGATCTTGGTGTCGGTGTCGAGCATGTCGAGGATGCGACGCTCCAGGTCGCGGAAGCGCTCGGAGTCGGCGAACCGGGCGTGCACCACCGCGTTGTGCGCGCGAGCCCAGTCGAGGGCGCGCTCGTCGGTCACTTCTTCCAGCCAGAGGTAGGGGTCGGTCACAGTCCGCTCAACGCCGCTCATCCCCACATTGTGGCCGAGCGGCGCGGCGCGGGTTCACCAGGAGTGCGCTACGTCGACTACGACGCGCGATCCGCCGCCCGGCCCGGTGAGGGTGGACACCTGGAACGGCAACCGGGCGCGCGTGCCGACGCCGATCGTGGTCTGGCCCTCGAAGGAGCCGGCCCAGGCCACTTGGCGGAAGGTCCGGTGGTCCCGCACGTCGGCGAGCTCCGTCCGGTTCGACGGGTTGTAGGTGGGGGTGAACGAGTCGTCGTAGGCGGGAGCGTTGAGGGTGATGCTCAGGAACGCTCCGCCGCGCAGCGGGACAAGCGCTCCGGAGCCGTCCATGACGACCCGCTCGACGTAACCGACGTGATAGCCGGTCACCGGTCCGGCGACGTCGAACACCAGGCGGTCGAAGCAGTCGTGCCGGCCGGCGCGGACTCCGGTCAGCGGCGCGAGCGACCGGGCTTGGCTCGTCTTGGGGATCGACCCCCAACCGGACGCGCACGCCGGGGCGGCGGACGCCGGCGCGGGCGCGATCCAGAGACCGGCGAATGTCACGAAGGAAAACAACAGCAGAAGCAAGCGACGCATGGTCGCACCGCCTTCGGGGCACGGGAGGATTGATGTACTTCATGCATCGGTCCAGGTGGGCGCCCTGTTACCGGCGATGGCGACGAAATATGTTGGCCGCTATCGCAACTCGGCAGCTACGCGGAGCCGGGAGCCGCCGACCGTTCGCCGCGTGCCGATGCTCGCTCGGTGCGGACAGTAGGATCGCTGCTGGCGAGGCCGATCCGACCAGGAGGTTCGAGGTTGCCACCCTTCCTCTGGGAGCAGCACTGCTGTCTGCCGCTGACGCCTGCCGCACGCATCGGCGACCTCGCCCGTTACCCGGCCGGATCGTATTTGTCGGTGAACGTCGGATACTCCCGGCAGTCGACCGCCGACTCGCTGGCGCTGCTGGAGCGATTTCGCCGTGCCGCTGTGGCGGACGGGCGGTTTCATCTGGTCGACAGCATCGACGACGTCGGAGCGCCCGGCGCCATCGCGCTCGCGTTCGATTTGGAGGACTCCGGCCCGCTCGGCGGCGATCTGGACAACGTCGCGCGTTTCGCCGAACTCGGCGTGCGGTCGCTGCTGCCCGCCTACAACCACGCCAACGCCGCGGGTTGTGGATGCCTGGACACCGAGGACACCGGCCTCACCGGATACGGGCGCGACCTCGTCCACGCGCTCAACGAAGCCGGTGTCTTCGCCGACGGCTCGCACTGCTCCCGGCGCACCGGGCTGGAACTGGCCGAGCTCAGCGTCGTCCCGATGATCTACAGCCACTCCAACTTCGCCGCGCTCTGGGACCACCCGCGCAATATCACCGACGACCAAGCGCGCGCCTGCGCCGCGACCGGCGGCGTGATCGGGATCAACGGCGTCGGCATCTTCCTCGGACGCAACGCGGCAGGCGAGCGCGCCGAGCGGATCGCGGCGATGGCGCGGCACATCGAGTACGGCGCGGAACTCGTCGGCGTCGAGCACATCGGCATCGGCTCCGACTACTCCTTCGACGCCGAGGACTTCAACGCCGAGATGGCGAACAACCCGGGCGCTTTCTCCGAGGCGTACACCAAATACGGTCCGTTGCAGTGGGTCCCACCAGAAGACCTGACCGGCGACTCCGACGTCCCCGGCCTCGACGAGGCCCTGGCCGCCCGCGGCTTCACCCCCGCCGACCGAGCCGCGGTCTTCGGCGAGAACTTCCGCCGCGTCGCCCGCCAGGTCTGGCGAACCTGAGCCCTTCGCGTTGGTGCCCGGCTGCTCACGGGAGGCGGACCAGCATTTTGCCGGTATTGGCGCCGGAAAGGACGCCGAGGAAGGCGGTGGGAGCTTGATCGAGTCCGTCGTACACGGTTTGCCGGGTGCGCAGGGTGCCGTCGGCAAGCCAGCCGGCGGCCTTGGCGATGTATTCGCCGAAGCGGGGGAGATAGCTGGTGACCAGCATCCCGCGGAGGGAGAGTTCCTTGACGGCGGCGAGGTAGAGGTCCGGGCCCGGCTCGCCGGTGGGGCCGTTGTAGCCGCTGATCGCTCCGACCAGTGCGATGCGACCGGCGGGACGCATGGCCTCGACCGCGACCCGCAGGTGTTCGCCGCCGACGCTGTCGAGGTACACGTCGATGCCGCCCGGTGCGGCCGCCGCCAGCTGCCCCGCGAGATCGCCTTCCCGATAGTCGAGGGCGGCGTCGAAGCCGAACTCGTCGAGTAGCAGCGCCGTCTTGACCGCGCCGCCCGCCGAACCGACGACCCGGGCCGCGCCGAGCCGTTTGGCGATCTGCCCCGCCACGCTGCCGACCGCGCCCGCCGCCGCGGAGATGAACACGGTGTCGCCCGGCTCGACCCGCGCTACGTCGACGAGTGCCGCGTACGCGGTCAAACCGGTGGTGCCGAGCGCGCCCAGGTAGTGCTGAGGTGCGGCGAGCGAGGTGTCGACCGGCGTCGCGGTGTCGGCGTCGACCACCGAATAGTCGCGCCAGCCCGCGAAATGGGTGACCGTCGCGCCCACCGGGATGCTGGACGCCGACGCGATCACCGCACCGACCGCCGAGCCCTCCAGGGCTTCCCCTACCTGGAACGGTGCGATGTACGACGGACGGTCGTCCATCCGCCCGCGCATGTACGGGTCGACCGACATCCAGGTGTTGCGGACGAGGATCTGCCCGTCGGCGAGTGCGGGGAGCGGTCGTTCGACCAGCGCGAAGTTCGCCACCGTCGGCACGCCGGTCGGGCGTGCGGCGAGGTGGATCTCGCGTGCGGTGCTCGGGATGGTCGCGTCGGTCATGGTGGTGCCTTCCGTCCGGGTTGCGCTGCGGCCGGGTGTCCGAAATGCGTCGGCTCTCCGGCATCCACGACGCTACGAGCGCTTCGGCTCCGCTCCCAGGTCCCGCGCCGCCATCAACCGGTCCCGACGCGCCGCCGCGCTGCGCGAAGTCCTCCGGGCGTCAGCGCTTTCCGGCTCCCGACGGGGGTGAGCCGCTCCACCGCCGGTAGGCCTTGCGCAGCGCCCGGTCGTCGGCGAATCCCAGCCGACCGGCGATCGCCGCGGTGGTCGACCGGCCCTCGGCGAGCAGGACGCGTGCCCGCTCGTAGCGGGCGAGGTCGTATTCTGCGCGCCACGTGGTGTCCTGCTCGGACAGTCGTCGTTGCAAACTGCGGGTGCTCACCGCCAACCTGCGTGCGACGGCCCCGAGCGAGGCGTCGCGGTCATCGATCGCCGCCGCGAGCGCGATCCGGAAGGACTCCAGCGGTCCCGCGATCGGCCGGGCGGTGGCCAGCACGAGGTCGGCGTGACTGCGCAGCAGCTCCGCCAGCCGAGGATCGGCGCGCACCAGCGGCGCGCGCGCGTCGGCTTCGGCGAAGACGACCGCGTCGACCGGCCCGCCGAACTCGATGCGGTCGGTGCCGAACGCCTCGATGACCACCCGGTGGTCGGCCGGCGCGGGACCACTGAAGACAACGCGTTCGGGAACTACCGGACGGCCGGTGGCTTCGCGGGCGCGGCGCAGGTAGTAGGCGAGTACGTACTCGGTGATCGTCGCGGCCGTCGCCGGGTCGGGCGCGGTGGTGCGGAAGGCGACGCTCAACGGGCCGTCATCGTTCAGCGTCAACTCCTCGGCGGCCGCGGTGACCAGGCGGTGGTAGGGCTCAGCCGCGCGCAGGGCATCGGCCAGCGTCGGCCCGTTGGTGACCAGGTAGTCCCAGGTGGTGAGGGTGCCGAGTGGTGCGGCGGCGGCCACGGCGAGTCCCGCGCCGGGACCGGTCGTGCTGTGCGCCAGCAGATCCCACAGCCGGAGCACCGAGCGCAGCGGAATCCGGTTCAATTCGCCGGTCAGTGTGGCGTCATCGGTTCCGGGAACGGCTGCCAGCACCTCGGGCCGGACTCCCGCGTCCGCGGCGGTGTCGCGGACCAGCCGGGTCAGATGGGTGGAAGCGGTCCCGTCGAGTGGATCCGACAGTGTTCCCGCGTCGTTGGCAACGGGTGCCGCGATCGGATCGAAACGGCTGCTCACGCGGCATGCTAACGCCGCGCGACCGGCGCGTTCTTCCCGATCGGGGGAAGTTCCGCGATCGGTGTGAACCACGCCGCACAGTTGTGGGGTACGGGTGCGTGCGGGTTGCATCGCGGAGTTAGGCTCGGGGCGTGACTTCCCACTACGATGTCGTCGTTCTCGGTGCTGGTCCCGGCGGATACGTCGCCGCGATCCGCGCCGCTCAACTCGGCTTGCGAACAGCGATCGTCGAGCAGAAATACTGGGGTGGTGTGTGCCTGAACGTGGGCTGCATCCCGTCCAAGGCGCTGCTGCGCAACGCCGAGCTCGCCCACATCTTCACCAAGGAGGCGAAGACCTTCGGCATCTCCGGTGAGGTGAACTTCGACTTCGGGGTCGCCTTCGACCGCAGCCGCAAGGTCGCCGACGGCCGGGTCAAGGGCGTCCACTTCCTGATGAAGAAGAACAAGATCGACGAGTTCGACGGCAAGGGCACCTTCACCGGCCCGAACTCGCTCTCGGTCGAGCTCGGCAAGGGCGGCACCGAGTCGATCACGTTCGACAACGCGATCATCGCGGCGGGCACTGTCACCAAGTTGCTGCCCGGCACCCGGCTCAGCGCCAACGTGGTCACCTACGAGGAGCAGATCCTCACCCGTGACCTGCCGGGCTCCATCCTCATCGTCGGCGCGGGCGCGATCGGCATGGAGTTCGGTTACGTCCTGAAGAACTACGGCGTCGACGTGCGCATCGTCGAGTTCCTCGATCGCGCGCTGCCGAACGAGGACGCGGACGTCTCCAAGGAGATCACCAAGCAGTACAAGAAGCTCGGCATCACCATCACCACCGGTGCGGCCGTGCAGTCCATCGAGGACGACGGCGCCAAGGTCACCGTCGCGATCAAGGACAACAAGTCCGGCTCGATCGAGACCGTCACCGTCGACAAGGTGCTGCAGGCCGTCGGCTTCGCCCCGCGCGTCGACGGCTACGGCCTGGAGACCACCGGCGTGGTGGTCACCGACCGCGGCGCGATCGGGATCGACGACTACATGCGCACCAACGTGCCGCACATCTACGCGATCGGCGACGTCACCGGCAAGCTGCAGCTCGCGCACGTCGCCGAGGCGCAGGGCGTGGTGGCGGCCGAGACCATCGCGGGTGCGGAGACCGTCACCCTCGGCGACTACCGGATGATGCCGCGCGCCACCTTCTGCCAGCCGCAGGTCGCCAGCTTCGGCCTGACCGAGCAGCAGGCCCGCGACGAGGGCTACGACGTGAAGGTCGCGACCTTCCCGTTCACCGCCAACGGCAAGGCGCACGGTCTCGGCGACCCGACCGGTTTCGTCAAGCTGATCGCCGACGCCAGGTACGGCGAACTGATCGGCGGGCACCTCATCGGCCCGGACGTCTCCGAGCTGCTGCCCGAGCTCACCCTCGCGCAGAAGTGGGATCTGACGGTCAACGAGCTGACCCGCAACGTGCACACCCACCCGACGCTCAGCGAGGCCCTCCAGGAAGCCTTCCACGGCCTGGCCGGCCACATGATCAACTTCTGATCCGGTCGCGGAGAAAGGGCGTGCGGTCGCTGATCGCGCGCCCTTTTCGTCTGTCCGGCAAGAGTTTCCGCACCGGTAGGGAAGTCGGCGGTCGGCGCGGGCGTCGGCGGTCTGCTATACAGCGTGCATGTTTCGCAGGTGGCTGATCGGAAGTGTGCCGGTGCTCGTCGTGGTGGTGCTGCTGGGGACGGGCACCTTCTACCTGACGAAGGCGCGCACCTTCCAGCTGGCCGGTCACGTCGTGAGCAGGGTGGACACCGACGCCAGGGTGGTCGCGCTGACCTTGGACGACGGACCGTCCGACCGGGCCCCCGAAGTGCTGCGAGTGCTCGCCGAGGCGCAGGTTCCGGCCACCTTCTACCTGAACGGGCGCGATCTCGCCGCGCACCCGGAGTACGGCAGGGCGATCGCCGCGGCGGGCCACGAGATCGGCAACCACACCTATTCGCATCGCCGGATGGTCTTCGTCACGCCCGCTACGGTTCGTGACGAGGTGGAGCGCACCGACGCCGAGATCATGCGGACCGGCTACGTCGGCCCCATCACGTTCCGCCCGCCTTACGGCAAGAAGTTGTGGGTGCTGCCGCACTACCTGGCCGAGCACGACCGGGTCACCGTGACGTGGGACGTGGAGCCCGATTCGGGCAAGGCGGGCGCCACGGCGGACGACATCGTCGCCGAGACCCTCGGCAAGGTCCGTCCTGGCTCGATCGTCCTGCTGCACGTCATGCACGGGAACGCCGAGCCGTCGATCGCCGCCATTCCCCGCATTGTCGCCGAATTACGCGCCGCCGGTTACCAATTCGTCACGGTCTCCGATCTGATGTCGCGCTGATCCGCGCCGGGTCGACTCGCCGTAGGCGCCTCCGACGCCGATTCCGCCGTCGCCGACCACTGCCCGATCGCGGACCTCGGAAGACTCGGAAGGGGCGGTGCGGAATCCATTCGGCTAACCGGCGGCCGGAAGCATCCCGTAGGCGTGCGTCGGCGTGAACAGCACCAGGGCGCGGCGATCGGCCACCATCGCGTCGCGGTACTCGTCCCAGTCCGGATGCTCGCCGTTCGCGGTGCGGTAGTAGTCGACGAGCGCGTCGACGGTGGGATCGTCGGGCGCGGCGGCGACGGGGGTGAGTTCCACCGGGCCTTCGAGCACGGCATAGGCGAAGAAGTCCTCACGGGTCACATGCAGCGCCGCCCAAGGGTCGCGGACGAGGTTGTGATACTTCGCGCGGTCGGCGGTGATCGAGATGCGGATGCGGCCGTCGTCGCCGACGACATGCAGCACGTTGGACAATTGCGGGCGTCCGTTACGGCGGATCGTAGTGAGTACGGACCTGCGGTGATCGCGGGCGAAATCAACTGCGGCGGCGAGTTCCATGCCCGTGTAACCCATCGCGTGACGGGTCTCTTCCCCGTCGCGGCCGGTCAGTCGCGGTGGTAGGCCGCCTGGGCCGCTCGCACGCGGGGCATGTTGGTTTCCAGCACCTGGATCAGTGCCTCCAGGTGTGCGGCCACCTCGGCGCCCAGTTCCGTGAGGGTGTATTCCACGCGCGGTGGGATCGTCTCCTGCACCTCGCGATGCACCATACCGTCACGTTCCAGTGCTTGCAGGGTCTGCGACAGCATGCGCTCGCTCACGCCGTCGACCCGCCTGCGCAGGGCGCTGAACCGATACGGGCCTTCGCGCAGCGCGACCAGGGCCAAGGTGCCCCAGCGGCTGGCGACATTCTGCAGGACCGGCCGTGAGGTGCAGTTGCGCGCGAAGACGTCGGCTTCCAGCGTGGGGTCGTCGGCCTCGGCCGAGACGGTGCGCTGGGTGGTCATGACCGTCATGGTAGCGAACTTGACCGCAGTGGCGGCGTAATGCATAGTGCTTACGAATAGTTAGTACTATGCAAATCGTACCTTGGGAGGCAGTCATGACCGTCGCCGTCACCGGAGCCAGCGGCCAGCTGGGCCGACTCGTAGTGGAGGAGTTGTTGCGCGCGGGGTCGACGCCCGTCGCGATCGTGCGTGATCCCCGGAAAGTGGCCGATCTGGCCGAACGCGGCGTCGACGTCCGGCAGGCCGCCTACGACGACTCGGCCGCGCTGGAGCGTGCCCTCGACGGCGTCGACCGGGTGCTGCTGATCTCAGGCAACGAGTTCGGCGCGCGCGTGGCCCAGCACGCCAATGTGATTCGCGCGGCCGAACGTGCGGGCGTGCGACTGCTCGCCTACACCAGCATTCCGAACGCGGCCGACAACCCGCTGATCCTCGCCCAGGAACACCGGGGCACCGAGGCGGTGCTCGCCGAATCGTCCGTGCCGCACGTCTTGCTGCGCAACGGCTGGTACTGGGAGAACTACGTGGGCGGCCTCGCGCACGCGGTGGAGTCGGGGGTGTTGCACGGAGCTGCCGGTGAGGGGCGCGTGGCGGGCGCGGCG
This sequence comes from Nocardia sputorum, assembly GCF_027924405.1. Lineage (NCBI taxonomy): Bacteria > Bacillati > Actinomycetota > Actinomycetes > Mycobacteriales > Nocardiaceae > Nocardia > Nocardia sputorum. The sequence continues at coordinate 6,462,331 of NZ_AP026978.1, read as the reverse complement.
CGCGCCGACTACGCCGAAGCGGCCGCCCGTGTGCTCACCACCGATGGTCACGCGGGCCGGGTGTACGAACTCGGTGGCGGCGAGCGGCTCACTTATGCCGAGCTGGCACAGGCGATTTCGGAGGCGTCGGGCAAGCCGGTGCGCTACGAGAACTTGCCCGAAGCGGACTATGCCGCCGTGCTGAGCCAGGCCGGCCTGCCCGACGTCTACGCGAAGGCGCTCGCCGACGCCGACGCGGGCATCGCCACCGGCATCCTCGATGTGCGCTCCGGTGACCTGGAGAAACTCCTCGGGCGACCGGCCACCCCGGCGGTCGAGGTCTTCCGCGCGGCGCTCGCCTGAACCCCTCCGGTGGCTTCTCCTGCCAAAGGACGATGGGCCAGGTGTGGTGACTTCGTTGCCCACGCCTGGCCCATCGCAGGTAGTGCCAACCGAGGGCGCCGATCGCCGCCCGACTGCTGTCTGCGCGTGCTGTGCGTCCCGAGTTCGGCCGGATACGTGCTCAGCCCAGCTCGACTACGTCTTTCGAGCGAAGCGAGATCGAGCATGCGAACACGCCGCGACGCAGTCGCGGCCGATCGAACACAGCTCACACCCACTGCACCAACTGGATGACGATCCCGTTCGGGTCGCTCATCTGGAAGTACCGCTCGCCCCATTCCTCGGTCTCGATGGGCGTCACGATCGGCACTCCCTCGCCTTGCAACCGGGCGTACTCGGCATCGATGTCGTCGACGACGAAGACGACGAGCAGGCCTTCGCCCGCGCTGCCCGCCGCGCTCTTCGGTTTGAAACTCGCCAGTCCAGTGCGCAGGTAGATCACGTTCAGGCCGGCGTCGGCGCGATCCAGCGAGACGAATCCGTCGGCCGACATCTTCTCCTCGAAGCCGAGGTGGTCGATGAGGAACTTCGCCGAGGCGGCCGGATCGGGGACGTTGAGCGAGATGGCGGAAGCGGTGATGTTCATAGGCCCTCCTCGGTAAGCTGTACTAAGTACATTGTACTTTGTAGAGGAAAAGCGGGTGGGAGTCACTATGAGCTGCGTCACATCGATACCATCGGTGCGGCGCGGCAATGGAGGAGGCGGCAATGGGACAGCCGAAGGAACGCAGCGGTGCGGGCGACCCGGTGCGCACGCTGGAGTTGCTATGGCGTGTGCCGGCCGAGTCGGGCCGGGGCCCGAAACAGCGCAGCAGCGTCGAGGCGGTCGTGGCCGCCGCGATCGAGATCGCCGACGCGGACGGCATCGGAGCGCTCACGATCCGCGCGGTCGCCAACCGGCTCGGCCTGACCCCCATGGCCACCTACACGTATGTGCCGGGCAAGGCCGAGCTGATCGATCTGATGCTGGACACGGTGTACGCGCAGATGGAGCGCGGAAACCTCACCGGCCTGTCCTGGCGCGAGCGGGTCACCCGGATCGCGGCCGAGAACCGCGCCATGCTGGCCCGGCATCCGTGGGTGGCGTATCTGCCGACCACCCGGCCGCCGCTCGGACCCGGTCTCGCCGCCAAATACGACCACGAGCTGGCCGCGTTCGCGGGACTCGGCCTCGATGACGTCGCCATGGACGCCGCACTGACGTTCGTGCTCGGCTTCGTCACCTCCGTCGCCCGCATCGCCATCGACAGCGCGCGTGCGGCGGCCGACAGCGCCATGTCCGACGGGCAGTGGTGGGAACGGGCCGCGCCGGTTCTCGCGCGGGTCTTCGACGCGGAGCGCTACCCGCTGGCCGCGCGCGTCGGCGCTGCGGCGGGCCAGGCGCACGACGCCGCCTACAGCGCCGAGCACGCCTACGAGTTCGGCTTGACGCTGGTGCTGGACGGTTTGGCGCGCCGCATCGAGGGGCCGTCCGCCGACCGCTAGACGCCGTCGCGCTGGATGCGCAGGGCGGTGATGGTCGTGGCCAGGCCGTCGTATTGGTTGATGAGCAGCACGATTTCGATCAGGCTGCGCTCGTCGTAGTGCTTCGCCAGCTCGGCCCAGGTGTCGTCGTCGAGGTCGCGCGTCTCGACAAGTTGGTCCACGGCGGCCAGCAGCGCCCGATGCTTGTCCGACCAGCCTGCCGCCGCCGGGCCCTCGCGCAGCCGCTCCAGGATCTCGCTCGTCACCCCGGCGCGCCGGCCGAGCCGGATGTGATGGTCCATCTCGTAGTCGCAGCCGCGCAGATGCGCGACCCGGAGGATGACCAGTTCCGACTCGTGGCGGGGCAGCCGCCCGCCCGGCATGAGTTTGCCCGAATAGTGCAGCCAGCCGCGGAACAGTCCCCCGGTACGGCCGAGCGTGCTGAACAAATGGGCGTCGCCGGTGCCCGCGGCGCGGGAAAGCACCTGCCAGACAACCCAGTTGAGCGGGCCGAGTTCCCGGAGCCGTCCGGGTGAGATGCGTGGTTGCAGCGCTGAAACCATGCCGGTTGCCACCTCCGCGTGGTCTGTGGCCGGCGTCGGTGCCGACCGAGAGAGAGCCTACTTGGCAGTATCCCGTGCAGCGCGCCACCATTCTTTTGCTTTCGGAGTGGTTTTCGGCGGGGTACCCCGTCATCATCAGTACCGGTGCTGGTCACCGTGGCGTCAGGTGTGGACAACAGGTCGGCAGGGGATTAGATGCTGGTGAGGATCAGGCCCGGAGCGGAGCTTTCCGGCGCCGAGCGGGAATTCGTCGCGTGCCTGCGGTCGTATCCGACGACCGGCCTCGCCGTGGTCGATATCGAGGCGGACAATCGGCGCGTCGACGCGGTGGTGTGGACCCCGCGTGGCCTGACCGTGCTGGAAGTGCATGGATTCCAGCGCAGGCAGAGCGGCATTCTGAGCACACCGGCCGATGGGCCGTGGAAGATCAGCGACGCGCCGGTGGAATTGGACGACCCGGAGTCCGGGAGCCCCGCCGAGCGCGTGGAGCACGGGATGTACGCGGTCAAGCGCATGCTCGAGCGGGCGCTGCAGGATCCAGGGCACATCAGCGGCGCGGTGGTGCTCGTCCCGTTCCGCGGAGCCGTGGTGCGCCCGGCGCGCACGAATCTGCGCCCGGGGTTGGACGTGGTCGTCGGGAACGTCACCGACGCGACGGAACTGCGTATCTACCTGGAGGGGTTCTCCGCGGGACCGCGGGACTGGACCGCCGACCGGGTGATCGGCGCGTGCGGCGCGCTCGGTCTGGCGGAACTCGCCCCGTCCCGCGCGGAACTCCTGGAAGCGGGTTTCGAGGAGCACGCGCCGGAGCCGGTCACCACCATCGCGCGCACACCGAAGCCTCGAGTCGAGCCGACGCCCGGCGTCGCGACGAAGAGCCAGGCGTATGCCGGGTGGTCCGTCGTCGTCATCGCCGTGGTCGGCGTCCTGTTCGTGCTCGGCGTGATCGCCACCGCGCTCGCGCACGACTCCGCGCAGCCGATCCCCGCGACCGGCACGACGAGCCCGACGCCGTCGCCGCCCGCGTACCGGCCCACCCAGTGCTTCCCCTTCCAACAGAGCTGCTGAGCGGTCAATCCCGCACGGCGCGGCCCAGTTTGGTCAGGCGCAGCGCGTGCTCCGCACGGGCCAGCACGTGCGTGCGCGAGGTGGTGACGTGGGCGGTGAGCGTGTCCAGCGCCGCATCCACGGCGCCGGACATCAGATGCTCGGCGACCGCGATGTGCTCGGCGGTCATCGTGGCGATCCGTTCCGGCGTCGGCACGTCCAGCGTGCGCACCGGGCGCACCCGGACGTGCACGGCGGTGAGCGCGTCGGCGAGTGCGGCGTTGCCCGCGGCCGCCAGCAAGGTGGTGTGGAACCGCTCGTCGGCGGCCACCAGCGCGGGTCCAGGTTCCGGTGGGTCGTCGCGCAGTGCGCGCCAGGCGTCGAGCTCCGCGCGCACGAGATCCAGATCGTGCGCAGGCGCCGTGCCGGGCGGCCCCACGCGTCGCATGCCCCTGGTTTCCAGGACGAGGCGCAACTCGTAGAGGTGATCGAGTTCGTCGAGCCTCGGCCGGTACGGATACAGGCCGTCGGCGAGACGCTCGACCAGGCCGTCGGCTTGTAAGCGGGCCAACGCCTCCCGCACCGGGGTGCGCGACACCCCGTAGGCCTCGGCGAGGCGCTCCTCCCGAAGCCGCTCGGTCGGCACGATGGCTCCGGTGGCCAGATCCCGGCGCAACGAGTCGTACACCTGCTCGCGCAACGGGATCCGGCCCCTGTGGTGGGCCACGGCGGTGCTCAGATCGCCATCGCCGAGCGGACGTCGCTCTCGGCGCCGGCCCCACCCGCGCCCGTGGCGGTTACCCGGCCGGACCGCAGCACGTAGTAGCGCTGCGCCGCCTGCAACGCGAAGCCGATGTGCTGTTCGACCAGCAGCACGCTCAGCCCGCCGCGGCGGGTGAGATCGATGATGGTGCGCTCGATCTCGGCGACCACCGACGGCTGGATGCCCTCGGTCGGCTCGTCCAGGATGAGCAGTTTCGGCTCGGTGATCAGCGCCCGCGCGATGGCCAGTTGCTGGCGCTGCCCGCCGGACAGCAGGCCCGCCTTGCGCGTCAGCAGCTCGCGCAGCGCGGGGAACAGGTCGAGCGATTCGTCGATCAGCGCCTTGCCGCGTTTGCGGCCGTCCGCGACCACCTGCATGTTCTCCGCGGTGGTCAGTTGCGGGAAACTCTGCTGCCCCTGCGGCACGTACGCGATCCCGCGGCGTACCCGCCGCGACGGCGACAGTTTGGTGACGGCCTCGCCGTCGAACTCGATCCGGCCGGACTTCGCGCCGATCAGGCCGACAGCGGTGCGCAGCAGCGTGGTCTTCCCCGCGCCGTTGTGTCCCATGACGGCCACCACGCTGTCGTCCGGGACCGTGATCGAGACGCCGTGGATCACCTCGGTGCGGCCGTAGCCGGAGTGGATATCGGTGAGTTCAAGCATCGCTGTCCCCTTTCCGGGCCGAGTCCGGGCTCGGCGCGCTCGACGCGTCCTCCAGCTCGGTTCCGACGGCCGCGGCGGTGCCGAGGTAGACCTCCTGCACTTTCGGGTCCGCCTGCACCTGTTCGACGGTTCCCTCGCTGAGCACCTTCCCGCCGGCGAGGACGGTGACCGAGGTGGCGAAGGCGCGCATGAAATCCATGTCGTGCTCGACCACTACGACCACCCGGTCGCCGCCGATCCGGCGCAGCAAGTTCCCGGTCTCCTCGCGCTCCTCCGCGCTCATCCCGGCCACCGGCTCGTCCAAGAGAAGCACCGACGCGTTCTGCACCAGGAGCATGCCGATCTCGAGCCATTGCTTCTGCCCGTGCGCGAGTACCCCGGCGGGCTTGTCGCGCAGGCCTGCCAGTCCGGTGGTCTCCAGCGCCTCCTCGATCGCCGGGAGCACGGATCTGCGGCGGCGCAGCATGGTGAGCGCGGAGCGGCCCGCGCCCGCGGCGATGTCGAGATTCTGCAGCACGCTGAGCTGCTCGAACACGCTGGCCGTCTGGAATGTCCGCCCGACGCCGAGCCGGGCGATCCGATGCACCTTCTTGCCGAGCAATTCCACGCCGGTCTTCTGCGCCGAACCGGTCGCCGGGACCAGCCCGGTGATCGCATCGATGAGCGTCGTCTTGCCAGCGCCGTTGGGGCCGATGAGGAAGCGCAGATCGCCCTGCAACACCGTCAGATCGACATCGGTGACGGCCTTGAATCCGTCGAAACTCACCGAGAGGCCGCGGATCTCGAGGTACTCGCTGGACATTCCGGCGTTGCCGCCGAGCTTCGGTTCGTGCGTCGTCTCGGTCATCGCGATTCCACCTTCTCCGTCGCGGGTTCCGGCAGCTTTTCGACGACCACCGTCGCGGTCGGCGCGGTTCGCCGGAATCTGTTCTCCAGCAGTCCCTTCAGCAACGGCCACAGTCCGGCGAGGCCCGCCGGGACGAAACCGACCACCACGATGAACAGCACGCCTTGCAAATACGTCCATCCCGACGGGAACTCCTCCGACAGCGCCGTCTGCGCCCACGCGACGCCGATCGCGCCGAGCACCGGACCGAGCAGCGTGGTCCGGCCGCCGATCGCGACGCCGATGAGGAACGCGATGGAGGGGACTACGCCGATGTCGGCGGGGGAGATGATGCCGACGATCGGCGTGAACAGCGCACCGGCGATGCCCGCGAAGAACGCGGCGACCACGTAGGCCACGATCTTGACGTTCGCCGGGTCGTATCCCAGGAAACGCACCCGCTCCTCCTGGTCGCGCACCGCGACGAGCAACTCGCCGTACCGACTGCGCATCAGCTGCCGCACCAGCGCGACCACCACCAGCAGCGTGCCCGCGGCGAAGAAGAACAGCATGCGCCGGTTGACCGGGTCGGACAGCTTGAAGCCGAAGAAGGCGCGGAAATCCGACAAGCCGGTGAATCCGCCGATGGCCTGCTGACCGGTCAGCAGGATGGCCAGCGCGGCGGCCAGCGCCTGACTGAGGATCGCGAAGTAGGCGCCCTTCACGCGGCGCTTGAAGACGCCGTAGCCGAGCGCCGCGGCGACCAGCGCGGGCAGGACCAGGATGCCGAGCAGCGCCACCGGAGCCGAGGCGAACGGTTGCCAGAACGACGGCAATTCGCGAATGCCCGCGATCTCCATGAACTCCGGCACGTCGTTGCCGAGCCGGGCGGCGTCGGCCATCTGCAGATGCATGGCCATGATGTAGGCGCCGATGCCGAAGAACACGCCTTGCCCCAGGGTGAGCATGCCGCCTCGGCCCCAGGCCAATCCGATGCCCACCGCGACGATCGCGAAGCACAGGAACTTCGCGAGCAGATTGAGCCGGAAATCGCTGAGCACGGCGGGCGCGACCGCGAACAACAGCACGGCGGCGACGGCGAATCCGGCGAGCGCGCTCAGCGCGGAGTGCGCGCGCCACCGCTGGACGAGCGTGGTCATGCGAGGCTCCTTGTCCGGACGGTGAACAGGCCCTGCGGGCGCACCTGCAGGAAGATCACGATGACGACGAAGACGATGACCTTCGCGATGGACGCGGTGGTCGAGTACTCGATGTAGGAATTCAGCAGGCCCAGCGCGAAGGCCGCGATCACCGTGCCTTTGATCTGGCCGAGCCCGCCGATCACCACCACGAGGAACGCGTCGATCAGATAGCTCTGACCGATGGTCGGGCTGGTCGAGCCGATCAAGGTGAGCGCGACACCGGCCACACCCGCCAGACCCGAGCCGATGAAGAACGTGCTGATATCGGTGAAACGGCTCGACACGCCGGAGGTTTCGGCCAGGCCGCGATTCTGCACCACCGCGCGGATCCGGCGGCCCAGCGGCGTCGCCTTGAGGACCGCGGCCAGCGCGGTCACCGCGACGACCGCCAGCACCAGGATGAAGATGCGCGTCTTCGGCACCACCGCGCCCAGGATCGTGACGCCGCCGCTGAGCCACTCCGGCGCGACGACGTTCTTGGCCGGCGCGCCGAAGATGTCGCGGGCCAGCTGTTGCAGCACCAGCCCGACGCCGAAGGTGACCAGCAGGGTGTCCAGCGGGCGGTCGTACATCCAGCGGATCAGGCCCATCTCCAACGCGGCGCCGAGCAGGCCGCCGACGAGGAAACCGATCAGCAGCGACACGACGAGCGAGACGCCCGCCGACGAGATCACCTTCTGCACAACGTAGGTCGTGTAACAACCGGCCATGATGAACTCGCCGTGCGCCATGTTGATCACGCCCATCTGCCCGAAGGTCAGGGACAAGCCGAGCGCGGCGAGCAAGAGTATCGATCCCAGACTCAACCCGGTGAAGAGCTGTCCGATCACAACATCCATGGGGAAGGCTCCTGTGTTGGATTTGCCGCGTTGATGTCTGCCTGTCCGATGCTGCCCGCGGCCCCCCTCATTGCGCTCCGCGTGTCCGCCGTGGCGACTTGGATCGCTCGGCGGGCACCGGTAGCTGGGCCGCGGACAGCCGCGGACTACTTCAGGCCCTTGGCCCAGTCGTAGGACTTCAGGTAGGGGTCCGGCGTGACGGCCTTGCCGGAGTCCCACACGGTGTAGATCAGGCCGTCGGGACGGATCTCGCCGATGCGGGCGGTCTTGGTGATGTGGTGGTTGGAGCCGTCGATGGTGACCAGGCCCTCGGGCGCTTCGAAGCTGACGCCGTCGGCGGCGGCCTGGATGTCCTCCACCTTGAACGACTTGGCCTTCTCGACGGTGTTCTTCCACAGGTAGACCGACGCGTAGGCGGCTTCCATCGGGTCCGAGGTCGGCTTGTCGGCGCCGAAGGCGGCCTTGTAGTCGGCGACGAACTTCTTGTTCACCGGGGTATCGACGGTCTGGTAGTAGTTCCACGCGGTGAGCTGCCCGGCGATGTGCTGGGCGCCGATGCCCGCGACCTCTTCCTCGGCGATCGACACCGAGACCACCGGCATCTCGGCGGCCTTCAGGCCCGCGTTGCTGTACTCGCGGAAGAAGGCGACGTTGGAGTCGCCGTTCAGGGTGTTGAACACCGCGCCGGCCTTGGCCGTGCGGACCTTGTTCACGATGGTGGAGAAGTCGGTCGAGCCGAGCGGGGTGTAGTCCTCGCCCTTGATCTCGATGCCGTTGGCGGCGGCGTAGGCCTTGATCTCGCGATTGGCGGTCTGCGGGAAGACGTAGTCGCTGCCGACCAGGTAGAGGGAGGTGATGCCCTTCTGCTTGAGGTAATCCAGCGCCGGGACGATCTGCTGATTGGTGGTCGCGCCGGTGTAGAAGATGTTCTTGCTGTCCTCCAGGCCCTCGTACTGCACCGGGTAGTAGAGCAGCGAGTTCAGGCTCTCGAACTTCGGCTTCATCGCCTTGCGGCTCGACGAGGTCCAGCCGCCGAATACCGCCGCCACGCAGTCGGAGCTGATCAGCTTCTCGGCCTTTTCCGCGAAGGTCTTCGGGTCCGAGGCGCCGTCCTCGAGCACCAGATCGATCTTCTTGCCGAGCACGCCGCCCGCGGCGTTGATCTGGTCGACGGCCAGCTTGGTGGAGTTGGCGACGGTGACCTCGGAGATCGCCATCGTGCCGGACAGCGAGTGCAGCGAACCGACCTTGATCGTGTCCTTCGACGTGTCGACGCAGGACGCGGCGCCCGAGCCGGTGGTCGAGGCGTCGTCCTTGGCACCGCAGGCGGTCAGCAACAGGCCGGCGAGCGCGATCGCGGTGGGCACCGCCATCGCTCGCGCCAAGCGCGGGGAGCGACGGGTGGCACGGAAATCTGGCATGGGGCGAACCCTCTCCTCATCAGGTGTTGCGGCGGCGTCGGCAGGGCGCCGCGTCGAACACCGCCGTCTTCGCCCCGGTCACGGCTGTAGACGGGGCTGTATACAACGGCTGTATTCGTGATGCGAACGGTAGACAGGAGTTGTTGCGCCGGAATATCTCTCGATGACAAGTCCGTTTCGTCTGTTTCGCTCGTGTGAACCTTTTCCGTAAACGTGCGGCGAACAGTTGTGAGGTCCTGGCAAACGCGCTGGCCAGGGTGGATCTGGCTACGGTTGCGTAGCGTCGCCGCGATGCGGCACGCTTCGACTCGTAGACGTCTGAACCGTCCCAATGCCGCGGCGGCGAACTGCGGACCGAGTCGAGGAGGACAAGGTGGGCCACTACAAGGCGAACCTGCGGGATATCGAATTCAACCTGTTCGAAGTGCTCGAACTGGACAAGCTCCTCGATACCGGCGCCTACGGCGACCTCGATTCCGACACCGTCCGGGAGATCCTGTCGGAGGTTCGGCGGCTGGCCGAGGGGCCGGTGGCGGACTCCTTCGCCGCGGCCGATCGCGATCCGGTCGGCTACGACCCCGCCACCTTCTCGATCACCGTCCCGGAGCCGCTGCGCAAGACTGTCGCCGCCGTGCGCGAGGCGGACTGGAGCAGGCTCGGCATGCCGGAGGGCATGGGCGGCACCCCCGCGCCCGCGGCGCTGGTCTGGGCAGTCGCCGAGATGATCACCTGCGCCAATCCCTCGGCGTCGTTCTTCAACATGGGCCCGGTCATGGCGTCCGTGCTGTACAACGTGGGCACCGAGCAGCAGCGGCATTGGGCCACGCTCGGCTTCGAGAAGGGCTGGCAGGGCACCATGGTGCTGACCGAGCCCGACGCCGGTTCCGACGTGGGCGCGGGTCGTACCAAGGCGATCCGCCAGGAGGACGGCTCCTGGCATATCGAGGGCGTCAAGCGGTTCATCTCCGGTGCGGAAGTCGGCGACACCGCCGAGAACGTCTTCCATCTGGTGCTCGCCCGGCCGGAGGGCGCCGGACCGGGCACCAAGGGCCTGTCGCTGTTCTACGTGCCGAAATTCCTCTTCGACCACGAGACCTTGGAACTCGGTGAGCGCAACGGCGTGTACGTCACCGGGGTCGAGCACAAGATGGGCCTGAAGTCCTCGCCCACCTGCGAGCTGACGTTCGGCGGCCACGGCACTCCGGCCAAGGGCTGGCTGGTCGGCGAGGTGCACAACGGCATCGCGCAGATGTTCCAGGTGATCGAGAACGCGCGCATGATGGTCGGCGTCAAATCCTCCGGCACCTTGTCGACCGGCTACCTCAACGCGCTCGATTTCGCCAAGGAGCGGGTGCAGGGCGCGGATCTGACCCAGATGACCGACAAAGCCGCGCCGCGCGTGACCATCGTTCGTCATCCGGACGTGCGTCGTTCGCTGGCGATGCAGAAGGCCTACGCGGAAGGGCTGCGCGCGGTATACCTCTACACCGCGGCGCATCAGAACGCCGATGTGGCGCAACTCGTTTCGGGCGCCGACCCCGAACTGGCCCACCGGGTGGACGATCTGCTGCTGCCGATCGTCAAGGGCGTAGGCTCGGAGCGGGCCTACCAGTACCTGACCGAGTCGCTGCAGACCCTGGGCGGTTCCGGCTATCTGCAGGACTATCCGATCGAGCAGTACATCCGCGACGCGAAGATCGACTCGCTCTACGAGGGCACCACCGCCATCCAGGCGCAGGACTTCTTCTTCCGCAAGATCATTCGCGACCAGGGTGTGGCGCTCGGCCACCTCAACGCGCGGATCGCGGCGTTCCTGGACGCGAAGACCGGGCGATTCGACACCGAGCGCGCACTGCTGCGCACGGCCGCGGAGGACGTGCAGGCGATGGCCGCCTCGCTCACCGGCTACCTGATGGCCGCCCAGCAGAATCCCGCCGAACTGTACAAAGTCGGCTTGGGCTCGGTGCGCTTCCTGCTCGCGGTCGGCGACCTGCTCATCGGCTGGCGGCTGCTGGTACAGGCGGAGATCGCGGCCGCCGCCCTGGCCGCCGACACCCCGGAGAAGGATCGCGCCTTCTACACCGGGAAGGTCGCCGTCGCGAGCTTCTTCGCCAAGAACGCGCTGCCCACCCTGGCCGCGGTCCGCGGAATCATCGCCGCGCTCGACAACGACATCATGAACCTGGACGAAGCCGCGTTCTGACCTAGGGCTGGGATAGGAGTTTCAGGACTACGGGGCGGGATAGGGTGCCGGAGACCTGGCGGGCGAGGTGGTTGGCGCTCGCGCCCGCGGCGTGGGCGGCGCGTAGGGCGGTGGCGAGTTCTTCGCGGGCGGCGTCGGCGGCGGCTTGGGCGTCGCGTAGTCGCTGTGCGGCGCGATCGACGCCGGACGGTTCGTCGCCAGCGGTCAAGTCATTGACCAGTTCGACCTCGGGCAGGCGTGCTTCCCGTTCGCCGGCACCCGCGTCGCGGCGCATCGCCGCCCTGGCGAACTCCATCAGGAACGCTCTGGTGGCGTCCCTGTCCTCCGCGGCGGCCTCGCCGAGCAGGAGCTTGGTGGTCTGTGGAACGGCGAGTGACCAGTTGGCCAGGCCGCACAGGGCCAGCAGCAGGCGGCCCGCGTCGGCGGAGTCCACGTCGAACTGCTCTTGGGCCCGGTCGAATTTGCGCACGTAGTGGGCGGCGCGCCAGCCGTCGATGTCGTGGGCGTCGGCGCCGCGATGCAGCGCCTCCCAGAGCATCAGTCGCAACAGCTGGGGGTTGTCCCGGTGGTAGTCGTACAGCTTGCCGACATACGCGCCGGGTTCGGTGTCGGCCAGCGGCTGCACCACCTCGATGAACTCGCGCAGCGTCTCGATCAGGATGACGTCGAACAGCTTGTCCTTGCTGCCGAACAGCCCGTAGATCCGCTCTTTGTTGACGCCCGCCGCCTCCGCGATCCGGTCGACCCGCGCGCCGGCCAGCCCGTACTGCGCGAATTCGTCGCGGGCGGCGCGCAACAGGGCCTGCCTGGTCGCGTCACTGCGTTTCATCGTGGCCGTCATGACGGACACTTTACCATTCCATTAAACCAACTATTTGGTTGACAACATGAGTCTTCCGGGCCTACCTTCGTCCCATGGCAATGTCCACCTTCCACTCCGCGGCTCCGGCCCGGACGCGCACCGGCGACCCCTCGGCGCGTGCCCACACCGGGCGCACCCTGCCCTTCTTCGTCCTGGCAGCCCTGCTGGCCACCGGCCAGATGTACGTTCCGATCCCGCTTTTCACCGCCATGCGGGCCGACTGGGGCGTCGGCTCGGCGGCGATGACCTGGATCATCAGCGCCTTCGCCTTCGGATACGCCGGTGGGTTCGTCCTGTTCGGCCCACTCTCGGATCGCTACGGTCACCGGCGGGTGCTGGTCACCGGGATGCTGGTCGCCGCAGTGGTCACACTGTTGACCGGTTTGGCGTTCAGCGCGCCGCTGGCCGTCGGTCTGCGCGTGGCGCAGGGCCTGGTGGTCGGCTCGATTCCGCCCGCGATCATGGCCTATGTGGCGACGCGCATCGCGCCCGCGCACCGTGCCGTGGCCACCATGTCGGTGGCCACGTCGTTCCTCGCGGCGACGGTGGTCGCGCAGATCGTGTCCCAATGGATGGTCGGCGCGTTCCCGTGGCGCACGGTATTCGTCGCCTCCGCGCTCGGCTTCGCCGTGCTCGCGCTCGCGCTGTGGTCCGCGCTGCTGGCCGACGCGCCCACCGGCCGGGACAAACCGCTGCGGCACAGCTACGCCGCGATTCCCGCGGTGCTGCGCATCCGGGCGCTGGTGCCGATGCTGATCGCGGGCGCGATGAGCATGGCGGTGATGGTCGGGGTGTACACCGGCCTGGAACTGACCGGCGTGGTCCGGGGTTCCGGTGAACTGCTCGCGTTGCGCGCGGGCGCGCTGCCGGTGATGGTCGCGCTTCCGCTGCTCGCGGTGCCGCTGGCCAGGCTGTCCAAGCACGGGCAGATCGTGCTGGGCGTGCTGATCGCCGCCGCGGCGATGGTCATCGCGACCTTCGAGGGCGCCCATCCGGTCGTCCTGGCCGTCTTGCTCGCCGTTCTGGTCGGCGGTCTGGGCATCATCGCACCGGCGGTGTTGCAGAGCGCGGGCGAGCTGGGCGGCGAATCCCGCGCCGCCGCCATGTCGGTCGCGATGTTCAGCTTCTATGTGGGCGCGACCATCGGTCCCTTGGTCGCGGCCGCCGCCGCACCCCACGGTTTCGCGGCTCTGGCCTGGACGCTGGCACTGCTGCTCGTCGCAGCGCTGGGGATGACGGTGGTCGGTCTCCGTATGCAACGCCGGGCGCAAGCCGCCTGACCATGGCATCCGGCCGGTCTCGCTGTCGTGAGACCGGCCCGGACGTGTGTTCAGGACCAGCTACCTACCGCAATCACTTCGCCGCTCAACGCTTCCCGGCCGTACCAGGCGACCTCGATCGCCACGCCGTGGAATTCCCGGGCCATCTCTCGCAGCATCGCGACCGCGGCTGCCCGCGCCTGGTCGGGCGCGGCATCGGCGGGGACACTCGTCAGATGGCCGCAGAGCAGTCCGTCTCGCGTGTCCAGGACGCTGTGGCGCCAACCCTCCGGCGTCGCGATCAGCACTATCGAGGCGGGCATGGGGTACCGCGAATCATCCGGTCCGGTCACGCGACAACCTGCTACTTCAGCACGTAAGGCGAAACCGAGCTGCGGTGCTCGCTGATGTCGAGCACCTTGCCCAACGGCGGGAACGCGCGCTGCGGGCAGTTGGCGCGTTCGCAGACCCGGCAGCCCGCACCGATCGGCGTCGGCTGCACTTCGTCGAGATCGATGCCGTCGGCGTAGATCACGCGGCCCGCGTGGCGCAGCTCGCAGCCGAGGCCGATGGCGAAGGTCTTGCTCGGCTGTCCGAAACGCGTGGCGCGGCGTTCGACGGTGCGAGCCACCCAGAGATATTTGCGGCCGTCGGGCATCTGCGCGATCTGCGTCATGATCTTGCCGGGATAGGCGAAGGTCTCGTAGACATTCCACAGCGGGCACGTGCCGCCGCTGGAGGAGAAGTGGAAACCGGTGGCGGACTGGCGCTTGGACATGTTGCCCGCCCGGTCGACCCGCACGAACGAGAACGGCACGCCGCGCAGCGACGGTCGTTGCAGCGTGGAGAGCCGGTGACAGATGGTCTCGTAACTCTGCGTGAAGAACGCCGACAACCGTTCGATGTCGTAGCGGAAATCCTCGGCGACCTCGTGGAAATGCGTGTACGGCAGCACCGTCGCCGCGGCGAAGTAGTTGGCCAGCCCGAGCATCGCCAGTTTGCGGGCGTCCTCGGACGCGAAATTGCCCTCCTCGACCAGCTTCTCCAGCAGCTCGCCGCACTCGAAGTAGGCCAGCTCGGCGGCCAGCTTGAAGGTCCGCTGCCCGCCGGACAGATGCGGCGCGATCTCCAGGTTGCGGGTCTGCGGGTCGTAGCGGTGCAGCACGCCCTCGCCGAGGTCGATGCGTTCGGTGATCCGCACGTCGTGGCCGCGCAGCATCCTGGCGATCTCGCTGTTCACGTCGCCGCCGTGGAAACGGATGCGGGTAGTGAGGTCCTCGGCGGCGGTGTCCAGCTCGTGGATGTAGTTCTGGCGCTGGTAGAAGTAGTCGCGCACCTCCTCGTGCGGCTTGCTGATCGCGCCGCTGCCCGCGCCGTCGGCGAACCGGTCCTCGGTGGCCGCGGCCAGCTGGGCGGAGGTGTTGCGGTAGCGGTTGTGCATGTTGACCAGCGCGCGGGCCATGCTCGGGTGCGCCGAGACCATATCCGCGATCTCCTGGGCGTCGGCCTCGATGCCCAGCTCCTCGTCCATCACGACCTCTTGGAGCTCCGCGATGAGCCGGGTGTCGTCCTGGGCGGAGAAGAAGGTCGCGTCGACGCCGAACACGTCGCTGATCTTCAGTAGCACCGGCACGGTGAGCGGGCGCACGTCGTGCTCGATCTGGTTGAGATAGCTCGCCGAGATCTCCAGCTGCTGGGCCAGCGCGACCTGGCTCAGCCCGCGTTCGGTCCGCAGCTGACGCAGCCGAGCGCCGACGAAAGTCTTGGCCATGCGTCCAGCTTATGGCTGCTTTCGCATCCGTGCCAATTTCCGATTAACACTCCTCGCGGACAAGTGTCGGACCCGGCGGCTACCGTCGGCAGGGTGTTGTTCTCGGACGTCGTCGTGGCCTCGGAGACCGTGCGCGCGACCAGGTCACGCAAGACGAAGATCGCCGTGCTGTCCGGGCTGCTCACCACGGCCGCCCCGGACGAGCTCGCGCCCGTCGTCGCCTGGGCGTCCGGCGAGCTACCGCAGGGGCGGATCGGCACGGGCTGGCGCACGCTCACCACGCTCGACCACCCGCCCGCGCCGGTCGCGACGCTGACCGTCGCGGCGGTGCACGCCGCGTTGACCGAACTGGCCGGCACCTCCGGCGCGGGGTCCGCCGCCCGGCGCAAGGAGTTGCTCGCGGCGTTGTGGTCCGCGGCGACGGCCGACGAACAGGGCTTCCTGCTGCGCCTGCTCACCGGGGAACTACGCCAAGGAGCGCTCACCGCCGTGGTCGCCGAGGCCGTGGCGGTCGCCGCCGAGGTGCCGCCCGATCTGGTGCGCCGGGCGTACATGCTGTCGGGCCGATTACCGGTCACCGCCGTCGCCGCGCTGACCGGCGGCGCCGCCGCGCTGGCGGAATTCCGGCTGGAAGTCGGCCGTCCGATCCAGCCCATGCTCGCCTCCCCCGGCGCGACCCTGGACGAGGCGATGACCGAGTTCGCGGGGGAGGTGAGCGTCGAGCACAAGCTGGACGGCGCCCGCATCCAAGTGCACCGGGACGGCGACCGGGTGCGCATCTTCACCAGGACGCTGCGCGAGATCACCGCGCGCGTCCCCGAGCTGGTCGAGCTGGTCGCGGGCTTGGACTGCACGAGCGTCGTGCTGGACGGGGAGACGCTGGCGCTCACCGACGCCGGGCGGCCGCGTCCGTTCCAGGAGACCATGAGCCGCTTCGCCGAGGTGAGCTCCACCCGGGAGTTGCTGCTGCATCCGTACTTCTTCGACTGCCTGCACCTGGACGGCCGGGACCTGCTCGACGCTCCGCTGTCCGAGCGGCGCGCCGCGCTGACGCGGGTGGCGGGCGAGCACACCATCCCCGCACTGCTGCGCCCGGATGCCGAGGCGGCCGCGGAGTACTTCGACGCCGCGCTGGCCGCGGGCCACGAGGGCGTCATGATCAAGTCGTTGACCGCGCCGTACGCGGCGGGCAGGCGGGGCCGGGCCTGGCAGAAGATCAAGCCGACGCACACCCTCGACCTGATCGTGCTCGGCGCGGAATGGGGTTACGGCCGCCGCACGGGCTACTTGTCGAACCTGCACCTCGGCGCGCGTGACCCGGAAACCGGCGAGCCGGTCATGGTGGGCAAGACGTTCAAAGGACTCACCGACGCGCTGTTGCAGTGGCAGACCACCGAATTCCCGCGCCACGAGCGCTCGCGCGATCAGCACACGGTGTATCTGTGGCCGGAACTCGTGGTGGAGATCGCCCTGGACGGTGTGCAGGTCAGCCCGCGCTATCCCGGCGGTGTCGCGTTGCGGTTCGCGCGTGTGGTGCGGTACCGCCCCGACAAAGAACCGGCCGAAGCGGACACCATCGATACCGTTCGCGCGCTGCTGCCGTGATGTGAAGCGCGGACGCTCCCGCGGCGGGCGCGTGTCGGCGTGCCGAGCACGTCGAGCCACTGTAAGTATGGGCAGCGCAAGGTTCCGGATGGCCGCCACAATGCAGTGGTCCGGCCGGTTCGTACTTCCGGACAAGGAATCGGCGGGCGGGTGGGATGATGCGAATTCTGCGGTGCAGGCGGTCGGTCCGGCTGGTCGTGGCGCTGTTGGGCGCCGTGGCGGTGAGCGCGGTCGGCACGCCCGCGCAGGCGAATCCGATCGAACAGTTCCTCACCCCGTCGCGGGAGTATTCCGGGATCCTGCCCACGCCCCTGGGCGATGCGTTCTACACGCCGCCGCCAGGGTTCGAGAGTCTGCCGCCCGGAACGATTCTGGCGTCCCGCCGGGGCGGCACCGGCCTGACTCTGTTGCCGTTGCAGTCGACCGAACTGCTGATCCGTTCCACCGATTCCAAGGATCGTCCGGTGCCCGTGGTCGCGACGTTGCTCGTGCCACGAGCGCCGTGGCCCGGGCCGGGGCCGCGCCCGGTGCTGTCGCTGAATGCCGCGATCGACTCGCTCGGGCATCGCTGCGCACCGTCGTACGAGCTCAGGAACGAATTGTGGGCCGAGTTGTGGGCCGCCCAGATTCCTCTGTCCAAGGGCTACGCCGTGCTCGTGCCAGACCATCAGGGCCCGCGGCAGGCGTACGCGGCGGGGCTGATGGCCGGGCACGCCGTGCTCGACTCGATCCGGGCCGTGGTGCACACGCCGGAGTTCGGGTTGCGACCGGATGCTCCGACCGTGGTCACCGGCTACTCCGGCGGGGCCATCGCGAGCGGGTGGGCCGCCCAGCTGGCCCCGCGGTACGCGCCGGAGCTGAATCTGGTGGGCGCGGCGTTCGGCGGTGTCCCCGCCGACTTCGACCTGCTGCTGTCCACCATGAACGGCCGCAACGCGGCGTCCGGAGTCTTTCTCGCCGCGACGCTCGGCCTTGCGCGGGAATACCCGGAGCTGCTCGATCTGATGAACGACGACGGCTGGCGGCTGGCCCAGATCGGCAAGGACCTGTGCATGGTCGCGGAGGAGTTCGGCGGTGTCGTGGCGCCGATCCCGGTGCAGGCGCTCACCCATGCCGCCGCGCCCACCGAGCTGCCGATGGTCAGGGAGATCCTGGCCGCCAATCGGCTGGGCGCGAGCGCGCCGACGGTCCCGGTGTTCCTCTATCACGGCACGCACGACCCGTGGGTGCCGCTGGCTGGGGCGGAGAAGCTCTACGCGGACTGGTGCGGCGCCGGGACGCCGGTGGACTTCCAGGTCTATCTCGGCGAACACTTCGTGGTCGGCCTCAGCGGCATCCCCGGCGCGAACTCGTGGATCGACGATCGGTTCGCCGGTCGGCCGGTCGCCCCGAACTGCACGCGAACCGGCTGAGCGGGGCGAACCAGACTAGTTCATGCGAGTCGGACGAACTTCCGGTAACCGGCATGGCCATCGCGTTCGGGGGTGCAGCACACTGGAGGCGTGACCGTCGAATTACTGGTTCTGCTGATCGTCATCGTCACAGCACTCGCCTTCGATTTCACGAACGGTTTCCACGACACCGCCAACGCGATGGCGACCTCGATCGCCACCGGCGCGCTGCGGCCGAGAGTGGCGGTCGCGCTTTCGGCGGCGCTGAACCTCGTCGGCGCGTTCCTGTCGGTGGCGGTGGCGGCCACCGTGGCGAAGGGCATCGTGCGGCTGGATGCCGTCGGCGGCCAGGACCTGATCGTCATCGTGTTCGCAGGCCTGGTCGGCGGGATCCTGTGGAACCTGCTCACCTGGCTGTTCGGACTGCCGTCGAGTTCGTCGCACGCGCTGTTCGGCGGTCTGATCGGCGCGACGCTGGCCGCGCTCGGCTGGAGCGGGGTGATCTGGGCGTCCGGGTCCGACGGCGTGCTGGCCAAGATCATCCTGCCCGCGGTGCTCGCACCCGTCGTCGCCGCGCTGGTCTCGGCGATCGGCACCTGGCTGGTGTACCGGATCACCCGCGCCGCCGAGGAGGAGAAGGTCACCGAAGGCTTTCGCTGGGGGCAGATCGGCTCCGCCTCGCTGGTCTCGCTGGCGCACGGCACCAACGACGCTCAGAAGACGATGGGCGTGATCTTCCTCGCGCTCGTAGCGCACGGCACGCTCACCAAGGACGACGACCTGCCGCTGTGGGTGATGGCCGCGTGCGCTCTCGCCATCGCGGCGGGCACCTACCTCGGCGGCTGGCGGATCATCCGCACGCTGGGTAAGGGCCTGGTCGAGATCGACTCACCGCAGGGACTCGCGGCGGAATCCGCCTCGGCCGCGATCATCCTGACCTCGGCGCACTTCGGGTTGCCGCTGTCCACCACGCAGACCGCGACCGGCTCCATCCTGGGCACGGGCCTGGGCAAGGGCGCCGAAGTGCGCTGGGCCGTGATGGGGCGGATGGTGGTCGCGTGGTTGCTCACGCTGCCGCTGGCCGCCGTGGCCGGGGCGATCTGCTGGGCCATCGCCCATCTCATCGGCGGGCTGGCCGGTGTGCTCGTGGTCTTCGGCATCCTGATCGGGCTGTCGGCGCTGATGTACCTGCGGTCGCGGCGCGACCCGGTGCACACCGGCAACGTCAACGAGTGGCCAGGTGACGGGGCTGATTCGCCCGCGGTCGCGCCGGACCGGCCCGCACCGGCGGACTCGAACCGATCACAGGTGTAGGAGGATCAGCGTGCACACTCTCGTCACGAATTTGAACGCGCTGTGGAAAGTCACCCTGGCCGGGGTGGTGCTCGGCGCGGGTCTGCCGATGATCTTCGCGGTCGGCGTGCGGTTCTGGTCGATGACCGTGACGACCGACGCGGGTACGGGCACGGTGCGGCGCAACTATCCCGCGCTCGCGGTCGCGCTGGCATGCTTCGTGCTGGTCGTCGTGGCGATCGTCGGCGGGATCCTGTACACCGCGAAAGCGTTCATAGCCGCCAGACTCGGCATCCATTTGTTCGGCCAGGCGTGAGGAGTGCCAGCGTGACGGATCCAGTGAAACCGGTCCCGGTCCGGCCGAAGTTGCTCGGCAAAGTCGTGGGCTGGCTGCGGGCAGGCTACCCACAGGGCGTTCCGCAGTCGGATTACGTGGCCCTGTTCGCCGTGCTGCACCGGCACCTCACCGACTACGAGGTGGTGGCGATCGCCGAGGAACTGGTCGCGTCCAATCCGTCCAGCCAGATCACGCACGCGGAGATCGAGGAGGCCATCGCCCGGTTCGCCAAGGAACAACCGGACGACGGCGACGTCGCACGCGTCGCCTCCCACCTCGCCGCGGGGGGATGGCCGCTGGCCGATCCGCCCGCCGATTCCGACTGACCGAGCCGCCGCCGATGCACCCCTTCCTCAGCGCGATCATCGGCTGGCTGCGGGCCGGATATCCCGATGGCGTGCCGGAGGCCGACTACATCCCGTTGCTCGCCCTGCTGCGCCGCCGTCTGTCCGACGAAGAAGTGGCCCGGATCGCCGCCGAGCTGACCGGCTCCGGCGGCGCGGACATCGACCAGACCGACATCCAGGTGATGATCACCAAGATCACCAACGACATGCCGTCCGAAGCCGACGTGGCCCGGGTGCGCGCCCGGGTCGAGGCCAACGCCTGGCCGGACCCGGACTCGGCCTGAGTCAGGTCTGTTCGCGCGGGCCGCTGAGGTAGGGCAGGCGGCGCACGCCCGCCGCGACTTCGTAGGCGAGATCCTCGTAGCCGATGGCCAGTTCGGCGAGACGCTCCCAGGCGTTGTGTACGGCCCATTCCGGCGCCCCGGACAGGATTTCGTGCGCGCAGGCGAAGAACTGGGCGAGCCGGTCGACCACCATCCCCACGGTTTCGGTATGCATGTGCGCGCCGCCGTGCGGCGGCGGCGCCTCGGTGGCGACCCAGCGGTCGATGGCGAGCACGAGGCGGGCGCGGTGCTGGTCGATGTCGTTCGTGCCGCCCAGGTCGCAACGCAGCCTGCGCTCGTGCAAGCCCGCGAGTAGGTGGGCGGATTCCAGGATCGGGTGGGCGCGACGCGGCGCGGTGCGGCAGGCTTGCAGGACAAGCTCTTTGGTCGGCAGTGGTTCCACTGCGATAACCCCCTGGATCGAATGGTCGCGCCGGGCGTCACGCGGGACGCGAATCATCGACGATGCCGCCCGCCCGGACGCGGCAATCGGTAGCGTTTGCGCAATGGCTCGGTGTCCCAGGGCGATTCGAGGACGACGAGCCCCACGGCTTCCAGCGCCGTGAGTCCGACGCGGCGGGCCAGTTCCTCCGTCGCCGAAACCATCTCCGCCGCTTGGATAGCCGCCGCCGCCTGCTCTGTGGTCACCATCCGGCCACGCAGATAGGACACGACCCACGCGTCGTCACTGACCCGCCGCGCCTGATGCGGCGTCTGATCACTCACGATCCACGTCCGGTCGACGACGTGCACAGACATCGAACCCCCTCCATCCCCGCCGAGCGAGGAGTCGTGCAGAGCCCCCGCTGTGATGCGCAACACTCGAATCGTAAACTATACAAATCACTTTACGGAAGTGATTGCACGGCATTACCGCCTGTATCGTGCTGACATGGCGCTGTCACCTGCGGTTGCGCGTTGGGAGCTCGCGCTTCGGCTTCGGCAGCGACGGCTGGAGTTGGGTATCGGCGCTGCGTCGATCACCAGAGCGTTGGATGTCTCGGCCGCGTACTGGTCGCATATCGAGAACGAGCGCAACTTGCTCCCGAAGGACAAGCTGGAACGGCTGCTGGACATCCTCGAGATCGATGCCGATGAACAGCGGGAACTGTTGACGCTGCGGGAAACCGCACGAGGACGCGGCTGGTGGAGCCGTTACTCGGCCTTGTTCGGGGACGACATCCTTCGCTACTACGGGATGGAGTGGGGCGCCGAATCGATCCGGACCTATGAGGGCCTCATGATGCCTGGCCTGCTGCAAGGTGAGGAATACATTCGGGCACTGATGCTTTCGGCAGGGGCGACGGTGCGAGCGATCGAAGTCGATCAGCGTGTCGAAGCGAGACTGCATCGGCAGCGACGGCTGGCGGGCGAGGCACCTGTTTCCCTACGGGCGGTTGTCGGCGAAGCAGCGCTCCGGCAGCAGATCGGCGGTCCAGGTGTGCTACGGCGTCAACTGATCCACCTGGCCGACGTCCTCGAGTCGCATTCCGCGAGTATCGAACTGCGGGTTATTCCGTTCACCGCCGCAGACAGCGTCGCAGCAAGCTCGACTTACCATCTACTGGACTTCGCCAGCCCGCGGTTGCCGACGCTCGCGTGGCACGAGTCGGCGGTATTCGGCCAGATCATCGTTGACGACGAGAGCCGAAAGGAAACCAGAGTGCGCGACTTGGGTTTCGTCTTCGAGCGGGCACGATCGACCGCATTGCCCCGTGACGAATCGTTGGCGCTCATTCGAGCGACCGCCGCTGAATTACAGTCGATCGAGTGAGCAGTACCGGTTGGTTCAAATCCTCGTATTCCAATGACAGTCAGACCTGCGTAGAGGTCTGCTTCGACGGCGGTCGAGTTCAGGTCCGCGACAGCAAGTTTGCAGGAGCGCCGGGTGCGTCACCCACGCTGGCGTTCGCGCCGACCGAGTGGGATGCGTTCACCACGGCACTCCGCACCACCGACCTCGCCTGACGCATCTCCCAGCCGACTCTCAGCTTCGCTACATCCGACACACAGCTCCACCCGGAAGAGTGGCCCCGTCGATGCGAAGCGACCATCGACAGCCTCACCGGTGGGCAACTGCCCTGCCCACCACCCCGACCGGCCGACGGCGCGCAAACCCCTCGCACGCGCCGCCGGCCGATCACAACGGTACGTCCGTACCATTGTTCGTTATCTCTTTTGGTTACCTCAGTGCATAAGGTGTGGGAGCTGGTGGCGGGGAGTCCAGGAGCGGCGTCCTGCGGGTTCGGTGGTCGGTCCAGGGTTGTCGCAGAACTCTCGCATCTGATCATTTATGCGAGCGGCTGTCGCGAGCGGTAGGAGTCCGGGGTCCGGGCTGCGCCGGGGACAGGTCTGGCGCAGCCCGGGCCCGTCATGTGAGGCTGGGGTAGCCGTCGTAGCGGGCGGTGAGCGCTTCGAGGTGGTGGCCGGCCGGATCATCGAAATACACGCCCCGGCCGCCGTGATTGGTGTTGATCTCGCCGGGTCTGCGCATCTGCGGATCGGCCCAGTACGTGATACCCCGCGCACGGATGCGTTCCATGATCTGGTCGAACGTGTCGTCACTGACCAGGAATGCGTAGTGCTGGCCGGGGAAATCGATGGGCGGTTCGGCGAAATCGAGCACCCGTCCGTCGGTCAGATACACCGCGACGAAAAACCCTGCATCCTGCGGCTCGGGCAAGCCGAAGATCTCGGTGAAGAACCGTGCGGACTCGTGTTTGTCTCGAGCGGCGATGATCGTGTGGTCGAAACGCACATCCACCTGTGGATGCGGCATGTGTAACTCCTTTCTCCATGGACTTCGATCTGGTGATGCCATGGAGGGGGCGGGCCTCGAGCCCGCCACACGATCAAGGAGCTGCCGGGAACCCATCTCGCTCACGGCGTATAGCCGACCCGGCAGTCACGTCGCCGACTCTAGCACCATCGTCGGGCAGGTCGACCCCGGCTTGTGCCCGAGCCGCCCGGGATCGCAGGTGAGCAGCAGCATTTCAACGGCCCCAGAACGTGAGCAAGTTCGGTCCTTCAGAGCGAACCGACTCGTGGTCGGCGTTGGGGTCAGACGCACAAGTTCGATCGGATGCTCGAAACGGGCCGGATCACCGTCGGGGTGCTCACTTGACCGTGATCGTGCTTCCCGTCCAACGGGGTCCCGGACTGGTGAAGCCTCGGGCGGTTTACCGCACCGGAGCTGATGGTCTTACGCCGCCACTCGCTGGTGCGGGTGTAGCCGGCGAGAGAACCTTTCGTTGGTATGCCACTCGTGGCGGGTCAGTGGTGGTGTTCGATGCAGAATTCGTTGCCTTCGGGGTCGCGGAGGGTGGCCCAGCCGAGGCCGTCGGGGGTTCGGTGGTCTTCGTAGAGGGTTGCGCCGAGGGTGCGGGCGCGGTCGACTTCTTCGTCGCGGGTGCGGGTAGTGGGCATCCAGTCCAGGTGGACGCGGTTTTTCACCACCTTCGTCTCCGGTACTCGGATGAAGAGGAGTCCCGGTGTTCCTTCCGGCGCCTCCAGGACGACCCAGTCGGCGTCGGGTCCGTTGCCGTCCGCTACCGGCCATCCGGTGAAGGCGCTCCAGAACGACGCGAGGGCGAAGGGGTCGGAACAGTCGACCGTGACGTGTCGAATGATCATCTCCTCAGCCAATCATTCGGACGCGTTCTCGTGCGGGTCAAACGGCGAGGAGGCGGAGGAAGTGTTCGACTTCCGACCGGATGGCGGCGCGGCCGGGGGTGAGATACTCGCGCGGGTCGGCGAGGCCGGGGTCTTGCGTGAGGCGCTCGCGGATGGCGGCCGTCATGCGGATGTTCAGGCGGGTGGCGATGTTGATTTTCGTCATGCCGTGGTCGACGGCGGCGCGCAGGCCGTGGTCGGGGACGCCGGAGGACCCGTGCAGGACCAGGGGTACGGGGACCTTCGCGGCCAGATGAGCGATCAGGTCGTTGTCGAGTTCGGCGGTGCGCGTGTGCATGGCGTGCGAGGAGCCGACGGCGACCGCGAGTGCGTCGACACCGGTGGCGCTCACGAATTCGACCGCCTCGTCCGGATCGGTGCGCGCGCCGGGCGCGTGGACGCCGTCCTTGCCGCCCACCTCCCCGAGTTCGGCTTCGATGTGCACACCGCGTTGGTGGCACCACGCGGTGATCGAGGTGGTCGCGGTGACGTTGTCGGCGTAGTCGAGGGCGGAGCCGTCGTACATGACCGATCGGATGCCCAGATCGACCGCCCGGCGGATCAATTCGGCACTGGTGGCGTGGTCGAGATGGACCGCGACCGCGGCGTCGCTGTCGGCGGCGATGCGCAGGCAGGCGAGCCCGAGCGGGGCGATGCCGCCGTGATAGCGCGCGGTGTTCTCCGAAACTTGCAGCACCACCGGCCGCTTCGCCGATTCCGCGGCGGCCGCGATCGCCTCGGCGTGCTCGAGGGTGATCACGTTGAACGCGCCCAGCCCGCCAGGCCGGGCCACGGCGATCAGGTCGGGTATCGAGGTCAGCGGCATAGTGCGTGCTTTCGGTAGAGCGAACGGCGTACTTGCGACCCCGGGGCCGCTTCGACGCAGTCCTGCGGAACGGGGGCTGGTGCGTCCGTGGTGAGTTCACCGCGTACCGTGTCGACGCTGCGCCGGGTGAGCCACGCAAGACGGACTGAGGGCCACGGCGGCACGACCCCGCGTCGTGCGTCCCGCCTGCCCGCGCGCAGTGGTCCACGGGCGATCGGCGCGCTACTGGGCGCGGCGGTCATGGGGAAGCCTTCTGCGGTGTGGGTAAGTCCAGTTCGCGGACTCGGACGGTGGGGGCGAGGCGGGTGCGCAGGCAGCGGTCGATCTCACCGGCCACCGGGATGACTACGGCGGCCGCGGAGGTGGCTACGGCGTCGGCGAGCAGGGCGGGCCAGTCCGGGCGCGGTTCCGACGAGAGGGCCGCGATCACGGCCGCCACCGCGGCATCGCCCGCGCCGGTGGGATTCCCGGCGAGCGGTTCGGCCAGCGCCGCCGACCACGCGCCGTCGGCGGTCACCGCGGCGATCCCCTCGGGACCGCGGGTCGCGATCACGGCGCGCACCCCGTTGTCGATCAGCGGCTGCACGGCGGCGCGGATCTCATCGTCGGTCTGCGGCTGCGTGCCGGTGAGGCGGCGCAACTCCGCGTTGTTCGGGGTGAGGACGATGCCCGGCACCTGCGCCGCCAAGCGCAGTGCCTCGCCGTCGACGTCGCAGATGGTCGGCACGTCGGCCGCGATGGCGGTGCGGGCGATCTCGGCGGGCAGCGAGGGTTCGATGCCGCCCGGCAGCGACCCGGAGATGACCAACCCGGCGATCTCGGGCAGCAGGCCCGCCACCCGGACGGCCAATTGCTCCGCGGCGTGCGGATTGGAGACCCTGGCGCCCGGCTCCCACAGCGCGGTGGCGGTGCCGTCCTCGGACTCGCTGATCACGACCGTGCGGCGCACCCAGGGCAGCGCGTGCACGAAGTCGACCGGCATCTCCAGCTCGGCGGCGGCCGCGAAGGCGTGGTCGGAGAATCCGGTGGCCCTCGCGTATTTGCCGAGCTGATTCAGCACCCGGGTCACGTTGATGCCCTTGCCGCCGATGCGCTGCTCCACCGACCGCACCCGATGGGCCTGCCCGCGTTCGAAGCGTTCGACGCGATAGGTCATGTCGTACGCGGGATTCATTGACACGGTGAGGATCACGTCAACCACTGTCCACGTCTGAGCACCCCGCGCAAGTGGAGATTGTCACTGACTGTCAATATGTCGGCGAATCGGCCGGGCCGCAGGTCACCGATGTCGGTGAGCCCGAGCGCCGCCGCCGGGACCGACGTGGCCGCGCGCACCGCGTCCCGCAGCGGGACACCGGATTCGCGGACGGCACGCGCGACGCACTCCAGCAAGGTGCTGACCCCGCCCGCGATCGATCCGCCGGCGATGCGCGCCACCCCGTCTTGCACGGTCACCGGCTGCGGGCCGAGCCGGTACTCGCCGTCGCCGAGGCCCGCGGCCTGCATGGCATCGGTGACCAGCGCGACGCGCCCCGGCGCGGTCGCGAACACCAGCGCGGCGAAGCCCGGATCCACGTGCACGCCGTCGCCGATCAGCTCCACGACGACGTCCCCCGCCGCCGCGGCCACCAGTGCCGCGGCGACCGGGCCCGGGCCCCGATGGTGCAGCGGCGGCATGCCGTTGGCCAAGTGCGTCACGATGCTTCCTGATCCATGCGGCCGCAGAACATTCCGGAAAGAGGCATAGTCGGTGTCGCTGTGGCCGAGTGCGACCACCACACCGCTGTCGGTCAGCCGCCGCGCGACGGCCGTGTAGCCGGGACGCTCCGGCGCGAGCGTCATCGTGCGCAGATGCGCGCCTCCGGCGGCCAGCAGCCGGTCGGTCAGCCCGAGATCGGGATCGCACAGGAATCGCGGATCCTGTGCACCGCAGCGCGCCTGCGCCAGGAACGGCCCTTCGACGTGGATTCCGCCGAGCACGCCTTCTTCGGCGAGTTCGCGCAGGGTGGCGGTCTGCGCCACCATCTCCGCGGCGGGCCCGGTGACCACGCTCGCCACCACTGTGGTGGAGCCGTGCGCATGGTGCGATTGTGCGGCGGCCCGCGCGTCCGCGGCGTGCACGGTATCGAACCGATAGCCGAACCCGCCGTGATTGTGAATGTCCACAAGCCCCGGCAGCACGGTGCCAGAAAATGGCGGCTCAGGTAAATCGGGATGCGCCGCTCGCCATTGCGCGAACGACCGCACGGCCGCGATCCGGTTTCCGGATACCAGCACCACCCCGTCGTCGAGTTCGACGCTCGCCGAGACGATGCGCCCTCGGATGATCAGCTCGGTGTGTGCGGTCATGTCAGTGCCCCCTGGCCCGCGAGGTGGGTGACGTCCGCCGGGCGGGACCGGTCGGCGTGCGTTTCGGCTGTGCTGGTCAGAAGGCATCGAGTGAACAGCCGAATGGCCTCGGACCGCGCTGGAAGTCGGCGCGGCGCGACGGTTTCTCCGGCGTGGGGTAGCACTGGCTCATCCGCGCGACCCGTCATGTCAACGCACCGCGACGGGCGAACAGGGCGGCGCCCGCCAGTCCGGCGCGGGCGCCGAATTCGCCCAGCACCACTCGGGGCGCGGGGACCAGGCGGAGCCGGTCGGACAGGGCTCGGTGCAGTGGTTCGGTGAGCGCCGCGCCCGCGCCGGCGAGCCCGCCGCCGAGGACGACCAGTTCGGGGCAGGCCGCGTGCACGATGCCGACCAGCCCGTCGGCGAGCGCGTCGACCGCGTCCGCCACCACGGCGGCCGCGTCGGGGTCGGTGGACATGAGCGCGAAGATCTCCGCCGCGCCGCTCGTCTCGCGCCCGGTGCGCCGGGTGTAGGCCCGCGCGATGGCCGCGCCCGAGGCGACCGTCTCGACGCAACCGGTATTGCCGCAAGCGCAGGGCAATCCGCCCACGCGCCGCACCGGCACGTGCCCGTACTCGCCGACCTGCCCGTAGCTGCTGCGCACCAATCGTCCGCCGACCGACAGGGTCCCCGAGATGCCCGTGCCGAGAACGACGACGCA
Organism: Nocardia sputorum; assembly: GCF_027924405.1. NCBI lineage: Bacteria > Bacillati > Actinomycetota > Actinomycetes > Mycobacteriales > Nocardiaceae > Nocardia > Nocardia sputorum. Next base: position 6,434,219 of record NZ_AP026978.1, on the reverse strand, counting down.
CACGTTGTCGTAACCCCGCCCGGCGCCGTACCGCCATTCCGCCCAACCTGCGACGGCCACATCGTGTTCGATCAATGTCGGCACACCCCAGCGCTCGGTGAAGCGGTCGCCCACGTGCACGTCCCGCCAGCCGACATTGCTGCTGAACACCGCGACCGATCGGGCGGTGTCGACGATGCCGGGCAGCACCACGGCCGCCCGGCGCACCCGGCGGCGGTCGGATTCCGGCAGGTCGGCCAGCAACCGATCGCCCAATTCGCCCATGGCGTCGAAGGCGGCGGTGCCGTGGGGCGTGGCGACGGCGCCCACGGCCAGCACCGTGCCCGCGCCGTCGGTGACCTCTCCTTTGATAGTGGTACCGCCGACGTCCACGCCGAGCACCAGGGCGTCGCTCGGCAGCACCGCGGTATCCGCCCGCGGCGTCATCGCGCGCCCCCGGTCACGACTTCAGCACCACCGAGCGATTCAGGCCGCGCGGGTGGTCCGGGTCCAGTCCCAGGTCGGCGGAACGCAGCAGGCAGAGCCGGTGCACCCGGATCAAGTCGGCCATCGGATCGATATCGCGGTGTTCCAAGTGCGCGCCGGTGGCGGTGACGTCGGCGGCGAAGTCCGGCTCCAGGGGTCCGAAGGCCCAGACCGCGCGGCCCGGTGCGGAGATGGCGATCGGGCCGTGGCGGTACTCGGTCGCCGGATACGCCTCCGTCCACGATTGGCAGGATTCGCGCAGCTTGAGCGCCGCCTCGTCGGCGATGGCCGCCGCGAATCCCATGCCGACGAAACTGATCTGCTCCGCAGCGCGGACCGACCGCAGCGATTCGGCGGGATCCTCGGCGAGTACCGCGCGCGCCTGGGCGATCACCGGCGCGAGGTCTTCGCCCAGATGGCTGCGCAGGATGGCGAGGGTGGTCGTGGCGAACCGGGTCTGCACCACCGATCGCTCGTCGACCTGGTCGATGAGAATCGGGTCGCCCAGTTCGAGGACGGGTGTGCCGGGACTGGAGCAGATCACCGCGCGCGGGATGCGCGCGGGGATGTCCCGCATGGCGCGCACCACCTCGGTGGTCGTGCCCGAACGGCAGATCACCAGGTAGCGGTCGTAGTCGCGAGCGCGCACGGCGCTGGCGGGCCAGGCGTCGGTGATCCCCCGGCCCGCGCCCTCGCGCAATGCCGCGATCGCGCGTGCCATGAAATACGAAGTGCCGCAGCCGATCACCGCGACACGCTCGCCCGGCCTCGGTAGCGCGGCGTGGTGATCGGCTGCGATGGTCGCGGCGTGCGTCCAGTCGTCCGGCTGGGTCGCCACTTCGGTGGCCAGATGCGGCTCAGGCGTAGGCACCTGAACAGCTTCATCCCGATGATCGTTTATGTCAAATATGCGATCAAATCGGTCACATTTGATCACGATTCGGATTACATTGAGGTGCACGGACGGTGCGTCCTCCCATCATCGGCGGCTCCGCTGGCGCCGGGTGGGTAAATCTGAAAGGTTCTGCTCGTGAAAAGACCGTTTCACCGCGTGCTTGCCGGAGTCGCGATGGTCACCGGCGTCGCGCTGGCCCTCTCCTCCTGCGGGTTCGGTTCGAAAACCGCCGCGGACTCCGCCACCACGATCAACTTCCTCGCCCCCGCCTACAGCGACGGCGCCACGGGCACCAAGGCGCTGTGGGACGGGATCGTCGCCGAATTCCAGAAGCAGAACCCGGGCATCACCGTCAACGTGCAGATGGAGTCCTGGAATTCGATCAACGACGTGGTGCGCACCAAGCTCCAGTCGCCGTCGACCACCCCGGACCTGCTCAACATCGACGCCTACGCCAGTTTCGCGAGCGACGGCCTGCTCTACCCGGCCGCCGACATCGTCTCCGCGCCGGTGCTCGCCGACATCCAGCCCGCTTTCGCGCAGAACGCGGCGTTGAACGGCACGCAATACGCGCTGCCGCTGTTCGCCTCCACCCGCACCTTGTTCTACAACGCCGAACTGTTCGAGAAGGCGGGCATCGCCCGGCCGCCGAAGACCTGGGCCGAGCTGACCGACGCGGCGAAGAAGATCCAGGCGCTCGGCGGCGGCGTCTCCGGGTACGGGCTGCCGCTGGGCAGCGAGGAGGCGCAGGGCGAAACCTCCATCTGGACCTTCGGCGCGGGCGGCTCCTGGGCCGACGGCGACCGGATCACGGTGGACACCCCCGCGAACCTGGAGGGGGTGCGAGCCATGCGTGAGCTCATCGATGCCGGTGCCACCCAGCCGAACCCGGGCGCGACCGACCGCAAGGACGTGATCAACGCCTTCATCCAGGGCAAGATCGGCATGATCGAAGCGCTGCCGCCCACCATCGGCCAGATCCTGGCGAAGAACCCGGGCCTGCGGTACGCGACCGCGCCCTCGCCGACCAAGTCCGGATCGCCGGTCACGCTCGGCGTGGCCGATCACCTGATGGCGTTCAAGAAGGACGGCGCGAAGGCCGAGTCGATCAAGAAGTTCCTCGACTTCTTCTATTCGGCCGCGGTGTACGCCGATTTCGTCAAGCACGAGGGCTTCATCCCGATCACCCAGAGCGCCGCGGCCGCGCTCGCCGAGGACCCGGTGACCAAGGCGTTCGCCGCCACGCTCCCGGTGGCGCGGTTCTATCCGAGCAACAACCCGAAATGGGCGGCGGCGCAGGGCGCCATTCGTCAGCAGATGGGCACCATCGCACAGGGCGCGGACCCGGCTCAGGTGCTGCGCCGGATCCAGGAAGCCGCGAACTGACGTGCGGCGCAGAGGATTGCCGGCGGCGCTGCCGTGGATCGGGCCGTCGCTGGTCCTGATCGCGGCCGTCGTCGCCTTCCCGGCCTGCTACATGGTGTGGACCAGCACCAGGGACCTCAGCGCCTACGGCCAGGACCGCGGCAACGCCGGGCTGGCCAACTATCGGGCACTGTTCGGGATCTCGGAACTCGGCTCGGTGCTGGTCCACACGGTGGTCTGGGTGGTCGGCGTCGTGCTGGTCACCTTGGTGCTGTCCGCGGCGCTGGCCCAGTTCCTGAGCAAGGACTTCCCCGGACGCACCGCCGTGCGAATGGCGATCCTGGTGCCGTGGGCCGCGTCGGTGGTGATGACCACGACGATCTTCTACTACATGCTCGACCCCGACGTCGGCATCGCGAACCGGTTCCTGGTCGACATCGGTGTGCTCGACCGCGGTTACGGGTTCACCAAGCAGCCCACGCAGGCGTTCCTCGTGGCGATGGGCGTCGCGGTGTTCGTGTCGGTGCCGTTCACCACCTACACGATCCTGGCCGGGCTGCAATCCATTCCGGCGGAGATCGACGAGGCGGGGCGGGTCGACGGCGCGAGCGCGTGGCAGCGTTACCGCTATCTCACCCTGCCGCAGCTGCGTCCGGCGATCGCGGTGGCGACCGTCGTCAACATCATCAACGTGTTCAACTCGCTGCCGATCCTGCAAGTGATCACCGGCAGCATCGCCGGGTTCTCGGCGGACACCACCACTACCCTGACGTTCAAACTGATCCGGCAGAACCAGCAGGTCGACACGGCCGCCGCGATGAGCGTGCTGAACTTCGCGCTGATCATCGTCGTCATCGCGATCTACGCGAAGCTGGTCCGCCCGACTCGCGAGGTGGACCGGTGACGGCGCAGGTGGAGGTGCTCGAACGGGAAACCGCGACGCCGGTCGTCGAAGCGGTGCCCGCGCGACGCCGCTGGGAGCTCACCGCGGTCGGCGTGGTGCTCGCGGCGGTGTTCCTGCTGCCGTTCCTCGTGATGGTGCTCGGTTCGCTGAAGAGCAGGGCCGAGATCTTGCGCATTCCGCCGACATATCTGCCGCGCTCCTGGCATCCGGACAACTACGCCACCATGTGGGACACCCCGGAGACGCCCCTGCCGTTCAACCTGGCCAGCACGATCATCATCGCGGTGTGCGCCACCGCGCTGGTGCTGGCCGTGGCGATCCCGGCGGGGTACTACACGGCGCGGCACCGCTTTCCGGGGCGCGGAGTGTTTCTCGGGGTGGTGCTGGTCACCCAGATGTTGCAGCCGACGGTGCTGGTCACCGGGTTGATCCGGGAGTTCTTCGCGCTCGGCATCAACGACACCTGGCTGGCGATGATCCTGGTGAACGCCGCGTTCAACCTGTCGTTCGCGGTGTGGATCCTGCACAGTTTCTTCGCCGCGATCCCGGTCGAGATCGAGGAGGCCGCCATGCTCGACGGACTCGGCCGCGCGCAGACGCTGCTGCGGGTGAGTCTGCCGCTGGTCTGGCCGGGCATCGTGACGGCGACGATCTTCGTGCTGGTGGCGTGCTGGAACGAATTCGCCGCCAGCCTGGTCGTGCTGACCACGCCGGAGAACCAACCGCTGTCGGTGGCGCTGACCAAGTTCGTCGGTCAGTACGACACCGCGTGGCAGTACGTGTTCGCGATTTCCACCGTCGGCATCATCCCGGTGGTGCTGCTGTTCGCGGTCATCGAGAAGCGCCTGGTGGCGGGACTGACCGCGGGTAGCGTGAAATAGTGCCCGCGCCGGACCGCGCGGAGGACGGAATCGCCACGCCCGCACCGTCGCACGCGCGGGCGGGAGGTAGCCGCGCGGTAGCATCGAACGGTGACACGGCGGGATCACGGACCCAAGGACGGTCGCAGCTACGGCGGGCTGTCCAAGGAGCAGCGGGTTGCCCAGCGGCAGACCCGCCTCATCGATGCCGCCCTCGAACTATTCGGCACCCAGGGCTACGCGGCCACCTCGATCGAACGCCTCTGTGCCCTGGCGAACGTCTCCACGCGCAGTTTCTACGAGGACATGGGCAGCCGCGAGGCCCTGCTCATCGCCTTGGGCAATCGCATCACCTCCCGCGCGCTGGAGTACGCGCTCGCGGCCCTGGCGGCGACCGAGAACGAGCCCTTGCCCGTGCGCATAGTGGCGAGTTTCCGCGCGTACCTGGGTGTCACGTGTGCCGATGCCCGGCGGGCGCGAGTCTGCTATGTCGAGGTGGTCGGCGTGAGCGCGGCAGTGGAGGAGTGGCGCAGGCAGCAGCGCCGCTTGCTGTCGGCGTTGCTGATCAGCGAGGCCGAGCGCGCCGTCGGCCGCGGCGAGACCGGTCCGCGCCGCTTCGATCTTTTCGCGCTGGCGGTGATCGGCGCGGTCACGTCCCTCGCTCAGGAACTGGTGCAGAGCACGGCGCCGGATTCGACGGTGAGTCTGGACGAAATCTGCTCGGAGATCGCCTATTTCGTGCATTCCGGCCTTTCGCACCCGCGGGTCGATCCGTCGACGGGGGATCTGGCCGGACATCTCCCCGCCACACCGGTGCTTCGGGAGAGACCCGCGGTCGAGGCCGATGTGTCTTGAGCCGGACCGGACCGGCTCCGGTCGTGGGAGATCGCTACGGCCGGCACGGGGGTGTGGTCATATTGTTCGCGTGTTCGCCGAAACAGCAGGTTTCCCGCGCGACCGGGCCGGTGTGAGATGACCGGACCCACGGATCGTCCGCAACGGTGGAGCCGGTTGCTGGAACTGCTCGCCGAATCCGGGCGGCTCTCGGTGGAGGAGGCCGCCGACCGGCTCGGCGTGTCCGCCGCGACGGTGCGCCGCGATTTCACCGCGCTCGCCCAACAGCAGCTGGCCACCAGGACGCACGGCGGTGTGGTGGCGACCTCGGTGGCCTATGACCTGCCCGCCCGTTATCGGCAGAGTGCGGGCGAAGCCAAGCAGCGCATCGCCGAACACGCCGCGTCCCTGGTCGATCCGTGCGCGGTGGTGGGGATGAACGGCGGCACGACCACCACGGCGGTGGCCAGATCGCTGGCCGGGCGCCCGGATCTCGGATCGGCTGGTGACGAGCAGCTCACCATCGTCACGAATGCGCTGAACATCGCGGGGGAGATGGTGCTGCGGCCGCACATGCGCACGATCGTCCTCGGCGGTGTGGCCCGGCGGGAATCCTACGAGTTGCACGGGCCACTGGCCGAACGGGCGCTGGCCGAACTGCGGCTCGACGATCTCGTGCTCGGCGTGAACGCGATCTCCGTGGCGGGCGGCGCCCAGTGCAGGCACATCGACGAGGCCGGGGTCACCACCGAGATGGTGCGGCGTTCCGGCCGGGTGATCGTGGTGGCCACCGGGGACAAACTCGAGCGCACCGCGCTGGCTCGTATCTGCGGCATCGAGCAGGTGCAGGTGCTGGTCACCGATACCGGCGCGGATCCGGCGGCGGTGGAGGCCATCCGAGCGGCGGGCGTGCGGGTCGACGTGGTGTAGCCGCCCGAGCCTACTTCGCCGTGGCCGACGTCAGCGGTCGCGAAGCCTCGGCGATGGGACGGATGCCGCGCCGCCAGACCAGGAATCCCCAGGCCACGAAGCCCGCGTAGACGAGATACAGGGCGGCGGAGGGGTAGTAGCCCGCCCGCAGCAGCAGTGGAACGCCGACCAGGTCTACCGCGATCCAGATCAGCCAGAACTCGGCCAGGCCCCGTGCCATGCCGTAGGTGGCCAGGACCGAGCCGGTGAAGATCCACGCCTCGGCCCACGGACCGTACGAACCCAGCCACGCGAAGATCTGAGCGAACACCGCCGTGCCCGCGAGCATCGCGGCCACGAGCACCACGCGTTCGCGCGTACTCGCCCAGCGCGGGTCGACGCCGCGATGGGTGGAACCGGTCTCCCGCGCCGCGTGGCGGTACCAGCTCCACCAGCCGTAGACGCTGACCGCGACGAACATGAGCTGGCGTCCGGCCTGTCCCGCCATGTTCAGCTGCTGCGGGGTGTGGAACACGCCGCCGACGAACACGGTGAACAGCAGGGCGTTCCCGGCGATGCCCACCGGCCAGGCCCACACGCGCCGCCGCATGCCGCCGATCGCGGACGCCAAACCGAAGCCGTTGCCGATCACCTCGCGCCAGAGGATCTCCGAGCCCGCGACGTGCAGCTTGGCGTCGAGCAGCGTGATGATCGGGTTCACCTGTCGTGTAACCCGCCGCGGGGCGTATCTCATCCGATCGGATCGCCGCGATCGAAATCCACCTCGCAGCCGCGGTGCGGACCGTAACGATTGCGCAATCTGGCGGCGCGATTCGCAATGTCCGTGCAACGGGGTGCTCTTATCGTGGCCGTCATGAGCACGGAGAGCGGTACCGCCGGGGGGACCGGAATTCATCTCAGCGGATTGACGAAGACCTTCCGGGTCGGGCGGAAGACCGTGCAGGCGTTGGCGAGTGTCGATCTGCACACCGAACAGGGCGCGTTCCTCTCGCTGCTCGGCCCGTCCGGCTGCGGCAAGTCGACAGTGCTGCGCATCCTGGCGGGCCTGGAGACGCCGACCGCGGGCACGGCGCTGATCGACGGCGCGACGCCCGGCGAGCTGCGCGGCAGGCATGCGCTCGGCATCGCGTTCCAGGATTCGGCGTTGCTGCCTTGGCGGTCGGTGGCCTCGAATATCGCGTTGCCTTTGCAAGTCGCGGGCATCAGGCCGGAGCCGGGGCAGATCGACGAGCTGATCGGGCTGGTGGGGCTGGAGGGTTTCGAGAAGGCCAAGCCCGCGCAGCTGTCGGGCGGCATGCGCCAGCGCGTCTCGATCGCGCGGGCGCTGGTGGTGCGGCCTGCCGTGCTGCTGCTGGACGAACCCTTCGGCGCGCTCGACGACATGACCAGGCAGCGGCTCAATCTGGAGTTGCTACGGATCTGGACCGAGAAGCCCGCGACGACGTTGATGGTCACCCACGGCATCGCGGAGGCGGTGTTCCTTTCCGACGTGGTAGCCGTCATGAGTCCCCGGCCGGGGCGGGTGCTGGAACTGGTCGAGATCGATCTTCCGCGCCCGCGGCTGCCGGAGATGATGCGGACGCCGGAATTCCACAAGCTGCACGACTATCTGTCGGAGCTGCTGTTCGGGACCGCGGGCAAAGGAGGCGTCGCATGAACGAGCACCGACCCGAACGCTGCCCGCGCCACGGCAAACCGGGCGGGCAGCGGTCGAGCGCGCACATCCGGCCGATGCGGCGGCATCTCTTCGCACGCTGCGTGCGACGGACGGGAGACACGGCATGAAGCGCTTCGGCGGTGTGCTCGGCGTGCTCGGGCTGGTCGCGGTGTGGTGGGCGCTCGCGGCGTTCGAGGTCGCGGGCGGCACCGTACCCAGCCCATGGCAGGTGCTGCACACCATGTACACCGACGGATGGGAGCTGTACGGCCCCAACTTCCGGATCACCGCGCTCGGCGCGCTGCAAGGGTTCGTCTGGGGCAACGGCCTGGCCATCGCGCTCGCCGTCCTGATCGTGCTGGTGCCGCCGATCGAGTCGCTGGCCACCCAGCTGGCGATACTGAGCTACTGCACGCCGCTGCTCGCGCTGGGCCCGATCATCCTGGTGGTCTTCGGCGGACGCACCCCCACGGTGTTCTTGGCGGCGATGTACTGCTTCTTCACCACGATGGTCGGCACCGTCGCCGGGTTGCGTTCGGCCGACCGGACCAGCCTGGATCTGGTGCGCGCCTATGGCGGCGGACGCTGGCAGCAGCTGTACCGGGTGCGGGCGATCGCGGCGCTGCCCAGCACGTTCGCGGCGTTGAAGATCGCCGCGCCGTCGGCGGTGCTCGGCGCGATCATCGGCGAGTACCTCGGTGGCGTGGACAGCGGGATCGGGGTGGCGCTCACCGCCGCGCAGACCTCCTACAACGTGCCGCGCACCTGGGGCATGGCGCTGGCCGCCGCGGCGCTGGCCGGGCTCGGTTACGCGCTGGTGGCGCTGGCGGCACGGTTGGCCGCGCCGTGGACCGCGCAGGGAGCACGATGAACGTCCGGCCGGGCCGGCACGGGAAGGACGCCCGATGAAACTGCTGCGACGCATCGGGATCTTCCTGTTCCCGCTGGCCACCTCGCTGCTGTTGATGCTGGTGATCTGGTACGTCTTCCTGCGGGCGTTCCCGCAGGTCGGGCCGCGGGTCGGCAAGACGCCCGGCGACATCTGGAGCTACTTGGTGACCGCGCCAAACGCCGCCGCCGCGCGGCAGGCGATCCTGGACGATCTGCAGATCACGCTGCGCGACGCGGCCATCGGGTTCGGCGCGGGCATGCTTGCCGCGCTGGTGGTCGCGGCGCTGTTCGTGTCGTTCGCCGCCGTCGAGCAGACCTTTCTCCCGGTGGCGATGCTGCTGCGCTCGGTGCCGCTGGTGGCGCTCACGCCGATCATCGTGCTGGTGTTCGGCCGTGGTCTGGCGGGGGTCGCCGTGCTCGCCGCGATCGTGGTGTTCTTCCCCGCCCTGGTCATGATCATGGCGGGCCTGCGCAACGCGCCGCGGCAGGCGCTGGAACTGGTGACCGCGTACGGCGGTTCACGGTGGACCGGGTTGCGCATGGTGGCCGTGCCCGCGGCGCTGCCTTCGGTGTTCGCCGCCGCGCGGATCTCGGTGCCGGGTGCGCTGATCGGCGCGTTGCTGGGGGAATGGCTCGGCAGCGGCACCGGGTTGGGCGCCAGTCTGATCCGGGCGATCCCGACGTTCCAGTACAGCAAGTTGTGGGCCTCGATCGTCATCGTCACGCTGGTCTCGGTGGCGCTCTACGCGATCGTCGGCGTGGTCGAGAACCTGGTGCTCGCCCGCTTCGGCCCGGAAGCCGGACGACTCTGAGCGAACAGACCGGCGAATTCCTCGCCCGGAACGCCAAAGTAAAGAAAATGAAACGCGCTGCCCCTAGATTCGGCCCATGACACCCGCGCACCGCTCCACGTTCGGGCACCTGAACCGACGCTCGTTTCTCCGTTACTCCGCGTTCGCCGGCGCAGCGCTCGGCGGCGCGGGGGCGCTGGCCGCCTGCGGCGGAAGCTCCGACGACTCGTCCGGCGGCACCACCGCGGACGGCTCGAAATACGGCGGCGTCGCGGTACAGCTGTCCTGGTTGAAGAACATCGAATTCGCGGGCGAATACTTCGCCGATTCGAAAGGCTATTTCAAAGAGGCGGGTTTCGGCTCGGTCGACCTGATCGCGGGCGGCGCGGCGAGCACGTCGGTGGAGGCCGGATTGGACACCGGGAAGGTGTGGCTGGGGTTGTCCGCGCCACAGACCACCGCACCGGCGATCCTGGAGGGCCTGCCCGCCAAGATCGTCGCCACCACGTATCAGAAGAACCCGTTCGCGATCGTGTCCTCCGCGGCGAAACCGATCAAGACGCCCGAGGACATGAAGGGCCGCAAGATCGGTGTGCAGGACACCAACCAGCTGATCTTCACCGCGCTGCTCACCGCCAACGGGATGAAGCCGGGCGACGTCACCATCGTGCCCGCGCAATTCGACCCCACGCCGCTGGCCAACGGTGAGGTCGACGGATGGGTCAGCTACGTGACCAACGAACCGATCACGCTCGCTGCGAAGGGTTTTCCGACGGCGCACTTCTTGTTCGCCGATTACAACCTGCCGCTGGTCGCCGAGACGCTCACGGTCGCGCAGGCCACCATCGACAAGGAGCGTGACAAGCTCAAAGCGTTCCTGGCCGCCGAGATCAAGGGGTGGAAGGACGCGGTGGCGGATCCGGCCGAATCGGCCCGGCTCGCGGTGGAGGTGTACGGCAAGGACCAGAAGCTGGATCTGGCCGAGCAGACGAAAGAGGCTGTCGCGCAGAACGATCTGGTGGTCTCGGCGGACACGGCCGCCAACGGTTTGCTCTCCATGACCGACGCGCTGATCGAGCAGAACGTCGCCGCGCTCCGCAGTGCGAAGATCGACATCAAGGCCGCGCAGCTGTTCGATCTGTCCGTGCTGCGCGAGGTCTACGCCGAGAATCCCGGCCTGAAGTGATCAGATACCAAGTCCCACAGCGGTTCGCGGCGTGATCGGGATCTCGCCGCTGTATGGGTCGGCCGGTCGCGCCGGTTGCGCGGCGCGGGCGGCCAGCAGTTCGGCGGCGATCGCCACGGCCATCTCGGGCGCGGTGCGCGCTCCGATGTCCAATCCGGCGGGCGAATGCAGCCGCGCGAGCGTCTCCGGGCCGAAACCGCCTGCCTGGAGATCCTCGATGCGCCGGATATGCACCTGGCGCGAGCCCATGGCGCCGAGATAGCCGAGCTCGGGTAGTCGTAGCGCCACGGTGAGGAGCGGGATCTCGAAGGTGGGATCGTGCGACAGCACGACAATGGCCGTGCTGCTGTCGATCTCTCCGGCCGCGGAGAGGGTGTTGAGGTAGCGGTGCGGCCAGTCCACCACCACCTCGGCGCCGGGAAAGGAGTCCGGCGTAGCGAAATTGGGGCGCGAGTCGCAGATGGTCACTCGGTAACCGAGTAGCTTGGCCTGCACCGTGAGTGCGGCGGCGAAGGAATTGGCGCCGAAGATGATCAGGCGCGGCGGCGGGGCGAACGAGGAGACGAAGACGTCCGAATCCGGTAGCGCCACCAATTCGGTGGCGTGCTTCTTGTCGGTGATCAGGTGCTGGCCGATCAGGTCGGCATCGGAGTTCCACACCACCGTGAAGACGGTGACCCTGCGGTGCGCCGCGATCTCGGCGGCGACATCCGGGAACTCCGGGAAGTGTCTTCGGGAGAACGGTTCGGTGAAGACGTCCATCATCCCCTCGCCGTTCGCGCCCGCCTCCAGGCCGGTGGCCACGCCGAAGCGGTGCATCGCGCGCCGCCCGGTGCGCGCCGCCTGGAGCACCGCCTCGTACGCGATCTCCTCCAGCCCGCCCGCGGCGACCGATCCGTAGACGCCCCCGTCCGGATCGACCAGCATCGCGGAGCCCACCGGCAAGGGGGCGGCGCCCACAGTGCGCACGATGGTGCCAAGTCCGCCGGTCCGGCCCGAGTGCCACACCCGCAACAGGTCGTCGACGATGTCCCGCATCAGCTAGCTCCGATCACCGTGCGGTCGTGGCCGGGAAGTCACGATCGACGCCCGTCGCCAAATCGTCGCACGTGACGCACACCATATCGTCTCTACCGGTCAAATATGTCCGGGCTCCGGAATCTCCCGCCGCTGCCCCGCACACCGCGTTCCAGTGCTTGTGGGCGATAACAACGGGGTGGCCCGGTGTGTTGTGGAACACAGCACGAGCCAGGCCGCCGGGTGCCGCCAGCGCGGCGTTCAGCACCCGGGCGACCACGTCGGCGCCGACATCGGGGGTGTCCACCGGCATGATCGCGGCGTAGCGCGCGGGCGTGCTCGACGCGGCGATCAGACCCGCCCGCAGCGAGGCGCTCAGACCGGTGGCCCAGTCCGCCGCCCAGACGTGCCGCACCCCCGGCGGCAGTTCGACGATCCGCGGCGTGGGGCCGGTCGCGCCGAGCACCACGATGACCGGGTCGCAGCCCCCGCCGCGCAGCGCGGTGACCGTCGCTCGCAACCATGCGCCGCCCTCGGCGAGCACTTTGGGTTTTCCGTAGCGGGTTCCGGCGCCCGCGGCGAGCACGACGCCGGCGCACGGTGCGACGGCGGAGCGATCAGGGTCGGCCATGCGTAAACGGTAATACCGGCCGGTCTGCGCCGCACGATGGGAAACCCGGTGCTCAGGCGCGTCCGGGAGCGACACGCCGACAGCGATCCGACCCCTTCCGGTGGCGGCTCGCCGGGTCGTATTCGATGCTGGTCCGATGACGGATCGGCGACCCGGGATCGCGGCGTTCGACGCGCTGTCCGACGACGCGGCCTACCAGGCGGTGCTCCGCTGCTGCTCGGCGCCGGGCTTCGCGCGGTCGGTGGTCGCAGGCCGTCCGTACCGGCGGGTCGAGGCGCTGCTCGACGCGGCGGAGGAGCTGTCGGCGCTGCTGCCGGAGTCCGAACTCGAGCTGGCGCTGGCGGGTCATCCCAGGATCGGGGAGCGGCCGCATTCCACGGCCTCGGCGCGGGAGCAGGCCGGGGTGGCGGGAGCGGACGAAGCGGTACGCGCGGCACTCGCCGAGGGCAACCGCGTCTACGAGGAACGGTTCGGGCACATCTACCTGGTGTGCGCGAGCGGAAAGTCGGGCGAGGAGCTGCTCGCGCTGCTCGCCGCCCGGTTGCGCAATGATCCCGAAACCGAAAGGCGAGTCGTGCGAACAGAATTGGGCAAGATCAACCGCATCCGGCTGCGCGCGCTGCTGGCGGAGCTGTCGTGAGCGCGCTGAGCACCCACGTGCTGGACGCGGTGCGGGGTACGCCCGCCGCGGGCGTCACGGTGACGTTGTACCAGCAGGCGCGCCAGCTCGATTCGGGCGAAACGGGCGCGGACGGGCGGATCCGCGCATTGGGCGAAGCGCTCGAACCGGGAACCTATCGGCTGGTGTTCGACACCGGCGCCTACTTCACGAGGCAGGGGGTCGAAACCTTCTATCCGGAGGTGAGCATCACGTTCACCATGACCGATGAGCGGCGCTATCACGTCCCATTGCTGTTGTCGCCCTTCGCCTTTTCCACCTATCGAGGGAGCTGAGCGAGCATGGAACTGACCGGACCGATCGAGCTGACCGGCCACAGATACGGCAAGGCGGAGAACCGGATCGTCCGCATCTACCGGCAGAGCGCACGGCACGAGATCCGCGACGTGAACGTGTCCACCGTGCTGCGCGGTGATTTCGCCGACGCGTACGTGTCCGGCGACCAGGCGAAGGTCTTGCCCACCGACACGCAGAAGCAGACGGCCTACGCCTTCGCGAAGCAGCCGGGATTGCGAGCCATCGAGGACTACGCGCTCGCGCTGGCCGATCATTTCGTCGCCGACATCGAACCGGTGCGCAGCGCGCGCGTCGAGGTCGACCAATACGCCTGGCGGCGCGTGTCGGTCGGCGGCGTGGAGCACGACCACACCTGGGTGCGCAGCGGGCCGGACGTGCGCACCGCGGCCGTCACCGTGACCGGCAGCGGCGACGAACGACGGGCCTGGGTCGTCGGCGGGGTGAAGGACCTGACCATCCTCAAGTCGACCGGCTCGGAGTTCGCGGATTTCCTGACCGACGACTTCACCGTGCTCGCGCCGACCCATGATCGGATGCTGGCCACCGCGCTGGTGGCCGAATGGCGGTTCGCGAGCAGCACGGGCGTGGACTGGGACGAGGTCTACGCGGGCGTGCGGGCGCGGCTGGTGGAGACCTTCGCGACGCTGCACTCGAAGGCCCTGCAACAGACCCTGTTCGAAATGGGCAAGGCCGCGCTGGCGGCCTACCCGGTGCTGGCCGAGATCCGGCTCGCCGCGCCGAACAAGCATCACTTCGAGTACGACCTGGCCCGCTTCGGCATCGAGAACCGCGGCGAGGTGTACCACGCCGACGACCGGCCCTACGGGTTGATCCACGCCACCGTGGCACGTGCCGACGCGCCGGAAGCGGGCCTCGCGTGGACCAGGTGACCGTCATCGCGGACTGCGCCGTCGCGACCGTGGACCCGCACGGGACCGAGTACGTCAGCGGCCACGTCGTCGTGCGCGGCAACCGGATCGACGCGGTCGGCGCGGGCGACCCGCCGGAAGTGGGCGGTGCGCGGCGCATCGACGGGCGCGGCTGCCTGCTGACGCCCGGGCTGGTGAACACCCATCAGCATCTCTATCAATGGATCACCCGGGGCCTGGCCACCGACCACACGCTGTTCGAGTGGCTGGGAAAGCTCTACCCCGTCTGGGCGGGTATCGATGAGGACGCGGTCCGCGTGGCGGCCACGGGCGCACTCGCCGCCCTCGCCGCCACCGGGTGCACCACCACCACCGATCACCACTACGTGTTCCCCCGCGACGGCGGTGACCCGCTCGCCGCCGAGATCACCGCGGCGGCGCGGGTCGGTCTGCGGTTTCACCCCTGTCGCGGCTCGATGGACCTGGGGGCGAGTGCGGGCGGGCTGCCGCCCGATCATCTGGTGGAACGCCTGGACGACATCCTCGCCGCGAGCGCGGAGGCCGTCGCGCGCTGGCACGACCCGTCGTTCGACGCCATGCTGCGGATCGCGCTGGCGCCGTGCTCGCCCTTCTCGGTCACACCGGACCTGCTGCGCGAGTCGGCGGCGCTGGCCCGCGCGACAGGGGTCCGGCTGCACACCCACCTCGCCGAGACCGCCGACGAACAGGACTATTGCGCCTCGGCCTTCGGCTGCACGCCCGCGCAGTACATGCAGCGGCTCGGCTGGTTCGGTCCCGACGTCTGGTACGCGCACGCCGTCCACCTGGACGACGACGCGATCGACGCCATGGCGGAAACGGGCACCGGCGTGGCGCATTGCCCCACGTCGAACGCGCGGCTCGGCGCGGGCGTCGCCCGCACCGCCGACCTGGTGCGCGCGGGCGTCCCGGTGGGTCTCGGTGTCGACGGGGCGGCCAGCAACGAGGCGGGTTCGATGATCGAGGAGCCGCGCCACGCGCTGCTGTGGGCGCGCAACCGGGGCGGCCCGCACGCGATGACCGTGCGCACCGCGTTGGAACTGGCCACCATGGGCGGGGCTCGCGTGCTGGGCCGCGCCGCCGAGATCGGTTCGATCGAGGTGGGCAAACTGGCCGACTTGGCGCTGTGGCGCCTGGACACGGCCGCGCACGCCGGGATCCAGGATCCGGTGACCGCCCTCGTGCTCGGCTCGGCCCCGCCGCTGGCGGCGCTGCTGGTGAACGGACGCGAGGTGGTGCGCGACGGCGAGGTCAGGACGGTCGACACGGACGTGGTCGCCGGCGAGGTGGCACGGGCGCAGGCGGCGTTGCTCGCGAAGGCGGGTTGAGGGCGCGCGCGGCTCGCCTGCCGACCTGACGAAGATCGCACCTGCCCGACTGGGCGAGGTGTCGTGCCTGGTCAGGTGGAACGAGCGATACTGAAGCAGTGTCGGCTCGGACGGCTCGTAGCGGCCGGGCGGGAGCCGTGGTGGACGGAATGCTCGACCGGGGATGGTTCCCGCCCGCGGGCGGCCGTCGTGTGGCGAGATAACGGCCGCGCAATCTGATGTGCGTCGCGCGCAATATGGCGGCAACCGACTGGCTCTACGGTGACGGAGAGGCAGGAACGAGGTGAGACGTGGACCTGGACACGATCCGCGAGGTGGTGATCGCCCGCGAGCGGGCGGACCTGGCGGCGCTCGGCCCGTCGGCCGCGGTGCTCGCCGGAGGGACCTTCCTGTTCTCCGAGCCGCAGCATCGACTGGTGCGGCTGGTGGACATCACCGGCTTGGGGTGGCCTTCGTTCGAGATCCGGGACGACGGACTGGAGATCGCGGCGACCTGCACCCTGGCCGAGTTCGCCGGCGCGGCGCCGGGACGCGAGCTGGGGATGCCGGTGCTGCACGAGCCGTGGCCGGGGACCGCGCTGTTCGCACGGTCGTGCCGGGCGCTGCTGGCCTCGCACAAGATCTGGCGCACCGCCACCGTCGGGGGGAACGTCTGCCTCGCCCTGCCCGCGGGCGCGGTGCTCGGCGCGCTGGTCGCGCTCGACGGGAAGGCGCAGGTATGGGCTGCGGACGGTGCCGATCGGAGCATTCCGCTGCGGGAGTTCGTCCTGGCGCCGGGACGCACGGTGTTGCGGCCCGGTGACGTGTTGCGCTCGATTCACTTGCCGCGGTCGAGTCTGCTGGCGCGCACGAGTTTCCGGAAGATCGCGCTCGCTCCGCTGGGCCGTTCCGGCTCCGTGGTGATGGGACGGCGGGAACGGGACGGCCGCGGCGCGATCACCATCACGGCCGCCACGACCAGGCCCGTCGTCCTGGACTTCGCCGAGCCGCTCACCGCGGACGCGATCAGCGACGCCGTGGACGGCATCGATCCCGCCCTCTGGTTCGACGATCCGCACGGCTCGCCCGAGTGGCGCGCGCACGTCACCGGGATGCTCGCCCACGAGGTCGCCGCCGAACTGCGGGAATCCTGATGCGGTTCGAAGTGGACGGCAGGACCGTCGACGTCACGGCGCGGCCGGGCCAGTGCCTGCGGACGGCGCTGCGGGACAGTGGCGCCCTGGCGGTGAAGAAGGGGTGCGACACGGGCGATTGCGGAGCCTGCTCGGTGCTGGTCGACGGAATGACGGTGCACTCCTGCGTCTTTCCCGCGTATCGCGCCGACGGGCGTTCCGTCGTCACCGCCGCCGGGCTCGGGACGCCCGAGCACCCGCACCCGGTGCAGCGCCGGTTCGTCGACAACGCCGCCTTCCAATGCGGGTTCTGCACCGCGGGCATGGTGGTCACGGCAGCGGGGCTCCGGGGTGGTGAGCAGGTCGACGTGCCGGGCGACGAACTGGCCGAATTGATGAAAGGGAACCTCTGCCGCTGCACGGGTTACCGCGCCATCCGCGCGGCGCTGGGCGAGCCGACCGTCACCGGCGGGGGCTCCGGTGGCGGTGCCTTGGCCGGGCCGCGCCTCGTGTCCGGCAGCGAGCCGTTCACGCTGGACCTACCGCAGGTCGGCTCGCGCGCGGAGGATCGGTCACGAGTCGGCGAGAGCGCGCCGCCGACCGCTCCGCTGCACCTCGCCGTGCTGACCAGCCCGCACCCCCACGCGCGCATCCGCTCGATCGCCACTGCCGCCGCCGAGGCGCTGCCGGGCGTGCACGCGGTATTCACCCATGCCGATGCGCCGGACGTGCCGTTCTCCACCGCGCGGCACGAAGCGCGCACCGACGACCCCGACGACACCTACGTGCTCGACCGGACCGTCCGGTTCGTGGGGCAGCGGGTGGCCGCGGTGGTGGCCGACAGCGTCGCGATCGCCCGTGAGGCATGCCGCTTGCTGGAAGTCGACTACGAGGTGTTGCCCGCCGTCTTCGAGCCGGAAGACGCGCTGCGCGCCGACGCGCCGAAACTGCACGGCGACAAACCGGCCTCGGCCCGGATCGCCGATTCCGCCCGCAACCTGATCGCCGAGCTGCACGGGGAGGTGGGCGATGTCGCGGCGGGACTGACCGCCGCGGCTCAGGTAGTGCGAGGTGTCTGGTACTCCCCACGCGGACAGCACGTGCACTTGGAGACGCACGGCGGGGTCGGCTGGCTGGACGACGCCGGACGGCTCGTCATCCGGTGCAGCACGCAGGTGCCGTTCCTGGTCCGCGACGAACTGTGCCGGCTGTTCGGGCTGGACGCGGCGCAGGTGCGGGTGCTCGCGGCCAGGGTCGGCGGCGGATTCGGCGCGAAGCAGGAGATGCTGGCCGAGGACCTGATCGCGCTGGCCGTGCTGCGCACCGGCAGACCGGTGCAGTACGAGTTCACCCGCTCCGACGAGTTCACCTCCGCCACGTGCCGTCATCCGATGCGGGTCGAGGTGACGGCGGGGGCCGACGCCACCGGTGTACTCACCGCCTTGGCCGTCGACGTACTCGCCGACACCGGCGCTTACGGCAACCACAGCGGCGGCGTGATGTATCACGGCGTCGGCGAGTCGGTGGAGCTGTACCGCTGCGCCAACAAGCGGGTCGACGCGCGGGTGGTGTACACCAACAACGTCCCTTCCGGCGCGTTCCGCGGCTACGGCCTCGGGCAGGTGATCTTCGCGGTGGAGTCGGCGCTGGACGAGCTGGCGCACGCGCTCGGCATGGACCCGTTCGAACTGCGCCGCCGCAACGTCGTGGTGCCCGGCGACCGGTTCGTCGGCGCGGCGGTGAACGAGAGCGACCTCATGTTCGGCAGCTACGGCCTGGACCAGTGCCTGGACCTCGCCGAACGGGCGCTGCTGCGCGGCAACGACGTGCATGCGCCCGGCCCCGAGTGGCGGGTGGGCACCGGCATGGCCGCCGCGATGATCGCGACCGTCCCGCCGCGCGGCCACCGGTCGGCGGCGACGGCCGCGCTGTTGCCCGACGGTCGCTACGAGATCCGCTGCGGTACAGCGGAATTCGGCAACGGCACGACGACGGTGCACGCGCAGCTCGCGGCCACCGCGCTGGACACCGAGATCGCCCGCATCGTGGTCCGGCACGCCGATACCGACCTGGTGGACCACGACACCGGCGCGTTCGGCTCCACCGGCATCGTGGTCGCGGGCAAGGCCGTGTACGCGGCGGCGTGCGCGTTGCGCGGGCTCCTGCTGGCCAGAGCGGCCGAACTGGCGGGCGTCCCGGAGCGGGACTGCGCGCTGACCTCCGGCGGCGTGCACTGCGGTGACCGGTTGCTTCCCGCGGCCGAACTGCTGACCGGCGGCGATCTCGTCGCTCACGCCGAGCACGGGGGCAGCCCCAGGTCGGTGAGCTTCAATGTGCAGGCATTCCGCGTCGCCGTGCATCCCGGCACCGGGCAGGTGCGCATCCTGCAGTCGATCCAGGCCGCCGACGCGGGGACGGTGCTCAACCCGGTGCAGTGCCGCGGGCAGGTCGAGGGCGGTGTCGCGCAGGCCGTCGGCACCACGCTGTACGAGGACATGCGTAGCGCGCACGGCGTGGTCGGCGCGCGGACCCTGCGGCACTACCACGTGCCGCAGTTCGCCGACGTGCCGCGCACGGAGGTCTACTTCGCCGAGACCGCCGACGCGCTCGGCCCGCTGGGCGCCAAGTCGATGAGCGAATCGCCGTACAACCCGGTCACGCCCGCGCTCGCCAACGCGATCCGCGACGCGGTCGGCGTGCGGCTGTACCGGCTGCCGATAACCGCGGACCGGGTCTGGGCCGCACTGCGGGAGAAGGGATCACGATGACGAAGGTGCCGGAGAACGTCCGCGCGCGGATCGAGTCGATGCTCGACACGGTGGACACCGAACTGCGCCGCAGGTATCCCGGATCGAACGGCCGCTCGCAACCGATCCACACCGTGTACGTCCCGGCCGACCGGGTCGCGGAGGAGACTCCGCGGGAGTGGGGCGCGGCCGCGGTCGAACTGCTCGACCGCCACCACGATCTGCTGGCCTCCCTCGACGCCAGCGGCTCACTTCCCGACGTGCGTAAACGACTGGAGTCGGACCCGGTTCAAGATCTGCGCATCGACTTCGAGGACGGCTACGGCCTGCGCGCCGACGCCGAGGAGGACCGCGCGGCCACGGCGGCGGGTGCGGTGCTCGCGGCCTGGGCGCGGCGCTCCGCGGGTCCGGCGAGCAGCGGCATCCGGATGAAGGGCTTGGGCGGCGGCGAGCGTCGTCGTGCGCTCCGCACGCTGGATCTCGTGTTGGAGGGCGTGGGCGGGGTGCCCCCGGGCTTCGTCTTCACCGTGCCGAAAGTGCGTGCCGTACAGCAGGTTTCGGCTCTGGTTCAGCTGTGCGTCGGGGTGGAGCGCGCGTACGGCATCGCCGAGGGCAGTCTGCGCTTCGAACTGCAGATCGAGAGCCCGCAGGCGATCCTGGGCGCGGACGGCACGGCCCCGGTAGCCGCCATGCTCACTCTCTCCGAAGGTCGTTGTAGCGCATTACATTTCGGCACCTACGACTACACTGCCGCCTGTGGCGTCGCCGCGCCGGATCAAGCGCTCGACCACCCGGCCGCCGACTACGCCAAAGCGGTGATGCAGGTGGCGGCCGCGCAGACCGGGGTGTGGGTGTGCGACGGATCCACGCAGATCGTGCCCGACGGCGATCCCGCGGCCGCGCTGCGCAACCACCACCGGCTGGTCACCCGGGCGTTGCGGCGGGGGTACTACCAGGGCTGGGACATGCATCCGGGCCACCTGGTCACCCGCTGGCTGGCCACCTTCGACTTCTTCCGCCGGGCGATCGACGTCGCGGTTCCGCGCCTGCTGGACTACCTGGCTCGGCGCGGCGGCGACGTCGTCGACGAACCCGCCACCGCCGAAGCGCTGGCCGCGACCGTGCTGCGCGGCATCGAGTGCGGCGCCCGCCCGGACGCCGGCGCTGCGGAACTCACCGAGGCGGTCCTGCGTGCCCTGGCGGCACGGGCGCCGCTGCCTGCGGAGACGCCGTGACGGGCCATCCGAACGGGGTCATCCCGGGAGACGCCGGGCGCGAGGACGCGGAGTTCACCCTGCTGCCGGATCTGGCGGTCCGGCCGCTCGGCGGCTCGGTGATCTGGGCGAACGACGAATTCTTCGCGGAGAAGGAGAACCTGATCAACCCCGGCCCCGCGCAGTACCGTCCGTCCACCTTCGGGCACAAAGGGCAGATCTACGACGGCTGGGAGACCCGCAGGCACCGCGGGCAGCCCGGCGACGACGCCGCGATCGTGCGGCTCGGCGTGCCGGGCGTGATCCGCGGCATCGTCGTGGACACCGCGTGGTTCAAGGGCAACTATCCGCCCGCCGTCTCGGTGTCCGCGTTGGAGATCGAGGACTATCTTCCAGCGGAAGCCATTGCCGCGCGTGATGATTGGGTGATGCTGGTCGATCGCTCCCCGGTCGCGGGGGACAGCCGCAACCTGTTCCCGGTCGAGAACGAGAAGCGCTGGACCCACGTGAAACTCGCGATGCACCCGGACGGCGGCGTGGCCAGGCTGTGCGTGCACGGCGAGGGCAGGCCCGATCCGCGTCTGCTCGGGCTCCGCCCGCTGGATCTGGCCGCCTTGGAGAACGGCGCGCTGGTGCTGGACTGCTCCAATCGCTTCTACAGCTCGCCCAACCAGCTGCTGTATCCCGGCTGGGCCCGGTCCATGGGTGAGGGCTGGGAGACCGCCCGGCGCCGGGACGACGGCAACGACTGGGTGCGCATCCGCCTGGCCGGACCCGGACTGATCCGGCTCGCCGAACTGGACACCTCCTACTTTCTCGGCAACAGTCCGGGCGCCGCCCGGCTCACCGGCCGCACCAACGACGGCACCGAGCTGGAGCTGTTGCCGCGCACCGCCCTGCTACCCGACACCAGGCACCGGTTCCCGATCGCGCCGATGGCCGCGTCCGTGGAGGAAGTGCGCCTGGACATCTACCCGGATGGCGGATTGGCGCGGCTGCGACTGTACGGCGAGCTCGGCGCATGAGCGAGCGAAAGTCGATACCGCGCGTCGCGCCTGCCGGAGCCGAGCGTACTGCAAGGGATTTCGTCGGGTACGGCCCGAACCCGCCGGACCCGCGATGGCCGGGTGAGGCGCGGATCGCGGTCCAATTCGTGCTCAATTACGAAGAGGGCGGCGAGAACAATGTCCTCGACGGCGACGAACACTCCGAAACGTTCCTCTCGGAGATGACGCCCGCCGAAGCGTTCCCGAACCGTCATATGAGCATGGAGTCGCTTTACGAGTACGGCTCCCGCGCCGGGCTGTGGCGGGTGCTGCGCGTCTTCGAGCGACGCGGACTGCCACTGACGATATTCGCGGTGGCCCGCGCGCTGCAACGCAACCCCGAGGCGGTGGCGGCCTTCCGGGAACTGGACCACGAGATCGCCTGCCATGGCCTGCGGTGGAAGTCCTACCAGCTCACCGATCGCGATACCGAACGCGCGCACATGGCCGAGGCGGTGCGCATCCTCACCGAGCTGACCGGCGCGCCGCCGCTGGGCTGGTACACCGGCCGCGACTCCCCGAATACCAGAGAACTGGTGGTCGAGCACGGCGGCTTCGCCTACGACGCGGATTCCTACGCCGACGACCTGCCCTATTGGGTGCGCGTACACGACCGCGACCACCTGGTGGTGCCCTACACCCTGGACACCAACGACATGCGCTTCGCCTCACCCGCCGGTTTCCCCACCGGCGAACAGTTCTTCGCCCACGTCCGTGACGCCTTCGACGTCCTCTATCGCGAAGGCGCCGAAGGCAGTCCGAAAATGCTCTCGATCGGCCTGCACTGCCGCCTCATCGGCCGCCCCGCCCGCGCCGCCGCCCTGGAGCGCCTACTCGACCACATCCAGTCCTACGACCAGGTCTGGATCACCCGCCGCATCGACATCGCCGAACACTGGCGCGCGGTCCACCCCCCGCCCGCCTCCTGAGTGGTTCGCGAGTGGCACATGGTTGCGGCATACGTCGAGAAGGCCCCACGCTGGTGTGCCACTCACGGTCTGCGGTCAGGGGCGTTTCGGGTCAGAATTCGAATAGGGCGGTGGTGATAGCGGAGTCTATGGCGGCGCGATTGTCAGTAGGAATCTGCTGGTTGTAAACCGCACTACATTCGTTGACGTGAATAGTGCGATGCGATGCGATCGAAGTGGGCTCATGCCGTGCTAAATGTATCGGGAAGCGTCGAACGGCGGCCAACCTCCGATCGTGAATTCTACGTAATCATGTCCTGGGACCTTCGAGCTCAGCACGCCGTTCTGGAATTCCAGTGTGTAGCGTATTACCGGCTCCCCGAACGGATTGATGGGAATCGAAATCGAAATCCCTGACTCGATAAGCGATTTCACGATAGCAAGGATGTCGGATAGCTCGAACGGGTCGTCTCGTGGTGCCAGGAATGACACATTGAGTCCGAGATCAACGCGAATTCCCTCCTCTTGTTTGGTCAAGGCGATGGATAACCCTGATCCGCCTCTGGGAATCGCTGTAACGATATCCGAACCTTCATCGAACAAGATGTGCCCGGCGGTCCTGTACTCTGTCGACATCCACGAATACAAGTCCGACATGACATGATCGAAATCATCCACGAAGTCTAGCCACCCTTCCTTTGCCGGCGAATCAGCAGGTCACCGTCGATCGTGGCCCAAACCCATTCTGATAGTTCTTAGTTGTCTTCCCGTCCACGGTCAGATACCCTTCTGCTACTCCGATGTACTCCCCTGGTACGCAGGGGGTTCCATTCTGCGACATGACGGTATATTTCTTTCCTGCTGTAGGCGAGTACACTGTTCTCTGAGCAATGCTGCTCTCGATACGAACCCACTCCGCCCCGTCCACTTTGACGTAGTAGATGAACACATCTGCGCGTTCGACATCACCCTGGCAGATGAGCGTTCCTTTGACGTCCATCAGGCCAGGTGAACCTTTCGATTGATGCACATTGTGAACGTTGACCTCGCAGCTGCCGACACCGGCGCTTGCAACACCCGTTCCAACGCCCAAAATCCATCCAGCGGATAAGATTAGAACTGCTCCGAGAAATTTCCACAACTGCACATTTGAATAGAAGCGCATCGAGTACATCGTTCCCCCTGTCTCGGATGCATATTCCGAGGTAGATCCCAGACTCAGGTTACGTATCGACTTCCGCATGGTCAAGGTTGAAACCTATTGACAGCGTGGGTCTCTGGCTCGCGGCAACGACATGTGCGCTGATCTCGACGAGGGGATAGGCTGAGCCCGCAAGGAATGTCTGGACTGCGACTCGTCGGGGATCGACGGCTGACCTGCCGAACCACTCCGTTAGTGTTTCCGGCGTCGTCATCGACTCCGAGAACCGAGGTCAGGCGGGCGGGTGGAACTGCCCGTACTGCACGCCAGAGATGACGGCGTCCCACGCGCCTGGAGTGAAGACCAGCGCCGGGCCGGTGGGGTCCTTGGAATCACGGACTCCGACCATGCCGCCGTCGAGGTGCGCAACCTCCACGCAATCTCCGCCGGTGCCGTGAACCTCCTGGACGGCGGCCGGCTCGGTGGTGGGTAGTGCCCCGACGGCGTCGTCTATGGGGGAAGCGTGCTCACTCTGAGAAGTCGAACCCACCATCGGTGATTGTTGCTGTGAAGGTATCCCACTCGGAGGGTGTGAAGATCAACGCTGGTCCGGTGGAGTTCTTGGAGTCGCGAACCCCGACCATGCCTCCGGTGAGATGTGCGACCTCGACGCAGTCCTTGCCCGTGCCGCTGCGGCTGCTCTTGAACCACTTCGCCGTCGATAGGTCGGCACTCACGCTCCGTACTCCTCTGCAATTACCACCAGCAGCGCCCTGGACTCGTCCTCGTTCAGTGCCGCACTCTCGACACTTGATCGCGCGGTCTGGTACTGATCGATCTCGTCGGGTTTGTCCAGGTACAGCGCCCCAGTGTAGCCCTCTACGTAGACCACAGGCGGCTCGGTCAACGACGGGTTCGGGTGTTCGGGAAACTCGAGCAATACAAAGGAACCTGCCTCTAGCCCGAGGTAGGAACCGGCGGTCAGCGGAACGATTCGGATGGATACGTTCGGCAAGCCGCTCAGTTCCGCTAAGTGACTGGACTGGGCTGCCATGACCGCAGCGCCACCGATCTGGTGGCGCAACGTCGCCTCGCTCAGTCTCACGTCCAGGCTGAATCGGTCAGGTGGTTCCTGAAGGCGTGTTTGTCGTTTGGTGAGCAACTCTATGTGCCGGTCGATTGCGTCATCGGTCAACGCTGGGATGAAAGCTTTGGCAACGGCACGTCGGTAGTCGGCTGTCTGCACCAAACCTGGGAGCAGGGTCAATTGGAACGACGTGACACGGCAGGCGGCCTGTTCGAGCACGACGAACAAGTCTGTGTTCGCAAACATCGCGTCGCTGTAAGACTGCCACCAGCCGGTCTTGCGTGCCTCTTCCGCCAGCCACAGCAGCGCCTGCCGGTCGTCGTCACTCGCGTCGTACACGTCGCACAGCGCTCGGATCACCATCTTCTTGACCATGGCGACCTGGCCGTTCTCCAAGCGCCACAACGTTTGCGAACTCATCTCGGACAGCTTGGCCGCCTTGTCCCTGGTGAGTCCGGCGTTCTCGCGCAGCTCGAGGAGGCGTCGAGCCAGCAGTCTGCGCGGAAGAGTCGTCGTCTGGGCTGCCACGCGAACCCCCCACCTTTCGTTAGCAGTGCTATGAAGTCATTCCAGTTGATCTGGAGTGAATCTGTCTGTGTCCAATCATATTGTTATCACTCCATTTTCGGGCTGAATGATGCTGTACTCGGTGTGCGCCAGGCGGCTGGGGCGCTCGCGGGAACCGCGCCGTGCCGCAGGTCGGACGTATCGCTACGAAGATGCTGGGGGTTATCGATGAACAGGCAAGTCGTGGATGTCGGGTCGTGTCTTCGCTCGGCCGCGAGTGGAGAAGAGCCGAAAGCGATCGGGCTGGTTCGCGGTGACGTGTCCGGCGCGGACGCACCGCGGCATGCCGACGCGGTGCAGCGGCATGCTCGCACGCTCGGCTATCACTACGTCTACACGGTTCGTCCGCCGGTCGACGTCGCTGATCCGGTCGGGTACGTGCTCGCGATCGCGAGTGGGCTCGCGATCGAGGCGATCGTTGTCTTCGGTCTCGAGCAGGTGGACAACCAGCCCGCCTTGGTCTGCGATGTGGGGTTCGATCTGGAAACCGTTTGCCCGCAGAGCACGTGGGCGCGGTCGGCGCAGACTTCTCCGACCGCCGGAGCGGGGGCGGCGTGATGCATCGACACGTGATCCTGGCTCCGCCGCGCGTCTGCGCGTCCGCTGATCTCGAGCTGGCGCACCAGCAGATGCAGCGTCACCGTGCCTGCCGGATCGAGCGGTGCGGCTGGAAGTGGGTCGCCTACTCCACGCTGGTGCAGAGCGGCCGGATCGTTCCGCAGCGGTTCAGCCCGCGAGAACGCGCTCATCGTCGCGGTATCGCTTTCCCGCTCGACCACAGCGGGCGTGGACCGGCGCTCGAAGGGACGCCGGAAGTGGCGACCTTTCAGCAGGTGCTCGACGGGCTCGCGCAGTTGGCGCTGTCTCCGGCGGGCGCGGACAACGGCTGTGCTGTGGAAGGCGAGCAGCCGTGGGCGTCTGGCAGATAGTGCACAGCATTCTCGCGGTGGTCGGGGGTGGCGCGTTCGTCGTGGTCGGCGTCGCTTGTGTCTGGCCGATCGCCCGGCCGCGCCGTCCCGGCCCCGCGCGCGGACCTGCGCGGGCGCGTTGTTCGTTGCGGCCGGTGGTCTGGCCGGAGGCGTGGACATGTAATCGTCCGGGGCAGTCGTTCACGCTCTCTGATGCTCATCGCGCGATGCAGTTGCATCGCGACCACGACTGCCCTCGCAAGCGCGCCGCGTTCGCGGCATTGATCGCGGCCGGGCGCATCACGCCGGACTCCGCGCGACGACACCGGCTATGGGGATGGCCCGAGGAATCCGACTGACGGCTTTGTGGGCGCATGGCGGGTGCCGAGAAGCGGGCATAGCGGGCAGCTGCGGAGGGCGCATGGCGGGCAGCTGCGGAGCGCGCATCGCGGGCGGAGAAGACGCGCTCCGGTTCGGAACCGAGGAAGCCGGGCGATCATTGCCGGTGATCGACGCGTGGCGTGGGCCACAGGAGTTCTGTGAAGGTCCTCACAGTTGGGAATGGTGGCGCCGGGGTAAGGGGACCCGCCCGGTGATCGCTAACAGTACGAGCGTTACGCTAAAACCCCACGTCAGGGCTACCAGCCAGTAGATTGCACCTTTGCAATTCGGTGGCAAATTTTGCAGGGTTAGCAAAGCCTGTTGAAAACCTAGCTTAGATTCACATTAACAACAGGTAGACGGCCATTTCTTCGTGTGCCATCGTGTGGAAGTACACCCCAAGGGCCTAGCAAGCCTGCAAATTGCCGCTCCAGCAGTACGAGCTGCCTCGTAGCTCGACCGGGCGGCATGGACCGAACGAAGAAGTGGAGTCACAGATGTCGACCACCGGCACCCCGAGGACCGCCGCGGAAATCCAGCAGGATTGGGACACCAACCCCCGCTGGAAGGGCGTCACCCGTAACTACACCGCGGAGCAGGTGTCGAAGCTCCAGGGCACCGTCGTCGAGGAGCACACCCTCGCTCGCCGCGGCTCGGAGATCCTGTGGGATCTCGTCAACAACGAGGACTACATCAACTCCCTCGGCGCCCTCACCGGCAACCAGGCGGTCCAGCAGGTCCGCGCCGGCCTGAAGGCCATCTACCTGTCGGGTTGGCAGGTCGCCGGTGACGCGAACCTGTCCGGCCACACCTACCCCGACCAGTCGCTGTACCCGGCCAACTCGGTGCCGTCGGTGGTCCGCCGCATCAACAACGCGCTGCTGCGCGCCGACGAGATCGCCAAGGTCGAGGGCGACACCGCCGTCTCCAACTGGCTGGCCCCGATCGTCGCCGACGCCGAGGCCGGCTTCGGTGGCGCGCTGAACGCCTACGAGCTGCAGAAGGCCATGATCGCCGCCGGCGCCGCCGGTGTGCACTGGGAGGACCAGCTGGCCTCCGAGAAGAAGTGCGGCCACCTGGGCGGCAAGGTGCTGATCCCGACCCAGCAGCACATCCGCACCCTGACCTCCGCGCGTCTGGCCGCCGACGTCGCCGACGTGCCGTCGGTGATCATCGCCCGCACCGACGCCGAGGCCGCCACCCTGATCACCTCGGACGTGGACGAGCGCGACCGTGAGTTCCTGGACGGCACCCGCACCCCCGAGGGCTTCTTCGGTGTGAAGAACGGCATCGAGCCCTGCATCGCGCGTGCCAAGGCCTACGCCCCCTACGCCGACCTCATCTGGATGGAGACCGGCGTGCCGGACCTCGAGGTCGCGCGCAAGTTCGCCGAGGCCGTCCGTGGCGAGTTCCCGGACCAGCTGCTGGCCTACAACTGCTCGCCGTCCTTCAACTGGAAGGCCCACCTGGACGACGCGACCATCGCGAAGTTCCAGCGTGAGCTCGGCGCGATGGGCTTCAAGTTCCAGTTCATCACCCTGGCCGGCTTCCACTCGCTCAACTACGGCATGTTCGACCTGGCCTACGGCTACGCCCGCGAGGGCATGACCGCCTTCGTCGACCTGCAGGAGCGCGAGTTCAAGGCCGCCGCCGAGCGTGGCTTCACCGCCATCAAGCACCAGCGTGAGGTCGGCGCGGGCTACTTCGACACCATCGCCACCACGGTCGACCCGAACACCTCCACCGCGGCGCTCAAGGGTTCCACCGAAGAGGGCCAGTTCCACTGAGTTGACGGGCCGCGCCCCGGGCGCGGCTGGTCGAATGTCCCGCGCGTCGTGGACCGCGCAGAGAAACGACGCGCGGGGCATTCGAAAACACATCAGGTGCTTGCCGAGGGAAGTGAGGTTCCCGACGTGAAAACCGACATTCCTCTACTCCGGTAGGGGTGTACTGCCCTCCCCGCTGAACAGCCCCGGCGGGGAGGGCATCCCTATACCTTGGACCATCGAAGGGCGCGCTCACACCGGAGCGACACCTTCGCAGACCAGCCACCCCAGAGCCAGACAACCCAGCAGGAGCGGGACGTGAGCAGCGAAAAGATCCAACGCGTCGGCATCATCGGCGCCGGCCAGATGGGCGCAGGAATCGCGGAGGTGTGTGCCAGGGCGCACGTCGACGTACTGGTGTACGAGCAGACCCGGGAACTGGCCGCGGCGGGCCGCGCGCGCATCCTGCGGTCCCTCGATCGTGGCGTCAGCAGCGGCAAGATCACCGAGCGCGAACGCGAACAGGCCGCCTGGCGCCTGCGGTTCACCTCCGACCTCGGCGATTTCGCCGACCGCCAGCTGGTGGTCGAGGCGGTGCTCGAGGACGAGAAGGTCAAGACGAGCATCTTCGCCGAACTCGACAAGGTCGTCACCGACCCCTCGGCCGTGCTGGCCTCCAACACCTCCTCCATCCCGATCATGAAGATCGCGGTCGCCACGGCGAACCCCGAGCGCGTGGTCGGCATGCACTTCTTCAACCCCGTCCCGGTGCTGCCGCTCGTCGAGCTGGTCACCACGCTCAAGACCAGCGAGTCGGTCTCCACGCGGGCCGAGGCCTTCGCCGGCGACGTGCTCGGCAAGCAGGTCGTGCGCTCGGCCGACCGTTCCGGCTTCGTGGTCAACGCGCTGCTGGTGCCGTACCTGCTGTCGGCGATCCGCATGGTCGAGTCCGGCTTCGCCACCAAAGAGGACGTCGACAAGGCGATGGTGCTCGGCTGCGCCCACCCGATGGGCCCGCTGGCATTGACCGACCTGGTCGGCCTCGACACCGTGAAGTCCATCGCCGACTCGATGTACGGCGAGTTCAAGGAGCCGCTGTACTCGGCGCCGCCGCTGCTCATGCGCATGGTGGAGGCGGGACTGCTCGGCAAGAAGACCGGCGCGGGTTTCTACCAGTACCGGGCCTGATTTTGCGGCGCCTGCGGCGCTGCGTGTTCGCGGCCCCCGGGAGTCTCGCGTCCGAGTGTCCGCCGTTCACGCCTGCGGCGCATGCGCGACGGACGCTCGCACGCGAGACGGGCCGCGAACGGTGCTCGTAAGACTCGCACCCGACGGCACCGCCCGACCTCGATGCGGAGCCGGCCAGAAGTCGGTGTCGTCGAGCCGGTGACGGCAATCGGCATAAGCTGCACAACAGCCGGGCCATGGCAACGGTTCGGCTGGGTATCCGGAGCGCAGCGCCGGATCGATCCGTCGATCTCGGCAAGGGCCGCGCAGGTGATCGAAAGAAGGTATCCCGCTCATGGTGAACGTGACCGACGGCTACGGGTCGAGCATCCTCGGCTATCCCAGAATCGGGCCGCACCGCGAGCTCAAGCGGGCGCTGGAGGCCTACTGGCACGGTTCGCTCGATCGCGAGGAATTGCTGGCGGTGGGCCGCGAGATCCAGGAGACCCAGTTCAACGAGCTGGCCGCCACGGGCCTGACCCAGGTGCCGGGCAACACCTTCTCGTTCTACGACCACGTGCTGGACAACGCGCTGCTGTTCGGCGCGGTGCCGAGGCGGTTCGAGCCGTACCGCGAGGGCCTGCATCCGCTGGACTTCTACTTCCTCATGGCGCGCGGCCGCCCGGACCTGCCGCCGCTGGAACTGGTTCGGTTCTTCGGCACGAATTACCACTACCGCCAGCCGGAAGTGGACGCCGACACCGAGTTCTCGCTGCATCCCGAGGCCCTGCTCGACGAATTCGATCGCGCGAAGGCGGTCGACATCGAACTGCGGCCGGTCGTGATCGGCCCGGTGTCGTTGCTGCTGTTGTCCAAGGCGGGCCACATCCCCGGCGAGTCGGGCGGATTCGACACGCTGAGCCTGCTGGACAAGCTGCTGCCGGTCTACGAGGAACTGTTCGAGATCCTCGCCAAGCGCGGCGCCACCTGCGTGCAGCTGGACGAGCCCGCGTTCACCAGCGAGCGCACGCCCGCCGAGCTGGCGGCGTTCGAGGCGGCCTATCACCGGCTGGGCAGGGCTCCGCTGCGCCCGCGCATCCTGGTCACCGGCCAGTACGGCGATTTCGGTGAGGCGCTGACCATTCTCGCAGGCACCAACGTCGAGGCGATCGGCTTGGACCTGGCCAGCCACCGGATTCGTCCCGAGGATCTCGCCGAGGTGCCCGGCATCCGTCGCAAGCGCCTGTACGCGGGGGTGATCAGCGGACGCAACGTGTGGCGCGCGGACCGCTACGTCACGCTGGAATACCTCAACGAGCTGGCCCAGGTGTGCCCGGACCTGGTCGTCTCGACCGGGACCACGCTGCTGCACGTGCCCTACGACCTGCTGATCGAATACGACATCGAGGGCCACGTCGCCGACCGGCTTGCGTTCGCGAAACAGAAGGTGGGCGAGGTGGTCTCGCTCGCCAAGGCGCTCACCGAAGGCCCGTCGGACAAGTGGCGCAAGCGGCCCACCGAGGTGCACTTCAAGCAGAAGCACGCGGTGCGGCAGCGGGTCTACGCGGTCACGCCGGACATGCGCTCGCGGGAGCCCTACGAGGTGCGCCGGGAAGCCCAGCAGCGCAAGCTGAACCTGCCGCCGGTGCCCGCGACCACGCTCGGTTCGTTCCCGCAGACCGCCCGGATCCGTCAGGCGCGCTACGAACTCGGTCAGGGCCGGTTGTCCTACGAGGAGTACCGCAAGCGGATCGAAGCCGAGATCGAGGCGACGATCCGCTTGCAGGAGGACATCGGCCTGGATGTGCTGGTGCACGGCGAGCACGAGCGCAACGACATGATCCAGTACTTCGCCGAGCTGCTCGACGGCTTCGCGACCACCCACTTCGGCTGGGTGCAGGTGTACGGGTCGCGGTGTGTGCGGCCGCCGATCATCTACGGCGACGTCTCGCGCCCCGCGCCGATGTCGGTGGAGTGGATCACCTACGCGCAGTCGCTCACCGACAAGCCGGTCAAGGGCATGGTCACCGGTCCGGTCACGATGATCGCCCGTTCCTTCGTCCGGCAGGACCAGCCGCTGCACGAGACCGCCGACCAGGTGGCGCTGGCCATCCGGGACGAGGTGGTGGACCTGGAGAAGGCGGGCATCGCGATCATCCAGGTCGACGAGCCCGCGATCCGGGAAATGCTGCCGCTGCGGCCGGAGGGCCGCGCCGAGTACCTGCGCTGGGCGATCGGCGCGTTCCGGCTGGCCACCTCCGGGGTGCAGGCGGAGACCCAGATCCACACGCACATCGGCTATTCCGGCCGCGCCGAGGTGGTCGAGGCGATCGAGCAGCTCGACGCCGACGTCACCGCCATCGTGGCGACCCGCTCGATCGAGTGGGTGCTGCGGGCGCTGAAGGAGGACTGCGCCTCCGGGCACGGCCTGAGCCACGGCGTCGGCCCCGGCGTGTACGAGAGCCGGTCGGCGCGCATCCCGGACATCGACGAGCTGGACGAATTGCTCACCGCGGCGGCCGCGGCCGTGACGCCGCAGCGGTTGTGGGCCAATCCCGACGGCGGTCTGAAGACCCGGCACTACTGGCAGCTCGAACCGTCGCTGCGGAACATGGTCGCCGCGGCGCGCCGCATCCGCAGGCGGGTGGAGTCCGCCGAGTAGGGACAGACACGCACCGAGGGCCGTCTACGTTCGACCGGACGAGGCGGCCCTCGCCATATTCCGACCTCATTTCAGTACAGTACGTACTGTATTGTTTCGGGTGTGGACACCGACAACAGCTGGCCGGAATCGCTGCGCGTCGCGCAGGTCCGGATCGCCCGCCCGACCGACCGGCTCGACGAGGTGGTGCGGTTCTATGTCGACGGGCTCGGCCTGCGCGAGCTCTACCGATTCCGTGACCACGCCGGCTACGACGGGGTGATGCTCGGCTTGCCCGGAGCCGCCTACCACTTGGAATTCACCACCCACGTGCACGGCAGCCCCGGCGACGCGCCCAGCGCGGAGAACCTGCTGGTGCTCTACTTCGCGGGCGAGACGGACATGTACGACGTGGCGCAGCGGCTCGGCGAGTTCGGCGTCGAACCGGTGCCAGCCGAGAATCCGTTCTGGGCGGCCAACGGCGGCTTGACCTTTCCCGATCCGGATGGCTGGCGCGTCGTGCTGATGCCGCGGCCGGTCTTCTGATGGCGGGACGAACCCGCGACGACCGCATCGACGCCGCGGTGCTCGCTGCCGCGCGGGAACTGCTCGACGAGGTCGGATACGCGGATCTGTCCATCGGCCAGGTCGCGGCCAAGGCGGGTCTGCACCGTCCCGCGATCTACCGCAGGTGGCCTTCGAAGCGGCATCTGGTGGTCGACGTGGTCGCCGGACTGCTGGGCCTGCACCCCACCCAGGACACCGGCGACCTGCGCGCCGACCTGACCCGCGCGATGCGCGATCTCGTCGCCGCACTGCGCGACACCTCGCTGCACCGGGTACTGCCCGCGCTGGTCGCCGACTTGGCGGGGGACGAGCGGTTGCGTGCCCACTTCCTGAGCACCGTCTTCGAACCGCGGCGGCGGACCACGGCGACAGCGCTGCGAGCGGCCGTCGCGCGCGGCGAAGTGGACCCCGGCATCGATCTGGACTTCGTGCTGGACGCGGTCGCCGCGCCGATCTACTACCGAGCGTTGTTCGGGCACCTGCCGCTGACCGACGAACTCGCCGAGCAGTCGGTCGCGGCGGTGCTCAGCGCGATCACCCGCTGACGGCGGGCAGCGCGCTGAGCGTCGCGAGCACTTCGGTGGCGGCGTTGGCCACCGCCTCGGCCTCGGCCATGGCCAGTGCGGCCGATGTCGCGGCACGCACACGCGGCAGCAGCGCCAAGCAGGCCGCGGCGGCGGCGCGGTCGGCCGTGGTGAGCTCGGCGTCGTCTTCGGCGGCGGATTGCCATGCCGCGGTGGCCATCACCTCGTGCAGCCAGTTGAGCAGCTCCAAGCGCAGCGGTTGCGGCTCGCGCACCCAGGCGCGGGCATAGGCCACGTCGGTGCGCTCGTGCAGCAGGGCGCCGAGCACGACCTCGGCGGCGGGCGCGGTGACGGAGTAGATCGATCCCTGGTGCAGGACGGCGGAGAAGAGGAAGACGATGCCGCGCACCTGGTCCTCGACGGCCGTCCCGATCAGGTCGGCGAGCATGGCCGGAGCATCGACCGCCGGTCCGTCGGCGTGCGCCAGCGCCGCCCAGTCCGTCTCGCGCAGCACGGTCGCGGCGCGTTCGTGATAGATCGGCGCGAGCGCGGCCGCCGCGCGAACTCGCGCTTCGGCGTCCGTCGAGTCGAGCGCACGCTGGAAGGCCGCCAGCGCCACGTCCGGCTCACCGAGCCGCTCGCTGAACACTCCGACGTCGAAGCTGGCGCGTGCGGCGACCGCGGGATCGTCCGATTCGGCCAGCGACCGGCTGATCTCCCTGGCCCCCGCGAGATCGCCCGCCTCGCTCAGATGCTGGACCAGGTCACCCGCGACGATGAGCGACTGATCGGCGGGCCAGCCGTCGATGACCGTGCGGTAGGCGGCTTTCACGCCGTCCAGGTCGTCCTCGGTGCGCAGGAGGTACGCCAGGTTGGACAGCGCGAGCCGGGCGATGTCGCCGGGACCCGCCTCGATCGCGTGCCGGTAGGCCGTGCGCGCCGCGTCCGCGTCCCCGCGCTTGGCGCGTGAGTAACCGAGATTGATCCAGGCCCGCGGCGCGGCGTCGGGATGGCCGGATTCGGCGGCGCGTTCGTACATCGCTTCGGCCGCCGCGGTATCGCCGCGTTCGGCCAGCAGCAGGCCGAGGTTGTAGGCCGCGCGCGGCGCCGCGTCTTCGTGCCCGGAATCGACCGCGACGTGGTACGCGCCTTCCGCGGCGGGCTTGTCGCCCGCCGCGCTGAGCAGTCCGCCCAGCTCCGCGGCGGCCAGCGGCGCCCAGTTCGGATGGCCGGAGGCGATGGCGATCTGGAACGCCTCGCGCGCGGCCGCCACATCGTTGCGCCTGCGGTGCATCTTGCCGAGATCGAAGGCCAGGTCCGGCGGCCGCTTCAGCATTGTTCCCATCCAGCCTTCGGCACCGAGTCGGTGCGAATCCTTTCCGAGAAGTTCTACATCGGCGCGCGATCCCTGGCTACCCATGGCGTGGGATACGCCGGGCGCGGGACGGTTCAGTCCGCGCTGATCTCGTTTGCGAGCGTGCGCAATCCGGCGATCAGGT
This sequence comes from Nocardia sputorum, assembly GCF_027924405.1. NCBI lineage: Bacteria > Bacillati > Actinomycetota > Actinomycetes > Mycobacteriales > Nocardiaceae > Nocardia > Nocardia sputorum. The sequence goes on along the minus strand of NZ_AP026978.1, from coordinate 6,399,306 downwards.
CGTCGGGCGACGGCGCGTGTTCGGGATCGACCAACCACTGAGCCATGAGTCCGCCGATCAGCGCGTGCAGCACCGCGCCTACGGCGCGGTCGGCGTCCGCACCGCGGGTCGGGCCGAACAGCTGCCAGATCTGCTCGCGCGCGCGTTCCTGTGCGGTCGCCAGCTCCGCGCGTACCTCGGGGGAGTGCAGCGCCTGCGCGATGCCTTCGATATTCGCCGACCAGAGCGGCCGGTCTTCGGTGAACGACGCGATTAGCTCGCGCCAGAAGACTTCCAGGCGTGTCGCGGGCGTATCGAGGCCGTCCTGGGGCAAGGCGGCGGCGATCCGCTGCACCGCCTCCGCGCTCGATTCGATCATCGCCTGGTTGAGCAGTTTGTCCCGGGTGCCGAAGTGGTAGTTGATCGCGGCCAGGTTGCTGCCGGAGGCGGCGACTATCTCGCGCACGGTCGTGCGTGCGTAGCCGAGCTCGGCCAAGCACTGCTTGGCCGCGGCGAGAAGGTCTTCGCGGGTTCCCACTCGAGCACCTTAGCAAGTGGCCATACGCCTGTTTCTTACGTACGTTTCAAACAGACGTATGTGACAAGCGTTTGAAACGTGCGTATGTTGGATTCGTCGCCGGTACGAGAAGGAACGAGATGATGACCGCTCAGCGCCCCCTGTCCCCATTCGAAAACAGCTACTTCGGCTCCGGCACCAGAATCGGCAGCGTGCCGGTGGGTGGCATGCCGCTGTTCGTCGGTTCGACGGTGCGAGGCGGCCTCGACGTGTCCGCGGTGCGCCGCGTACTCGCCGAACTCGCGGCCGCACATCCACTTCTGCGCAGCAACCAGGTGGTCGACGCCGAGGGTGTGAAACGCTTCCGGCGCGACGATTCCTATCGGCCGCGCTTGACGATCGCCGAGGGCGGCGAGCCCGAATACCTGGAATTGGTGAACACTCCGCAGGACTGGACCGACGGGTTGTTCCACGCGCATCTCCTGCGCGACGGCGACCGCGATCGGATCGTGCTGGCCATCCACCATGGCATCGCCGATGGCAGATCCGCTTTCGCGCTGCTCACCGAGCTGTGGGAGCGCTACACCGCACAGGTGACGGGCGCGCCCGCACCGGCGGCCGATCCGGATCAGCGGCTGCCCGAGGCGATGGACACCAGGCTGGCGCGCATCGTCTCCGACGCGGAGGTCGCGGGGCTACTCGACCTGATGCGCGCGGGCGCGGCCATGATGAGCCCCGATCTCGCGCCGCGGCACCTACCCGAACACGGCGACGGCGCGCAGCGGAACCGGTTGACCCTGGACCGTGTCGAACTGGACGACACCGAAACCGCCGCGGTGGTCGCCGCCGCGCGCGTCCACGGTGTCTCGGTGAACAGCCTGATCACCGGGGCGGCGCTCGCCGCCTTCCGCGCGCGACTGGAGTCGTCGGCCGGAGCGCTGCCGATGATCTGCGGTCACGCGGTCGACGTCCGCGCGGACCTCGTGCCGCCGCTCCCCGCGAGCACCGTCCTCAACTGCGTCTCGGGAGTCGGCACGTTCGCGCTGGTCGAATCGGAAGCCGACCCGATCGCGCTGGCGCACGCGGTGGCTTCGGGCATGCGCGCCTCGATCGAGCGCCGAGAGGCGCTGCTGATCATGCTCGCCGCCCAGCGGGTCCCCGATCCGGCGACGGCCGCGCTGTTCTCGTCGCCGAATACCTTCGCCATCTCGAATATCGGTCGCCTGCCAGCACTTTCGACCCCGCCAGGTTTGCGGATCATCCGCAACGACGTCTTCGCCATGGCGGCGGGCATGCCGCCGAAGCTGACCGTGTTCACTGTCGGCGACCGGATGACCATTCAGGTGGAGTACGACACCGCGCGCCACAGCCGGGCCCAGATGGGGGAGGTGGGCCAGGCGCTGACGCGGACGTTGGCCGCGGTTCGCGCCGCCTGACTACGCGCCCGGGCTCACTCCGCGGGCGGGCGGCGCCGCCCGGCCAGTCGAAGCGTCAACTGCCTGGCGAACTTCCGGCGGCGTTTGGGCGCAGCCCCGCGATCGATGTCGGCCTCCACGTCGGCCTCCACGTCGTAGCGGCGGATGTAGGCGCCGGCGAACGCCTGCACCGTCGCGGTGACCGGGATGGCGAGCAGTGCGCCGGTCGCGCCGAGCAGCGCCGCGCCCGCCAGCACCGCGCCGAAAGCGACGGCCGCGTGCATGTCCAAGGTGGTCGCGGTGATGCGCGGTTGCAGCACGTAGTTCTCGAATTGCTGGTAGAGCACGATGAATCCGAGAATCCACAGCGCGGTGCTCGGCCCGTGCACCAGCCCGACGATCACCGGCAGCGCACCGGCGAGATAGGTGCCGACCGTGGGGATGAACTGGGAGACCACGCCGACCCACAGCGCGAGGGCGAACGCGGACGGCACGTCCAGTATCCGCAATGTCACGTAGTGCGCCAGCGTCGAGATCAGCGCGAGCAGGCCCCGCGAGAAAATGTAGCCGCCGGTCTTCTCCACCGCGATGTCCCAGGCGCGCAACACATGCCGCTGGCGACGCGGCGGCAGCAGCGAGCAGACGGCGGTGCGGATCCGGGGGCCGTCGGCGGCGAAGTAGTAGGTGAACAGCAGGATGCCCAGCCCCTGGAAGAGCGCCCCGATCGCGGCGGTGCCGATGCCCCAGACGTTGCCCGCCAACCCGGTGAGGTAGCCCTCCAGGGTCGAACTCCAGTCGGTGGCGTACTTCTGGATGTCCGTGCTCGACAGATCCTGGTGAAAGGTGTGGTTGATCCACTCAACGCCCCGATCGGCGTATTCGGGGGCGTGCTTCACCAAGGTGGTGACCTGCTCGACCAGCAGCGCGCCCAGCGTCCAGAGAAAAGCGACCACGAGGGCCGTCAAGCCGAGGAACACCAATCCGGTCGCGGGACCGCGCCGCATACCGCGCCGCGCCAGCCAGTTCACGGCGGGCTCGATCGCGAAGGCGAGGAACAGCGAGACCAGCAGCACCGTCAGCAGGCCCTGCAGCCGCTCCAGCACCCAGAACGCCGCCAGCAACCCGGTGATCGTCGCCGCGGCCAGCAGGAACGCGCGCGGCAGCCACGGCGGCATGTCCCGGGCGCCGTTGGCGGGTGGCGTCTCGTCGTCGTCCTGCACAGGCACACCGCCAAGGTACCCACGCCGTGACCGGTTCGCGGCCGGACGACGCGGGCCGCGCCGGTGCGGCGAGCAGGCTCACATGGTGGAGACGTCGATGACGAACCGGTAGCGCACGTCGCTGGCCACCACCCGGTCGTAGGCGCCGTCGATCTCGTCGGCGGCGATCAGCTCGATCTCGGCGCCGATGCCGTGCTCGGCGCAGAAGTTCAGCATCTCCTGGGTCTGGGCGATGCCGCCGATCATCGAGCCCGCCAGCGAACGGCGGTACCCCGCGAGATTGAACGGCTTGACGCTCACCGGGTTCTCGGGAAGACCCAGGATCACCAGGGTGCCGTCCAGGTTCAGCAGGCGCACGTAGTCGTCCACGGGCAGGTCCGCCGAGACGGTGTTGAGAATCAGATCGAACCGCCCGCGCAGCTCGCGGAAGGTCTGCTTGTCGCTGGTCGCGTAGTAACCGCTGGCGCCGAAGAGTTTGCCGTCGTCCTGCTTGCTCAGCGAGTGGCTCAGCACGGTGACCTCGGCGCCCATGGCGGCCGCGAGCTTCACCCCGACGTGGCCGAGCCCACCCATGCCGATGATCGCGACCTTCTTGCCCGGTCCGGCGCCCCAGTGCCGCAGCGGCGAGTACACCGTGACGCCCGCGCACAGCAGCGGCGCGGCCACGTCCAAGCCGATTCCCTCCGGGATGGCGACCACGAAGTTCTCGGTCACCACGATCTGCGTGGAGTACCCGCCGAGGGTGTGCCCGCCGGGCTGCACCGCCGGGTCGACCGCGGTGTTGTAGGTCATGGTCGCGCCCGCGGCGCAGTACTGCTCCTCGTCGGCCAGGCACGGCGCGCAGACCCCGCAGGAATCGACCATGCAGCCGACGCCGACGCGGTCGCCGACCCGATGCCTGGTGACCGCGGATCCGACCGCGGCGACCACGCCCGCGATCTCGTGCCCCGGCACGCAGGGGTAGCGGGTCCGGCCCCACTCGTCGCGGGCGGTGTGGATGTCGGAGTGACAGATGCCCGCGAACTTGATGTCGATCAGCACGTCGTGCGGACCCAGGTCCCTGCGTTGGATCGTGACCTTCTCGAACGAGCCGTCGGAGGTGGACAGGGCGTAGGCGGCGGCAGTGCTCATGAGGACATGCCTACCGTCGCATGGGTGCGGTTGCCAACTGTGACACGAGAAGGGCGCGGTCGAGGGCCTTTTTCCGGCGCGGTCCGGCGTTCGATGATCTTCGGCGGCGTCTCCGGCGACAATGGAATCGGTGAGCGGTTTCGGCCGAGGCGGGAGAGCCATGGACGAACAACGGCAGCAATGGACCGGGGCGCGGCGCACGCCGCGCGGTGGCAGGGTGTTCGTGTCGGTCCTCACCCTCGTGCTCGCGGTCGCGGCTTTTCTCGGATATCGCGCCGATTTGCCGGACCCCGCCCCGCACGACCCCGCCGGGACCGCGGCCTCGGTCGCGTTCGCTCCGCCCGCGCCGCTGGACCCCGCAATGGTCACCGCGGCGGTGCGGCCCGCGCTGGTCAACATCAACGCCTCGGCCGAGCGGTCCGGACCAGGTGCCGCGGGATCGGGCATCGTCCTGACCGCCGACGGGGAGGTGCTCACCAGCCATCACGTGGTCAAGGGCGCGGACACCGTGACGGTCACCGACGTGGGCGACGGCAAGGTCTACGACGCGGTGGTACTCGGCTACGACGCCGAGGCCGACATCGCGCTGCTCGACTTGGCCGCCACCGGGCTGCCGGTCGCGCATATCGGCAGTTCGGCCGGGTTGCGGCTGCGGGAGGAGGTCGTGGCGATCGGCAACGCGGGGGGGACCGGCGGAACGCCGACCGCGGTGCACGGCCCCCTCACCGACTTGGACAGCGCGATCGTGGCGGTCAACGCCGCCGATCTGTCTCGCAAAGCGCTCAGCGGGATGTTGGAAGTCGCGGCGGCGGTCACGCCGGGACAGTCCGGCGGAGCCCTCGTCGATCGGAACGCCTCCGTGGTCGGTGTCATCGCGGCGGCCTCGGGCGACGGGGCGCGCCCGGCCGACCATCCCGCGAACGGCTACGCGGTGCCCATCGACGCCGCGATGCGGGTGGTCGAGCAGATCCGCTCGGGCACGCCCACCGACACCGTGCACATCGGCCCCACGGCCACCCTCGGCGTGCTCATCTCCAACGCGCTGCCGACCGGGACGGGGGCCCGGGTGGACGTGGCGATCTACGGCATGCCCGCCTATACCGCCGGTCTGGCCGCGGGGGACGTCATCACCTCCGTCGACGACCGCACGGTCACCAGCGCCCAGGCCCTGCGCGCCGCACTGAACAGGCGCAAACCCAACGACACCGTCCGATTGGGCGTCACCGGCGCGGGCGGCGCGCGCACGGTGCCGGTGGCGCTGGTCGCGGGCCCGCCGAACTGAGCCGGATCACACCAGCGACAGCCAGTAGTCCTGGAAGCGCAGGAACACCAGCAGCAGCACGACCGCGAAGAACAGCGCGACGATCGTCCACCGCCACTCGGCGAGCACGCCCATCGGGCCACGCGAGCCGCCCCACAGCTGATCGGTGCTCACCGCGAGCAGCGGTGTGATGATCGCCCAGACCACCATGCAGTACGGGCACAGCGCGTTGATCCGGTACAGGCTCTGGAAGATCAGCCAGCCGATGAAGCCGACCCCGAGCAGCGTGCCCAGCCACAGTCCGCCCCAGACCCAGCGCGGGAAACCGACCGCCGCCACCGACAGCACGCCGAGCGTCACGACGACCGAGAACCCGACGACGCCCATCAGCGGGTTCGGAAAGCCGAAGACCGCGGCCTGGTCGGTCACCATCACCGACCCGCAGGACAGGATCGGGTTGATGCTGCACGACGGCGTGTAGCCCGGATCGGTGAACAGCTTGAACCGTTCCACGGTCAGCGCCACCGCGGCCAGCCAACCGGCCAGCCCGCCGATCAACAGGACCCAGGCGGCCCGGGGTCCCGCGGTGATCATCGGCCCGCGGCGGCGTTGATCGCGGGTGCGAGGCCGCCGGTGCCGAAGATCTCCTGGCTGGACGCGACCTTCTTGCCGTTCACGAACACCGAGGGCGTCGACTGGATACCGCTTTCCAGCACGTCCTTGGTGCGGGCCTGGATGTACTTGTCGAACTTGTGGTCGGTGATGCACTGGGCGACCGCGTCGTCGGTGTATCCGGCGCTCTTGGCGATCTGCACCAGCTGGTCGTCGGGCAGACCCGCGCCGCCCTCTGGGGGCTGCTGCGCGAACATCGTCTTCAGCCACGCCTGGTACTTCGACGGGTCGGCCTCGGCGACGCAGTAGGCGGCGTTGGCCGCGCGCGTGGAGTACCGCGTGGTGGAGGCCTTGTCCAGGAAGGCGATGATGTTGTATTCGACGACCGCGGTGCCGTTGGTCACCGCGTCCTCGAGCACCTGACCGTTGGCCGCCTCGAAGGCTTTGCAGGCGGGGCACTGCAGGTCGGCGACGACGCGCACGGTGACCTTCGCGTCCGGCTTGCCGATCCGGACCGCGCCGTTGTCGGTGAGCGAACCGGGCACGCCGCCCGCGTTCGCGGTGCCGGTCGCCGTGATGGCCGGGGTGGGGCCGGGATCGTCGTTGCGGGCCTTCTTCACCGCGATGCCGATGCCGATCGCCGCGATCAGCGCGACGAGCACGGCGGCGACGGCCACCTGGATCAAGATCTTGCGGTTGCGGTCGGCGCGTTCCGCCGCCAGCAGCGGGTTCGACTTCCCACCCTGGTTTTTGCTCACCGTGCGCTCACCACGCCTTTCGCTCGCCGGACGGTTCCTGCCGCCTCGATCGTAGATCCGCCGGCCACCTTGCCCGGCGATCGGCCCACAGCGGCCATCATGGTCGGCCTACCTGAGAGATTCCGAAACATCCGTCCCGCTGCCGGTGACACCGGCCGAGTCTCGCCCGGCGGGTTCGGCACGGGTGATGCCGGTGAGGATCAGATCGACGGCGTCGCGGGCCAGCCCGGGCGGCAGCTCGCCGCCCAGTTGCGTGACGTGCAGATGGACCAGGCCGCCCAGCGTCAGCACGGTCAGCCGGGGATCCACCGTCGCCGCGACGTCGCCGCGGGCGATGGCCCGCCGGACGATCTCTTCCGACGCCGACAGCCGCCGCACCCAGAATTCGCGCCGGATCGCCTCCACTTCCGGATCGGCCTCGGCGATCACGCTGCCGCGGATCAACGCCCGGCCCGAAGGCGTCCGCGCGAAACGGATGAGATCGGTCATGAACCGCTCCAGATCGCCGCGCAGCGATCCGGTGTCCGGAAGCGGGATCTCTTCGGCCACCCGGGACAGCAGGGCCTCCAGAAGCAAGCGGGGCAGCGTCTTCCACCGGCGATAGATCGAGGTCTCGTGGACGCCCGCGGCCGCGGCGATGTCGGCGATCCGCACGGCGCCGATGCCGGCCGACTCGATGCGGGCCAGGGTCGCGTCGAGGACGGCTTTCCGTAGGCGTGCGCCGCGGATCTGTCCGGGGGAATCAGCCATGCGGCGATTATCGCAAGTTCTCTTGCGTTTCTGCCGGGCCTGACCTTAGCGTGGAGATATCGCAAGTCGACTTGCGATAGAAAGCGAGAGTGGCATGGAGCGCGTCATGGCGGCCTCCGGGCGCTGGCGCGGCGAGTCCCGCGCCGGGGTCGCGGTGTTCCGCGGCATCCCGTACGCCCGGGCCGAGCGGTTCGGCGCACCGGAGCCGGTCGAGCCGCCGGACGGGGTGTACGACGCGACGCGCCGGTACGCCATCGCACCGCAGTTGCCAGGACGACTCGAGGGTGTGATGGGCCGGGCGGAGGCGCTGCCGCAGTCGGAGGACTGCCTGGCGGTCACCGTCACGGCCCCCGCAAGCGCCGAACCGGGGAGTTGTCCGGTGCTGATCTGGCTGCACGGGGGCGCCTATCTCGCGGGCAGCGGCCAATGGAACCTGTACGACGCGGACCGGCTCGTGCGCGAGACCGGCATCGTGGTGGTGTCGGTGAGCTACCGGCTCGGTGTGCTGGGGTACCTTCGCGCACCGGGCGTCTCGGCCGGAAATCGCGGCGTGGACGACCAGATCGCGGCGCTGCGCTGGGTGCGAGAGCACATCGCCGAGTTCGGCGGCGATCCGGAGCGCGTCACCCTTGCCGGACAGTCCGCCGGCGCGCAGTCGGTCGTCGCGCTGCTCGGCATCGCGGCGGCCAGGAGCCTGTTCGCCCAGGCGATCGTGCAGAGCGCGCCTTTCGGCGTCGGGTTCCGAAGTCACCGGCAGGCCGAGCGGGTGGGGGCGATGTTCCTCGCCGAACTCGGCGCCGATCCGCGCACCGTACCGGTGGCCGAACTGCTTGCCGCGCAGGCGCGTACGGCACGCCGGATCGCTGGGCCCGCCGCGCTGAACCCCGCACCGCCCTTCTCGCCCGTGGACGATGCCGGCGCACTGCCCGCCGAGCCCGCTTGGCGGCAAGCGTTGCGGGACACGGCCACCGGACTGCCGGTGCTGCTCGGTTGCGCGGCCGAGGAGGCGCGGGCGTTCTACGGCGGCCCGCATCCGGTCTTCGGCAGGCTACGTCGACTGCCGGTGACGGGCGCCCGGCTCGACGTGGCGATCCAGCGGCTGATCGGCCGAAAGGCGTTTGAAAACGGTCTGTTCCGCTTCGCCGACGAATTGGCCGACGCCGGGGCGCGCGTGTACTGCTACCGGGTGGGACAGCTCCATCCGGCGAATCCGTACGGCGCCTGCCACTGCATCGATCTACCGCTGCTGTTCGCCGACGGCGAGACCTGGCAAGCCGCTCCGATGCTCGCGCCCCTCACGGCGGGCGAGATCGACGCGCTCGGCCGCCGAACCCGTAGTCACTGGGGCGAATTCGTACACACCGGACGGATCGCCGACACCGGCTGGACACCACACCGGCCGGGCTCGCGTCTCGCGCGGCAACTGCCCTGAGCAGGTATGCGCTTCAGTTGACCCGGCAACGCCATGCGGATCACACCGGTCGGGTCGGCATCGCTTCCGCACCTCAGATGAGGTCACCGAATCGTTCGCAATCTACGTCGCCAACCGACCGACCGCACATGCCGCCGCGCTTGCCGGACATCCGCACTCGAGCGGTCCGCAGCCGGTAGGAATAGTGGGATGACTGTTCTCGGTGCTGTGTTCCGTCCGCAAAATCCGCCCGAACTGCTGCGCGAGGCGGCTCGCGTGGCCGAGGAGACGGGGCTGGAGGAGCTGTGGCTGTGGGAGGACTGTTTCCTGGAGAGCGGGATCGCCAGCGCGGCGGCCGCGCTCGCCTGGACCGAACGGGTGCGCGTCGGAGTCGGGTTGCTGCCGGTGCCGCTGCGCAACGTCGCGCTCACCGCGATGGAGGCGGCGACGCTGCACCGGCTGTTCCCGGACCGGTTCCTCCTCGGTGTGGGCCACGGCGTGCAGAGCTGGATGGCGCAAGTCGGCGCACGCGTCGCGTCGCCGGTGACGTTGCTGAGCGAGCATGTGGCCGCGTTGCGCGCGCTCCTGGCCGGCGAGCGGGTCACCGTCTCGGGCCGCTACGTGCGGCTCGACGCCGTCGCGCTGGACTGGCCGCCCGCCACGCCGCCGAAGGTATACGCGGGCGCGCGCGGACCGCGCTCGATCCGGCTGTCGGGAGAACAGGCCGACGGCACCTTGCTGGATTCGATCACCGACGCCGACGGCGTCCGTGCGGCGCGCACGCTGATCGATGAGGGACGTGCCGCGGCCGGCCGCACCGACCGCCACCAGGTGGTGGCGAACCTGCTGGCGGTCACCGGCCCGGACGCCGAAGCGCGCCTGGCCGCCGAACGCACCCCCGCGCACGCGCCGAACGCGGGCGTGGCGGGTGACGCGCACGCGATCGCCGAAGCCGTGACCGCGCTGGCCGAAGCGGGCGCCGACACCGTCGTGCTCCAGACCACCGCCGACGATCCGGACGCCGCCGCTTTCCTCCGGTTCGTCGCCGAGGAAGTCCGGCCCCTGGTCCCCTGAGGCCGACCGCGCGCAGACGCGACGCCCTAGGCTCGGGCCAGGCGCCGTTTCTGCGCCTCGACGTCGAACGTCGGCCCTGGCCAGTCGAGATCCAGCCCCTCGAGGGCCGCGATCAGCAGTTCGGTGACCGCGAGCCGGGAGAACCACTTGCGGTCGGCGGGCACGACGTACCAGGGCGCGTGCGCGGTGGACGTGCGGTCCAGCATCGCCTGGTACGCCTCCTGATAGGCGGGCCAGTACGCGCGCTCATCGATGTCGGCCGGGTTGAACTTCCAGAACTTGTCCCTGCGTTCCAGTCGCTCGGCGAGCCGTTTCTTCTGTTCGTCGAGCGAGACGAACATGGCCACCTTCACCAGCGTGGTGCCCTCGTCCACCAATTCGCGCTCGAACGCGTTGATCTCGTCGTAGCGCGGCTCCCACACCGTGGGCGGCACCAGGTTGTGCACGCGCACCACGAGCACATCCTCGTAGTGCGAGCGATCGAACACTCCGAGCTGACCCGCGCGCGGCAGCGCCTTGCGGATGCGCCACAGATAGTGATGGCGCCGCTCTTCCTGCGTCGGCACACCGAAGGCGGCATGGTCGACACCCTGCGGGTCGACGGAACCGATGACGTGCCGGACGATGCCGCCCTTGCCCGCGGTGTCCATGCCCTGCAGGATCAGCAGCACGTTGCGCTTGTCGCCGCCCGACCTGCCGTTGGCGTACAGCTTCTCCTGCAGATCCGACAGCACTTGGCTGCGGTCGGCCAGCAGCTCGAGTCCGGCTTTCTTGCCGCCGGAGAACCCGGGTGTCCCGGAGGTGTCCAGTTCCGCTACTCGCAGGCCATCGGCTTTCATGGCTTCGGTAGCGCACGTCGTCCACTGTTCGGGCATGGTCCCAAACTACCCACGCGGCCCTGGCGCCCGGTCAGACTTGCGCGAGCCGCAGCAGCTGGGCGGCGAACTCCTCGTCCGAGACCGGGGTGAGGATGAGATCGTGCGCGGTGGTGAGCAGATAGCGGCCGTCGCCGGTGAAGTCCAGCCAGGTGCGGTGCCGGGTGGGCGGGGACATCGGGTTCTCGGGCTGCACCGTGACGGTGATGAAGCCGCGCCCGTCCACGGGCTTGCGCAACGTTTGGCGGAATTTCGCCGCCCCGCGATGACCATTGGTGACGAACGGCTCGGTGCGGTCCGGACTGAGCACGGCGTCTTGCGGCTCCCGCATCGGGGCCAGCTTGCCCGGCCGCGCCGACCCGATGACCTGTACCAGGCGTTCGCCCACGGCGCGGGCATGGCACATCTGCACGGTCACCCGGTCGGGCGTGGCGACCAGGATGCCCGCGTGGTTGTGCACGACCGCGGCGAAGGCGAGGATCTGTTCGGCCGCCGCGCCGGTTCCGTTGCGGGCGAGCGGCGTGCGTTCGCCGGAGACGGTGATGGTGGTCGCGTCGTTGCGCGCGCAGAGCATCAACGCGGCGGCCAGGTCTGGGTCGGCTTGGCGGGCGAAGCGCTGCGGCAGGCGGAGGGCCAGGTGTTCCGACTCGGTCCGCGCCGTGGCCGAGGGGACCATGTTGACCGGGTAGGGCCTGCGGTCCAGGCTCGTTTCGTTCGTCCAGACATGCGTGAATTCGTCCGGGGTCAGCACCCATTTCACCGTGCGCCGCCTCCGCGGACGGAATCCGGATCGCCGGGTGCGTCCTCGGTCACCGAACCCGCACGGGGCCGGGGGAATTGGGGAACGTGATCGCCGGTGGCGGGCATCGTCGGGGTGTAGACGTACGTCATCGTGTCCCGGACATCCGCCTCGATGTCTGCCGCCGCACTGTCGTGTTCCATCCTACGTTTTCCACCGTAAACCGCTTCGGCGGCCGGGTCGGCCAGCGGGCGATACCGCTGCGGTGGCACGATCGCGCCCCGGACCGTTTGCGCGGCATCGCTATTCAACTCCATCAGCCGGGCGACCGCCCGGCACACGTCGTGCGCCTCCTCGCCCGCGCGGACGAACTGCCTGGTCGCGCCCACGGCCGCGTCGGCCGTCCGGCCGGACCAGCGCGCGAACTCCCGGTTGGTGGCGTCGGAGAACGCCTGGAACGCTTCGGCCACCGCGGTGGCGTTCGCCTGCCACGCCGCGGCGACCCGGCCGAGCGCCGCCGGGTCGAGCGCTTCGTGCACCAGGTCCCAGATCTGCTGATGGGTGTAGGCGCCGAACAGCTCGCGGTCCGGCGCATAGGCGGGATCAGCTGCGCCGCTGGTGAATCCGGCCAGCTCCTGCCGGATGCCGTCGGCGGCGGCGCGTGCCGCGGAGTCTGCCATCGGTCGTCCCCCTCAGTCGGTTCCGGCCCGCGGGCTCACCGGGGCTCCAAGTAGTCGGCGATCAGCCGCAGCGCGGCCTGGTTCGCCGCCTCCGCGTCGGCGAGCCGGTTGGCCGCGGCGAGATAGGCGGCCTTGAACAGCAGCGCCGTTTCCTGGAACGCGGTCAGGGTGTCCAGGTACTGGCGTCCTTTCGCGGCGAACCCGCGGGTGAGGCCGTGTCCGGTGGGCAGGTCGGGGAAACCGGTCACGTCGGTGACCAGGTGTTCGTCGGCCATCGCGCGGCGTAGATCGTCGACCAGTTGATCGCACGCGGCGGCGAGGTTCTCCGCGACCGCGGTGTCCAGCTCGAACCGCTCGCCCCCGCTCGCGCCGATGGCCGCCGCGTACAGCTCTCGCGCCGTCCCCTGTCCGGTATCGGGCACCGCCATGTGGAACCCCCTTCGGCTCGGTCCTGTTCGTACCGCGCTGTACTGGACTCGCACTTTACCGGCCGGTACAGCGCCGCGGACCCCGTCGGGTCCGGGCTTGTGCGCGTCCCCCGGCGCCCGGCTCCGTCGTTGTTACACTGACCAGCGGTCCGAGGGGCGGTGTCCGCAGGGGAAGGCGACCGGTGACCGGAATCGAGGGCGTGGTCCCGAAATACCTGCAGATCGCGGGGCATCTGCGGGAGCTGATCGAGCGCGGCGAGCTGGCCGCGGGCGCCGAGGTGCCGTCCGAGCGCGAACTCGCCGCGCGCTGGAAGGTGGCGCGGCCCACCGCCGCCAAGGCGCTGAATTCGCTGCGCCAGCAAGGAATCGTCAGGTCTCGCCGTGGGTCGGGCACCTATGTGGCCGAACGATCCGCGCTGGTGCGGGAGAGCACGCCCCGATACGAGTCGTCTTCGCCCGGGGATTACTCGGTGCGCGTGCTGCGTGCGGAGGTGGTGGAAGGACCGCGGGAGGTCACCGACGCGCTCGGCCTCCCCGCCTCCAGCGCGGTGATCGTCCGGAAGCTGGTGACCGACGACCATTCCGGAGCCGCGCGACTGATCACCTGCTGGTATCCCGGCGAATTCGCCTCGGCCGCCACACTGTCGGCCGAACCAGAGCCGGTGCCCGGGGACGTCTCTCGGTATCTGGAAGCCGTGCTCGGGCGCGTTGCCGCGATCGTGCGCGAGAGTGTCGGCGCCCGGCTGGCCACCGAGGACGAATGCCGCCATCTCGCGCTCGCGCCCCCGGCGCCGGTGCTGGTCGTGCACCGCATCGGCCGAGACACCGACGGTGTCGCGCTGGAGTACCGCGAAAGCGTCCACCCACCCGGCCAGTCCACCCTGTATCGGGAGTATTTCACCAGCTCAGCGGCCGATTTCCGCCGTTGACACCCGTTCGCCGCAACTGGCATAGTCCACTTGGCGGAAGTGTCGAAGGGTGGGAGGGGCGATGTCCGATCAATTGACCGTCGGCGGCTGGGTGATCGTGGGGGAGCAGTGCTCGGTCCGCCTGGCCCCGGTACCTCGCGGCGACTACCTCGCGTTCGTCTTCGAAAGCAGCGGAACCGAATTCGAATTGGCCCTGGCTCCCGCCATCCTGCACCGCATGGTCGATCTCGGCTCCGGCCCGCGGCCGTCCTGACGCGCACGGCCGTCCGCGCAGGGCAACCCCGTGCCCGACCTCGATGATCCTCGCGGCGGCGATGTGCCGGTCCGAGCCCAGCATCCGCCTGCCCGCACCGTGGACGAGCGCGAGTCGCCGATCCGGGCCGTGACCGGCGACCGAGCACCGTCCGTGCGGCCGGGAAGCCCCGCGATCAGGCGGGTTTGGTCGCGCTGACGTACTGGAGCAGACGATGGACCCGCTGATCGATCTCCACCAAGCCCTGCTCGGCGAAGAGGGTCGGAAAAGTCCGTGTGCCGAACACCCGCAGACCGCTCAAACCGCCGACCACGCGGCTCACCTCGCCGATGGGGTTGGCGGCCCGGTAACTGGTGGTGATCGCGATCCGGCCGCCGGGAGCCAGGACGCGGATCATCTCGCGCGCGGCGACGAGCGGGTCGGGGATGAGATAGAGCGCGCCGAAACAGCAGACGGCGTCGAACGTTCCGTCCGCGAACGGGAGCGAGCGCGCGTCGCCGCGGAGATACCCGACGCGCGGTCCGGCGTTGTCGGCGACAGCGCGCGCCAGCATCGGCTCGGAGTAGTCCAAGCCGATCGTGTAGCCGTCGCCGGACAGTGCGTCGCTCAGGTATCTGGTGAAATTGCCCGGCCCGCAAGCGATGTCGAGCACCTTCTGCGCGCCGCCGAGCCGCAGGGTCGTCACCGCGTCGCGCCGGTCCGACGCGGTCGTCCGCCCGCTGGCGAGATAGAACAGCGTCGGCCGCCAGGCTCGCTCGTACACCGCGGCGAGCGCGGGGGCGTTCATCGTCTTGCGTGCGAGGTTCACCGGGGCACGTCCCTCAGGCCCGGTCCACGGTGATGATCATGCCCGCCGCGCGCAACCGCTCGGTCAGCGCGTCGCCCATCGCGGCGGCGGGCGTGAGGATGCCCGCGAGCTCGGGTTGCTTGTCGGTGTCGAACGCCAGGCACAGGCCGCTCTCGCCGAGCAGCACCGCGGTGGCCTGGTAACCCGGGTCGCCGGTGCCGGAGAAGGTGGCCACGTACTTCGCGCCGGAGGTGGTGTGCGCGAACGTCTTCATGGTGAACCAGCCGCTCTTACGCGCCTTCTCGTCCGGTCCGGTGCCCGGCTTGGGCAGCACACGGTCCAGCAGCTTGCGGCCCGCGGCCGCCCGCGACAGCAGCGCGCCCGCGGTCAGGCCCGCCACGATGCCGCCCGCCATGCCCGCCGCCACCAGCGGCGCCACCCGCGACTTCCCCGCGCTCATCACTTCGCGGTAGCGGAAGTTCTTGCCGTAGACCCAGCCGAGCAGTCCGTTGGTGCGGCGCACGACCTTGGTGTTGTGCGCGGCCATCACGAACGTGCTCACCCACCCGTCCAGGCTCGGGTCGATGGCACTGGCGCGCGACAGCGCCTGATCGGACTGGCGGCCGACGTCGGGATCCATCGCCTTGTCCGGGCTCAGCGAGTACGGGTGCGACAGCACCTTGCCCTTGGCCGGGTCGGCGGCGATCGCCTCCATCATGGCGCGGCCGGAATCGATGGTGCCGCCGCTGACCCCGCCCTTGAGCGAGGCCACCAGCGTGGTGTCGACGAGTTCACCGGCGTTGTCCTCGACCGTGCGGCGGTAGAGCTGGTACACGCTCAGATCCGACGGAATCGAGTCGTAGCCGCAGGAGTTCACGATCTTCGCGCCCGTGGCGACGGCCTGTTCGTGATAGGCGTCGATGGCGTCGCGGATGAACAGCGGCTCACCGGTGAGGTCGGCGTAGTGGGTGCCGGCCTTGGCGCACGCCGCCACCAGCGGCATCCCGTAGCGCAGGTACGGGCCGACCGTGGTGACCACGACTTCGGTGCGCGCCGCCAGCGCGTCCAGCGCGGCCTGGTCGGTCGAGTCGGCCACCACCAGGCCCCAGTCCGCCGCTTTCGGGCCGAGACCGTCACGGACCGACGTCAGCTTGTCCAGCGACCGCCCCGCCAGGGCGATCCGGGCGGATTCCGGCGCGGCTCCGAGGAGGTACTCCGCGGTGAGCTTGCCGACGAAACCCGTCGCCCCGAAGAGGACTAGGTCGAATTCCCGTGTGTCTGCCATGGTCTTCCGTTCTGGGGTCGAGTCGCCGGTCGGCGGCTACTTCGTGGTCTTCTTGCGCGGCCGTTGCGGCGCGGCAGGCGGGCGGTCGGCGAGCCAGGCGTGATGGGCGCGGCCGAGATCGGTGACCGGCGGTTCGTCGTAGAGCCATTCCCGGGCGACGCGATGCCAGTTCCCGGTGCAGCCGAGCTGACCGAGCATGCCGAAGGTCAGGAAGTCGGCGCGGCGCGAGAAGAGGTGTTCCGGCGGCAGATTCTGCTGCTTCATGCCGGTGAACTCGCTGGCCCTCGGGTCCACCGCGAGCAGGAACGCGCCGCTGGCCAATTCCGGGGTGATGGTCAGTTCCTCGTCGACCAGACACCATTCCGAGGCGGCCAGCACGTATTCCAGGCACTCCTCGGCGCCGATCTCCTGCGGTGAATCGATGACGCCGCGCTGGATCATCAGCTCGCGCAGGTCTTCGGCGCGATCCTCCGCGGCGGCGCGCAGACAGACCAGTTCGAACTGCACGTGCTCGGCGTCCATGCGGTTGAACAATCCGAAATCCAGGAAGGCGACCCGGCCGTCGGCGGCGAGCAGCACGTTGCCGGGATGCGGGTCGCCGCAGAACTCGTTGAAGATGAACAACGATCCCACGTAGAACCGGTAGATGATCTCGCCGATCCGGTCGCGCTCCGCCTGCGGCAGCTGCCGGATCGCGTCGAAGCCTTTGCCCTCCACGTACTCGGTGACCAGCACCCTTGTGGTGGAGAACTCCGGCAGCGAGCGCGGCACGATGACGAACGGGTGCCCGGAGTACAACTCGGCGATCTGCAGCTGGGTGGCCGCCTCGGCCCGGTAGTCGAGTTCGGCTTCCATGTTCAGCCGCAGCTCGTCCAGCACCGCGGGCGTCACCCAGGGCATCGCGGACTGCAGCACGCGCCGGAACATCGCGAGATTCTTCAGATCCGCGCGCACCGCGGCGTCGATGCCCGGGTACTGCACCTTGACCGCGACCTGGCGACCGTCGTGCAGCCGCGCCCGGTACACCTGGCCGATCGACGCGGCGGCGACGGGCTCGGCGTCGAACTCGGCGAAGACCGCGTCGAGCGGCTTGCCGAAATCGTCCTCGATCACCTGGCGCATGGCCGCGAAGGAGACCGTCGGGGCCGCGTCGCGCAGCACGGCCAGGCGTTTCTGGAACCGTTCCCGGTGGTCCTCGGGCACCAGATCCAGGTCGAGCACCGACATCATCTGGCCGAGCTTCATGGCCACGCCCTTCATGGTGCCCAGCACCGTGACCACTTGCTCGGTGGTGCGAATCATGGATTCCTCGGCCATTTTCGCCCGGACGGCCTCGGATCTGCCCCGCATGGTCAGTCGCGTGCGCTGGGTGCGAAGCACCGAACTGGCTGCCACCGCGCCCAGTTTCGTGCCACGAGCAAGCCGAGAGGTCGGTACTTGCTTCGCCATCGAGGTACCTCCGTTGGTGCCGCGGTCGTAGCGACGGACACGCAGGCGGCGACGCGCGGAACCGGGGTGTCCCGCGTGGACCGCCGTCGAGTACGGCGCAGGCGGTGACGCAGCGCACTCGGCGCACCGCTCGGGTTCAGACTAGCCAAGGTTTCGACAAAGTCGAGAGTGGCAGTGAACTTTTGCAAGCGGTCCAGCTAGCGCCGGGGCCGATGGCGGATTCAGTCTTGCACGGGCGACTCGGGCACGGGCAGCACGTGCTGCTGCGCGTTAAACGCCGCGGGCGAACCGCCGGCGCGGGCCATGCCCTCGATCGCGCTCCAGGCAAGCATGGTGAGGTAGTCGATCACGTCTTCGCGGGACAGCGACTTGTTGGTGGTCCACCAGTGCGTCGCCAGTTGGATGCCGCCGACCAGCACGTACGACGCCAGCGCCGCGCCTTCGGTCGCCACGCCCCGGTCCTTGGCGCGCTCGGTGATGACCGCGCACACCACCTCGGCGAAGAGCTTCTCGAACTCCGCGAGCGAGGACTGGTCGGCCGAGCCGTTGCCCATGATGAACCGGTAGACCTCGGGATCCTCGTCGACCGTCCCGACGTACTCGGCCAGCGCGGAGCGGACCAGCTGGTACTCGTCGGCGTCCAGGCTGATCGCGCCGTATACCCGCGGCATCAGCGTGGTCTCGATGAACCGCTGCATGGTCGCGTGGACCAGGTCGTTCTTGTCGGAGAAGTAGCGGTAGAGCACGGTCTTGGAGACGCCGATCTCCGCGGCGATCTCGTCCATGCCCGCGCTGGAGCCGCGGGCGCGCACGGCGGCGAGGGTGCCGTCGACGAGTTCCTCGCGGCGATCGATCTTGTGTTGCCGCCACCGGCGCTTGCGGCCGTCCATCCGGCCGCCGCGCACCGCCGACGGTCGCTCGCCGATATCGACAAGGTCTTCGGTGGACAGCGTGGGCTCCCTCGTTCGTATGTGCTCCGGTGGCTACCAGCTTAGGTCCCCGATACCGGTGATATGCGCTTTTGGGCGCGGATGCGGTAGGAACCACAGTGTCGGGCGCGTCTGGCGTGTCCCCGCTCCGCTCGCCCGCTCGCCCATTTCGCCGCGCACAGCAGAATGGGAGGCATGGAGAAAGCTCCCGGCAACACCGCGGTGGCGGACGCCCCCGCCGCGCCTGCCGCCGCGCCCTTCGGCTTCGCCGCCGTGCTCGACGAGGCGGCCAAGCGTCGTGACCTCTGGCGGATGAAGGCGCTGGCCACCGGCCTGCTCGCCCTGGCAACCGCGATCTATCTGTTCTGCCGCTGGATCGAATCGCGCGGAGCGGGCGGCGATTGGGTCGGCTACCTGCGCGCCGCGTCGGAGGCGGGCATGGTCGGCGCGCTGGCGGACTGGTTCGCGGTGACCGCCTTGTTCCGCCATCCGCTCGGCCTGCCCATCCCGCACACGGCGATCATCCGGCGCAAGAAAGACCAGCTCGGCGCCAGTCTCGGCACCTTCGTCGGCACGAACTTCCTGGCGCCGGAGGTGGTGTCGGCGAAGCTGAGTTCCGCCCGGATATCCCTGCGGGTCGGACGCTGGATGGCGGATCCCGGTCATGCCGCGCGAGTGGCGCAGGAGAGTTCGACGCTCCTGCGGGCCGTCGTCGGCGTGCTGCGCGACGAGGACGTGGAACAGGTCATCGACAACACCATCGTCAAGCGGATCGCCGAGCCGCTGTGGGGTCCGCCGATCGGGCGCGTGCTGGCGGAACTGCTGGCCGACAACCGGCAGCTCGCGCTACTGGATCTGCTTGCCGAGCGCGCGCACCAGTGGGCGCTCGGCTCCCAGGAGACGATCGACCGGATCGTGCTGCGCGACGCCCCGCAATGGGCGCCGAAATTCGTCAACATCCTGCTTTCGGAACGGATCTATCGCGAACTGGTCGAGTTCACCTGGAAAATCCGCTCGAATCCGGAGCACGAGGTGCGCCTCGCCGCGAATCGGTTCCTGGAGGAATTCGCCGAGGACCTGCAATTCGACGACGCCATGATCAAGAAGGCGGAGCGCATCAAGGCCCAGATCATGGGCCGCGAGGAGATCACCGGACTGGCCTCGGCCACCTGGCGCGCGGCGAAGCGGCTGATCCTGGAATCCGCCGACGATCCGGGCAGCACGCTGCGGCGCAAGGTCGCCGAGAACGTGCAGCAGCTCGGCGAGCGGTTGCGCGACGACCCGGACATGCGGGCCAACGTCGACGGCTGGATCGATCGCGGGGCGCGGTACTTGGTGGAAAACTATGCCGGTGAGATCAGCACCCTGGTCACCGACACGGTTGCCCGGTGGGATGCCGACGAAGCGAGCAAGAAGATCGAATTGCAGGTCGGCCGGGATCTGCAATTCATCCGGATCAACGGAACCGTTGTCGGTTCGCTTGCCGGACTGGCGATCTACACGATTTCCCATCTGATGTTCGGCGGCTGATCCGCGGCACGCGGAACGTTTGCCGAAACACTGCTAGCAGACTGCTTGCAATAGCTAGCACCCTGACCTAGAATCGAACCCGTACAACCGCCAGAAGGTGAGTGATGGCAGACCAGCCCGAGGTTTCCGCCGAGTACACCGACAGATCGGACGAGCATTCGTCCGGCGTCGGAGAACGAGCGGGTCGCGTCGTCAACGCGGCGCACGACATCGGAGGCTTCATCAGGGCGCAGCGGGAAGCGGCGCAAGTCTCGCTGCGTCAGCTCGCCCAGCTGGCGGGGGTGAGCAATCCGTACCTCAGCCAGATCGAGCGCGGACTGCGTAATCCGTCCGCCGAAGTGCTCACGCAGATCGCGAAAGCGCTGCGGGTCTCATCGGAGGTCTTGTACGTACGGGCTGGCTATCTCGAGCAGCGGCCGCACAGTCCGGTCCGGGACGCCCTGCTCGCCGACACGTCGATCAGTGAGCGGCAGAAGCAGGTGCTGCTGGACATCTATGAATCGTTTCGCCGGGAAAACGGAGGAAACGAGGCAGGGGGGGACGTATGGGACAGCGACGTTCCGCGCACGACAACCGACACTCCGCCACGCCAGGAGAACGAAACCTTATGACCGAGAAGAACGCCACCGTCACCAAGCCCTTGCTCGCCACCGTCGGTGCGGGTGACGCCCTCTACACCGCCGTGAACGACGTGTTCGCCCAGGTGCGCGAGCGCGCGGCCGCCACCGAGGTGCAGGCCCGGGTGGAGGAGGCGCGCGAGCGCTTCGCCAACGTCCCCGCCGACGTGCAGGCGCAGTTCGACACGCTGCGCGAGCGGCTGTCCGGACTGCCGTCGGAGCTGCCGGACGACCTCGCGGAGCTGCGCGAGAAGTTCACCGCCGAGGAGCTGCGCGCCCTGGCCGAGAAGTACTACCGGCAGGCGCTCGACCTCTACGCCGACCTCGCCGCCCGCGGTGAGGAGACCATCGAGCGGCTGCGCGCCAACCAGGCCGTCGAGGAGCGGATCGGCAAGGTCGAGACCCTCTACGGCGACGCTGTGAGCCGCGCCGAGGATGTGGTCGGGCGCGTCAACGGACTGCTCGGCCGCCCGGTCAAGGTCGAGACCGAGGTCGAGGTGGAAACCGAGGCGGACATCGTCCCGGAACCGGTCGTGGAGGCCGAGGTCGTCGAGGTGACCACCGAGTCCACCCCGGCTCCGGTCACGAACGGTGCGGCGAAGAAGGCTCCGGCCAAGAAGGCCACCACGCCCGCCGCCAAGAAGGCTCCGGCGAAGAAGGCCGCCCCCAAGAAGGCCTGAACGGCCCGCCGCTGAGTGCGATTCCACGCCCTCGCGCACCCCTGGTGCGCGGGGGCGTTGCTTCTATGATGGGTGGGGTGAATATGGTGCACGGATTGACCGGGATGATCCTGCTGGTGCTGTGGCTGGCGGCGCTCGGTGCGACGATTTTCGCGCTGATCCACGCCGTGCGTCAGCGTCCGGACGCGTTCACCGCGGTGGACAAACTGACCAAGCCGATCTGGCTGGCGATTCTCGGGGCGGCTGTGCTCGTGCTTCTACTCTCACCCGCGGGGCTGGGCCTGCTGTCCTTCGCGGCGATCATCGCCACGGGTGTCTACTTGGCCGACGTACGGCCCAAGGTGGACGAGGTGCAGCGGGGTCCGCGCTGGTGAGAGGGAAGACTGCCGACAGGTAAGGGTGCTTGCACTAGCAAGCGGCGCGAATCGGGGTTACTGTATCTAGCAGTAACACAAAGGAGTGTCCGATGCGTGCCATGCTGCCGACCGCGTTGACGAGCTTCCCGGGACTGCTCCGGAGCTTGCGCGCCGCGCACAGCGCCGACCTGCGTTCGCGTACCTACCAGACCGTCGCGTTCAACCCCCCGGCCGCGCCCCGCGAGGTGATCCCGGTCCGCGCCGGGGACGGAGCTCGGCTGCGGGTACACGCCTACGGTCCGCCGGACAAGCCGGCCGTCGTGCTCGTGCACGGCTGGACCTGCTGCCTCGAGTACTGGAACCCGCAGATCAATGCGTTCGCCGGCGATTATCGCGTGATCGCCTACGATCAGCGCGGCCACGGCGAGAGCGAATACGGCTCGAGCGAGCTGACCATGGGCCTGCTGGCCGACGACTTGGCCGCGGTGCTCGACGCCGCGCTCGCGCCCGGGCAGCGGGCCGTGCTGGTCGGCCACAGTCTCGGCGGCATGACGCTGCAGGCGTGGGCGGGACGCTACCCGGAGCAGGTCGCGCGCCGAGCCCTCGCGGTGCTGCTGACCAATACCGCGGCCGATCGGCTGATCCTGGAGACCACAGTGGTGCCGCTGCTCAACCGCCCGTTGCGGCTGCTGCAACTGAAAGTGCCGCTGCCATTCCTCTTCGGCAGGCTCGGCCTGGGCGCCCCGCTCGTCTTCCCGCCCATCGCGCCGGTGCGCTGGCTGTTCGCGCGCCAGATCCTCAGCACCGCGGCGAAAGGCGACCTGCTGGACTTCAGCATGGCCATCGTGCGGTCGTGCCCGGCCCGGGTGCGGTCCAAGTTCGGTTTCCTGCTCGCCACGATGGACGTCGGGGAGGCGGCCAGGAGCCTGGTGGTGCCCACGACAGTGCTGTCGGGGCAGTTCGACGACATGACGCCGCCGGTCCACTCCGAACGCATCGTCGAGCTGCTCCGGCAGACCGGCAGCCTCGCGCGCTACCAGGTGCTGCCCACCGGCCATCTCGGCAACGTCGAGGCCTACGAACGGTTCAACGAGGAACTCGCCCGCGTCCTCGCCGCGGCGGGCAAGTCCGCCCGCGCCGACCTCGCGGGCTGACGCGCCGAGGGCGCGCCGGTCAGGAGAAGACCACCGTCCGGCGGCCGTGCACCAGGACGCGCCCTTCCAGATGCCAGCGCAGCCCGCGCGCGAGCACCACCCGCTCGATGTCGCGGCCTTGGCGGACCATGTCGCGTACCTCGTCCGCGTGATCGATGCGGATGACGTCCTGTTCGATGATCGGGCCCGCGTCCAGTTCCGCGGTCACGTAGTGGCAGGTCGCGCCGATCAGCTTCACGCCGCGGGCGAACGCCTGGTGATAGGGGCGGGCGCCGACGAACGAGGGCAAGAAGCTGTGGTGGATGTTGATCGCCTTGCCCGCCCAGTGCTCGCACAGCTCGGCAGGCAACACCTGCATGAACCGCGCCAGCACCACCGCGTGCGGGTCGTGCGCGTCCACCAGGGCGCGGACCTCCTCGAACGCCGGCCCGCGCTCGGCCGGGTCCTTCGGGAACGGCACGTGATGGAACTTCACCCCGTGCGCCTCGGTCATCGCCGCCAGATCGGGGTGGTTGCCGATCACCGCCTCGATGGTGGCGGGCAGCTCACCGCTGGCCGCGCGCCCGAGCAGGTCGTGCAGGCAGTGCCCGTCCTTGCTGACCAGCAGCACCGCACGGCGGCGCGACCGGGAGTCCAGCAGCTGCCATTCGGTCTCCGGCCCCAAGCCGGCCGCCACCCCGGCGAACCGGTCCCGCAGCTCCGCGATCCCGAACGGCACCGTCGCGGCCTTGATCGCCTGGCGCGTGAAGAACCAGCCCGTCTCCACGTCGGAGTGATACCCCGCCTCCACGATCGAGCCGCCGAACTCGGCGATGAACAACGTGATCCCGGCGATGATGCCCGGACGATCCTTGCAGCCGAGCGTCAGCACGTAACGGCGATCGTCCAGAACGGGAGAAGCGGAACTCATGCGTACATCTTCCCAGGCGCGCCGCGCACTCGATCGCGGTGTATGTGGAACTCATGGCCGCGGCCCGCGCCAGTGGAGCCGCGATCGGCACTGCCAACGGCTATATCGCGGCTACCGCCAGCGCCGCGCGGATGGCCGTGGCCACCCGCGATACCGCGCCATTCCGTGCTGCTGGAGTGCCCGTCATCGATCCGTGGGCCTAGCGCCGTCGCGCTGGTACTCAGGATGGGCGTGGAACTCGTGCCAGGTCGACGCGCGGGATATTTCAGAGCCCAGGTCGTCTGCGCAGCCCGGGCGTCTGAACGCAGTGGCGGCGCTCAAAGGCTGTAAAACGGGTCCGCGTAACGGAATTCGCCGACGATTTGGGAATCGTAGGCGGACAGGGAGCGGACCTGGAAGTGGCTGATCCAAGCCGGGTCGTCCGGGGTGATGCCGAGACGGGCGGCGGGGACGAAACCGAAGCGGGGGTAGAACTCCAGGCTGCCGAGCAGCCCGATCAGGGGTTCGTCGAGGGCGTCGGCGGCGCCGAGAGCCGCGTGCATGAGGGCCGAGCCGACTCCGGCGCCTTGATGATCGGCGAGGACGCCGATCGGGCCGAGTGCCAGCACCGGGAACGGGCCGACGGCGGCTCTGGTCAGGCACAGGTGACCCACCACGCTGTCGTGCTCGATCGCCACCAGGGAGAGCGTGGGAATCCAGCCCTCGTCGCTGCGCAACTGCGCGACCAAGTCCACCTCGGGTGGATCCGCGTCGACCCGGTCACCGGAAGTGCCGGCAGAGGCATAGCGCGGGGCGAATGCGCTGCGATGCACCGCCGCGATCGCAGCGGCGTCGTCGGCGCGTTCGCGACGGATCAGCACGGTCGTCTCCTCCCGAACGAAGTAGGCCCATCCGCACACGTTAGTCAGTCGACCGTGGCGTCCCGCTCTCCGATGCGCCATCAGCTACGAGTGTGCGGGAAGTGCCACCAGGCGCGCAACGGAATTCGCGCCGGGTGTGCCAGACTCTGGACCCATGGCAAGTTCCACGTCGCTGACCAGGGCCGAAGTGGCCGCCATGATCGATCACACACTGCTCGCCCCGGAGGCGACGCGCGACGAGGTCGACGCGCTGGTCGAAGACGCGCGGGCGTTGGGCGTGCTCGCGATCTGCGTGTCGCCGTCGATGTTGCCGGTGCGCGCGCCCGGGCTGGTGGTCGCCACCGTCGCCGGATTCCCCTCCGGCAAGCATCATTCGCTGGTGAAGGGCGCGGAGGCGCGGCTCGCGGTGGACCAGGGCGCCGCCGAGGTCGACATGGTCATCGATGTCGGCGCGGCTCGCGCGGGTGATTACACCGCGGTGCTCGCCGACATCGTCACGGTGCGCGAGGCGGTGGGCGATCGAGCGCTGCTGAAAGTGATCATCGAATCGGCCGCACTGCCGGACGAGGCGATCGTGCAGGTGTGCCGGGTCGCCGAACGCGCGGGAGCCGATTTCGTGAAGACCTCCACGGGATTTCATCCCGCGGGTGGTGCGAGCGCCCACGCGGTGGGATTGATGGCCGAGACGGTCGGCGGCCGGCTCGGCGTCAAGGCCAGCGGCGGCATCCGGACCGCGGAGGCGGCGGCGGAGCTGATCGCGGCGGGCGCGACCCGGCTCGGACTGTCCAGGTCGCGCGACGTGCTCGACGGCTTCCCGGCCTGACCGGAGCCGGACAGCTCCGCGGCCGTCTTCGCCGCCGCGCACCCCGAGGTTCGTTGCGGCGCGGCGCGTTCAGCAGCGCATGTCGGAGCTGTTGCCGGCGGACTCGAGTTGGGTACGCCCACCCGACAGATGGACGTCGACGCCCGAGTCGGTGACCTTCACCTCGGTCGCCGTCATGCCGAGCGGATAGCTCTGCAGGCTCTGGGTGAACAGGTCGACGATGCTCTGCACGAAATCGGCGGGCAATCCGATGCCGAGCAGTTCCGCCGACATCGTCTCCACCTGCACCGCGCCGTTCACGATCTGCGGCTTCAGCTGGAGTTCGGCGATGCCGCCGAGCACCGCCAGGGTGAGCAGGCCGGAATCCGCCGAGGAGGTCACCCCGCTGACCATGCCGCCGAGGGTCTCCTTGATCCCTTCGTTGCTCCAGGTGACGTCGGCGGAGGAGCTGCCGATCACGCTGCCGTTGGGGTCGGCGACATCGACGTCCCGGAAGACGGCGTGCACCCCCATCCCGACGGCGGGGCCGAACTTGGAGTCGGCGCTGTTCACCCGCACCGACGGCACCTTGCCGTCGATCCAGGTGACCAGCATGGGCTTGGGCCCGAAGCTCACGTCGATCTTCGATCCCATTTCCTTCTCGAACTGCGAGCTGATGCAGCTCGAGACCGTGTGCCTGGCGTAGGCCTCGCCGCCGACCAGCACCGTGGCGAGCAGAACCGCTACCACGGTCAGGGCGATCAGCAGGCCTCGCCGGGTGATCGTCGAGGTGGAGGTTGCGTTCGTACTCATGGTCAAAATTCTTCCCGACCTTTCTGAGCCGTCTCTGTGGAGGCGGTGAGGGGTTCGAATGTGACATGAAGCACAAAATCCGGGCGTAGCCTGATCTCCATGGCTGGCGATGTGGCAAGCCGCGCGATCGGATCCGCGGAACAAGGATGGCGTGTTCTGCGCCGTTGGGCCGGTCGGCACGCCGGTTTCTTCACGACTCGGCAGGTGCTGCGCACCGGGTGTGGGGCGCGGGTGCGAGCAGCCCTCGGCGACGGTTCGGTGACCAGGGCGGGGATCGGCATGCTGCGGTTGGCCGGGTGGCCGGAAGGCCCACTCGACGAATACGCGATGTGGGCGGCCTGGTTCGACGGCGCCGCGGTCGTCTCTCACCAGAGTGCGGCGGAACTGCACGGGCTCGGCAGCCTGCGCCCGCGTTTCCTGCACCTGTCGGTGCGCACCGGACGTCCGCCGGTCACGCCTCGGCTGGCGGTGGTGCGCCGGTCGCTGGTCGGCGGCGACGTGGAATCGGCGGGCCCGTTCCTGGTGACCACGCCGGTGCGCACGGTGCTCGACCTGGCCGAGGCCGATATCGGCCAAGCAGCTCTGAACGAGGTGGTCGCCGACGCGGTCGCCATCCGCCGGTGCGCGGGCGGGGAGATCACCGACGCGGGGTCGCGCTTGTCGCCGCGCGCCGCGCGACGGGTATATCAGGCGCTCGCCGTAGCGTGACGAAACCGCCCTCAGCCCGCACCGAGCGGCGCGACAGCCTGCCACGGCACCGAGAGCACGTTGTCGCGCTGGCGACGGCGGTAGTGGCGGATCGGGAAGCCCTCGGCGCGCAGCGCGTGCGCCGCCGCGCGCCAGCGGACGCGAGGACCGAAAGGCGCCATCGGCGCCGCGTGGGCCCAGGCGCGATCGGCGGCGGCGAGCAGCGCGTGGATCGGTTCGCCGGGGACGTTGCGGTGGATCAACGCCTTCGGCAAGCGTTCGGCGAGATCGGAGGGCCGCTCGACGGTGAACGGGTCCCAGGCCAGCGTGAGCGAGCGCGGCCCGTCCCGATCGAGCAGGACCCATGCGCAGCGCCTGCCCAATTCGTCACAGGTGCCGTCCACCAGCAGACCGTCCGGTGCCAGCCCGGCCAGCACGGTCGACCACGCCTCCGCGACCGCCGACTCCGGATACTGCCGCAGCACATTGAAGGCGCGCACCAGAACGGGCCGCAACCCGGCCAGTTCGAAGCCGCCGCGTGCGAAGGTGACGCCGTCGCGGCCGGGCACCACGCGCTGCGGATCGATCTCGAGCCCGACCAGCCGCACGTCGGCGCGGATCACGCGCAGCCGCGCGGCCAGCTCGAACGTGGTCCAGGGGCTCGCGCCGTAGCCGAGGTCGACCACCAGTGGATCGGCGGCGGCACGCAGCCGGTCGGCGACGAGTTCGTCGTTGATCAGCCAGCGATCGCTGCGGCGGAGACGGTTGACGGCGGTGGTGCCACGGGTGATGGTGCCGACCGGTTTGGTCAGCGAGTGGAGTGCTGTTCTTCCAGCCACCGCACCGTGAACTCTGCCTCGCCGCGGAACAGGTCGACCAGGTTGACCAGCATCAGCTGTTCCAGGCGCGGCCCGACCATGGGAATGAACACCTTCGCCTCCGAGGAGAAGCGCATGGTGCAGCCGGTCTCGGTGGGGAACAGGCGGATGGCGCCGCCGAGGCTGCCGGGCCCCGCCGGGATGGACGCCGAGTACTTGCCGGTGGTCTCCTCCGCGTTGTACGGGCTGTAGGACTCCTTGCGGGTGATCACCATGTCCTTGCGCATCACGGTCTGCGCGATCTCCGGCAGCATGTCGCGGGGCAGGACGTGATGCAGTTCGACGTCGATGCCGCCGTCGCCCGCCTCCAGCCGGACCACCTGGTTGCCGGGAGTGAGCTTCCGCATCTCTTCCATCCGCGCTTCCCAGTAGTCGCGGTTCGACAGCGCCGCGTACAGCTCTTTCGTGGTGTGCAGCGGATAGCGGGCGGAGTAGTCCAATCGGCGTGCCATGGGCTCACACGTTACTGGGTGCGACGGCGCCGACCTCGGCGGGCGGGTGGAGTGCCGAATAGCCACGAACGCCGGGACCGCATGGTGTGACGTGGAACAATGCCCGCGCGCCGCGGGCGAATCAATGCTCGGTGAGCCAGGTGCCGGTGAATTCGGCTTCGTTCTTCAGCAGCTCGGTGAGATGCTCCGCGATCGCCTTCTCGATCTTGCCGCCGAACAGCGGAATCTTCACCTCGATGGTGCCCTCGACCGTGGCGACGGCGCCGGAGCCCTCGGCGGCCAGGCTGATGGTGCCGCGCACCTCGGCGGGCGCGCCCTCGACGCGGGCCTCGAAGGTGGCCTCGTCCCCGCTCCACTGTTCGACGCGCGGGATGATCAGATCGCCGGGGCGCACCGCGGTGATCGCGGGCGGCAGCTGTTCGGCGGCGATTGCCTGCACCATCTCCACGCGCACCTGGTCACCGCCGACGGTGACCGAATCCAGCCGGGCGTTGGGGCCACCGACCGCCGCGATGCGATCCTTCCAGTACTGGTCGTTCGCGAACGCCGCGCGCACCGCGGCGGACGGATGGGAGTAGCGGGCCGTGTACGCCAGCGGTGTAGCCATGGGTGCACACGCTACCGTGCGGCGCTCGGGCCGCACGAGTCGTGCCGCCGGATCCGCCGGCGGTGGAAATATGCCGGCGAGTAGCTGTCAGCGGGCACTACAACTGGGCGATTCGAGCTTCCGGCGTGCTGCCTCCGATCCGCTCGCGGCGGACTACGCGAGCGTGCGGTCATCAGGGCGCACGCTACCGTTGAGCACCGTGCGAACTTCACGAGTGGTGCCGTCGGACCTCCTCGCCGGTACCGGTGCGCGGCTGCGCGCGGACGTGCGGCTATCGGAGCTGACCACCCTGCGGGTGGGCGGGCCCGCGCTGGTCGCCGAATGCGCGACGACCGAGGCGCTGGTCGCGACGGTACGCGCGCTGGACGCGGCGGGCGTCCCGGTACTGCTGCTCGCGGGCGGCTCCAATCTGCTCGTGGGGGACGATGGCTTCGACGGCGTGGTGGTGCGGGTCGCCACCACCGGTGTCGAGATCGGCGACGGCGGCGTGATCGCCGAGGCGGGCGCGAACTGGGACGACGTGGTGCGCGCTACGGTCGCCGCGGGTCTCGGCGGACTGGAGTGCCTGTCCGGGATTCCCGGCTCGGCCGGTGCGACGCCCGTGCAGAACGTAGGCGCCTACGGCGCGGAGGTGGCGAACCTGCTGCGCCGGGTTCGCCTGCTGGACCGCGCCGCGGGGGAGATCCGCTGGGTGGAGCCGGGCGAACTCGGGTTCGGTTACCGCACCAGCGTGCTCAAGCATCGCGACGACGCCGTCGTGCTCGCGGTCGAATTCGCCTTGCGGGCCGACGGTTCCAGCGTGCCGCTGCGGTACGGCGAACTGGCTTCGGCGCTGGGCGCCGCGGACGGCGAGTCCCGGCCCGCGGCGCAGGTCAGGGACGCGGTGCTGCGGTTGCGCGCGGGCAAAGGCATGGTGCTCGATCCCGCCGACCACGACACCTGGAGCGCGGGATCGTTTTTCACCAACCCGGTGGTCGCGCCGGAACGGGAGGCGCGGGTGCGCGCCATGATCGCCGCGCACGTCGGCGACGTCCCGGTGCCCACCTACCCGGCGCCGGACGGCGTAAAGTTCTCCGCGGGCTGGCTGATCGAGCGGGCCGGGTTCGCCAAGGGGTTCCCCGGCGACGGGGCGCCCGCCCGGCTGTCGACGAAACACACACTGGCGCTGACCAATCGCGGCGCAGCCAGCGCGGCCGATCTGGTGGCGCTGGCCCGGACGGTCCGCGACGGCGTCGCCGAGCGTTTCGGGATCCGCTTGGAACCGGAACCGGTTACCGTGGGCATCACGCTCTGACGCTGAGGCCGACACCACACGCTGCGACAACGGGATGGAACACGCGCCGAGCGTAGATTCGACGAAGTGAACCACCGCCCGATGATCCGCCGATCGGTTGCCGTGGTGTCGGCCGTCCTGCTGGTGGTCGTCGCCCTGGCGACCGGATGCACGATAGACCGCGACTCCGGCAAGCCGGGGTCCGCCACCGGTCCGATCGCGAAAGCAACGTTGAATCCAGCCGACGACGCCACGAACGTCAACCCGACCGCGCCGGTCTCGGTGACGATCAGCGACGGCACCATCGACCAGGTGGCGCTGACCAACGCCGCAGGCAAGCAGGTTCGCGGCGAGCTCGCGCCGGACCGGCGCGGTTTCACCATCACCGAGCCGCTCGGCTACGACGCCACCTACACCTGGTCGGGCACCGCCGTCGGCACCGACGGCAAGGCGATCCCGATCGACGGCTCGTTCCGCACCCTCGCCCCCAAGAGCACCGTCCCGGCGACCCTGAACATCGGCGACAACCAGGAAGTCGGCATCGCCGCGCCGATCATCCTGCAGTTCAAGTCCTCCGTCGCGAACAAGGCGGCGGTGGAGAAGGCGCTGACCATCACCACCGATCCGCCAACCGAGGGCGCGTGGGCCTGGTTCCCGGACGACGGCGGCTCCCGGCTGCACTGGCGTCCGAAGAACTATTGGACGCCGGGGACGAGCGTGCACGTCTCGGCCCGGCTCTACGGACTCGACCTGGGCGGCGGCAATTACGGCGATTCCGATCTGACCACGGATTTCCGCATCGGCCGCAGCCAGATCGTCAAGGCGAGCGCGCCGAGCCACCGCATGCAGGTGGTGCGCGACGGGCAGGTGGTGTTCGATTTCGCGGTCAGTTACGGCGAGGGCAACGAACCGCGCAACGTGACCCGTTCCGGCGTTCACGTGGTCACGGAGAAGTACGAGGATTTCCTGATGTCGAATCCGCCGTACTACACCAATGTCCGCGAACGCTGGGCGGTACGCATCTCCAACAACGGCGAATTCATCCACGCCAACCCGGAATCACTGTCGGCGCAAGGGTCGGCGAACGTCACCAACGGGTGCATCAATCTCTCGCCCGGTGACGCCCAGGCGTATTTCCCCACGGCTCTGTACGGCGATCCGGTCGAAGTGACCGGCACATCGATCCCGCTGTCGGCCGCCGACGGCGACCTCTACGACTGGACCATCGACTGGAGCACCTGGAAGACCATGTCGGCGTTGCAGGGCGCGCCGTCGGCCGTGGTCTCTGCCACGCCCTTGCCGCCGCGGCCCGCCGGAGCGCGCTGACCGGTTCTAGCGCACCTTCACGTTCTGGGGTTCGGCCTCGCGGTCGTCCGAGTGCTCCGCTTCGACCTCGCGGTTGGCAGCGCGTTCGGCGTGGATCGCGTCGTGCCGCTCGGCGAGCAGGTCGCGGATCTCGGTCAACAGCTCGATCTGGGTGGGCTCGGCGGCCTTCGGGGTGCCGAAGCGGTTCTTGATCGTCTTCATCGGCAGGATCAGCACGAAATACAGCACCGCGGCGACCATGACGAAATCGATGGTGGCGGTGATGATCGGGCCGATGGCGATGAAGGTGGCGGGTTTGGAGGGGATCAGCTGCACGCCGAGGCCGAGTTGGTTGGTGCTGCCGAAGACCGCGAGCAGCGGATTGACGACGCCTTTCGTCACCGAGGTCACCACGGAGGTGAACGCCGTGCCCATCACGACGGCGACCGCGAGGTCGATGACGTTCCCGCGCATCAGGAACTCTTTGAAGCCCTTGAACATGAGCCGAATCACTCCCATCCGATGTCCTTGCCCTTGCGGCTGCACGGATGCTAACGGCTCCGGGCGAACAGCGAAGTCCCGGCATTTCGCGGCCGGACCGACGGCACCGGCCGAGTCGTTCGCTACGCGGGGCGGCGGGCGAATCGGCCCGCGTCCGCCTGGTCCCGCGGCTTGATGACGATCTGGTCCAGGTTGACGTGCGCGGGCCGCGACGCGACGAACCCGATGACTTCCGCGATGTCCTGGGCGACCAGCGGGTCGATGCCCTCGTACACCTTGGCCGCCCGGTCGGCGTCGCCGCCGAAACGCACCAGCGAGAACTCGGTTTCCACCGCCCCGGGAGCGATCTCCGTCAGTCGCACCGGCTGCCCGAGCAGCTCACCGCGCAGCGTGCGGTGCAGCACGGCCTGCGCGTGCTTGGCGGAGGTGTAACCGGAACCGTTGTCGTAGGCGGTGAACGCGGCCACCGACGTGACGGTGACGATCAACCCGTCGCCGGAAGCGATCAGCTTCGGCAGCAGGGCCTTGGTGACACGCAGCGTGCCGAGCACGTTGGTCTCCCACATCCAGCGCCAGTCGTCCAGGTCGGCCTCGGCCACCGGAGCCAGCCCCTTGGCGCCGCCCGCGTTGTTGACCAGCACGTCGACGCGCTCGACCGCTTCGCCGAACGCGCGCACCGATTCGTCCGAGGTGACGTCGAGTTCGACTGCGGTGCCGCCGATCTCGTCGGCCAGGCGGCGCAGACGATCGAGCCTGCGCGCGCCGACGTAGACGTGATAGCCCTGCTTCGCCAGCTCGCGGGCGGTGGCCTCCCCGATCCCCGAGCTGGCTCCGGTGACGACGGCGGTGCGAGTGCTCATGCCAGCGATCCTAGGTGCGCGAGGTTTGCCGGGCGCGGCCCGGTCACCGCGCGCGGTTAGCCTCGGGGCATGGCTATTCGGGACGTGGTGAGTGCGGACGGGACGAACATCGTCTACCGGGTGAGCGGTCCGGCGCACAGCAGGCCGCTGGTGTTGCTGCACGGTTGGTCGGCGAATCTGCGCTGCTGGGGCGCGGCCGCCGACGACCTCGCGGCGCGTTTCCGGGTGATCGCCGTCGACCTGCGCGGCCACGGCTACTCCGACGCGCCCGCGGCGGGCTACGACGATCCGAAGAACTGGGCGGCCGACGTCGCGGCGGTGCTGGCGGCCGAGAGCATCGCGTCCGGCGCGGTGCTGCTCGGTTGGTCCTACGGCGGGATCGTGCTGTCGGACTACTTGACCGCCTACGGCACGGACGCCGTCGCGGGCGTCGTCTACACCGGCTCGATGGCGAACATCGGTCCCGGCGTGCCGGGTGCGGCGACCGGCGACATGATGCGCGAGGCCATCCCCGGCGTCTTCGACGACAGCGCGGGACGGGCCGTGCGCGCCTTCGGCGTGTTCGGCAACGCCAACACCGGACCGGGCACGGACAAGGGCCCGGACGCCCAGCGCCTGTTCGGGGCCAGTCTCGCCACTCCGCCCGCGGTGCGCAAAGCGCTGTTCTACCGGACCGTCGACAACACCGAGACGCTGCGCGCGCTGGACGTTCCGGTGCTCGTGCTGCACGGGACGGCCGACCGGGTGGTCCCGATCGAGAACGGCCGCTACATCGTCGAGGCCGCCCCGGACGCGCGCGCGTCGTTCTGGGAAGGCGCCCAGCACGGGCTGTTCATCGAGGACCGCCCCCGCTTCGTCGCCGAGGTCGGTGCGTTCGCCGAGAGCCTGTGATCGGACTCATGTCTGCCCTGTGATAGCTCTCACTTGCCGCGGATAGCGTGTCTGGGCCGGGGAACGCAACGTGCACTATGGATAGTGTGAGCCAGCGCCCGGGCCTACGGCCGAACCGTATCGCCGTGTTATCGGTGCACACCTCACCACTCGCTCAGCCGGGTACCGGCGATGCGGGCGGCATGAACGTCTACGTTCTGCAGACGGCCGTCGAGCTGGCCCGGCGCGGCACCGAGGTGGAGATCTTCACCCGGGCCACGGCCTCCAACGTCCCGCCCGTCCAGGAGGCCGCGCCCGGCGTGCTGGTGCGCAACGTGGTGGCGGGCCCGTTCGAGGGGCTGGACAAGCACGATCTACCCACCCAGCTGTGCCCCTTCACCGCGGAGGTGCTGCGCCAGGAAGCCAGGCACCTGCCCGGTCACTACGACCTGGTGCACTCGCACTACTGGCTGTCCGGCCAGGTCGGTTGGCTGACCAGGGACCGCTGGCGGGTGCCGCTGGTGCACACCGCGCACACGCTGGCGGCGGTGAAGAACGCCGCGCTGGCCGAAGGCGACTGTCCCGAACCGGCGACCCGCGAGATCGGTGAGAAACAGGTGATCGCCGAATCCGACCGGCTGGTCGCCAATACCGCCGAAGAGGCCCGTCAGCTCGTCGAGCTGTACGGCGCCGATCCCGAGCGCATCGACGTCGTCCCGCCCGGCGCCGACCTGACCCGCTATCGCCCCGGTGACAAGGCCGCCGCCCGCGCCGAACTCGGACTGGCCGCCGACGAGCGGATCGTCGCGTTCGTCGGCCGGATCCAGCCGCTGAAGGCGCCCGATGTGCTGGTGCGCGCCGCGGCCGAGGTGCTGCGGGCCGACCCGGATCGCAAACTGCGCGTGCTGATCGTGGGCGGTCCGTCCGGCAGCGGACTGGAGCGGCCCCACGCGCTGATCGATCTGGCCGCCGAACTGGGCATCGCCGATCGGGTCAGCTTCCTGCCCCCGCAGCCGCCGCAGCGGCTGGTGCAGATCTATCGCGCGGCCGACCTGGTGGCGGTGCCGAGTTACAACGAGTCCTTCGGTTTGGTCGCGATCGAAGCGCAGGCCAGCGGTACTCCGGTGCTGGCCGCCGATGTGGGCGGCCTGGGCACGGCCGTGCGGCATGAAGTGTCCGGCCTGCTGGTCCCGGGACATCGCACCACGGATTGGGCGAACGCGCTGCGCCACCTGCTGGACGACCCCGATCGGCTGCATCGGATGAGCGAGCAGGCCGTCACGCACGCGGCCAATTTCTCCTGGGCGCACACCGCCGACGGGCTGCTCGCCAGCTACGCCGCGGCTCTTGCCGGTTTCCGGGACGAGCGGACGGGGCTCGGCGTCCTCGCACACAGCGTGGTGCGGGACGATGCTTACGACCGGGTCGCCACCGGCCCGGCCGGTGAGCGGACGGCCGCCCTGCTCGGTGAGACCAGCCAGTCCAGATCGCGGGCGCTGTGGCGGCGCCGGATGGGAGTACGCCGGTGAACGAGATACAGGTGACCGCGCAGCTCATCGACGAGACGCTGCGCGACAGAGAGATCGAGTACACCCGCCCGGGGGAGGAGACGTTCGTCGTCGTCCTGCCCGGCGAGCGCAAGCTGAAGACCACGGTGATGGTCACGGTGGGCAAGCACGGCCTGCGGTTCGAGGCGTTCGTCTGCCGCAAGCCGGACGAGAACTTCGAGGGCGTCTACAAATTCCTGCTGCGCCGCAACCGCAGGCTCTACGCCGTCGCCTACACCCTCGACCGGGTCGGGGACATCTATCTGGTGGGCCGCATGTCCGCGCACGCCGTCACCGCCGACGAACTGGACCGGGTGTTCGGGCAGATTCTCGAGGCCGTGGACGCCGACTTCAACGTGCTGCTGGAACTCGGCTTCGCGGAATCCATTCGGCGGGAATGGAAGTGGCGCGTCTCGCGCGGCGAGTCGCTGCAGAACCTGCGCGCTTTCGAGCACTTGGTCGACTCCGCCGACAAGCCGTAGCCGGTCGCCGGACCCGGCCCGCCGGGTGACAATCGCAGGCGGCTCGGATCGGCGAAGGGACACGGCGTTGGCGATTCTCGCTCTGGACATCGGCGCGACGAAGTTCGCGGCCGGGGTGGTCG
This sequence comes from Nocardia sputorum, assembly GCF_027924405.1. NCBI lineage: Bacteria > Bacillati > Actinomycetota > Actinomycetes > Mycobacteriales > Nocardiaceae > Nocardia > Nocardia sputorum. The sequence goes on along the minus strand of NZ_AP026978.1, from coordinate 6,363,518 downwards.
GCCCCGGCCCCGAGGTGCGCGACGTGCGCCGGGTGGACGTGCCGGACGCCGGCGTGTGGGAAACCTGCCGCGAGCTGCTCCTGGCGGTGGCCGGTGGGGAACCCGTCGGTGCGGTGGGGATCGGTGCGGCCGGACCGGTGGACGTGCGGACCGGTGTCACGGGTCCGTTGAACATTCCCGAGTGGAAAGCGGGCTTTCCGGTGGTCGCCGCCGTGCAGGAGCTGTTCCCCGCCGCCGCGATTCGTTTCGCCATCGACGGCGCCTGTCTGGCGCTGGCCGAACATCGCCTCGGCGCGCTGCGCGGGGTGCCGGACGCGCTGGCCATGACGGTGTCGTCGGGGATCGGCGGCGGGATCGTCGCGGACGGGAAGGTACTGCTGGGGCGCACCGGTAACGCCGGGCACGTGGGCCACATCGTCGTGCCCGGCTGGAACACACCCTGCGGCTGCGGTGGCCGCGGCTGCGTCGAAGCGGTCGCGAGCGGCATGTCGTCGGTGCGCTGGGCGCGCGAGCAGGGCTGGTCCGGCGCGACGGGCGCGCAACTGGCCGCGGACGCGCACGCGGGCGACGAACTCGCCGTCGCCGCGCTGCGCCGGGCGGGCACCGCGCTCGGCACGGCCATCGCGTCGGCCGCGGCCCTGCTGGACGTCGACCGGGTGGTGATCGGCGGCGGATTCGCGCAATCCGGTGCGCCGCTGTGGGATCCGCTGCGCGCCGCGCTGGACGCGCACGCCGGGCTGAAGTTCCTGCGCGGGCTGCGAGTGGAACTCTCCGAGATCACCCACGGCGCCACCTTGGCGGGCGCGGGGGTGCTCGCCGTCGAGGAACCGGTCTGACTTCGCGCTTTCCCGCGCGGGCCGGGGCGGCGTGGCGGGAACCGATGCGACCGGGTCGAGCGCGCATGGGAGGATGACCGCATGACGTACACCCTCGTGCTGCTGCGCCACGGCGAGAGCGAATGGAATGCCATGAACCTGTTCACCGGCTGGGTGGACGTGCATCTGACCGACAAGGGCATCGCCGAGGGCAAGCGCGCCGGGGAACTGCTGGCCGAGCACGGCATCCTGCCGGATGTCGTCTACACCTCGCTGCTGCGCCGCGCGATCTCCACCGCGAACATCGCGCTGGACGCCGCCGACCGGCACTGGATCCCGGTGATCCGGGACTGGCGGCTCAACGAGCGGCACTACGGCGAGCTGCAGGGCAAGAACAAGGCGCAGATCCGGGAGAAGTACGGCGACGAGCAGTTCATGCTGTGGCGCCGCAGCTACGACACCCCGCCGCCGCCGATCGACCCGGCCAACGAGTACAGCCAGGAAGGCGACCCGCGCTACGCGGGCATCGACGTCCCGAAGACCGAATGCCTGCTGGACGTGGTCAACCGGATGGTGCCCTACTGGGAGTCGACCATCTCCAAGGACCTGCTGTCCGGCAAGACCGTGCTGGTCGCCGCGCACGGCAACTCGCTGCGCGCGCTGGTCAAGCACCTCGATCGGATCTCCGACGACGACATCGCGGGCCTGAACATCCCCACCGGCATCCCGCTGCGCTACGAGCTGGACGAGAACCTCCGCCCGGTGCGCCCGCACGAGTACCTGGATCCCGAGGCGGCCGCCGCGGGAGCCGCCGCTGTCGCCGGGCAGGGCGGCAAATAGCCCGCACAGCGCGAACCTGCGACGCGCCGTCGCCCCGCCGGGGTGGCGGCGCGTTGTCGTTTTTCCCGCGGGCGACAGCGTTGCCGGGCGACACGCCGGTGCGCTGACATCGACCTGCGACGCGGCTGCGCCGGATTAAGTTACCCACTGTTTTTACCGGCAAGTAGATAGGTACACTCTGGTCGTTCGACCAGCCGAGAGGTGGATCACGTCCGATGAAGCACGCGTTGCGGGCCACGGTGGCGGCAGTTGCCGTCACGATGCTCGTTCCCTTCCTCGCCGGCGGCGCCGATGCCGTCGCGCCGCCTACCGGTCCGGACGGCGGCGCCGCGGGAGCGGCCTGGGCGGCGACCCAGGACGGCCCTCAGCAGTACCCCAACATCCACATCCAGTGGGACGTTCCCATCACGATGAGTGACGGGACCGTCCTGAAGGGCAATGTCTACCGCCCCGCCGACGCCTCCGGCCGCCCGGTCGACGCGCCCACGCCGACGATCGTCAACCTCACGCCGTACACCAAGCTGGTCTCGAACCTGGCCGATCACGCGCAGTCGATACCCGGCCTGTCCGACGCGCTGATCGAGTTCTTCCGGCAGATCGACATGAGCGGCACTCCGCTGTCCGGCGTCACCGATCTGACGAAGGCGTTCGGCGGTGGCGAATTGCGCAACTTCACCGTCGACCGGCAGCTGATCAAGAGCGGTTACACCCAGGTGGTCGTCGACGTGCGCGGTACCGGGTTCTCCCAGGGTGTCTGGGACATGCTGCGCGGGCGCGAACAGCAGGACACGGTCGAGGTGATCGACTGGGCCTCCCGGCAGCCGTGGTCCAACGGGCGCGTCGGCATGAACGGCATCTCCTACTCCGGGATCAACCAGGTGCAGGCCGCCGAGCAGCGGCCGCCCGCCTTGCAGGCGATCTTCCCCGTGGTGCCGGGCAGCGACCTGGTCAACGACGTGCTGGCGCCGGGCGGCGGCTTCGGCTTCAACTTCATTCCGCTGTGGCTGACCGCGATCAACGGCCTCAAGCTGATCCCGGACCTGGCCTCGGTGCTCAACGGTCAACTGGACACCACGTGGCTGGCCGACCGCGCCCGCGACCCGTTGACGTTCATGGACGTCCTGCTGAACGTCTACACCACCGCGCGTCTGGAGGATCTCGACCCGCGCGCCAAGGAATTGCTGACCGACGGCTCCGGGCCGCGGCAGGACTGGCTCGGTGATCCGGGCGGCATCCGGACGCCGACCTTCGTCACCGGCGGCTGGCACGACCTGTTCACCTACTCGGAATCCAAGATCTACAACGAGATTCCGCTGCCGCCGGGCCAGAAGCAGTTGCTGATGGGCAACACCTACCACCTCAACTCGGGCAACGAGTACGGCAAGCCGGGCCTGCCGCCGCGGCTGGACGTGCTGCAGCGCGCGTGGTTCGACAAGTGGCTCAAGGATGTCGACAACGGCATCGACCAATACGGCCCGATCACCTTGCGCCAGCAGGGCGGCGGCTGGATCACCACCGATTCGTTCGCCGCGCCGACCGCTACGGCGGATCCGGCACAGGCGGTGCACCGCAGGATGTATCTGTCTGCCGCGCCCAGCGGCACCGCCGCCAGCGTCTACGACGGTTCGCTCAGCCCCGAGGGCAGCGGCGAGCCCGCCCGCCTGACGGTCGCACCCGGCCTGACCAGCTTGTGCTCCAACGACGCGGCCCAGGGCACCGCCGGTGTGCTGTCGGTCATCGACGGTTGCGCCAAGGACTCCAGGGTCGAGGAACTCAACGGGCTGACCTTCACCAGCGCCCCGGTCGCCGAGCCGACCTCGATCTCCGGGCGGATCGCGGTGCGGCTCAACACCGTCCAGGACGCGGCCGACGGCTACTGGGTGGTCACCGTGAACGACGTCGCGCCGGACGGGCAGTCCAGCGTGCTGTCGTCGGGGCAGCTCATGGCCTCGCTGCGCGCGATCGACGAGGCGAACAGCAGCAAGTCGGCCAACGGCGACTACACCGACCCGCGGCCGTACACCTCGCTCGAGCAGCGGCAGCCGACGGTCCCGGGCGAAGTGACCACGCTGGACATCGCGCTGCCCGCCACCGAGGCGCTCCTGCAGCCGGGCCATCGCCTGCGCGTCGACGTGTACGCGGGCAACTTCCCCAAGGGCCTGCCGATTCTGCCGATGCTGATCGACACCGGCCTGCGGCCCCAGCATCTGGAACTGGATCCCGCTCGTCCGAGCTTCGTCAACATCCCGGTCCGGGGGAATCCGGGCTGGTAGACCGGGGCGTGCTCCCTCGCGCATCAAGGTTGACGCCGCGGGGTATGGGTGAGGGTGCACGCTCCGACCGGGTCTGTGGAACAGGCCGGAAAAAAATTTCCGCGCGTGTGTCGATCGTCTGGATCTTCCGTTCGACCTATGGGTGAGAGGGTCCAGTAAGGGACCCGGACAGCCAGGGAGACAACGATGAAATTCATGCTGATCATGCGCGCCACCGACGAGGCCTACGCCAGCATGGTGAACACCGACTTCAACCAGATGATCGACACCATGGGCAAATTCAACGACGAGCTGATCCGGGCGGGCGTGCTGCTCGCGGCGGAGGGGTTGGAGGATGCCGCCGAGGGTGTGGTCGTCGACTACTCCGCCGAGACCCCCGTCGTCACCGACGGCCCGTACGGCGAGACGAAGGAGTTGTTCGGCGGGTTCTACCTCCTCAACGTGGCGTCGAAGGAGGAGGCGATCGAGTGGGCCAAGCGGATGCCGGTCACCGGCCCCGGCTTCAAGACCGAGATCCGCCGGGTTCCCACGATCGACGAGTTCCCGCAGGACAACGTGTGGATCCAGAAGGAGCGGGCGTGGCGCGAGGCCACCGGTCAGCTCTGAACGGATCGAGGGGCGATGGGTGACCACACCGGCCGTGCGGCCGTCGCCGCCGTCTGGCGGATCGAGTCGGCCCGGATCGTCGGCGCGCTCGCCCGCTACACCGGCGACTTCGCGCTGGCCGAAGACCTGGCGCAGGAGGCGCTGGCCGAAGCGCTGGTGACCTGGCCGAGGGAGGGGGTGCCGCGCAATCCCGCCGGGTGGTTGCTCACCGTCGGCCGCCGTCGCGCGATCGACGCGTTCCGCCGGCGCTCCGCCCTCGACGAGAGGTACGCCGCCTTCGCCCGGGACCTGGGCGAAGGCGGCGCCGTCTCGGGTGGCCCACCGGCCGATCCCGTCCGGGACGCCCACGATGTGCTCTGGGATCCGGACCGGATCGATGACGACCTGCTCGCCCTGATGTTCGTCTCCTGCCATCCCGTGCTGTCGCGGGAGGCGCGGGTGGCGCTCACCTTGCGGGTGGTCGGCGGTCTGACCAGCGACGAGATCGCCAAGGCGTTCCTCGTTCCGGCCGCCACCGTGCAGGCGCGGATCACGCGCGCCAAGAAGACCCTCGCGGCGGCCCGGGTGCCGTTCGCCGTGCCCGCGGCCGACGAACGGGCCGAGCGCCTCGGCTCGGTGCTCAGTGTCGTCTACCTGATCTTCACCGAGGGGTCCTCGGCCAGCTCCGGTGCGGATCTGATCCGGCTCGACCTCGCGAGCGGGGCGCTACGCCTGGCCCGGGTGCTGGCCCGGCTGATGCCGGACGAGCCCGAGGTGCACGGCCTGCTGGCGCTGCTCGAGCTGACCGCGGCGCGTTTCCCCGCCCGTACCGGGCCGGACGGCGAGCCGGTGCTGCTGGAAGACCAGGACCGCCGCCGCTGGGACCGGGCGGCGATCGGCCGGGGCCGAGCCGCCCTGGCCCGCGCCGAGCAGGCCGGCCGGGGGCTGGGCGCCTACGGCCTGCAGGCGGCGATCGCCGAATGCCATGCCGTCGCCCCGTCGGTCGAGGAGACGAACTGGGAGCGCATCGTGCTCGTCTACGAGGCGCTCGGCCGGCTCGCGCCGTCGCCGGTGGTCGACCTCAACCGGGCGGTGGCGGTCGCTATGGCGCAGGGACCGGCCGCGGCGCTGCCGATCGTGGACGAGCTTGCGGCCACCGAGGCGCTCGCGCGGTCACACCTGCTGCCGAGCGTTCGCGGGGAACTGCTCGTCCGGCTGGGACGCACGCAGGAGGCGCGCACCGAACTGGAGCGCGCCCTCGGGCTGTGCGGCAACCAGCGCGAGCGGGTGGTGCTGGAGCGCAAGCTCGCGGGCCTCGACGCGGCCGATCCGGCCTGAGCGGCCCGCGGTCAGTCCGCGACGGCGAACGCGGCCGCCAAGGGCGGGAACATCGCGCGGACGTCGTGCCCGGCGAACCAGAGACCGACGGCGAACACCGACGTCGCCTCCAGGTACCGGGCCCGGTGCAGCCCGCCCGCCGGAAAAGGTTGTGTGCCGAGGTCTTCGGCCAGCGTCGCGACCGCTCGCACCGCGGCCGCGTCGTCGCCGCAGAGCGGCACCGCCAAGCGACGCTCGTCGAAGACCCGCGCGGTCGCCTGCCACACCTCGGCGGCACAGAGGTTGAACGCTTTCACCACCTTCGCCCCTGGCGCCTGCGCCGTGATCCGTTCGGCGACAGCGTCCTCCGCGAGGACGAACGCGGTGGCCCCCTCGGGCGCGGCGGCGTCCGGGGCGAAGGCATTCGTGCAGTCGATCACCGTGCGGCCGGTCAGCAGCTCTCCGACGGCGCGCAGCACTTCCGGCAACGCGGGCACCGGCAACGCGAGCAGCACCACATCCCCGAAAACCGCGGCGTCGCCGATCGTTCCGGCCCGCGCGCCGATCGCGGCCGCCAGTTCCGCCGCGGCCTCGGCGTTCCGGGCGCCGACCAGCACCTCGTGACCCGCCGCGCGCCAGCCGCCGCCGAGCGCCCGCGCCATCGCGCCCGCGCCGATGATTCCGATTCGCATCCGAACTCCTCACTCGAAAGGTTTCCGCCGACGAGGCTAGGAACCCCGATACGCACTCCGGGGTGCGCAACGGCGCTGGCAAGCTGGAACCGTGAGCGCAGTACCGATCGAACCGGTCACCGCCGAACGGGTGGAATTCGCGCCCTACGGCGACTTCGAATCCGACTGCCCGGCCCGGATGGGGGTGGACATCTTCGGCAACTCCTGGTTGCCGGTGATCGTCTACCTGCTGCGCGATGGCCCCATGCGTCCCGGTGAGCTGCGCACGGCCATCGGCGGGATCAGCCAGAAGATGCTGACGCAGACGCTGCGCCGGATGGAACGGATGACGCTGGTGCGCCGCCGCCGCTACGCCGAGGCGCCGCCGCGCGTCGAGTACGAGCTGACGGCCGCGGGCGCGGATCTGCTCGTGCCGATCTACGCCCTCGGCGACTGGGTGGACAAACACGGCCGCGCGGTGAACGAGGCGCTCGCCGGAGCCGACAACCAAGCGGACTGACCGGTCGGTGAATACGCTGCGGGTACGCAACGTCGAACAGTGCGTAAACATGCGGCTAACGGGGCCGGAAGGGGCCATGACCTGCGCGAAACTTCGTGTACCCCGCGTTGGCCGACCGGTCGGCGACCGTACGATTCAAGTGTGAGTGTTCCCCAGGCCGTGCTGCTGGCCATCTTGGCGGCTGTCGTCGGCCTGGCAGTCGGCGGGCTATTGATCCCGTATGTGAATGCCAGGCAGGCCGCGCGCAGGCAGGCCGAGTCCGGTCTCACCATGTCCCAGGTCCTCGACCTGATCGTGCTCGCCTCCGAGAGCGGGATCGCCGTCGTCGACGAGTACCGCGACGTGGTTCTGGTCAATCCGCGTGCGGAGGAACTCGGGCTGGTCCGCAATCGCCTGCTCGACGAGCGCGCCTGGGCCGCGGTGGAGAAGGTGCTGGCCACCGGCGAATCCGCCGAGTTCGACCTGACCGCGAAGAATCCGGTCCCCGGCCGCGGCCGCATCGCGGTGCGCGGCGTCGCCCGGCAGCTGTCGCGCGAGGAGACCACCTTCACCGTGCTGTTCGCCGACGATGATTCCGAGCAGGCCCGCATGGAGGCCACCCGTCGCGACTTCGTCGCGAACGTCAGTCACGAGCTCAAGACCCCGGTCGGCGCGATGAGCCTGCTCGCCGAAGCTCTCCTGGAATCCGCCGAAGACCCGGAGGCCGTGCGACACTTCGGTCAGCGTGTGCTCGGCGAATCGCGTCGCCTCGGCAAGATGGTGACCGAACTCATAGCGCTCTCTCGCCTGCAAGGCGCGGAGAAACTGCCCGAACTCGAGGTGGTGGACGTGGACACCGTGGTGATGCAGGCCGTGGATCGTTCCCGCACCGCCGCCGAAGCCGCCGGGATCACCGTCAGCACCGACCGCCCGAGCGGCCTCGAGGTGCTCGGCGACGAAACACTGCTGGTCACCGCCCTGTCCAACCTGGTGGAGAACGCGATCGCCTACTCACCGGCCGGCTCCCATGTCTCGGTGAGCCGCTCGCTGCGCGGCGATCACGTGGCGATGGCGGTCACCGACCGCGGCATCGGCATCGCCAAGGAAGACCAGGAGCGGGTGTTCGAGCGCTTCTTCCGGTCCGACAAGGCGCGTTCCCGCGCCACCGGCGGCACCGGTCTCGGCCTGGCTATCGTCAAACACGTGGCCGCCAACCACAACGGGGAAATCACCCTGTGGAGCAAGTTGGGCACCGGATCGACGTTCACCTTGCGCATACCCGCCCACCACGAAGCAGGCGCCGACGACGACCACGACGGCGCCGTGGTGGGCACGAAAGAAACAAGCCCGCGTCCCACCGGGCCGGGCCGACCGAATGGTGTGGAGGCACGCAGATGACGAGTGTTCTGATCGTCGAGGATGAGGAGTCGCTGGCCGATCCGCTCGCGTTCCTGCTGCGCAAGGAGGGTTTCGAGGTCACCGTGGTGGGTGACGGGCCATCCGCGCTCGCCGAGTTCGACCGGTCCGGTGCGGACATCGTCCTACTCGACCTCATGCTGCCCGGCATGAGCGGCACCGACGTGTGCAAGCAGTTGCGCACCCGCAGCGGCGTCCCGGTGATCATGGTCACCGCGCGCGACAGCGAGATCGACAAGGTGGTCGGCCTGGAACTGGGCGCCGACGACTACGTGACCAAGCCGTATTCCGCGCGTGAACTCATCGCGCGCATCCGCGCCGTGCTGCGCCGCGGCGCGGGCGACGAGCTGGAGGGCTCCAACGAGAGCGGCGTGCTGGAAGCCGGTCCGGTCCGGATGGACGTCGACCGGCACACCGTGATGGTGAACGGCAAGCCGGTCACGCTGCCGCTCAAGGAGTTCGATCTGCTCGAATACCTGCTGCGCAATTCCGGACGGGTGCTCACCCGCGGCCAGCTGATCGACCGCGTGTGGGGCGCCGACTACGTCGGTGACACCAAGACCCTGGACGTGCACGTCAAGCGGTTGCGCTCGAAGATCGAGGCGGATCCGGCCAAGCCGGAACACCTGGTCACCGTGCGCGGCCTCGGTTACAAACTCGAAGCGTAGACCCCCGAAGCGAGGTCAGTTCCGGCCTCGATCCACGCCGACGCCCCATGTGCTCACGAAACGCAACAACTGATTTCGTGAGCACATGGGTAACTCGCCGGGGACGCCCAGAACGCGCGTGGGCATCCAACGCAGGACCTGAACGCAAATTTCGCGCTCCCGACCAGTACGGCCTGAAGACGCGGAGAGGCGGCTACGGCAAGTAGATCCAGGTGGTGCCCAGCGGGGTCTCGGTCTTCTGCAGAGTGATCCAGCCCAGATCGTCTTCCTGCATGCAGTCGTAGAGGTCCGCGGTGTTGGTGCCACGGCAGGCGATGGTGTGCGAGGTGCCGTACGGGCTCGCGATCAGGAGCTTGCCCGCGGCCTTGGCGTTGACCGCCGCCGGGTCGGTGGCCGCCACGAACTCCGTGGTGAAGTCGTAGAACTTGTGCGGATCGCCGTTCGGCTCGGCGTGGGCTACTCCGGTCAGCGAGAGGGCGGCGCCCAGGGCGATGGTCGCCACGGTGAGAACTTTCTTGGACATAACGGCACATCAAACCCGATCCGGGTAAAGCTCGCATGGCGACGGGGTGAACCACCCGCCGAACCGGACCGCCCACGGCTCCCAACCGAGCGCTCGATCGGCAAACGCTCAGGCGAACGGATCCGCCGAATCGCGCATGCGATCGGCGTGCACCGTCGCCGGGTGGACGGCGATCAAGCCCAAGCCCTCGCGGCGCTTGCAGTGCCGGGCCAGCTCGGCGTACGCGGGCGCGCCGATCAGTTCGGTCAGCTCGGGAGCGTAGGACTGCCACACCGGCTTGCTGCCGACATGGGCGTCGGGCGAACCCGAGCAGTACCAGTCCAGATCGGCTCCGCCCGGCCCCCAACCACGGCGGTCGTACTCCGTGATCACCGTGCGCAGGATCTGCACGCCGTCGGGCCGGTCCACCCAGTCCTGGGTGCGGCGGATCGGCAGCTGCCAGCACACGTCCGGCTTGACCTCCAGCGGCTCGATGCCGCGCCGCAGCGCCATGGTGTGCAGGGCGCAGCCGACCCCGCCGGCGAAGCCGGGACGGTTGAGGAAGATGCACGCGCCCTCGAACCGCCGGGTGCGCAGGGCGGGCTCGTCGTCCAGTTCGTCGAGTTCCAGATAGCCGCCCTTGGTGATCTTGCCCTGCGGGTTGGTCGCCTCGTCCCGCAGTTGCCAGTCCTGGGGTGTGAGCATCTTCACGGCGCGAGCCAGCCTCTTCCGGTCGTCCTCGTCGGAGAGGAACGCGCCGTGCGAGCAGCAGCCGTCGTCCGGCCGGTCGGACAGGATCCCCTGACAAGCCGGGGTGCCGAAGACGCACGTCCACCTCGACAGCAGCCAGGTCAGGTCGGCGACGATCACGTGCTCGTCGTTTGCCGGGTCTACGAACTCGATCCACTCACGGGGAAAGTCGGGGTCGACTTCGGGGGCTGGGTCGATCTTCCCCGCTGGTCGGGGCCGGGTCGGGCTGCTCGGGGATGCGCCTACCGTCACGAAATAGGACGCTAACAGTTCGGTCGCCTGGGTTGAAGTGCCGCATCACCCAGTACCGTGTTCATGTGCGGCTTGGGGTACTCGATGTCGGAAGCAATACCGTTCACCTGCTCGTGGTGGACGCGCACCGTGGCGGTCACCCCCTGCCGATGAGCTCGACGAAAGCCACCTTGCGGCTGGCGGAGAACATCGACGACGCCGGGTGCATCACCGAGGCGGGCGCGCGGCGGCTGATCGACACCGTGGCCGAATTCGCCAGCATCGCCGAGACCTCCAGATGCGTCGAACTGATGCCGTTCGCCACCTCCGCGCTGCGGGAAGCGGCCAATTCCGACGAGGTCCTCGGCCGCGTGCGCGCGGAGACCGGCGTCGATCTGCGGGTGCTGACCGGCGTCGACGAGGCGCGGCTGACCTTTCTCGCGGTACGCCGCTGGTACGGCTGGAGCGCCGGGCGCATCCTCAACCTGGACATCGGCGGCGGCTCGCTGGAAATGACCAACGGCGGCGACGAGGAACCCGATGTCGCGCTCTCTTTACAGCTCGGCGCCGGCCGGTTGACCAGGGAATGGCTGCGCGAGGATCCGCCCGGCAAGCGCCGGGTGGCGGTGCTGCGCGACTGGCTCGACGCCGAGCTGGTGGTACCGGCGAAGAAGCTGCTCGAGCCGGGTAAGCCCGATCTCGCGGTCGGCACGTCGAAGACGTTCCGGTCCCTGGCCCGCCTGACCGGAGCGGCGCCCTCGGCGGCGGGCCCGCGGGTGCGTCGTACACTCACGAGCTCGGGCCTGCGCCAACTGATTGCGTTCATCTCGCGGATGACCGCGGCGGACCGTGCAGAATTGGAAGGCGTAAGTTCCGATCGGTCACAGCAATTGGTGGCCGGTGCGTTGGTCGCGGAGGCGAGTATGCGGGCACTTTCGCTGGATTCCTTGGAGATTTGTCCGTGGGCGCTGCGTGAAGGGCTCATCCTGCGCAAACTGGATACCGATATGAATGGTGGACCCGAAGCAACGTACTCAGCGGGCTCGGCGACCGGAGACGGTCGGCCGGCGTCCGGCAGCGGCGCCCCGGCGCCGGGCTCGATCGGGACGGTGTCGTCATGAGTGAGGACTCCAAACAGTTGTCGGTCGCGGAACTGCTGGCGCGCAACGGCCAGCAGAGCGGCGCCTCGTCCGGCGGTGGCAGGCGCCGCCGCAGTGGGCGCGGCATCTCCGTCGCCGAACTCACCGGCGACCTGCCGGTCATCCGGGAAGGCGGCGGTCACTCCGCGCACGCGGCGCCCGATGCCGGCGCGGACGAGCAGGCCTACGCGCCGCCCTCGTTCGATCCGCCCGCGCCGGAGCCGGTGTCCTACTCGCCCGAGCCGCAGCCCGACCTGTCGTCGTATTCACCCATGTCGGGCCCGATCTCGATGTACGACCCGCTGGCCGGTTACGCGCAGCCCGACCCGCCGCAGTCCGATCCGCCGCCCGGTAGATCCAGCCGGGTCATGCCAGGGCGGGAGATGCCTTCCGCGCGGCACGGCTCGTCGTTCGACCCGCTGTCGCCCGATACCCCGGTGTCCGAGCTGTTCTCGGCCGCCCCCGTTCCGTACGTCCCCGACCCGCTGCCCGAGACGCCGCCGCGTTCGGGGCGCAGGCGCAGGCGGGAGGAACCCGACGAGCAGGCCACCGAGGTCCGCTCCTGGCACGATGTCTCGCCCGAGCCGTTCGGCGGGGGAGCGCTGCCCGATCGCGGTATCGGCGAACCGGGGCGCAACAGCCACGTCGAACTCGACGAGCCCGCGTTCGGCCGCTCAGCCCTTCCCGAGCGCAATGGCGCCAGGGGCGGTCGCGCGGCCAGGCGCAGAGCGGCGGAGGCGGCGGAAGCGGCCGAGGATCTCGGCCCGTCCACCGCGGCGTGGTCACCGTCCACCGGCGGATTCGCCCCCGAGTCGGAACCGCTGCCGCTCCCGCCGCCGCCCGATCCGAGACCGAAGCCGAGCAGACCCGCTCCTCCCGAGCCGCAGCCGGACGGGCATCGCAGATCGGCCCGTCGCGAGGGCGTCGGCGAGAACGGTCTCCCGGCCTGGTCGGCCCGGCGGCACAAGCCACAGCCCGATCCCGCGCCGGAATCCGGCGGCCTTTCGACCGCCGCGTGGTCGCTGGCCAGCCAGGACCAGCAGCTGCTCTCCGGCCAGACGGTCGCGGGCGACCTGCTGCGCGATGGCGTCGACCGGGCCGAGCGCGGGGCGGCGCAACGGCGCGGGCGCGGTGGGCGCGCCGCCGTCGACGTCGCGGAAATGGACGGCGTCACCGACGTCTACGAGCCGATCGAGCTGGACGAGGACGACGAGGACGATCTCCCCGGCGAACCCCGCGCCGCCACCCGGGCCGCGTCGCGCCGGTCCCGGACGGCCAAGAAGACGGAGGACGACGACAACCGGCGCCAATGGATGATCCTCGGCGGCCAGAGCACCGGCGCCGCCGTCGCGGGCATGCTGCTGTTCAAGGGCTTCGAGCGCATGTGGGAGATGCTTCCCTGGGTGGCGCTCGCGCTGGCGATGATCGTGATTCTCGGCCTGGTGGCCCTCGTGCGGATTCTGCGCAGGACCGACGACATCCTCAGCACTGTGATCGCCGTCGTCGTGGGCATCTTCGTGACGCTGGGGCCACTGGCCTTTCTTCTCAGCACGAACTGAGCAGGGAGCAGTCGTGGCGAATATCGGACAAGCGAACGAGACCGGGGCGGGGACGCGTACGGACGCCGGGCCGCCGGGAGAAGACGAGAGTGCGGCCCGGCCGCGTCCGATCCGGGTGGGGCTCTCGACCGCCTCGGTGTACCCGCAGAATACGGAGGCCGCGTTCCGGTACGCCGCCGAGCTGGGCTACGACGGCGTCGAGCTGATGGTGTGGGCCGAGCCCGCCAGCCAGAGCATCGCCACCGTGCAGGCCTACGCGCGCAAATACGACGTTCCAGTGCTCGCGTTGCACGCGCCGTGCCTGTTGATCTCGCAGCGCGTGTGGGGGTCGGACCCGGTGGCCAAGCTGGAGCGCAGTGTGCACACCGCCGAGGCGCTGGGCGCGAGCACGGTGGTCGTGCATCCACCGTTCCGCTGGCAGCGCCGCTACGCGGCGGGGTTCGCCGCGCAGGTGGCCGAGCTGGAGGAGAACAGCCCGGTGATCGTGGCCGTGGAGAACATGTTCCCGATGCGGGCCGACACGCTGTTCGGCCGGCGCGAAGGCGCGGTGAAACGGTTGGAGCGCCGTGGCGGTCCCGGCCCGGCGGTCACCGCCTTCAGCCCCTCCTACGACCCGACCGACACCGGCTTCCGCCACTACACCTTGGACCTGTCGCACACCGCCACCGCCGGAGCCGATCCCCTGGCGCTGGCTGCGCGCATGGGCTCGGGACTGGCCCATCTGCACTTGGCCGACGGCCGGGGCGCCGCGCACGACGAGCATCTCGTTCCTGGCGAGGGCACCCAGCCGTGCGTCGAGGTGTGCGCGAATCTGGTCCGTACCGGCTTCAGCGGCCAAGTCGTCGCCGAGATCAACACGCAGAACGCGCGCACCACCAAGGAGCGGGCCGAGATGCTGCACCGCACGCTGGCCTTCGCCCGCAAGCACTTGGTCGTGGCCGCCGCGCCCACCCCGGCCGGTGCGAGCCGGAGGTCGCCCGACCGCCCGATGTGACGCTCATCGCTTCTGCGCCATGCGGCGATGCGGTTCGGGACGGGACGCGTTGTACGCTGTACGAACCCTCCGGCGACGATGCGGGCCGCACCCGCCAACGGCGCCATCGGGTGGAGGTCGACGGACAGGAGTGAGGATGACGATGGAGCTGACGGCCGAATTCGGCCCGGCGGCCACGACCGACGCACCGTTCAGCCGGGTGTGCGCGGTGCGCGAGGCGCCGCCCGCCACCGCGGAGACCGGCCGCTATCTGGGTGTCATCGACGACATCTGGACCATCGGCCCGAAGGTGCACGGCGGGACGATGGTCGCGGGCAGCGCCGCGGCGGCCACGAATTGGCTGCGCGCCTCAGATCCGGCGCTGGTCGGCATGGCGCCGATCGCCGCGAGTTCCGATTTCCTCGGCGCCCCGGACCCCGGCGAGGTCGAGTACGAGGTGCGCGTCCGCAAGATCGGTCGCCAGATCTGCCTGGCCGACACCGACCTGATCCAGGACGGCCGCGTCCTGGTGCGCACGGCGCTGACCTTCAGCCGTCTCGACGACGCGGAACCGAGCTACGCGCCGCAGCACTCCGACATGCCCGTGCAGCCGCCCGCCGACGCCATCGGCTACGAGCCCGGTTCCCAGATGGGCGACATCGTGCACGTCGGCCAAGGCGCCGAGATCTACCTCGATCGCGAGTGGGCCCGCTTCCTCGACGGAGAAAAGGGCGAACCGCGTCTGCGGATGTGGATCCGCCCGCGACCGGGCGACGAACAGGACCCCGACGTCGCGATGTACTTCGCCATGATGTGTGCCGACATGAGCCCGCCGGTGCCGGTGAACCTGGGCCACTTCGGCTGGGCCCCCACCGTGCAGATGACCACCTACCTGCGCCGCAGGCCCGCGTCGGGCTGGCTGCGGATCATCGCCACCACGCACGAGGTGGGCGGGCGCATGTTCGACGAGGACCAGCTGGTGCTCGACTCCACCGGCGCGGTCGTCGCGCAGAGTCGTCAGCTGGCGCTCGTTCCCCAGCGCTGAGCTTCGGCGCGCGCCGTCTAGCCTTGAGGCCCATGACGAGAATTGCGGTGATCGGTGGCGGGCGCATCGGGGAGGCGTTGGTCGCCGGGTTGCTGGAGTCCGGGCGGCTGACCAAGGACCTGGTCGTCGTGGAGACCCATCGGGAACGCGCCCATCAGCTCGCCGAACGCTTCGGCATCCGGGTCACCGACGATTTGGCGGATGCCGCGATCGGCGCGGATCTGCTGGTGATCGCGGTGAAACCGAACGACGTCGACGCGGTTCTCGCGCCGCTGGGCAAGGCGGAGATCGGCAGCGACCGCGATCAAGTGCTGGTCTCGCTGGCGGCCGGTGTGCCGACCGGCCGGCTGGAGGGCAAGATGCCCGCCGGGTTCCCGGTGGTGCGGGTGATGCCGAATACGCCGATGCTGGTGGGGCAGGGCATGAGCGTCATCGCGCCGGGCCGCTACGCGCGCGAGCAGCATCTGGAACTGGTGAGCGAGGTGCTCGGCGCGGTCGGCAAGGTGGTCACCGTGGCGGAGAGCCAGATGGACGCGGTCACCGCGGTGTCCGGATCGGGGCCCGCCTATTTCTTCCTGGTCGTGGAGGCCATGGTGGAGGCGGGCGTCGGGCTCGGGCTGACCAGGGACGTGGCCACCCAGCTCGTCGTGCAGACCATGGTCGGCTCGGCCGCCCTGCTCGACAGTTCTACGCAGACCGCCGCGGAACTGCGCGCCGCGGTGACCTCACCGGCGGGCACCACCGCGGCCGCGATCCGCGAGCTCGAGCGCGGAGGACTACGCTCGGCGTTCTACGAAGCCCTCGTGGCGGCCAAGGAAAGGTCGCTGGAACAGGGCGCGTCAGCGGAGTGACCGGTCTGTTTAAAATCGGAAAACCCGATTTCTCACTCCCGTCGCAGTAACACCACTGGTCCCGCTAAGCTTCAAGGAGCACGTGCGTGTCTGTTCCGCCGGTGGGGAAGCCGGCGGCGCGGACGTGCCGGAGGTCAATGGTGCAATGATGTCTGCGAACAAGATGTCTGCGAATTCCGGAGGGTCCGGCGGCTCCGGTCCCGCGGGCGGTCGGGGGAATTCCCGTACACAGCGTGAGGCCGCGACACAGGGGCAATCCGTGCTCGGCGGCGGCACCCAGTTTCTCACCGTCGCCGAAGTGGCGAATCTGATGCGGGTGTCCAAGATGACGGTCTACCGGCTGGTGCACTCGGGCGAGTTGCCCGCCGTGCGCGTCGGCCGATCGTTCCGAGTGCACGCCAAGGCGGTGCACGACTATCTGGAAACGTCCTATTTCGACGCCGGATGAGGCGGTTTCGAGACCACCGGGGCGGGCCGGTACGATAGCTCCTCGGTTCGTGTTCGCCCGCCGGTGGCATCGCTGTTCGTTGCCCCGTGGTATCCGGCGGCGCGGACACGGGGCGTGAGCTTGCCGAGTGACCCCGGCCCGTCGGCCGGGGACTCGGCGGACGGGCGTCCGGCAATCGCGCACGGGCAGCGTGCGCGCCGAGTAGAGAGAACGCGAGGACAACCCTATGGGTTCTGTGATCAAGAAGCGCCGCAAGCGCATGTCGAAGAAGAAGCACCGCAAGCTGCTTCGCCGTACGCGTGTGCAGCGGCGCAAACTCGGCAAGTAAGGCATCGCTGCGTGGTAGCCGCAGGAGCCCGTCACCAATAGGTGACGGGCTCTTTTGTTTGAAATTTGAAATTTTGAAATCCTCATTTGTATCACGTGACTGAAGTCATCGTTAGATCCTGGTTAATACTCTCGGTGAGCGGGTAGGCAGCCGCTACGCTAGGCACTGGGAATAATCACAAGGGCGGCTGGCAAGGGAAAGCGGGTGCCGGTGGGTTCTGCGGGTCGGGAAGGAAACGCGCCGAAGGTCGTGCTGGTCACCGGGGCCGGCCGCTTCTTCGGTGGCACGGTCGTCGCCCGGCTCGCCCAGGATCCCGGGATCGAGCGCATTCTCGCCGTCGACACCATGACGCCCAGCCGAGAGCTGCAGCGGCGCATGGGCCGCGCCGAATTCGTGCGAGCGGACATTCGAAATCCGTTGATCCGTAAGGTGATCGATGGTGCCGAGGTGGACACCGTGGTGCACACCGCCCTGCTGACCCGCCCGCCCGCGGGCGGCGGTCGCGCGGTGATGAAGGATCACAACGTCCTCGGCGCGATGCAGCTGTTCGCGGTGTGTCAGAAGGTGTCTTCGGTGCGCCGGGTGGTACTGCGCTCCTCGTCGGCGGTGTACGGGTGCAGTGCGAAGGATCCCGCGAAATTCAGCGAGGAAATGAGCGCGCGCACACCGCCGCGCGGCGGGTTTGCTCGCGACATGATCGATATAGAGGGTTACGTTCGCGGGCTCGCCCGGCGACGTCCCGATATCGCCGCGTCCATTCTGCGGTTCGCACCCATCGTCGGCCCGCGGTTGGCCGCTCGCGGCGTGCAATATCTGCGTTCGCCGGTGACGCCCACCGTATTCGGCCGGGACGCCAGGATGCAGTTGCTGCACGAGGAGGACGCCGTGGCCGCGCTGACGCACGCGGCGCGGCGTACGGTGGGGGGTACGTACAACATCGCGGGCGACGGCGCGCTGTCACTGTCCCAGGCGGTCCGGCGGGCAGGCCGGATCGAACTGCCCATTCCCTTCACGGTGTTCCGCACCGCGGGCCGCCTGCTCATGGGCCCGGTGATGCGGGAGTTCTCCGCCGAACAGCTCGACTATTTCCACTTCGGTTGTGGCCTGGACACCACGCGCATGCGCACCGAACTCGGGTTCGTGCCGCGCTGGACGACAGTGCAGGCGTTCGACGACTTCATCGGGGGCGCAGCGTTGCGGCCCGTGGTCGATCCAGCCTGGATCGACGCCGCAGAACACAAACTGCTCGGCCTGCTCGGGGCCGGTACGGGAGCACACCAATGAATGACGTAGCGAAAGTCATCCGACTCCACGACCTCCAGATCGAGGCGCGCCAGCGGCCTGCGCCACGACGCCTGGCCGCGCCGAGTCCGGTGACCTCGCTGGTCGAGCGCCGCGCGGCGGTGACGCCCGCCGCGCCGCAGTCGCTGTCGGGAATGCTGCGCGGCGCGCTCGGCAAGCAGATCACGAAGACCGCGGATTTCGCGCGCCGCAGGCTGACCGGCGACTACCAGGTCGACGAGTTCGGTTTCGACGAGCATCTGCTCGAGTCGGTCATCCTGCCCGCCCTGCGGCCGCTGTCGGACCTGTGGTTCCGGGTGGAGGTCAGCGGGATGGACAACCTCCCGGAGGCGGGCGGCGCGCTGATCGTGGCCAATCACGCGGGCACCGTGCCGCTGGACGGGCTGATGCTACAGCTCGCCGTGCACGACCGGCACCCGAAGCAGCGCGCGTTGCGCTTGCTCGCGGCCGACCTGATCTTCGAGACGCCGGTGCTCGGGGTGCTGGCCCGCCGGGCGGGCCACACACTGGCCTGCCGGGAGGACGCCGAACGGCTGCTGCGCTCCGGCGAGCTGACCGGGGTGTTCCCGGAAGGGTTCAAGGGCGTCGGCAAGCAGTACACCGATCGCTACAAGCTGCAACGCTTCGGGCGGGGTGGCTTCGTGGCCGCGGCGGTGCGCACCGGCGTGCCGATCATCCCGTGCTCCATCGTCGGCTCCGAGGAGATCTACCCCAAGCTGGCCGATCTGAAGCCGCTGGCCCGGCTGCTCGGCCTGCCGTATTTCCCGGTGACGCCGCTGTTCCCGCATCTGGGCCTGCTCGGCGCGGTGCCGCTGCCGTCCAAGTGGTACATCGAGTTCGGCACCCCCATCCCGACCACGCCCTACGAGCCGGAAGCCGCCGACGACCCGATGACCATGTTCGAGGTCACCGACCAGGTCCGCGAGACCATCCAGCAGACGCTCTACAAGCTGCTCACCAAGCGCCGCAACGTCTTCACTGGTTAATCGGCCGCGCCTCCGCGCGAACGGCGGATGCTCGATCTCGCTTCGCTCGAAACCGGTGGTTGCAGTGCGCTGGGCGCGTTCGGCATTCCAGCATCGGAGTGCGCCCGGCCGTAAAGGGGCGTGCCGCACGGATGATGTTCGTCGTTCCGCTCTGGTGGTCCATCAATGATCATCACGACGGCGTGTAACTGCCGCGGCGACCGCGCCGCCTGCCGCGCCCAAAGCCAGCGCGGTGGGCACGCCGATCTTGGCGGCCTTGCGGCCGGTCCGGAAGTCGCGGATCTCCCAGCCGCGGTTCTTGGCGACCTCGCGGAGATCCGAGTCGGGGTTGATCGCCACGGCCGTGCCGACCAGTGAGAGCATCGGCACGTCGTTGTGGCTGTCGGAGTAGGCGGTGCACCGCTTGAGGTTCAGGCCCTCGCGAATCGCCAGCGTGCGCACGGCGTGCGCCTTGCCGAGGCCGTGCAGGATGTCGCCGACCAGTCGCCCGGTGAACTTCCCGTCCACGCTCTCGGCCACGGTGCCCAGCGCTCCGGTGAGCCCGAGCCGCTTCGCGATCACCTGCGCCAGCTCCACCGGGGTCGCGGTCACCAGCCACACCTGCTGGCCCGCGTCCAAGTGCATCTGGGCGAGCGCGCGCGTTCCGGGCCAGATCTTGTCGGCGATGATCTCGTCGTAGATCTCCTCGCCCAGCTCGGCCAGCTCGGCGGTCGAGCGCCCGGCGATGAACGCCAGCGCCTTCTCCTTGCCGCTGGCCATATCGGTGCTGCTCTCCTTGCCGGTGACCCGGAATTTCACCTGCTTCCAGGCGACGTCCACCAGATCGGAGGTCTTGAAGTACTTGCGCGCCGCCAGACCGCGAGCGAAATGTACGATCGACGCGCCCTGCACCATGGTGTTGTCTACGTCGAAGAACGCGGCCGCGGTGAGATCGCGCGGGGCCTCCGGGCCGACGGCTTCCAACTCACCCGCGGCGAGTTCGGCGTCGTGCAGCGTCAGCGCCGCATCGGCGCTCGCCTCACCGGCCAGATTGGCCCGCAATTCCTCTTCACTCGGGCCGAAAGGGCTGCGCGAGATGCGGGCGAGCTGGTCCTGCAACCCCTGGCCCATCTGGCTCAGGTTCCACCGCGCCGGAAACTCACCGAATCGTCCCGCGATGAATCCGGCCCTCGCCACCTTCGATCGTTCCGGCACCAGTACCTCCGCCCGTCGCGCGAACCATGTCAACAGTAGC
The DNA here is from genome assembly GCF_027924405.1 of Nocardia sputorum. Lineage (NCBI taxonomy): Bacteria > Bacillati > Actinomycetota > Actinomycetes > Mycobacteriales > Nocardiaceae > Nocardia > Nocardia sputorum. Next base: position 6,343,086 of record NZ_AP026978.1, on the reverse strand, counting down.
CGGATGAGCCGACAGTCACGGCAGAAGGCGGCGCGCGACACATTCGCGTGGCGCGTACCGGGCCGCCCGGCGCGCGGGCCGCGGATTAAATTCCGGTCATGACCAATCCCACACATTCGGTGACATTGCTGACTCGCGCGGGCTGTGGACTGTGTGCGACAGCACTGGAACAGCTGCGCGTGATCTGCGCCGAATTCGGTATCGAACCGGGCACCGTCGACGTCGACGAAGCCGCCGTTACCGACCCTGGCCTGCGGGCGGAGTACGGCGACCGGCTTCCCGTCGTCCTGCTCGACGGCCGCGAACACAGCTATTTCGATGTCGACGAGACCCGATTGCGGGCGGACCTGAAGCGCTGAGCGCGCCGTTTTCCGTCCGATTCGGCCGCTGTGCTGGTCGCGGCGGAAAATGAGGCCAATTTCACCGACTTTGTGCAGGGCTTCACAAGCAGTTACGGTGGTGGCACGCGACCCGCATGCCGAGGCTGCGGAGCCGCCCCGAAATCCGAAACTTCGACACCCTGGCACCGGACCGTCCCCGGGGCAGCGGGTCGAGCGACGAACCGGAGCCCGAGGCCCGGGACGAGGAGCCGACGACGTGACAGAGCAGCATGAGGCGCCGAGCGGCGTCTCCGGCAGGGCTCTGCAGAAGGACATCCCGCAGGCCACCGTCGCGCGGCTGGCTACCTATCTTCGGGTCCTCGCCATGTTGGCCGACGACGGTGTTGCCATCGTATCGAGTGAGGAACTGGCTGTCGCGGCGGGTGTCAATTCGGCCAAATTGCGCAAGGATCTCTCCTTCCTCGGCCCCAACGGAGTTCGCGGCGTCGGCTACGACGTGGCCAAGCTCCGCTCCCGCATCGAGGACGTGCTCGGCTTGTCGCAGGGGCACCGCGTCGTGCTGGTCGGCGCGGGGAATCTGGGCCGGGCCCTGGTCGGCTACGGCGGGTTCCAGCGGCGCGGTTTCACCGTGGTCGGCATTCTCGACAGCGACCCCGAGGTGATCGGCATGCCGGTCGCCGGCCTGGTGGTGCGCGACGTGGCCGAGCTGGCGGCGGCGGTCGCCGAGCTGGAGCCGACCATCGCGGTCATCACGGTTCCCGACGACGCGGCCCAGGACGTGTGCGACCGGCTCGTCGCGTCGGGTCTGCAGTCGATTTTGAGCTTCGCGCCCTGCGAGCTGGTCGCACCGGCGACCGTCGAGGTCCGGCGCGTCGACCTGGCCGTCGAGATGCAGATGCTGTCGTTCGAACGGGTGCGCAACGCCGAGCAGTCCCCGCTGCCGGAGGTCGCGCACGCCGGATCCGGCCGCATCGCGCACCGCCTGCCGACCCCGCACGCGGCGCAGGCGCACCCGGCACTCCAGCACTCGACAACCCCGCATACGACAACCTCGCATACGGCAACGGAGCCAAGCAGCAAGGGATCGGTGGTCACACCATGAGTGAGCGCAGCGAGCGAATCATGCAGCACAGCACGGCGGAGCGTTCCGTTCGTGCCGGGACGGTGTTGGCATGAGCGGTCAGGCCCGGAGGCGGCAGCGCAGCGTGACCACGCAGGGCCCCGCTCATGCCGGAATCGGATACAGCATGAGCGGTCAGGCCCGGAGGCGGCAGCGCAGCGTGACCACGCAGGGCCCCGCTCATGCCGGAAACGGATACAGCATGAGCGGTCAGGCCCGGAGGCGGCAGCGGAGCGTGACCACGCAGGGCCCCGCGCATGCCGGAAAGGACACAGCATGAGCGTTCTCCTCGTCGGCATCTCGCACCGCAGCGCGCCGGTCCCCGTGCTGGAGAAGGTGGCCGTCACCGACGCCGATCGGCCGAAGCTGATCGACCGGCTGATCGCCTCCAGCCATGTGTCCGAGGCGATGATCGTGTCCACCTGCAACCGGGTGGAGGTCTACGCGGTGGTCGACGCCTTCCACGGCGGTCTCGCCGAGATCGGCGACCTGCTGACCAAGCACTCCGGCCTGCCGATGCCCGATCTGACCAAGCACGCCTACGTCCGCTACTCCGAGGCCGCCGCCGAGCATCTGTTCGCGGTGGCCAGCGGCCTGGATTCGATGGTCGTCGGCGAGCAGCAGGTGCTCAGCCAGATCCGCGGCGCCTACGCCTCCGCCGACGCGCAGAGCGCGGTCGGGCGCACCTTGCACGAGCTGGCGCAGCACGCGCTGCGGGTCGGCAAGCGGGTGCACGCCGAGACGGGCATCGACCGCGCGGGCGCGTCGGTGGTGTCGGTCGCGCTGGACCGCGCGCAGCAGGTGCTCGGCCCGCTGGCCGGGCGGACCGCCGCGGTGGTCGGCGCGGGCGCGATGGGCGGGCTCGCGGTCGCGCATCTCTCGCGCGCCGGGATCGGCCGGATCATCGTGGTGAACCGCACGATCGAGCGGGCCCGCAGACTCGCCGAGACCGCGCGCACGCACGGCGTCGAGGCCGAGGCGATGGAGCTGTCGCGGCTCACCGAGGCGATGGCCGCCACCGACGTGGTGGTCACCTGTACCGGTGCGGTCGGCGCGGTCGTGACGCTCGCCGACACCCACCGCGCGCTCACCGACCGCGAGCGCGGCGAGGAAGCCACGGTCGAGCGGCCGTTGGTGTTCTGCGATCTCGGATTGCCGCGCGACGTCGAGCACGCTGTGGCCGGCCTGCCCGGTGTCACGCTCATCGACATCGAGACGTTGCAGCGCGATCCGGCCGCGGGCGCCGCCGCCGACGACACCGCGGCCGCCCGGTCGATCGTCGCCGACGAACTGGCCAGATATCTGGCCGGACAGCGGATGGCCGAGGTCACCCCCACGGTGGCCGCGCTACGCCAGCGCGCCGCCGAGGTGGTCGAGGCCGAACTGCTCCGGCTGGATTCGCGGCTGCCCGGCCTCGCCGACCCGGAGCGTGACGAGGTCGCGCGCACGGTGCGCCGGGTGGTCGACAAGCTGCTGCACGCGCCGACGGTGCGGGTCAAGCAGCTCGCGTCCACGCCGGGCGGCGACAGCTACGCCGAGGCGCTGCGCGAATTGTTCGAATTGAAGCCCGGTGCGGCCCAGGCGGTCGCCGCGCCGATGGAGATCACCACGCTCGCCGGCGATCACGCCGAGCTCAGCGACGGGGAGATCGCGCTGGCCGACGATTTCACCGCAGGCCATCGCGGCGAGGAACAGGGGCAGACGGCATGACCATGGTCCACCAAGAAGGCAGCACGACCGCGGACGGCACCCGCGCCCCGTGGCGGATCGGCACCCGCGGCAGCCTGCTCGCGCTCACCCAGGCGGGCACGGTGCGCGACGCGCTGATCGCGGCCGGGCAGCCGGCCGAGCTGGTCGTCATCAAGACCGCCGGTGACCTGTCGTCGGACCCGGTGCAGAAGATCGGCGTCGGCGTGTTCACCTCCGCGCTGCGCGACGAGCTGGCGGCGGGCGCGATCGACATCGCCGTGCACTCCTACAAGGATCTGCCCACCGCGCAGGACCCGCGCTTCACCATCGCCGCCATCCCGCCCAGGGAGGACCCGCGCGACGCGCTGGTCGCGCGCGACGGGCTGGTGCTCGGCGAGCTGCCCGCGGGCGCCAAGGTGGGCACTTCCGCGCCGCGGCGCGCCGCCCAGCTGCGGGCGCTCGGACTCGGCTTGGACGTCGTCCCGCTGCGCGGCAACCTGGACACCCGGCTGCGCAAGGTCAGCGAGGGTGAACTGGACGCCGTCGTGGTGGCCAGAGCCGGACTGGCCCGCATCGACCGGCTGGACGCGGTGACCGAGGCGCTGGAGCCGGTGCAGATGCTGTCGGCTCCCGCCCAGGGCGCGCTCGCGGTGGAATGCCGCAGCGACCACGCCGCCCTGGTGGAGATCCTGTCCGGCCTGGACGACGCGGCCACCCGGGCCTCGGTGATCGCCGAGCGGTCCCTGCTGGCCGAACTGGAAGCGGGCTGCACCGCGCCGATCGGCGCGCTCGCCGAGGTCGTCGAATCGCTCGACGACGAGGGGCGGATCGTGGACGAGCTGTCGCTGCGCGCGTGCGCCGCGGCCGTCGACGGATCCGACGTGCTGCGGGCGTCGGTGGTCGGCGCCCCGGCCGACGCGGCGGAGCTCGGCCGCGCGCTCGCCCGCGAGTTGCTCGACATGGGTGCGCGCGACTTGCTCGCCACCGAACCGGACGACGGTCCCCCCACCCGGGCGGTGAATTCGCCCGCCACAGACTTGCCCAACCCCAGCCCAATGGAGAACAGCCGATGAGCCAGCGAAGGACAGGCACCGTGCCCTCGGGTTTGCCGGAGCCGAGCGCAAGCGAGGTGCAGGCATGAGCCGAGCCGCGAAGAAGCACCCCGGTCGCATCCTTTTCGTCGGGTCGGGTCCCGGTGACCCGGCGCTGCTCACGGTGCGTGCGCGTGAGGTGATCGGACGGGCGACGCTGGCGTTCACCGACCCGGACGTCGACAAAGGCGTGCTCGCCCTGATCGGCACCTCCGTCGAGCCGGGCCCCGACGGCGAACGTCCCGTCGACGTGCGGCCCGCGCTCGGCGAGCCCGCCGAGGTGGCCAAGACGCTGATCGCCGAAGCGCGCGCCGGGCACGACGTGGTGCGTGTGGTCGCGGGCGACCCGCTGACCACCGACTCGGTGATCGCCGAGGTCAACGCCGTCACCCGCTCGCACATGGTCTTCGAGGTCCTGCCCGGCCTGCCCAACGGCTCCGCGGTGCCCAGCTACGCGGGCATCGCGCTGGGTTCCGGGCACACCGAGGCGGATGTGCGCGGCGAGGTCGACTGGGCCGCCCTGGCGGCCGCGCCGGGCCCGCTGGTGCTGCACGCGACCTCGGGGCATCTCGCCGAGACCGCGAGTGCCCTGGTCGAGCACGGTATGGCGCCGCAGACACCGGTCGCGGTGACGGTGCGGGGCACCACCCGCCAGCAGCGCACCATCGAGGCCACCCTGGCCACGCTGAACAGCGCGGCCTCCGAACTGGTCGGGCCGCTCGTGGTGACCATCGGCAAGGTGGTCGCGCAGCGCTCGAAGATGTCCTGGTGGGAGTCGCGCGCACTGTACGGCTGGACCGTGCTGGTGCCGCGCACCAAGGACCAGGCCGCGGAGATGAGCGAACGACTCGTCACGCACGGCGCCATCCCGATGGAGGTGCCGACCATCGCGGTCGAGCCCCCGCGCAGCCCCGCCCAGATGGAGCGCGCGGTCAAGGGCCTGGTCGACGGGCGCTACCAGTGGGTGGTGTTCACCTCCACCAACGCGGTGCGCGCGGTGTGGGAGAAGTTCGCCGAGTTCGGCCTGGACGCGCGGGCGTTCTCCGGCGTGAAGATCGCCTGCGTGGGCGAGGCCACCGCGGACAAGGTGCGCTCGTTCGGCATCAACCCCGAACTGGTGCCGAGCGGTGAGCAGTCCTCCGAGGGCCTGCTGGCCGACTTCCCGCCCTACGACGATGTGTTCGACCCGGTCAACCGGGTGCTGCTGCCGCGTGCCGACATCGCCACCGAGACGCTGGCCGAGGGCCTGCGCGACCGCGGCTGGGAGATCGACGACGTCACGGCCTATCGCACCGTGCGCGCTTCGCCGCCGCCCGCGGAGACCCGCGAGATGATCAAGACCGGCGGTTTCGACGCGGTCCTGTTCACCTCGTCCTCCACGGTCCGCAACCTGGTCGGCATCGCGGGCAAGCCGCACGCGCGCACCATCGTGGCCTGCATCGGCCCCAAGACCGCCGAAACCGCCATCGAATTCGGCCTGCGCGTGGACGTGCAGCCCGACGTGGCCCAGGTCGGTCCGCTGGTCGAGGCTCTGGCCGAGCACGCGGCCCGGCTGCGCGCCGAGGGCCTGCTGCCGCCGCCGCGCAAGAAGAGCCGCCGCAGCAGGTGAGCTGTGTTCGAACACCCCGCGTCTGCGGCGCTGGGTGTTCGCGGCCCCTGATGGCCCGCGTTTGCGCGACCGCAACGCGCGCTGATGACGCTGTCCACCACGCGCGCCTCACGTTCGAGCAGGGCCGAGGCGGGAACGGTCGGGTTGGCGGGGGAAGGCGCGGCGGTAGTCGCTGGGGCTGATGCCGATATGTTTGAGGAAGTGGTGGCGCAGGTTGTTGGCGGTGCCGAGGCCGCTGAGTTCGGCGATCTTCTCCATCGGGAGGTCGGTGGCTTCCAGCAAGGTTTGGGCTCGGCCGAGGCGCTGGTTCAGCAGCCTCTGCAGGGGTGTGGCGCCGGTCGTTTCCTGGAGTCGGCGGTAGAGGGTGCGCGGGCTGACGGCTGCGCGGCGGGCGAGGTGACCCGTTGTACCTGGGCGAGAAGGCGGGGTTGGCCTCGCTGTACGACTCGGCGCTGCTGGGCCTGATGTGGTCGGCCATGACCGGCTGGCTGCACGGCACCGCGCTCGTGGGCGCCGAGAAGATCGCGGCGACGGCCTTCACGCCCATCGCGATTCGCTGGCTCGGCGCGGTGACCGGGTTCCTGACCCGATACGCGCCCCAGGTCGACGAGGGCAGCTACCCGGGCGACGACGCGACCATCGACGTCCAGATCGCGGCCATCGATCACCTCCTGCACGCCGCCGCGGCCCGCGGTCTCGACAACGCCCTGCCCGAACTCCTGAAATCCACCATGCAACGCGCACACGCCGCCGGGCACGGCTCGGACAGCTTCGCCGCCGTCATCGAAACGCTGCGGGGCGACCGGTGAGCTCAACAGCTACGTCGGCGCCATCAACTACGCCACCATGGTCACCGTCGACGCCGAGAACCGCCCCGCACCCGAATCCTCATCCCGGTTTGGGAGAACGTCGACGGTCGGCCCGTCGCTGGACCGGCACGCCGCGGTGTGCGCTGTGCCGGGTCCGGATGTCGCGATCAGCGCGGGACAGCGCCCTTCGCGGGCCTCAGTACCGCCTGCGCATCAAGGTGCGGACCATGGAGCAGGTGGCGTCGGAGGGGGGACGGATGCCGATCACCTCGGCGGTGTGCCTGATCCGCTTGTTCGTGGCGTAACTCGGTGCGTAGACGCCGGAGTCGAGCAGTGCGATCGCCAGGCGCATCGCCTTCAGCCGCCGGTTGTGCAGGACGTACCAGGCCCGTGGGCGGCCCGCGGGCAGCGGACGCTTCTGCAGCGGGGCGTAGGGGCGATCGATGAGAACGGTTTGCGGTGTGCGCATTGGCATCCCTCCCGTGGCGATCGGGGGCGGGCGAGCCCCCTCGAACGTACCTTCGATTCTACCTCGGGGCACCGACAAACTTCGCTGGCCACAAGGGCTTTCAGACACCCTCTGGGACAGCGGCTCACAGATCGTGCAGCAGCCGCAACGCCTGTGGATGCCCCAGCGCGGCCGCGCGTTCGAGCCACTGCCTGGCTTCCCGCTGCGCCGGTGTGCGGCCGGTCGCGATGGCGGCGGCGGTCCGCAGCACCTCCGGATCGGCGAAATCTCCTGCCATGTACGGAGTATTCGACGCGCGCAGCAACAATGCCAGGTGGAACATCGAGTCGGGGTCGCCCGCTTCGGCGCCTTTACGCAGCCACTGCTCACCCTCGACGTGCCGGCCGCGATCCAGATGCAAGGCGCCCAGCACCGCCATCGCATCCGTTCGCCCGCGGCGCGCGGCCTCGGTGAGCAGCTCGATCGCGCGGTCGAATTCGCCGCGGCGGGCCAGATGCAAGCCCAGACTGCGCATGGCCGTCGGGTTTCCGGCGCGGACCGCGCGCTCGTACCACTGCTCGGCCTCCTCGTCACAGCCGCGCCGATTCGCGAGAACGCCCATGTTGCAGAGGGCTTCGGGTAACCCGCGCTCGGCGGCGGGGCGCAGCCAGCGCTCGGCCTCGTCGAAATTCCCGCGCTCCACATGCAGCAGTCCCAGCTGTATCCCCGCCGCCTCGTTGCCGCGCGCCGCGGCGGTCTCCAGCCAGCGGATACCCTCGCCGATCCGGCCGTCCGCGCCCAGCAGCGCGCCGAGCATCCCCATGGCGGGCGCGCTGCCACCCGCGGCGGCCCGGCGCAGCCAGTGCTCGGCGCCCGCCGCGTCGCCGGCGTCCCAGAGCGCTTCGGCGCGCCGCTGCATGGCGAGCAGTTCCACCTCGCTCGGTGAGTCGCTCATCTCAGCACCCGGCCTGGCGGTATCGCGCGGACAACACGCGGTCCATCACCGCGCCTGTTCGAGCGGGGCGCGGTATCCGTTCGCCCGCGCGTACGCGGTCAGCTGCTCGTCGTAGTTGCGGAGGCTGTCCAGCAACCAGGTGTGTCCGGTGTCCTTGACGACCACGATCGGCCCGCGGCTGCCCGGCGGGAGCGTGGGAACGGAGCCGTCGAGGTACCAGCTCGTGGTCGACCACGGGAAGATGTAGGCCCAGCCGATGTCGGCCACCCGTTGCGGTGGCCCGAGCTGTAAGGGGTCGGCGGGGGTGGCATGCCGCGCGCTGTGCTGGGCGAGCAGGTGCCGGGCGCTGTTGCGGGCCACCCGCACGTCCAGCGGGCCCGAGATCGTGCAGGGGAACCGCAGACTGATCTCCGCCCCGGGGCGCAGCAGCCGGCCGGCCTCTTCCAGCACTTGACACGGCCTGCTCTGCAGGCGCAGGAAGACGCTGCGGGCGGTGTCGGAGAAGCGCAGCTGGACGGTGGCGTCCTCGGTGCCGCCGACCAGGTGCGTCCCCCGGCTGCGCACCCACTCCGGCTCGTCGGGACGGATGCCGAGCGCGGCGAAGGCGACGTGCGCGCCGGGCATCACGCCGGGCGCGGCCGACTGACGTGCGACGAACTCCACGCTGAAGTTCCGCCCGGTGGCGTCGACGGCGCGCCAGATGCGCAGCACCGACGCGGGCGGGGGCAGGTTGTCGGTCAGCGCGGGCCACCAATCCGACAGCAGTACCGCCACCCACGACTCGAAGTCGGCGGCTCTGGCCAGCGAGATATCGATGTGCGGATCGGTCATGCTGTCCCCCAGCGGGTCTCGCCCCTAGTCGGAGTATGCGCCTTCGGGCGCGGAACCAGGTGAGATTTCACACACCGTTATCAGTCGGATGACATGGCGATCGCCGTATAACGGCCCGGGACCCGCGAGCAGCCAACGGGCGCTCGCGACAGCGGATCGCACCGGGCGTATCGTGCGATTCATGACCGGAATGGACCGCCCACGGCGGTTGCGCCGTACCCCGGCTATGCGTCGTCTCGTGGCCGAAACAACTCTCGAAGCACGGCAATTGGTACTGCCGATGTTCGTGGCCGACGGCTTGGCGGAGCCGCGCCCGATCGGCTCCATGCCGGGCGTGGTGCAGCACTCGCTGGACTCGCTCCGCAAGACGGCCGTCGAGGCGGTCACCGCGGGGGTCGGCGGCATCATGCTGTTCGGTGTGCCGCGTCCGGAGGACAAGGACGCCGTCGGCAGCGCGGCCAGCGATCCACGGGGCATCCTCAACCGCGGCCTGCGCGCGCTCGCCGACGAGGTGGGCGACTCGACCGTGGTCATGGCCGACACCTGCCTGGACGAATTCACCGACCACGGCCATTGCGGTGTGCTGGCCGCCGACGGCGCGGTCGACAACGACGCGACGCTGGACCGCTACGTCGAGATGGCGCTGGCCCAGGCCGAGGCGGGCGCCGACCTGCTCGGCACCAGCGGCATGATGGACGGCCAGGTGGGCGCGATCCGGCGCGGCCTGGACGCGGCCGGGCGCATCGACACCGGCATCCTGGCCTACTCGGCGAAATACGCCTCGGCGTTCTACGGCCCGTTCCGGGAGGCGGTCGGTTCCTCGCTGGAAGGCGACCGGCGCACCTATCAGCAGGACCCGGCCAATCGCCGCGAGGCGATCCGCGAACTGGAACTGGACCTGGCCGAGGGCGCGGACATCGTGATGGTCAAACCGGCCATGTCGTACCTGGACATCCTGCGCGAGGTCGCCGACCGCTCGACCGTCCCGGTCGCCGCTTACCAGATCTCCGGTGAGTACGCGATGATCACCGCCGCCGCCGAGCGCGGCTGGATCGATCGCCGCGGCGCGATCCTCGAGTCGCTGTTGAGTATCCGCCGGGCCGGCGCGGACATCGTGCTCACCTATTGGGCGACCGAGGCCGCGAACTGGCTGTCGTGACGAATATGGCGGGACCGTTCGCCGCGGGCCCGGCCCGGCCCCCGATGCCGGAGGACGTCGGCACCGCGCGGCAGCTGTGGTGGGGTGTCATCGGCTTCGGCGTCGTGCAGTTGATCGCCTCGATCCTCGCCGCGCTGGATCAGCGGCGCACCTTCGCCGCGGAGGTCTTCGAACAGGCCAGAGTGCAGGATCCGCAGGTCACGATGGCTAGTGCCGAGCTGATGGTGTCGCTGGTCTACATCGTCGTGGTCCTGATCGGGCTGGGCGTGGCGGCGCTGGCGTCGGTGATCGTGCACCAGTTCGGGCGCGGCAAGTCGTGGGCGCGCACCGTACTGACGGTGCTCGGCGCGTGGGTGGTGGTGATCGGCGTCGGGGCGCTGCTGGCGATCGACGCGGTGAACGGGACGGCCTCGCTCGTGGCGGGCGGCGCTTCCATCGTGCAGGCGGTGCTCGCGGCCGGCGCCATCTATCTGTCGCACCGGCCCGAGTCCACCGCCTACTTCCAGCCGGGCGGGCGCTGAGGCGCCGATGGAACACGTTGCCAATTTGTCCCAGACATTCCGGCATGTATGGTGAGGGTTGTCACAGTGGACGTGGGAACCGGAAGCTACTGGTCGTCCGTTTTCGTGGATTACCCGCGGGAACTCGGCAAATGGCTCCGGAGGATCGGAGGCAACGATGCGAGTGGTGATCCAGCAGCCGCACAGCATTCGGCGAGATCTGGCCGTCTTGAGCCTGCTGATTCTGTTCGCCGTGCTGACCGTCGCCGTGCTGCTGCTGCCCGGCGCGATTCACTGATTCCGCTTGCGGCCGTGTCGGCGCGCGCTGCCGTGGGGGGCCCGGCGTGACCGCAGCGGCCGTCTTGTTCTCCGAACCGGGTGCCCGGTGGCGTGCGGTGGCCTACGGGCCGATCCTGTGCCTGGCCGTTCTCGTCCTCGAACTCGTCACGGGTGGGGACGTGCATTGGTTCGCCCTGGTGTTCTGTGCCGCGCTGATCGCGGGTTTCGTCGCGCTGCAGGTGGTGGCGGGCAAGCGGCACGTCAGCGTGGAGCTGACCTCGCAGACGCTGCGCTCGGGCACCGAGTCGCTGCCCTTGAGCTCGATCGCGGAGGTTCTTCCCGAACGCGACGAGGACTCCTGGGACGACGAGGAGTGGGAGTCGGCCAGGGCACTCGGTGAGCTGACCGGCGTGCCCCGCCGCCGCACCGGTATCGGGTTACGGCTGGCCGACGGTGGCTTGGTGCAGGCCTGGGCCAGAGACCACAAGGCGCTGCGCACGGCGTTGACCGAAGCCGTCCAGCGCAGTTCGGACGGAGTGGACCGTTGAGGCGCTGGATCGTCGCGGTGCTCGTGGAGGTGGACCTGTTCGTGCTCGCCCTGGTCGGGGCGGCGCTGAGCGCGCACGCGGGCGTGCGCACCACCGACTTCCCGCCCTCCGGTGACGCCCCTGGCTTCACCGCCACCCGTTACGCCGGACCCTGGTGGCTGTTGGCCGCGGTGCTCGTCGCGGTGGCCGGCGTGCTCGCCATCGACGCCGCGGCCCGGCTCGTGCGCGGACTCCGGAGCGCCGAGGCGGGGCGCTGACCGGCGCGAGTCCGCTTGCGGCCGTTTGACCTCGCGGCGCGCGGGAACGCCCAGCACATGAAACCAACTGTCCAGCGAACACTTTTCGGTGCGGTGGCGGCCGGTGTGATCGGCGCGGCCGCGGCCGTACCAGCCACCGCGTCCGCCGAAGCCGTTCCGGGAACGCCTGTTCCGGTCACACCGGTTTTCGCGGCGACTCCGCCCGCGCCGTTGCTGCACGCGCTGCCCACGCCGTTGGCGTGCCTGGTGACCACCGGGTTCGCCAAGTTCTGCCTCGGCCTGACGTAGCCACGGATTGCCTGCGAACCGCTGCGGACGGCGCGCGAACGCGTTACCGTGCAACCGCGCGCCGTCCGGCCCGATGCCGCCGACCGCGCGCTTTGGCTGGAATGGCCCTGGGGCCGTTAGTATTTCGGCCGTAGTTCGGAATGTGTGTCGATGAAGGAAAGTGTTCGATGAACCGGTTCGCCGTGAAGATCTGTGCCGCGTTTGCCGTGGCCGCCGCCCTCGGGATGGGAGCCGCGCCCGCGGGTGCGACCCCGGGATTGCCGTTGGAGGACGCGAGCCCGGTCGACGCGCCGATCCTCGTGCCGGATTCCGGTTCCGCGGGCCCCTATAACGGGTTCATGTGCGTCCTGCACACCATGTCGGCGCAGGTCCCCTGCATGTACGCCTGATCTCCAGGCCCGCGCCCGGTCAGTTCCAGTGCTGGTAGACGTCCAGCACACGGCCGTTTCGGGTGCCGGGCGCGTTCAGGTAGACGGTGACCGTCCCATCCGGATGGCCTGCGGCCTCGAGCACCACCTGGCGCAGCGTCGCGTGTACCGCGCCGCGGTCATCGCGATAGATCTCGGAGTCGCTCTTCAGCCCGGCGCCGATCCGGTTGGGCGGGACGAACATGGTGACCACGGCGGGAATGGGTCCGCCGGCCAGCGCGGTGGTCATCGTGTGGTCCAGCGGGATGGCCAGCCGCGCCTCGTCGAGTTGATCGAGTGGCTGCGCGGCGGCGGACCCGGCGCCGAGGGCCGCTGCGGCTCCCGCGACGACGGCGAGCACACCCACGCTGACGATGGCAATCCGCATGCAGACCCTCCCGAATGATGGACGAATGTGAGCTGAGACTACGCACCGGCAACCGTCCAGCGATCGAAATCCGCGCGAACCCCACCTCGGCGTGTTGCCGGGCGGCTGCGGCCTGCATCACTGCACTACACCCTGTCGTCAAACGGATTTTTCGGTGCTGAGAGACTGGAACGCGTGAGTTCTTCTCCGCGCGTGACCAGTGCAACCGTGCCGGTTTCCGCTCAGCTCTTCGACCGGGCGAGTTCGGTGATTCCGGGTGGTGTCAACTCCCCGGTGCGGGCATTTCGATCCGTCGGCGGCACACCGCGATTCATCGCCTCGGCCGACGGCTGCACGCTCGTCGACGCCGACGGAAACGAGTACGTGGACCTGGTCTGCTCCTGGGGGCCGATGATCCTCGGCCACGCGCACCCCGCGGTCGTCGAGGCGGTGCGCCGCGCGGCGAGCGGCGGCCTGTCCTTCGGCGCGCCGACCGAAGCGGAGATCGAACTCGCGGAGGAGATCGTGCGCCGGGTCGCGCCGGTGGAGCGGGTACGGCTGGTGAACTCAGGCACCGAGGCCACCATGAGCGCGGTCCGGCTGGCCCGCGGCTTCACCGGGCGCACCAAGATCATCAAGTTCGCCGGTTGCTACCACGGCCATGTCGACGCGCTGCTCGCGGACGCGGGCTCCGGTGTCGCCACGCTCGGACTGCCCACCTCCCCGGGCGTCACGGGCGCGCAGGCGGCCGACACCATCGTGCTGCCCTACAACGACCTCGACGCCGTCGCCGCCGCGTTCGCCGCCGATCCCGGCGACATCGCCTGCGTGATCACCGAGGCGGCGGCGGGCAACATGGGCGCGGTCGCGCCGCTGCCCGGGTTCAACGCGGGCCTGCGCGCGCTGACCGCCGAGCACGGGGCGCTGCTGGTCATGGACGAGGTGATGACCGGTTTCCGGGTCAGCAGCGCGGGCTGGTTCGGCCGGGAAGGCGTCGCGGGCGACCTCTACACCTTCGGCAAGGTGATGAGCGGCGGGCTGCCCGCGGCCGCGTTCGGCGGACGCGCCGAGATCATGAACCACCTCGCGCCGCTCGGGCCGGTCTACCAGGCCGGGACGCTGTCCGGTAACCCGGTCGCGGTGGCCGCGGGCCTGGCCACGCTGCGCGCGGCCGACGAGGCGGTCTATGCCGCGCTGGATCGCAACGCCCAACGGCTCGGCGAACTGTTCTCCTCGGCGCTGACCGCCGCGGGGGTCGGGCACCATGTGCAGTTCGCGGGCAATATGGTGAGCGTGTTCTTCGCCGAACGCCCGGTCACCGACTACGCCGCCGCCAAGGCGAGCGAGACCTGGCGCTACCCAGCGTTCTTCCACGCCCTGCTCGACGGTGGCGTGTACGCGCCGCCGAGCGCGTTCGAAGCGTGGTTCGTCTCCGCGGCGCTCGACGAGGACGCGTTCGACCGTATCGCTGCCGCCCTGCCCGCCGCCGCGCACGCGGCGGCGGCCGCCACCCCCGAAGGATCCCGCGCGTGACCTCCGACCTCGATCAGCCCGATGCCGACCGGCGCGAGCCGGCCCAGCCGTCCGCCGAGCCGGACGTGATCGCGACGAACGGCGCGGCCGCTGTCGCGTCGGTCATCGCCCCGGTCGCCGAGGCGACCGTGATCGACGCGGGCGAGCAGTTCGCCGCCGCGAGCGCCGCCAGGTCCGCGAACACCGACGCCGTGGCGTCCAGCCTGGTCGACGCGGGCGCTCACTTCGCCGCGGCCGCCGGCGCGCAGGCCCGCAAGGCCGACGAGGCCACCCCCGGCGAGAACGAGGCCGCCGCGCCCGACCCGGCCGAGCGCGCCGACGGCCGAGCCGACGCCGAGCGGGTGCACGACGGCGGCACGGCTCCCGTCGAGACGATCGTGCACGTGCTGCGGCACGGCGAGGTGCACAACCCCAACGGCATCCTCTACGGCCGCCTGCCCGGCTTCAGCCTTTCGGTGGCCGGGCGCGCGCAGGCCGCCGCGGTCGCGCGCACCTTGGCCGATCACGACATCGCGCTGGTCATCGCGTCGCCGCTGCAGCGCGCCCAGGAGACCGCCGAGCCGATCGCCGCGCAGCACGACGTCATCGTGCGCACCGACGAGAACCTCATCGAGGCGGGCAACACCTTCGAGGGCCTGCGCGTCTCGGTCGGCGACGGTGCGCTGCGCAAGCCACGGCACTGGTGGAAACTGCGCGATCCCTTCACGCCGTCCTGGGGCGAGCCCTATCTGCAGATCGCGCACCGCATGCTGGCGGCGGTGAACAAAGCCAGGGTCGAAGCTGCCGGGCGGGAGGCGGTGCTGGTCTCCCACCAGCTACCGGTGTGGACGCTGCGGCGGTTCCTGCAGGGCCAGCGCCTCTGGCACGACCCGCGCCACCGGCAGTGCTCGCTCGCGTCGCTGACCTCGCTGGTCTACCACGGCGACACGCTGGTCGACATCGTCTACTCCGAGCCCGCCGGCGGTTCGGACCCCTCGGTACACGGCGCATGACGCACCGCACCGCGTTCTCCTTCCCGCCCTCGGCGCGCGCCGGGCGGGTGCTGCCGGTTCTGCTCGCGTGCGTGGCGCTGATCGCCGCGCTCGCGGGTTGTTCGACCGGTTCGGACGCGGTGGCCACGGGCGGCACCTTCGAATTCGTCTCGCCCGGCGGCAAGACCGACATTCGCTACGACCCGCCCGCCGCGCGCGGAACCATCGGCAAACTGGCCGGTCCGGATTTGATGACGGCGGGCAAGACCACCTCGGTCGAGGACTACGCGGGCAAGGTCGTGGTGCTCAACCTGTGGGGGCAGTGGTGCGGTCCGTGTCGCGCCGAGGCACCCGCCTTGGAGCAGGTCTACGAGGCGACGAAGGACAAAGGCGTCGCCTTCCTGGGGATCAACGTCCGCGATCCGCAACAGGACAAGGCCCAAGATTTCGTGGTCGACAACAAGGTCGGCTACCCGTCCATCTACGACCCGTCGATGCGCACGCTCTTGGCGCTCGGCGGGAATTTCCCAACCAGTGTCATCCCCACCACTCTCGTCCTCGACCGGCAACACCGGGTCGCCGCGGTCTTCCTGCGGTCCCTGCTCGCCGAGGATCTGCAGCCAGTGGTGGAAAGTATCGCCGCGGAGGAAGAACAGTGAATCGCGACCGCCGTACCCGCCACCTGCGTGCCTGTCGGCCACGGCAGGGCGCCCGACGCATCGGCGGTGGATGGGCCGTCGACGACCGGTGGGCGGGCATCGCCACCGTGCCGCGCAGTGTCGCGGCGGAGTCCTTGCTGGACTTCGCCGTGTTCGAGGAACCCCAGGCCACCGAGCGGACGGTGGCGCCGCGCCGTGGCGCCGGACGTGCGCCCGAGGACGCGCGGGAGGACTCGGTGTGACCCTCGCGCGCACCGCGCCGCGTACCGGGGAGGACCTGTGATGGTGCTCGCCGGAGTCGGTGATTCGTTCCAGCAGACGGCGGCTTCCGGGCCGCTGCTGCTGGCGCTCGGCGCGTGCCTGCTCGCGGGTCTGGTGTCGTTCGCCTCGCCGTGCGTGGTGCCGCTCGTGCCGGGATACCTGTCCTACCTGGCCGGACTGGTCGGCGCCGAGGCGCCGCCCGCCACCGTCGCGGAGGCCACCGGGACTCGGCGCGCGACCGTGGCCACAGCACCCCGACCGCGCTCCGGACGGATGCGGGTCGCGGGCGCGGCCGGCTTGTTCGTCGCCGGTTTCACGGTGGTCTTCGTGCTCGCGACCGCGACCGTGTTCGGCGTCATCCAGACCCTGAACGTCAATCGGGAACTGCTGCAACGCATCGGCGGCGTGGTGACGATCCTGATGGGCCTGGTCTTCATCGGCTTGGTGCCCGCGTTGCAGCGCGACACCCGGATGGAGCCGCGCAGGCTCACCAGCCTCATGGGCGCACCGCTGCTGGGCGGGGTGTTCGCGCTGGGCTGGACACCGTGCCTGGGGCCGACGCTGTCCGGTGTCATGGCGGTGGCCGCCGGCACCGACGGGACGACGGCGGTGCGCGGGGTCGCGCTGATCGTCGCCTACTGTCTGGGGCTCGGTCTGCCGTTCGTCGTGCTCGCGTTCGGGTCGGCGAGCGCGTTGCGCGGTGTGGGCTGGCTGCGCCGCAATTCCCGCACCATCCAGATCATCGGGGGCATGTTGCTCGTCGCGGTCGGCGCCGCGCTGGTCACCGGGGCGTGGGACCAGTTCGTCGCCTGGGTGCGCGACGCGTTCGTCTCCGAGGTGACCTTGCCGATATGACCGTGACCGATCAGCCTGCGATCGAAAGCCCCGAACAGCCGCCGCGTCAATCCGCCGCCGGACGGGCGTGGGCGTTCCTGCGCAACACCTGGCGCGGGCTCACCAGCATGCGCACCGCCTTGGTGCTGCTGTTCCTGCTCGCGCTGGCCGCGATTCCGGGGGCGCTGCTGCCGCAGCGCAACCTCAACGAGCAGAAGGTCGAGCAGTACATCGCCGACCGGCCCACGCTCGGCCCGTGGATGGACCGTTTCGAGCTGTTCGACGTGTTCTCCAGCTTTTGGTTCACGGCCGTCTATGTGCTGCTGTTCATCTCGCTGGTCGGTTGCATCCTGCCGCGCACGTTCGATCACTATCGCGCGCTGCGCACCCCGCCGGTGCGCGCGCCGCGCAACCTGACCAGGCTGCCGCATCACTACTCGGGACGGGTCGAGCGCTCGCCGCAGGAGCTGATCGATCACGCCCGAGCCCAGCTGCGCGGATGGCGCAGCGAGGTCCGTCCCGGCCCCCGCGAGGGGGAACTGGCGCTGTCGGCGGAGAAGGGCTACACCCGCGAGCTCGGCAACCTGGTGTTCCATCTCGCGCTGGTCGGACTGCTGATCGCCATCGCCGCAGGCAAGCTGTTCGGCTACGAGGGCAGCGTCATCGTGCTGGCGAACAACGGCCCCGGCTTCTGCACCACCTCGCCCGCGGTGTTCGACTCGTTCAAGGCGGGCAATGTCAACGACGGCACCGGCATGACCCCGCTCTGCGTGCGGGTGAAGGATTTCCGGGCCGACTACCTGACCAACGGGCAGGCCGAGATGTTCACCGCGGATCTCGCCTACCAGGCGGGCGACGACCTGCGGACGAACACCTGGCGCGACACCCAGGTACAGGTGAACCACCCGCTGCGCGTCGCGGGTGACCGGCTCTACCTGCAAGGACACGGCTACGCTCCGACCTTCACCGTCACCTTCCCGAACGGCCGGACCCGCACCGAGTCCATCCAGTGGCGTCCGGACGACGCGTCGACGTTCCTGTCCAGCGGCGTGCTGCGGATCGACCCGCCCGGCGGCATGTACGCGACCGACGAGGAGCGCCGCAAGAACCAGATCGCGATCGAAGGGTTGTTCGCGCCCACGGCGCTGTTCCACGGATCGTTGCTGAGTTCGGCGTTTCCCGCGATGAACGATCCCGCCGTCGCGGTCGACGTCTACCGCGGCGACACCGGCCTGGACACCGGCAAACCGCAGTCGTTGTTCGCCCTTGATCCCGAGCAGGTCAAGCAGGGCCGGCTGACCAAGGAGGCCAGGGTCAATCTTCGGCCCGGTGAATCGACCACGCTGCCGAACGGCACCAAGGTCACCTTCGACGGCGCGCAGGAGTTCGTGAACCTCCAGGTATCGCACGACCCCGCACAGCAGTGGGTGCTGGTCAGCGCGCTGCTGATGATGGCGGGACTGCTGGTGTCGCTGCTGATCAAGCGTCGCCGGATCTGGGTGCGGGTCTACCCGGCCGAGGACACAGCCGGTACCGTTGACCAACGACGCACTGTAGTAGAGATGGGCGGGCTCGCCCGGACCGACCAGGCGGGCTGGGGCGGCGAGTTCGATCGGCTGCGCGCCCGCCTGCTCGACGAGCACGCCGCGACCACGGGAGAGTGACCATGCCGATCGACGAGACCATCGCCAGGTACAGCGACTTCGCCTTCAAGACGGCGATCGTCGTGTACGCGCTGGTGCTGGTGCTGCTGATCTGGCAGTACGCGACGGCCCGCAGCCGCCAGGTCAGCGAGCGGGAACTGGTGACCGTGGGCGGCGGATCGACACCGCAGGGGCCCAGCCGGGTCATCGAGCCCACGCGGCGGCCGCTGTCGGAGCGGCTGGGCAACATGGCGTTCTCGGTGCTGATGGTCGCCATCGCGCTGCACGTCGGCGCGATCGTCCTGCGCGGCTTCGCGACCCACCGCTTCCCGCTGGGCAACATGTACGAGTTCGTCACCATGGCAACGGCCGCCGCCGTGCTGGTCGGGATCCTGCTGCTGCGGGAGCAGCGCTACCGCGCCATGTGGGCGTTCCTGCTGGTGCCGGTGCTGATCCTGCTGTTCCTCGCGGGCACGGTGCTCTACGCCGACGCCGCGCCCGTGGTGCCCGCGTTGAAGTCGTTCTGGCTGCCGGTGCACGTCACCATCGTCAGCGTGGGCAGCGGCGTGTTCCTGTTCGCGGGTGTGGCCAGCATGCTGTTCCTCTTCCGCCTGCGTCAGCCGGACGGCCAGGAGTCGAACAACGTCCTCGGCGCCGTCGCCCGTCGCCTGCCCGACGCCCGCACCCTGGACCGCCTGGCCTACAAGGCCACCATCATCGGCTTCCCGCTGTTCGGCGCGGGCGTCATCCTCGGCGCCATCTGGGCCGAAGCCGCCTGGGGCCGCTTCTGGGGCTGGGACCCGAAGGAAACCTGCTCCTTCATCGCCTGGGTCCTCTACGCCGCCTACCTGCACGCCCGCGCCACCTCCGGCTGGCGCGACACCAAGGCCGCCTGGATCAACATCGCCGCCTTCGTCGCGATGCTGTTCAACCTGTTCATCATCAACATGGTGATCAGTGGGTTGCACTCGTATGCGGGGTTGAATTAAGGCGTTCTGACCACCCGCATCGGCCGTTACGATTGCGGCATGTCGGTGGTGCCACATATCGAGCAGCCGGACCTTCCCGAATCGATGACGTGGGAGGAGTTGGAGCGGCTTCCTGAGGAGATCGCGCAGCAGATCGAGTTGTGGGATGGTCATGTGGTCTGGATGCGCCGCGGTCCGGCCGAGCATCAGACCTTCTCCAACCGGCTCTGGGCCACGCTCGAGCGCTGTGCGCGCAAGGACATGTCGGAGAATCCCGAAGAATGTTGGCGCGTCACCACCGAGACGAACGTATTTCTGGGTCACACCGGCAAGTCCAACTTCCTGACGCCGGACTTCCTGGTCCACCGCTGCCTCGGTTCCGCCTATCAGGATGTGCGCGGCAGTGACGTCGTCCTGGTCGGCGAGGTCTTGTCGCCCGGCAACACGCAGATGGACATCGAAGCCAAAAAAGGACGCTATGCCAGCGCGGGCATCCCGTGGTACTGGGAAGTGACGCTGGCCCGTGAGGTCAGCGCGATCGCCACCGTCCGCGCCTATGGTCTCGATATCGGCCATGCGCAGCTGCCGGAGGGGGTCCACCCACTGCGCGCGGCCAACTACATCCTCGCCGCCGAGTGGACCGACGCCAACCCGGACGGGATCGAGTTCGACTTCCCCTTCCCGATCAGCATTCCGTGGACCGAACTCGAATACTGACGGATGTGTTCGCTGTCATCCTCCGTACGCGGTCGCGGTTGCCTGGATCGGATGACGACTGAGATTTCCTTGCGTTCGGCTCCCTGTCCCGGCGTGTCGCTGAAGGTTTGCTCACTGAATCGGATTTGAATGCAGGCTGGCTGGTCGACGAATGCCGCCAACTATCCGTGGAGGTCGAGGTCGTGGTCAGGCAGCTTCTTCTGTCCCCTGGCGGCAGGCGCGGTGTGGCTAGGACCCTCGGCGCCATCGGCTGTCTGGCCCTCGGGCTGCTTCTCGCGACGACGGCAACCGCGGAACCGCTGTATCCGCGCCCCGATCCGGACCCTTTCTACGCTGCCCCAGCGGATCTGGCGGCACACCACCCCGGGGATGTGCTCGACGTGCGGGCGCTGCCGCCGTTGGCGATGTTCCCCGGCTCCACCGTCACGCTGGTCAAATTCCGGTCCACCAACTCGCATGGAGCGCCGATCGCGGCGACGACGACGGTGCTCGTACCCTTCGGCCGTCGGCCCGATGGGCCACTGCTGTCGTATCAGCACTTCATCAACGCGCTCGGCACCGGCTGCGCGGTGTCGCACAAGCTGTACGGCGACGATCTGAACCTGAGGGTGACCACACCGATCTTGAACGTGGCGCTGGCCAAAGGCTGGGCTGTCGCGCTGCCGGATCATCTCGGACCGCGGTTCGCGTTGGGGGCCGCGCGTTTGGGCGGCCAGATCGTCTTGGACGGCATCAGGGCGGTGCGGCGCCTGCCCGCGCTCGCCGTGCCGCACAGCCCAGCGGTCATGGCAGGGTACTCCGGCGGTGGCCTGGCCACCGCGTGGGCGGCCGCATTGCAGCCGACGTATGCACCGGAACTCGAGCTCGCGGGCGCCGCCATCGGCGGTGTCGCGATGAACCTGGTGACGATGGCAGAGGCGCTGGGTCTGAATCCGCACCCCTCGTTCGGGTTGGCCATGGCGGCGGCGATCGGACTGGAGCGGGAGTATCCGGACCGGCTGCCGATCAGCTCGTATCTCACTCCGCGCGGTCGCGAGGTAGCTGAGGCCATGGCCGACAGCTGTAGCAACGAGATCCTCACCGCGGGCATCGGCGGCAGCGCTCGGGAATACATCGCCGATACCTCGATCTTCGACAGCCGTGAAGCGCGATCGGTGGTGGAGGAGAACAGTCTGGAACTCTACGGCGGGGTACCGGAAACACCACTTCTCGAATGGCATTCGACGGACGACCGGCAGATTCCGATCGAAGCCGTCGAAAACACCGTCCGCCGCTGGTGCGCGGCGGGGGTGCGCGTGCAGACACTACGGGTGCCCGCGATCGACCAGCTGCCGGAAGCCGAGCCGCTGTCCGGAGCCGAGCATCTGTCCACAGCGGTACTAGGCGCACCAGCCGCGATGTTGTGGCTCGACGCGCGGGTTCGCGGCGAGCCCGCGCCCAGCAACTGCTGACGAGGCGGGGTGGGTGGACATCAGTGCTGGTGATCCCGGAGCAAGTCGGCGACCCTCCGCCGCGATCGTGGGCTCACTCCTGACGAACCGCACATGAGTGAACACCACCGAGTGCACTGTCCGTGGTTGCCAGGTGATTCCCGGCGCCGCAGCATCGAGCTGTGGGGCGGTGTTCATGGGTCGATACAGCCCGCTACCGGCGCTCACCTGTGCACGCCGCGAGTATTTGGCGGAATAGTAGGGTTTTTATTGGCCCGTATACAAAGAAAGATTGAATGCGAACGTTTCAGATTGTGCGGCCCGAATTATGTGAGACCGCCTTCGGTACGCGACGCGAGTTCGCAACGGGCCGAAATATCTACCGGCCGAATCAATAACGCCTCGAGTCCCGCTGCCTTAAGGGACACGCGACTTCGCATGTCTGTTAAGGAGGGCGACCAAGCGGCTATTTGCGGGACAGCCGACGAGCACGACGGCCATGCGGGGCGTTCCTACAGTCGCGCCACGCAGACGACGAAATGCCGCTGCTGGTAGACGATTCCGCTGTCGGCCGAGCCGCAGGCGTTCACGTCGACGGTGTTCTGCTTGATGTCGATCACGCGGACCGCGCCCGGGGTGTGGGCGGCGCAGTCGAGACGCTTGGGGCTGCCGGGGGTGAGTTCCATGCAGCCGCCGACCACCCAGTCGATGTCCAGGCACAGCGCGGCCTGTGTCGCTCCGTGCAGGGTTTCGTTGTAGGTGTGGTCGGCGTCGGTGGGGCACGTGGCGTTGGCCGGGGCCTTCTCGACGACCTTGTAGACCGAGTTCGGGCTGCCACAAGCGGTTTTGTCGATCGCGCCCGCGCCGCCGAGCTGCACGCAGTCACCGATGTTCACCTGCAAGCTGGTGGCGCTCTTGTTCGACGCGCCGCGTAGCGCCGACGTGGTCGGCAGTGCCTCCGTGGTGGTCGGCAGCGGCTCCTCGGTGGTCGTCGGCGGCGCGGATGTCGTTGCCGCGTTGTCGGCCTGCGCGGCAGCCTTGGCCGGCTCGTCGGCGGGGCCGGACATCGATAGCGCGGCGACGACCACGAGAGTGGCCGCCAGTCCGGTCCCGACCATGAAGGCGGCCAGGGTGATACCGGCGCGGACACGTTGGCGCGACACGTACGTCCTCCAGAGCTCTGAACCCTTCGAACCCACCTAGCGACCCGAAGTTGTGAATCTTGCGGATTGAAGACCACGCCATGCTTACACTACGCGGCACGTCCGCGTCGAGTTTTGCTTCCCACGGGAGCGATCCGTCCTGGGAATTCACCTGCGTCCCGGCATCCGGGGCAGCAGTGATCACGATCGGATAACGAACTTCGTGATCATGTGTGCCGACCGCCAGATCTGGAAACAAGTCACGGGCGCTGTACAGTCACACGCCATCCGGCCTCCGGAGCCGGGTGTCTCGGTGAGAAGGAATTCCAGAATGAAGTTCGGCACTATTGCCGCCATTACGCTCGGTGCGGTTGCCGCAGTGGGCATCACAGCGGGGGCCGCGAACGCGAAACCCATCGAACCGGAGCGGGAGACCACGACAGCGGGCGTCGAGCAGGGCGTCGACTATCGCACCACGGTTTCGCGCGAGACCGGGGCCATCACGACCGCCGTCGAGCACGGCACCTTCGCGGTGGCCGACGACGGCACCAAGATCAAACTGACCTCCGATACCGGAGCCGTGGTCGCCGAAGTGCCGCTGACCTTCCAGGTTTCCGGCAGCAAACTCTCGGTCGCGCACGAAATCAGCGACGGCGGACGGCGTCTCGCGCTCACGCCGACAGCCGGCGCCAAGGAGATCGGCGAGATGCAGCCGATCAGCTCGATGAACCGCCTCATCGCCGAACTGAACCAGAACGTCGTCGGCGTGGTCGCGGGCGCGCTGCTCGGCGGGCTGCTCGGGGCTCTGATCGGTCTGGGCTTCTTCAGCATCATCACCGGCCCGATCGGTCTGGTCGTCGGCGCGATCGCGGGCGGAGCCATCCAGGGCGGGCAGCCGTTCATGGACGCGCTGATGGCGGTCGTCAACGGCGAACCCTGATCGGTACCGCACGGAACGGAGGCGGCAGGCGCACCGCAGCGCGCCTGCCGTACCCGGACCGGCTTGCCGATCGCCGTGGCCGCCTGACAGGAGTTCGGTCAGGACGCCACGGCTGTGGAGCGAAGAAACGCGCGAACGCCCGATGCCGCTGGACGCGTGCTATCGCGCGGGTGACGCGAAAACGATCAGCGCTCGGTGGAACCGGACTCGCCGTCACGGTGCTGGCGAGATAGTCGCCAGAGGAACTCCGGGTCGTCGTCGGGTCCGATGACGCGCTTGCGCTGTGGTGAACGCGTCTGCGGGGCAGTGGGTCCAGTCCGCTCGGGGCCGAACGCCTTCCAGCACAGCACCGCTATCGCCACCACCGCGATGAGTGCCAACAAGTACGTCACGTCGCTCACCTCCTGGTTACGAGGGTAGCCGCGGACGTGACTCCCGCGCACCGCAGACGCGAAAATGGTCTGCGGGCGAGCGCGGACCCGAGCACGACAGGTCCGCGCGCCCTGCGATCAGCGTGCTGCGGTCGCCTCGGTGGTCAGCGACTTGAGCAGCTGGAGTACTTCCGATTCGCGGAACCGGCGATGTCCGCCCGGTGTGCGCAGCGACCCGAGGCGCCCGGCGTGGGCCCAGCGCGTCACGGTCTTGGGGTCGACGTGGAACAGGGCAGCAACCTGGCCCGGAGTCAGCAGGGTGTCCTGGCCGCCGACGGTGATCGCAGTCATAGCAAACCTCTCCGTTCTCGACAGTTCCCTCATCAGATGGCGCCATCGTCGCACTGAAACCCCTAGGTACTCGAACCACCTACAGTTGGTAAAGGGGAGGTAATAGACAAAACGGATGTGCGCCCCACCCCCGGCTGTTGGGCGTGCACCGGGGGCGGGCAACAGCTTCGCATAGGCTGAGGGATGTGCGTGACGCAACTCCACCAAAAGGTGCTTCCGGACAGCAAACGGCTGGCGCAGGTCGTCGGTTGGCCCGCAATCTGGCGCTTTACACCGTCGCCAGGTTGGGTCTCGTGGTAGTGCTCACCGCGCTGATCGTGCTGGCCGCGCGGCTGGTGTCGGTGGACATCCCCTTGGTGGTCGCGGCCCTGTTCGCATTGATCATCGCCATGCCGCTGTCGCTGACCCTGTTCAAGCGGCTGCGGGCCAAGGTGAACGAGGACATCGCCCTGGTCGACGAGCGCAGGCGACGCGACAAGGCCGAGCTTCGGGCCAGGTTGCGCGGCGACGAGCCGCCCACTCCGCCGGAGGCGGGGACCTCTTCGTGAAGTCCTGTGATCACACCGCACCGCGCGATTGGGTCGACAACGCGGTGCGGCTGATCGACGCCGACGCCCAGCGCAGCGCGGACACCCACTTGCTGCGCTATCCGCTGCCTGCCGAGTGGAACGTCCAGCTCTATCTCAAGGACGAGTCCACCCACATCACCGGCAGCCTCAAGCACCGCCTGGCCCGCTCGCTGTTCCTGTACGCGATCTGCAACGGCTGGGTCACCGAGGGGACGACCGTGGTGGAGGCGTCCTCCGGTTCGACCGCGGTCAGCGAGGCCTACTTCGCGAAACTGCTCGGCCTGGATTTCGTCGCGGTGATGCCGGCGAGCACTTCCCCGCAGAAGATCGCGCTGATCGAGGCGCAGGGCGGACGCTGCCATTTCGTGCGGCGCCCGCCGGACATGTACACCGAGGCCGCGCGGCTGGCCGCCGAGTGCGGTGGTCACTACATGGACCAGTTCACCCACGCCGAGCGCGCCACCGACTGGCGGGGCAACAACAACATCGCCGAGTCGATCTTCCAGCAGATGGCGTTGGAGACCAACCCGGTGCCGGAATGGATCGTGGTCGGCGCGGGCACGGGCGGCACCAGCGCGACAATCGGCCGCTACGTCCGTTACCGCAGGCACGCGACGAAGCTGGCCGTGGTCGATCCGGAGAACTCCGCTTTCTACGGCGGTTACGAGACCGGGGACGCGGCGTATCAGACCGGAATGCCCTCCCGGATCGAGGGCATCGGCCGCCCGCGCGTGGAGCCCTCGTTCGTCGGCCAGGTGGTGGACCGCATGTTCGAGGTGCCCGACGCGGCGTCCATCGCGGCGGCCAGGTTCGCGAGCGCGCGGCTCGGCCGCCGAGTCGGTGGATCGACCGGGACCAACCTGTGGGGCGTCTTCGCCCTGATCGCCGAGATGCTCGCCGAAGGCCGGGGCGGCAGTGTCGTCACCCTGCTGTGCGATGGCGGAGATCGTTACGCGGGAACGTATTTCGACGATGCGTGGGTTGCGCGCCAGGGATTGGATCTCGCCGCGCCCATCGCGGTCTTGGAGAAGTTCATGGCGACCGGGGTCTGGGACGCCTGATCGGTTCGCGCCTCGCATAGGTGCTGTTCGCCGAAAGCGGAACGGGGCGCTGCCGTGCCTTGTGTCGTCAATTTTTGTTGACACCGCGCGCCGGTGTCAATCAAAATTGACGGCATGACGGAAGCAACCACTCTGGCGGCCGCCGCGGGCAGCCCCGATCCCAAGGTCGGGCTGCGCGCGGTGCTCGCCCTACGCAGGCTGCTCGAACGTCTCGAAGCGATCCAGGTGGCCAACGCCCGTGCCCAGGGCTGGTCCTGGCAGGCGATCGCGGAAGCGCTCGAGGTCAGCAAGCAGGCGGTCCACCAGAAATACAACCGGAAAGGCAGGAGCCGCTGATGTTCGAACGGTTCAGCAGGTCGGCGCGCACGGCGATCGTCACCGCCCAGGAGGACGCGCGCGAACTCCACGCGTCGAATATCGAGGTCGAACACGTGCTGCTCGGACTGCTCGCGCAGGCCGAGCCGGCGATGACGGAATTGCTCGCGGAGGCGGGACTCACTCGCGACGGCGTGCGCCGCGCGCTGGCCGAACAGGGCAACGGTGTGCCGCTCGGTCCCGAGGACGCCGAGGCGTTGCGTTCCATCGGCATCGATCTGGACGCCGTCCGGGAATCGCTGGAAGCGAATTTCGGTGAGGACGCGCTCGACCGCGCCGCACCGGACCCGCGACGTGGGCCGTTCCCCTGGAGCCGCGGCGGCTACTACGGGCACATTCCGTTCACGAAGGAAGCGAAGAAAGTGCTCGAACTCTCCCTGCGTGAGGCGCTCGGCCGCAAGGACAAGACGATCGAATCCGGGCACGTGCTGCTCGGCATCCTGCGCGCTCCCAACCAGACGACGGTGCGCCTGTTCGGCGGCCCCACCGTGATCCAGGAGTTGCGGCCCAAAGTGCACGCGCTGCTCGACCGTGCGGCCTGAGCCGGCGGGGATGCGCTGCCGGAGTTCGGGTTTTCCGGCGGCGCGTGTCCGCGTCGGACGCCTAGCATTGGGCCATGCAGCTCGTGATTCGGTTGATCATCAACGCGGTGGCCATCTGGCTGGCCGCCTTCTGGGTCGACAAGATCGACATCCTCGCTCCCGAAGGCGGCAACGGTGCGAAGATCGGTGTCGTCCTCGCGGTGGCCGCGGTGTTCACGGCGGTGAACGCGGTGGTGAAGCCGATCGTGAAGTTACTGTCGCTACCACTGGTGATCGTGACGCTCGGCCTGTTCCTGCTGGTGATCAACGCGCTCATGCTGTGGCTGACCGCCGAGATCACCGAGGCGTTCACCGAATACGGCCTGCGCGTAGAGGGTTTCTGGGCCGCGGTGGTCGGCGGCATCATCGTCTCGATCGTGAACTGGGTGCTCGGCATCCTGGTTCCGGACGAGGACTGATTCGCGGCGCCGGCGCACGCGTGGTCACGTTCCGCGCGGAGGCCGTCAGCGGGTCGGCGCGGCGGCCCGCGGCCGGTGCAAGGCTGCGGGCGCTAGCCCAGCCCGACCGCCAGCGCGGTGACGGCCGACCACACCAGCAGAGCCAGGCCGGAGTCCCGCAGCGCGGGAATCAGTTCCAAGCCGCCCTTGCCGCCGCGCACCGGCGCGTTGGCGCGTACGGCGAGCGGGACCGCGAGCAGTCCGGCCAGGGCCAACGGCGTGCGGGCGATCAGCGCGAACGTCACGAGGAACGGCACCGTGAGCAGCGCGAGGTGCAGGGTGCGGGTGCGCGGGTCGCCGAGTTTCACCGCGAGGGTGACCTTTCCGGAGCCGGTGTCGGTGGGGATGTCGCGCAGGTTGTTCGCGACCAGCACGGCGCTGGAGAACGCGCCCACCGCGATCGCGAGCAGCGCGCCCACCCAGTCGATCCGGCCCGCCTGCACGAACTGGGTGCCGAGCACGGCGACCAAGCCGAAGAAGACGAACACCGCCACTTCGCCGAACCCGCTGTAGCCGTACGGGTTGCTGCCTCCGGTGTAGTACCAGGCGCCGGCCAGGCAGGCAGCGCCGATGAGCAGCAGCCACCACGCGCTGGTGAACACCAGCACCAAACCGAAGACCGCGCCGATGACGAGGCTGACGATGGCCGCGGTTTTCACCGCGGTGGGGGAGGCCAGCTTCTGCCCGACCAGACGCAGCGGGCCGACCCGGACGTCGTCGGTGCCGCGGATGCCGTCGGAGTAGTCGTTGGCGTAGTTCACGCCGACGATCAGCGCCAGCGAAACGAGCAGCGCGAGAATCGCTTTCCACCACACCGCACCGTCGACGGACGCGGCGGCGCCGGTCCCGGCGAGCACCGGGGCGATCGCGTTCGGCAGGGTGCGAGGACGCGCGCCTTCGATCCATTGCGCTGCAGTAGCCATATTCGCAGCATAATGGGCGCAGTGGGACGCAGTCCGTCTTCAGCCCGCGCACGGCCGGAGCGAAGGCGGAGCTACCGCCTGGTGCGCGCGCGGCGATCAGGCGGTTTCGGCGGTCGCCGCCTCCTGCAGGCGCGCGAGTCCCTTCTCGAAGTCGCGGCCGACGAACTTGTCCATCGGGATGAACTTGCCGATGACGCCCATCAGGCCGGTCTGCTGCCCGGTCATCCGCCAGGTCACCTCGGTGCCGGTCTCGACCGGGGCCAGGAGGAAGGTCACCATATTGGTCGCCTTCATCGGCTTCAGGAATTCCAGGCGCACCCCGATCTCGCGGTCGGCGCTGCCGATGATCTCCATGCTGCCCGCGCCGGCCTTGCGGTTGCCGCTCCAGGCATAGCGCGCACCCACACCGGAGTCGGCGCCGGAATAACTGCGCTGCAGCTGGGGATCGAGATCTTCCCACGGCGACCACTCGACCCATTTGTGGAAGTCGTTGATCAGCCCGTGCACACGCGCGGGGTCGGCCGTGATCACGGCCGATCGGACCACCTCGAACTCAGCCATGGGGTCAGACTATGCGACCGATCGCTCACAGTCGCGGCAAAGAAATCGTGTCGGCTCCGTCCGGCCCGCTCGC
Source organism: Nocardia sputorum (assembly GCF_027924405.1). Taxonomy (NCBI): domain Bacteria; kingdom Bacillati; phylum Actinomycetota; class Actinomycetes; order Mycobacteriales; family Nocardiaceae; genus Nocardia; species Nocardia sputorum. The sequence goes on along the minus strand of NZ_AP026978.1, from coordinate 6,313,967 downwards.
CTACGATGACCGCGGGATGTTTCCGGAGCACAGCGGCCCGCACGGCCACAGTCGAGTAGTGACGACGCCCGCAGGCGAATCGGTCGTGGTGGCCCTGCTGGGCGAGGTCGCGCTGCGTCGCGACGGGACGCTGACGCCGCTGCCCGGCGCGCGCTCCCGGCTCCTGCTTACCGCGCTGGCCCTGCGGCCCGGCCGCAGTCGCGGCGCGCAAGCGCTGATCGTGGACGTCTGGGGCGAACAGCCGCCGCGGGCGCCGATGAACGCGCTGCACACCCAGGTGTCCCGGTTGCGGTCGGCGCTGCCGGAGGGCGCGCTGGAGATCGGCCCGGCGGGATACCGGTTGACGCTCGCCGCCGAACAGGTCGATTTGTCGTCGGTGGGCGTGCGTGTGACGCGGGCACGCAGGCTGCACGCCGCAGGTGATCTCGCCGGCTGCCTGGCGGAGATCGCGGGGGCGCGGGCGCTGTGGCGCGGGGATCCCGGTGCGGATCTGCCGCCGGGTGATCTGGCCGACGAGCTGCGCGTCGCGGCCGGGCGGCGTCTCGCCGAACTCGACGAGCTCGAACTCGCCGCACGTGAAGCCGGCGGCGACGTCGACGGAGCCTTGGCTCTGGCTCGTGGACGCGCCGCCGCCGATCCGCTGGACGAACCCGCGCAGCTGACCCTGATGCGTCTGCTCGCCGCGGCGGGACGGGCGAACGAGGCGCTGGAATCGTTCGCGGCCTTCCGCTCCCGGCTGGTCGACCAGCTCGGCGCCGATCCCGGGCCCGCGCTTTCCGCGGCGCACACGGCAATCCTGCGCGGCGAGCCGATCGGGCTCACCGTGCCGCCGGTGGCGGACGGGAATTCGCGTGGCGGGTCGGCGGCCCGTTTCCTGCCCCCGACCGAGGCTTCCACCTCCGCGGACCCACCGCCCGTCGCGATGGGGCTGCGCGCCGCCCCGAACGCGCTGCTCGGCCGGACGGACGATCTCGCCGCGCTGACCGACCTGCTGCACACCTGCCGGGTGGTGACCGTGCTCGGACCGGGTGGCGCGGGCAAGACCAGAGTCGCCAACGAGCTCGGCGCGCGGGTGGCGCGGACCCGCCCGGTGGCCCTGGTCGAGCTGGCCTCGGTGCGGGCCGAGGGCGGCGACGCCGGGGTCGAGATCGAGGCGGCGATCGCCGCGGTGCTCGGTCTCAGCGAGGTCACCTTCGACACGGCGACGCTGCGCTCCGGGCAGTCCGTCGATCTGCGCAGGCGGTTGCGTGACGCGGTGTCGGCGCGCCCGATGCTGCTGATCCTGGACAACTGCGAGCACCTGATCGACGCCGTCGCCGTGGTGGTCGCCGACCTGATCGGCCTCGCGCCCCGGCTGACCGTGCTCACCACGAGCCGCTCGCCGCTAGCGATCACCGCCGAGACCGTGTATCCGCTGCCGCCGCTGACCATCGACCCGGCGGGCTCACCCGCCACCGAGCTGTTCGCCGCGCGCGCCAGGGCCGTGCGCCCCGCGGTCCGGCTCGACCCGGAGATCGTCGCCCAGCTCTGCCACACGCTCGACGGGCTGCCGCTGGCCATCGAGCTGGCCGCCGCCCGGGTCCGGGCGATGAGCGTCGAGGAGATCAACGAGCGATTGGCCGACCGATTCGCGCTGCTGCGTCACGGCGACCGCAGCTCGCCCGAACGACATCGCACCCTGCACGCGGTGATCGAGTGGAGCTGGAACCTGCTCGACCGCGAACAGCAGGCGACGCTGCGCCGATTGTGCCGGTTCCCGGCCGGTTTCACGCTGTCCGCCGCCGAGGCGGTCGCGGGCGGAGCCGACGTGATCGATGTCGCCGCGGCCGTCGACGGCCTGGTCAATCAATCGCTGCTCACCGTGCTGGACGACGCGGCGCTCGGCACCCGCTACCGGATGCTGGAGACGGTGCGGGAATTCGGCGAAGAGCAGCTGACCGCCGCCGCGGGGGAGCCGGAAGCGGTCGATACCCGAATGCTGCGGTGGGCCAAAAACTACGCCGATGACGTGGCGAGCCGGTACACGACCGGCGATCAGTTCCACCTCGCGCTATCCGTGGCGGCGGAACTGGACAACTTGCTCGCCGCGCTGCGCTGCGCCATCGAACGAAGGGACGCCGCGACGGCCTACACGGTGTTCCCAGTCGTCGGCACGCTGTGGGTGATCCGTGGATCGCATACGGAAGTGATCGCGTGGGCCCAGCGGGTCATCGAATTGGATGCGGCCGATCTCGGGCGCGAAGGTCCTCGTGCGGACCTCGTGCTCGTCACCTATCAGATGATGTTCCTGCATCTCGCCTACACCAACGGCAGCGCCCGGGCACTCGCCGAACTGCGCCTGCGCGTGCGCCGATTGCTCCGCCCCGGCGTAGAACTCACCGAGAACAGCCGCTTCATCGGCCGGGTCGTGCTCACCAGGGCCGACGGACGCGGAATCGGCAGGCTGCTCGCCGAGGCGGTCCGCACGGACGATCCGGAGACCAGGGCCTCGGCGCTGCTGTTGCGGGCCAACATGCGAGAGAACCTCGGCGACGTGCGCGGCTCCACGATCGACGCGATCAAGGCGCTGGATGTGCTCGGGCGCGAGAACGTCTGGAGCGTGGCCATGGTGAGCAGGCACCTCGGACAGGTCTGTGGACAGATCGCCCAGTACGCCGAATCCGCGACCTATTACCGCCGCGCGCTCGACGTGCTGCAACGGCTCGGCGCCTACGAGGACACCGTGGAGATCCGCAGCCTGCTGGTGGCTTCGCTGGTCGGCATCGGCGAGCTGGAGCAGGCCCGGCGCGAACTCGACCTCGCGTTCGGCACGCCGGACCTGGACAGCTCGTCCCTGGGACGGAATCGGCTGCTGTCCACGGTGATGCAGAGTTCGGCCGAGCTGGCGTACGCGGAGGGCGACATCGCGGGCGGATCCGCTCGCTACGAGCGCGCGCTGGAGCTGTTCGGCTGGCCGGACAACGCCCTCGGCCCCGGACCCGGCGCCCTCATGCTCGCCGCGGCGGCGCTCGGCGCGCAGGTACTGCACGGCGAGGCGGGCGCAGCGGCGGTCCTGTCGGCACAGCTGGCCGAGCTCACCGTGCCGACGATGAGCCAATATCGAGACCTGCCGCAGATCGGCGCCGTCGCGTGCGCGATCGGCTCGTACCTCGTCGCCGCCGACCGTGAGCCGAGCATCGGTCTCGACTTATTGGTGCTGGCCCCGAACGTGTTCTGCCGACAGGACTTTCCCTCGATGCGCTGGCAACGGCACCTGGACGCGGCGATCGCGATACTCGGCGCCGCCCAAGTGGCGGAAGCCCGCAGCCGCCTCGGCCATCTTCGCCGGAACGATTCCGCCGACCGCATCATGCGGATGCTGCAAAGCCTGAGCGCCGCCCGCTGACCACTCGTCCGCCACAACGGCACCGGGGTGCGGATCGAGCTGATCTGCGGAAATAGGCCGGGTAACCGTGGTCACCCGGCCTGCTCCATGTGCGGATGGCTCACGCCCGCCGCATGTACGCCTTGACCGTGAGCGGAGCGAAGATCGCGATGACGACCACCGCGCCGATCAGCGACCAGGCGAGGTCGCCGCCGAAGCCGGCGCCGTTCATCAAGCCGCGGCACGCGTTCACCATGTAGTACACGGGGTTCACGTGATTGAGGCCCTGCATCCAGCCCGGCATCGTGCTCACCAGCGCGAAGGCGCCGGACATGAAGGTCAGCGGGAACATGATCATCATCGAGATGCCCTGCACGCCCGCCGCGCTCTTGCCGGTGACCCCGACCAGCGCCCAGATCCAGCTGATCGCGAACGAGCAGATCACGATGACCAGGCCCGCCGCGACGACCCCGACCACGCCGCCCTCCGGGCGATAGCCGATGGCGACACCGACGACGATGGTGAGCACGGTCGCGATGACGTAGCGGACCATGTCCGCCAGCAGCGCGCCCGCCAGCGCGGAAATGCGGGCGATGGGCAGGGATTTGAACCGGTCGAAAACGCCCTTGTCCATGTCCTCGCGCAACTGGGTGCCGGTGACGACCGAGGTGAGCACCACGGTCTGCACCAGGATCCCGGGGATCAGGACCGGCAGGTAGTCGCGCACGCTGCCGCCGATGGCGCCACCGAAGATGTAGGCGAACAAGGCGGTGAACAGGATCGGCTGCACCGTCACGTCGAACAGTTGCTCGGGCTTGTGCTTGATCTTCAGCAGACCGCGGTAGGCCATGGTGAACGAGTTCGCCGCCGCCTGGGCGAGCGGAACGCGGTTGCTCACTTCGGGAATTCTCGTCGGCGCCGCTCGGCGTGTCTCGGTCGCGGTGATGGTGGTGGTGGTGGTCACGCCGCGTTCCTCTCGGATTCGTCGGTGGTGTCGTCGGCGGGGTGGCCGGTGATGGTGAGGAAGACCTCGTCCAGGCTCGGCTTCGTCACGGTGATCTCGTCGACGCCGATCTCCCACTCGCGCAGGCGGATCAGCAGGTCGGCGGTGACGCCTGCGTCGGTGAGCGGGGCGGTGAGCCGCCCGGCCTCCGGGGTGATCTGCGCTTCGACGCCGAGGAAATCGCCGATGATGCGGCGCGCCTCGTCGATCTGACCGCGATCGATCAGGGTCAGGTGCAGCGACGAGCCGCCCACCGAGGCCTTCAGCTCGTCGGCCGTGCCGTCGGCGATCACCTTGCCGCGGTCGATCACCGCGATCCGGTCGGCCAGCTGGTCGGCCTCGTCCAGATACTGCGTGGTGAGCAGCACCGTCGCGCCCGCACGGACGAGGCGGCGGATGGTCTCCCACATCTGGGCGCGGGTGCGCGGGTCGAGTCCGGTGGTGGGTTCGTCCAGGAACAGCAGCGGCGGTGTCGCGATCAGGCTGGCCGCCAGGTCCAGCCGGCGCCGCATGCCGCCGGAGAAGTTCCGCAGCGGTTTGTCCGCCGCCTCGGTGAGGTCGAACTCTTCCAGCAGGTCGGCCGCCTTACGACGGGCATCGATCCGGCTCAGGCCGAGCAGGCGGGAGAAGATGATCAGGTTCTCGGTGGCCGAAAGGTCCTCGTCGACGGAGGCGTACTGCCCGGTGACGCCGATGAGCGAACGGACGGCCGTCGGCTCCGCGACCACGTCGTGGCCGAAGATGCGGCCACTGCCGCCGTCCGGTCGCAGCAGGGTCGCCAGCATGCGGATGGTCGTGGTCTTGCCTGCGCCGTTCGGACCGAGCACGCCGTACACCGAGCCCTGCGGCACCGCCAGGCTCACGCCGTCGACGGCTCGCTGTTCCCCGAACACCTTGACCAGGCCGTCCGCCTCGACGGCGAGCGCTGAAGTTGGTGCGAAAGAAGTCATGTGGACAACTGTGGACACCCCGACTTGCACGGCTCTTGCACAGCGCTGTCACATCGGCCGCGACTGCGTCGCGGCGTGTTGGCGGCCCTCAGTCGCTTGCGCGCAGAAGTCGTCGACTGCCGAGTTCTCAGGATGCGGCCTTGCGGGGTCGCGCTGGTGGTCAACGGCGTCCGGCTGTAGTGACCGGCCCTGAGAACCAGCTCGCTCGATCCATGCCCGGTTTCGGATCGAGCGAGCATCGAAGTGCCGCTGCCACTCGGTAGCCGCATGGAGTCAGCGGTCGTAGCTGTGGGCAGCGCGAGTCGTGGGCGCTGCTCGGTGATCCGCTAGCGGCTCGAGTCGGCCAGCAGGTATTCGCGGAGTTTGGCGCGGTCGGGCTTGCCGGGGCCGCGGAGGGGGAACTCGTCGAGGACGGCGAGTTCGCGGGGGGCCGCGATGGAGTCGAGTTCGTCGGCGACGTATTCGCGCAGCTCGGCCAGGTCGGGTGTGGCGCCGGGTGCGGGGATCACCGCGACGGCGACGCGCTGGCCGAGTCGTTCGTCGGGCAGGCCGAGCACGACCACCTCGCGGATCGCCGGGTGATTGATCAGCACGGCCTCGACGACCTGCGGAATAACCAGCAAGCCGCCGGTCGTGATGGCCTCGTCGAGCCGTCCGGTGATGCTCAGTACGCCGTGGTCGAAGGTGCCCGCGTCCTCGGTGCGGAACCAGCCCGGTTCGGCGAAGGCGGGATGGTCGGGCTGATTGCGGTAACCAGAGGCGATCATCGCGCCGCCCAGCACGACCCGGCCCTCTTCGATGCGGACCTTCGTGCCCTCCAGCGGCACGCCGTCGTACACGCAGCCGCCGCATGTCTCGCTCATGCCGTAGGTGCGCACCACGGTAATGCCCGCGGCTCGCGCGCGCTCGTAGACCGGCAGCGGAGTGGCCGCGCCGCCCACCAGCACGCCGTCGAGCTCGGCCAGCGCGGTGGTGGCGACCGGCGACTCGAGCGCCTTGATCAACTGGGTCGGCACCAGGGCGGTGTAGCGGCGTTCCCCGCGCATACCCGAGATGGCGCCACCAAGAGCCTCCGGCAGGAACCCGCCGGATACGTCCAGCACGGTGGGCTCGGTTCCCGCCAGGATGCTGCGCAACAGCACCTGGATGCCGGCGATGTGATGGGTCGGCAGGGCCAGCAACCAGTTGCCGGGGCCGCCGAGCCGGTCGTGGGTCGCGGTGCCGCTGGCGCGCAGGGCGGCCGAACTGAGCATCGCGCCCTTCGGCACGCCGGTGGTGCCGGAGGTGGTCACCACCAGAGCGATGTCCTCATCGATCGGCTCGCCCGGCGACAAGGCGTCGCTCAGGCGTCTGGCCTCACGCCGATCGCTGGTGGGAATGGGCAGCCACGCCGCCCCGCTACCTTCCAGCGCCTCTCGCAGGTGGGGCATGACGTCGCCGAGACCGGACCCGGTGGGCATCGGCAAGGTACGCAGTGTCTTGGTCATGCCGTGCCTCGCCGCTCGCCGGACTCGGTGGTGCCCAGAGCCGCAGTGCCCATGGCTCGCTCGCTGCACTCCCTCACGGTAGGGATCGTGTCATGCCCGCGTCGCCGCGTGCGGAACGGGTCGGTCTGCCGGAGTGGCGCACCCGCGGCGCGGCCACCCGGTCGGATCGGGGCTCGGATACGACAGACATCGAGACTGCGATTCACTCGTCGGACGGGACACGGACACAGCCGGCCCAAACGTCGGCGGTCGGGTGGCCATCCGAGCGTTATCGTCCTCGCCGGTCGACACGTTGGCAACTCGGCGCGGCCCGCGCAACTACCGAACGGAACCGTTGTTACGACGCCGGCCAGCGGGAATCCCGCCGGATCGGATGGGTCGGCGGAACCTCAACGAACACGATCGGCACACCGTCGGGATCGCGCACCCACATCTCGTGCAAACCCCACGGCTCCTCGACCGGGGCCCGATCGATCGCGATGCCCTTCAGCGCCAGTTCCGCGGCGGCGTCCGACACGTCGCGCACCTGGAGCCAGATCGCGCCCTCGAACGACGACGACCTGCCCGACCCGCCGTGCGCGGCCACCTCGATCAGCGACTGTCCGGCGAAGAAGACCGTGCCGCCCGGATACTCCCGCGCGACGGCCAGCTCCAGCCCGTCCCGATAGAACGCGAGCGTGGCCTCGTAGTCGGCGGGCCGCAGGATGATCCGGCTGCTGAGGATGTCCATGTCAGAAGTACCAGGGGTAGGGGGTCCAGTCCGGCTTGCGTTTCTGCAGGAACGCGTCGCGGCCTTCGACGGCTTCGTCGGTCATGTAGGCCATCCTGGTCGCCTCGCCCGCGAACAGTTGCTGGCCCACCAGCCCGTCGTCCAGCAAATTGAACGCGTACTTCAGCATGCGCTGCGCCTGCGGCGATTTGCCGTTGATGTCGGCGGTCCACTCCAGGGCGACGTCCTCCAGTTCGGCGTGATCGACGACCTTGTTCACCGCGCCCATCTGGTGCATCTCCTCGGCGGTGTACGGACGACCGAGGAAGAAGATCTCCCGCGCGAACTTCTGGCCGACCATCTTGGCCAGGTACGCGCTGCCGTAACCGCCGTCGAAACTGCCCACGTCGGCGTCGGTCTGCTTGAAACGCGCGTGCTCGCGGCTGGCCAAGGTGAGGTCGCAGACCACGTGCAGGCTGTGGCCGCCGCCCGCGGCCCAACCGTTCACCAGCGCGATCACCACCTTCGGCATGAAACGGATCAGCCGCTGCACCTCCAGGATGTGCAGGCGGCCCGCGCGGGCCTGGTCGACCGTGTCCGCCGTCTCGCCACTGGCGTACTGGTACCCGCTACGGCCGCGAATGCGCTGGTCACCGCCGGAGCAGAAGGCCCAGCCGCCGTCCTTCGGGCTGGGGCCGTTGCCGGTGAGCAGCACCGCGCCGACATCCGCTGTCATCCGGGCGTGGTCGAGTGCCCGGTAGAGTTCGTCGACCGTGTGCGGACGGAACGCGTTGCGCACCTCCGGCCGGTCGAACGCCACTCGCACGGTGCCCTGCTCGATGTGCCGGTGATAGGTGATGTCGGTCAGGTTCTCGAATCCCGGAACGGGCCGCCACAGCTTCGGATTGAACGTCACCGGGCAATGCTAGGTCGCGCGCGGCTCGAAAGTCGTGGTCGGGCCCGTGAGCCGCGACTATCTCGGGGTGCGAGCGCCTCGGCCCCGGAAGTCGGCAATGCGGTGCGGTCGCCACGAACCCCGGCTATTCGCCCGGGATCGGCGAGACCTCGATTTGACGGTGTAAAACTACGCGTTACCGTGCAGGTATGAGCGAGCGAGTGAAACCGGTTATAGACCGGAGCGCGGTGGACGGGTCCCGGTACGAGAAGCACGGCGGGTTCCCGAAGGTCAGGCCGGCGAAGGTCGGGCCCGACTTCGGCGGGTTCGTGGAAGCCATGCGGACGTTGCAGGATCTCGCGGTGTCCGTGGACGCGCCGGACGACGTCTTCGGGGCCGCGCAAGCCAAAGCCCGCGAGCTGATCGAATTGCTGGAGCCCTACCGCGCCCCCGAGCTGCAGGGGCCCGCGGGCCGCGCCGTCGAATTGCCGGGACGGGGAAGCCTCCTGCTGCTGCCGTGGCAGGTGGTCGCGGCAGGGCCGGACGGCATCGAGATGGCGGGCGTGTTCCGCCGCTTCCATCTCGGCGGCAACGGCGCCGCGCACGGCGGCGTGCTGCCGCTGCTGTTCGACGACCTGCTCGGCATGGTCGTGCACTACGCCGGACGGCCGATCAGCCGCACCGCGTACCTGCACGTGAACTACCGCAAGATCACTCCGCTGGAAACGCAACTGACGGTTCGCGGACGGGTCGACCGGATCGAAGGACGAAAAACTTTCATCACCGCCGAATTGCTCGATGAGCAGGGCGATCTGCTCGCCGACTGCGAAGGTCTGATGGTCGAGTTGCTTCCGTGGCAGCCGTAGCCGGGTGAATGCTGGCGCGGGTGCGTATAGTTGCCCTCGCTCGTTCATCGATACCGATCCGGAGGAACCTGAAAGTGGTTGCAGCACTGTCTGAATCCCTGCTCGACGACGCGAAGCGCCCGGCTTTCCTTGCCGATGCCGTCGAGGTTCTCGACGCCGAGGTGTCGGACAAGGGTGGTGCGTCCGGCCTGGCTGTGAAGGGTGGCTACGCGGCGGTCAAGAAGATCAGCCCGTCCATCGTCCCCGATGCGCTGGAGTCGTTGGCGCCCAAGCTGGTCGCGCAGCTGGAGCCGTTCTGGCAGGAGTACACCGCGTCGGGCAACGGCAAGTTCGCCGACCTGCTCGTCGCCAAGTCCGACGAGGTCGCCGAGGCGTTGCTCGCCGTCACCGACGCCCGGGCCGAGGCCTCCAGCCGCCCTGCGTTGCAGAAGGTCTACTCCTCGATGCGTTCCTCGGCCAAGAAGAACGTCGTCGAGGCGCTGCCGCGGGTCGGCGACCTGATCGAGAAGCACGCCAAGTAACTTCTGGCAGCGCCTGCGGCGCTGCGTGTTCGCGGCCCCCTTATGGCTCGCGTTCGAGCGACCACCGCTTGCGACTTCGTCGCGGACGCGGCGGCCACTCGAACGCGAGCCGGGCCGCGAACGGAACATGCTAGGTCTCGCTTCGCTCGAAACCGGTAGTCGAGCCGGTGCCGTCGGGTGAGGAGGTAGGGCGACGACCTCTGCTCTGCCTCCGGGGCATCGCGGTCGCGTGACATCGGCCGGTGCGTCGCGTGCGCCGTGGTGGGTGACTTCGTCGCCTGCGCATCGGCTGCTCGGACGTGAGCCGGGCTGTGTTGGTTTGCCAGCGCGCGAACGGCGGATGCTCGGTCTCGCTTCGCTCGAAACCGGGAGTCGAGCCGGTGCCATCGGGTGAGTAGGTAGGGCGACGACATGGGGCCTGCTTCCGGGATGTCGCGGCCGTGTGTCCTCTGTCGGCCGGTGCGTCGTTGGCGTGGTTGTCGGGATCCTGCGTGGCGTAGGCGGAGTACCGGGTTCCGGCTCGGCGCGAAGTGCTCGGTGTGCGGCGGTTGAAGTGAAGCTGCCCAGTATGCGTGGGTCATCTGAGGCGGGACACTTCGCCGCGAGCCGCCGAGTGGCGGGCCGGCCGAGTGGCGCCGAGCCCGGCATTGCTTTGCTTCGGGAGGCGATACGGTGCCGCCGTCGCCGATCGCTTCGTCGTGGGCCCGGCTGCCGGGGAGTGAGCCGGCAGTGGGCGAGGACACAGTGTGATTGCGAGCCTCCCGGCGGGGACTTCTCGTTGGCTGTCTGCCAGTCTGGAGGCGTGAACCCGTCTACAGCACAAGCGCAGGTCGTCGTCGACGAGTTCGTGCGCGGGGGCGTGCGGGATGTCGTCCTGTGCCCCGGCTCCCGGAACGCTCCGCTGGCCTTCGCCCTTCAGGCCGCCGACGCGGCCGGGCGGCTGCGGCTGCACATGCGGATCGATGAGCGCACGGCGGGCTTCCTCGCCGTCGGGCTCTCGATCGCGAGCCGGCTCCCGGTCCCGGTCGTGATGACCTCGGGGACCGCGGTGGCCAACCTCGGGCCTGCCGTGCTGGAAGCGAACTACGCCCGGGTCCCGCTGGTGGTGCTCAGCGCCAACCGGCCCTACGAACTGCTCGGGTCCGGCGCCAATCAGACCGTGGAACAGTTCGGCCTGTTCGGCAGCCAGGTCCGGGCCACCATCTCACTCGGTCTCGCGGAGGAGGAGGCGGGCGACGCCGATCACCCGCCCTACGGCCAGCAGAACAGCCAGTGGCGCTCCGCGGTCTGCCGGGTGCTGGCCGCGGCCCGCGGCACCCGCTCCGGCAACGCGGGCCCGGTGCACTTCGACGTCCCGCTGCGCGAGCCGCTGGTTCCGGATCTGAGGCCGGGGGAGACGGCGCCCGCGGGCCGCGCGGGCGAGTGCGCTTGGACCGAGACGCAGTACGCGACCCTGGACGTCCCGCTCGATCTCGATCTCACGCCGGACACGGTCGTGATCTCCGGACACGGCGCCGGGCTGCGGCCGGAGTTGGCGGAACTGCCGACCGTCGCCGAGCCCACGGCCCCCATGCACGGCCCCGCGCTGCATCCGCTCGCGCTGCCGCTGCTGCGGCCGAAGCAAGCGATCATCACCGGCCGCCCCACCCTGCACCGGCAGGTCTCGAAGGTGCTCGCCGACCCGGACGTGCGGGTCTACGCGCTGACCACCGGCCCGCGGTGGCCCGACGTATCCGGCAACGTGGTCGGCACCGGGACGCGCGCCGTCGCCACCGGCGCTCCCAGCGCGCAATGGCTGGAACACTGCCGCGAGTTGAACGCGAAAGCCGACCAGGTGGTGCGCGCCGAACTCGCACGGCACCCCAAACCCACCGGATTGCACGTCGCCGCCGTCGTGATGGACGCGCTGCGCGACGGCGATCAACTCCTGCTCGGCGCCTCCAACCCGGTGCGCGACGCCGCGCTGGTGTCGCATCCGCGTCCGGGGATCAAGGTGCTGTCGAATCGCGGCGTGGCCGGTATCGACGGCACGGTGTCCACCGCGGTCGGCGCGGCGCTGCACCACGACGGGCGCACCATCGCTCTGATCGGTGACCTGACCTTCCTGCACGACGCGTCCGGCCTGCTGATCGGGCCCGGCGAACCGCGGCCCGCCGATCTGACCATCGTCGTCGCCAACGACGACGGCGGTGGCATCTTCGAACTGCTCGAGCAGGGCGACCCGCAGTACGCGGGGGTGTTCGAGCGGGTCTTCGGCACGCCGCACGGCATGGATCTCGCCGCGTTGTGCGCCGCCTATCGCATCCCGCACCGGCAGGTGGACCCGCAGCAGCTGGCCGTCGAGCTGACCGGGCGTGCTCATGGCATGCGGGTGCTCGAGGTGGCCACCGAGCGGTCCAGCCTGCGCGAACTGCACGCGGCGGTGCGGGCGAAGATCCAGCCCTGACCGGGCGCGCGCCCGGTCAGTAGCCGAATTCGTCCTCGGGGTCGTCGTCGAGCGGAACCGCGATGGACTGCTCCATCACGTCCGCCGGGTTCGCCTCCAAGACGTCGCGCTCCAGAACCGCTCGTCCGACGGCGTCGTCCTGCTCGGGCAGGTCGTCGGCGAGCACGGGTTCCTCCGGGTACGCCGGAACCGACTGCTCGGCGAGATCGGCCTCCGGGACCGCGTCGGCAAGGGGATCTGACATCGTGCGCTCCTCTCCGCGTGGGCCTCTCGATCGGCATACCCGTCACGGGACGCCGCAATCGAGGCGGACGATCAACTTCGACTGGATCGAGGATGCCCGTGGTCCGCACCTACGGCAAGCATCGGACCGGTCATGTTCGCCGCTCTTCGCCGGCTTGCGGCGCGGTTCCGTTCGCGGGGTGCTCGACCACCGCGAGGGTGCGCCCGGCCATGAACCGCGCGGTCCGCACCGCCACCCCCGATCGCGTCACTTCGCTGACTTCCACCACGCCGCGCGCGATCCGTACCTCGACCCGCCGCCCCGCCCGGGTAGCCGCGATCTCGTAATTGCGAGACCCGCCGCCGACGTCGACGACGATCTCCACTCGATCACCCTTCATCTTTCAATTATCCGCTTATCCAGGGCTTTTCGCCGCTACGAGTTGGTTGCGGAACGACCCGCCGCTTACTTTCGCCGCCTCGTTTCGTCTGCATTCCCGGAGACTTCACACACCCCGAGGAGGCCGGATGAATCCCGAGTTCGACTTCGATCCCGCGGCCGCCGCTTTGGCGAGCGTCGTCGGCGGCATCACCGACGATCAGCTCGCGGCGGCGACGCCGTGCGCCGACACCACGGTCCGCGATCTGCTCGCGCACGTCATCGATCTGACCGAGGCATTCCGTCAGTCGGCCACCAAGGAGGCCGTCGGCGGATCGGTCGCGCCGCCTCCCCCTGCCGATCGCGTCCTGCCGGAAGATTGGCGCGCGCGGATTCCGGCGCAGCTGGACGCCTTGGTGGCGGCGTGGCGGGAGCCCACGGCCTGGGACGGCGTGACGGAGGCGGGCGGAGTGAGCGAGCCCGCGCCGGTGATGGCGAGGATCGCCCTGGACGAGGTGGTCGTGCACGGCTGGGATCTCGCGAAAGCAACCGGTCAGCCCTTCACCTGCGACGCCGGCCATCTGGCCGTCCTGCTGGACATGCTGTGTGCCACCCCGGCCGAGGGTGTGCCCGGGCTGTTCGGCCCGGTGGTGCCGGTCGCGGCGGAAGCGCCGGCCCTGGAGCGGGTTCTCGCTTTCACCGGCCGCCGGGCGGACTGGAACGCGGCGGCCGTGCTCGGCTAGGCGACCGGCGGGGAGCCCGTAGGCACGAACGTGCCCGCGGCCACGGCGTCGACGGCGGCGCGGGCGGCCGTATCCGCCGCGGCGTCGTCTATCGGGTCGCCGCTGGCGAGCAGCCGGTAATAGAGCGGGGCCGACACCGCCGACAGCACCGCGCGCGCGTCGGTGTGCTCCGGCGCTTCGCCGCGCGCGACGGCGGCCGCCACACACGCCGACCATTCGGTGAGGCGCACGTCGTAGAAGCGGCGCAGTGCGGTTGCGGCGGACTCGTCGCAGGTGGCGGCCGCGATAACGGCGCGAAACAGCCTGCCTTGGCGGGGGTCGGACAGTGTTCTCGCGACCAGGCGGGCGTTGGCGCTGAGATCGCCGAGCAGGGAGCCGGTGTCGGCGTGCGGCAGCGACTGCTCGGCCATGTCGACCAGCAGGTCGGCGATCAGGCCGGTGGGTGTGCGCCAGCGGCGGTAGACGGTGGTCTTGCCGACTTCGGCGCGCGCGGCGACCTCCCCGAGGTCGAGGTGGGCGAAGCCGCGTTCGGCCAGCAGGTCGCCCGCCGCTCGCAGGACGGCGGCGCGGACGCGCGCTGTGCGTCCACCTGGGCGAACCGATCCCGGGGTGGCTTCTTCCGACTCCATAACGGAACTCCAGTTTCATTTGTGCGCGAACGGGTGTACTGTCCGAATTGTTAACGGAACTATAGACCCTTTAGGAGTGTGGTCCAGTGAACGTTCGGACGGAGGACGCGCAAATGGAATACCGGCGGCTCGGCGCATCGGGGCTGCACGTCCCGGCCCTGAGCTTCGGCGCGGGCACCTTCGGCGGTCGCGGCGAGCTGTTCGGCGCGTGGGGCGACACCGACGCCGATCAGGCGCGACGACTGGTCGACATCAGCTTGGACGCGGGTGTGTGCATGTTCGACACCGCCGACGTCTACTCCGACGGTGCGTCCGAGGAGGTGCTGGGCGCCGCCGTGAAAGGCAGGCGTGATCGGGTGCTGCTGTCCACCAAGGCGACGCTGCCCACCGGCCCCGGCCCGGCGGACGCCGGTTCCGGACGGGCCAGGCTGATCGGCGCGGTGGAGGGTTCGCTGCGCAGACTCGGCACGGATTACATCGATCTGTTCCAGTTGCACGCCTTCGACGCGGCCACGCCGGTGGAGGAAGTCGTCGCCGCGCTCGACGATCTGGTGCGCGCGGGCAAGATCCGCTATGTCGGCGCGTCGAACTTCGCGGGCTGGCAGCTGATGAAATCCCTTGCCGTGGCGGATCGCAACGGTCTGACCAGGTATGTCGCGCATCAGGTCTACTACTCGCTGGTCGGGCGGGACTACGAGTGGGAGCTCATGCCGCTGGGCCGCGACCAAGGCGTCGGCGCGGTGGTCTGGAGTCCGCTCGGCTGGGGCAGGCTCACCGGCAAGATCCGTCGCGGGCAGCCGCTTCCGGAAGGAAGCCGTCTGCACCGGACCGCCGAGGCCGGTCCTCCGGTGGACGACGAAAAGCTTTACGACGTAGTCGACGTCCTCGACGAGCTGGCCGCCGAAACCGGCAGGACGGTCCCGCAGATCGCCCTCAATTGGCTGCTGCGCCGCCCCACCGTCGCCACCGTCATCGTCGGCGCCCGCAACGAGGAGCAGCTGCGCCAGAACCTCGGCGCGATCGGCTGGGAACTCGACGCCGACCAGATCGCCCGCCTGGACAAAGCAAGCGAAACCACCCCGCCCTACCCCTACTACCCGTACTACCGCCTCCCGGACTTCACCCGCCTGAACCCGCCCGCGGTGTAGGGATCAGTACACGTCGCGGACGTAGCGCTTTTCGGCGACGAGCTGTTTTTTGAAGGCCAGGGCGCCGTCCTCGTCGAGCTTGCCGTGGATGCGGGCGATGCGCAGGAGGGCCTCGTCGACGTCGGCGGCCATGCGGCTGGCATCGCCGCAGACGTAGAAGTGGGCGCCGTCGCGCAGCCAGGACCACAGCTCGGCGCCGTGCTCGATCATGCGGTGCTGGACGTAGATCCGCTCGCGCTGGTCCCGGGAGAAGGCCAGGTCTAGCCGGGTCAGGAAGCCGGAACGGAACATGTCCTCCAACTCGGCGCGGTAATAGAAGTTCTGCGCCGCATGCTGATCGCCGAAGAACAGCCAGTTGCGCCCCGTGCAGCCGAGGGCCCTGCGCTCCTGCAAGAACCCGCGGAAGGGCGCGATGCCGGTGCCAGGGCCCACCATGATCATCGGCACGGTCGGGTCGGCCGGGGGACGGAAATGCGGCGCGCGCTGCAGGAAGATCGGCACCGCCGCGTCGGCGCCCGCCCGATCGGCGAGGAACGTCGAGCACACTCCGCCGCGCCGCGCCGCCGACCCGGTGGCGGCCGGGTCGCCGTAGCGCACGACGCCGACGGTCAGCTCCACCTCATCCGGGCTGACCAGCGGGCTCGACGAGATCGAATACTGGCGCGGTTGCAGCTTCTTCAGCGTGCCGAGCCACTCCACCAGATCGGCCCGCACCGGGAAGTCGCGCAGCACGTCCACGGCCTGCCGGTCCCACAGATAGTTCGCCAGCTCGTTGCGGTTGTCGCGGCGCAGCAGTTTGGCGAGTTTGCCGCTGTGGTTGCGCTCGGCCAGGAAACCGAGCAGGTCGTGACCGACCTTGGTGATGTCGTAGTGCGTGCGCAACGCGTCGGCCAGCGTGAGTTCGCGCTCGTCCACCTCGACCGCGCGGCGACCGTCCAGCCCGGTGGCGGCCAGCCATTCGGTGACCAGCGCGTCGCTGTTCACCGGCCAGACGCCCAGGGAATCGCCCACCTCGTACGCGCCGTCCAGGCCGCGCAGGTCGAACCCGAAGCGGCGCACCTCTTTCGGCGATCCCGCGGCCGACAGCAACTCGTTGCGCAGCAGCGGAGCGCGCAGCGGCGCGGCGCGGGTGAACGGCGCGGGGGCCGTGCGGGTACGTCCGAGCGCCGGTGCGGCAGCGGGCGATTCCAGCGTCGCGACGCCGCCGCGGGGCGTGCAGCGACCCGGACCGGTTCCGCCGCGCACCGGCGGATCGGCGGGGGAGCCGGGCTCCGCGTCGCCGAACGCCGCGAGCACGTCGTCGAGCCAGCGCTGCGCCGCGTCTTCGTAGTCGGGTTCGCTGTCGACGCGCGGCAGCAACCTGGTCGCCCCGAGCTCGGCGAATTTCTCGTCGAGTTTGCGGCCGTAACCGCAGAAGTCGTCGTAGGAGGAGTCGCCGAGGGCGAACACCGCGTAGCGCACACCGGTCAGCCGGACGACGGCGCCGGCCAGCCGATCCCAGAAGTCGGCTCCGTTGTCCGGCGGCCCTCCGTCACCGAACGTGCTGCTGACCACCAGCACGTCGCCCTGGATCGCGTTCAGGTCGCAGGAGTTTAGATCCAGCAGTCGCGGCGCGAAGCCGTGCCCGGCCAGATGCGCCGAGACGGTGGCCGCGAATTCCTCGGCGGTGCCGGTCTGCGAGGCCCACAACACCGTGATCGCGCGGGCGGCCGCACCCTCGTCCACCGCGGGCGCGGTGCTCGCCGCGCCACGCGAGTACATCCCGGCCAGCAGCCCGTCGACCCACAGCCTGCTGTGCGCGGACATCGGCGCCGAGTCCGGGAGCACCGGCTGACCGGTCACCGGAAGCGCCTGCAGCGCCGCCAGATAACCACTCAAGTAGATCCGCTCGGTCTCGCTGAGCGTGGGCGCGGTGCCGCTGTCGAGACCGAGCACGGCCGCCAGCGGGTGCGCCGTCTGCGCCGCGGGCAACGCGGCGGGAACTTCCGGTTGCGGCACCGCGGCCACCCGGCGCAGCGCCACCGCGCACGCCTTGAACTCCGGTTGCAGGGAGTCCGGATCGACCGCGTCGTTGGTGACCGCGTTGATGGTCAGGTATTCGCCCTGCTCGTCGTTCCAGTGAAACGGCACGAAGCAATCGCCCTCCCGCACCCGGTCGCTGACCTGCACCGGCAGCACAGCGCGACCGCGGCGCGAGGCGATCTCGAGCTGATCGCCCGCGCGCAGGCCGAGACGCTCGGCGTCGGCCGGGTGCACCTCGACGAACGGCGCGCCGTTCAGCCTGGTCAGCTTGTCGATCTTGCCGGTCTTGGTCATCGTGTGCCACTGGTGCTGTAGGCGGCCGGTGTTCAGCAGGAACGGGTAGTCGTCGTCCGGCATCTCCTCCGGCAGCATGTGCGGCCGCGGCCAGAACACCGCGCGGCGGCTCGGCGTGGCGAAGGCCAGCCGGGGCCGGTGGCCGTACTCGTCGACGAACAGTGTCTGGCTGACGCCGTCATTGAGGTAGCGGATCGGATTGCGCCTGCGTTCGGGCTGCGCGCACGGCCACTGCATCGGCCCTTCGCGCAGCGCCTGGTAGCTCACACCGCGCAAGTCGTAGCCGGTGGCGGGGTTCGCGAACCGGGTGATCTCGTCGAACACCTCGGCGCTGGAGGCGAAATCGAAGCCGGGGAAGCCCATGGCGGTGGCGATGTCGGCGATGATCCGCCAGTCCGGCCGCGCGTCGCCGGTGGGCGGCACCGATTGTTGCAGCAGGGTGAGATCGCGTTCCGAATTCACCATCACCGCGTCCGCCTCCGCCCACAGCGTGGCGGGAAGCAGCAGGTCGGCGTAGGCGTTGGTCGCGGTCTCGGTGTAGGCGTCCTGGGCGATCACCAGTTCGGCCGCTTCCAGTCCCGCGATCACGGTCTTGCGGTTCGACACGGTGGCGACGGGGTTGGTGCAGATGATCCAGGCCGCTTTGATCGTCCCTTCGGCCAGTTCACGGAACATCTCCACGGTGCCGGGCCCGGCTTCGGTGCGCAGCGTGCCGGGCTCCAGTTCCCACACGGTCTCCACGAACGCGCGGTCCTCGGCGGAGAGCAGGCTGCGCTGACCGGGCAGGCCGGGACCCATGTACCCCATCTCGCGCCCGCCCATCGCGTTCGGCTGCCCGGTGAGCGAGAACGGCCCGCTGCCGGGACGGCAGATCGCGCCCGTGGCCAGGTGCAGGTTGCACAGCGCGTTGGTGTTCCAGGTGCCGTGCGTGGACTGGTTGAGTCCCATCGTCCACAGCGACATCCATTCGCCGGCTGCACCGATCCACCGCGCGGCGGTGCGGATGTCGGCTTCGGCCAGACCGGTGATCTCCGCCACTCGCCGCGGCGGATAGTCGGCGAGGAACTCCGGCATCGCCTCCCAGCCCTCGGTGTGCTCGGCGATGAACTCCTCGTCGATGTGGCCGTTCGCGACCAGCAGGTGCAGCAGCCCGTTCAGCAGCGCTAGGTCCGTGCCGGGAGCGATCTGCAGGAACAGGTCCGCCCGCGCGGCGGTCTCGGTGCGTCGCGGGTCCACGACGATGAGCTTCGCCCCGGCCTTCAGCCGGTCGGCCATCCGCAGGAACAGGATGGGATGGCAGTCGGCCATGTTCGCGCCGATCACGAAGAACAGGTCGGCGTGCTCGAAGTCGTCATAGGAGCCGGGCGGCCCATCCGCGCCGAGCGACTGCTTGTAGCCGGTCCCCGCGCTGGCCATGCACAGCCGCGAGTTCGCCTCGATGTGCACCGTGCGCAGATAACCCTTGGCCAGCTTGGTCGCGAGGTACTGCGCCTCCAGCGACATCTGCCCGGAGACGTAGAGCGCGATCGCGTCCGGCCCGTGCTCGTCCAGGATCGCGCGCAACCGGGTGGCGGCCTCGTGCACGGCCTCGTCCACCGGGAAGGGCACCGGGACCTGGCCGCGTTCCGAACGCCGGTAGGCGGTCTCCATCCGACCGGTGGTGCGCGTCAACTCGGCGTGCGTCGCGCCCTTGGTGCACAGCCTGCCCGCGTTGGCCGGATGCAGTTTGTCGCCGCTGACCTTGGCGATCACCGGCTTCCCCGCACCATCCGGCGCGGTCGTCACCGTGATCCCGCAGCCCACGCCGCAGTACGAGCACGCCGTTCGGGCGATGCCGTCGCTGTGGCCGGTCACTGGGTCGGACATGCCTTCGATCATGCGGACCGCCGATTGCGCGGGATTTACCCCGCGTTATCGCCAGGTGACATTCCACCTCACCGTGCTCGAAATCGGCGGTGAGGTGTGACCGAGGTCTCCGGCTCAGCCGAGTTTGTACGCCCGATGCAGCGCGACGACGCCTCCGGTGAGGTTTCGCCACTTCACCGACGACCACCCGTTCGCCGCGATCCGCATCGCCAGCCTGCGCTGATTGGGCCAGTCCGAGATGGATTCGGCCAGGTAGACGTAGGCTTCGGGGTTACTGCTCACCACGCGCGCCACTTTGGGCAGCGCCTTCATCAGATACTCCAGATACACCGTGCGGAACAGCGGGAGAACCGGCGCGGAGAACTCGCACACGACCAACCTGCCGCCGGGCTTGGTGACCCGCAGCATCTCGCGCAACGCGAGGTCGGTGTCGGCCACATTGCGCAGCCCGAAGGAGATCGTCACCGCGTCGAAGGAGTCGTCGGCGAACGGCAGCGCCATGGCGTCGGCCGCCACCATCGGCACGTCGCGGAAACGGCCCGCGCTGAGCATGCCCTTGGAGAAGTCGGCCGCCAGGCACCAAGCGCCGGACTTCTGCAGCTCCAGCGTCGATACACCGGTGCCGGCGGCGAGATCGAGCAGCCGTTCGCCCGGCCGCGGCGACAGCGCCCTGCGGGTCGCCCAGCGCCAGTAGCGATCCTGCCCCGCGGAGATCACCGTGTTGGTCAGGTCGTATCGCCGGGCGACGCCGTCGAACATCGCCGCGACTTCGCGCGGCTGCTTGTCCAGCGAGGCCCGGTTCGATTGCGTTTTCGCCACGCCAAGACCCTAACTCGCGGTCTGTTACGAACCGAGCGCGGCGCGTGGATACTTCCGTCACGCCGGAGCGGCCTCAGGCCGTATGCGGCAACCGAATCCGCGAGCCGGTCACTTCGGCGTAATGGCCCATCAGCTGGGTACAGATGGCGGGCCAGGTCCGGGACAGCACCGACTTCCTGGCCGCAGCGGCGAAGCGGTTGCGCAGCTCCGGATCGTGCAGCGCCCCGACGGCACTGGGCAGCAACTCGCCGAAGCGATCCACCGGAAGCAGGTAGCCGTTGCGGCAGTGGGCGATCAGGTCGCGCGGACCGCCCGCGTCGGGGCCGATCACCGGGACACCCGACGCCAGGGCCTCCTGCACGCCCTGGCAGAACGTCTCGTGCTCGCCCGCGTGCACCATCACGTCCAGGCTCGCGTACGCCCGCGCCAGCTCGTCGCCGCCGAGTTCGCCGGTGAACACCGCCGTCGGCATCAGTCGTGCCAGCCGCTTGCGTTCCGGCCCGTCGCCGACGATCACCAGCTGGACATCGGGGTCGGCGCCCAGCACCGCCAGCCGCTCGACATGCTTTTCCGGCGCCAGCCGCCCGACGAAGCCGACCAGCAGCCGGTCCCGGCCCGCGCGCCAGGCGTCGCGCAGCTCGGCGGAGCGGGCGCCGGGCGTGAAACGCGCGGTGTCGACACCGCGTCCCCACCGGTGCACGCGCGGAATGCCGTGCCGGGCCAAATCCTCGGCAGCCGCCCGGGACGGCGCGAGCGTCCGCGTGGCGCCCTCGTGGATACGCCGGGTCCAACCCCACGCGGCACGACCGGCCAGCCCGAGCCCGTAACTCTTGGCGAAGCCGGCGACGTCGGTCTGATACACCGCGACGGTCGGCAGATCCAGCCGCAGCGCCGCACCCAGCCCGCCCGCGCCGAGCAGGAACGGCGAGGCCAGGTGCACCACGTCGGCGTCGAAGTCCTCGATGGCCGAGACGATGCCCGGCTGCGGCAGCCCGACCGGCAGCGAACTGATCTTCGGCACCATGACCGCGGGCACCCGATGGACCTGGAAACGCTCGTACTCGCGCGGCGCGGCGGGCTGACCACGCGGGGTGTCGGGCGCGATGATCAGCGCGTCGTGCCCGTGCCGGTCCAAGTGCTCCAGCACCCGCAGCACGGAGTTGACGACGCCGTTCATATTCGGCAGGAACGACTCCGCGACGATCGCTACACGCACGTCCCCAGCCTGACCGGTGCACCGCGCCGCGCCGCCACACCGAAGTGAAGCGCACGGAAAGATCCGGCGAACTGTCGGGGCGCCGCGGGTCGGCGCGACGGGAGTTCAGGCCTGCGGCGCGGGCCGAGCCACCGGCTCGGGACGACGGTTCCCGCGCGAGAGCAACCACAGCGTGGGCAGCGCGAGCAGCCACACCACCACGATGACCGACAGCGCGGGCGGAATCGCGACGCGCACGTCGCGGCCTTCCACGCGCACCAGGTCGGGGTCGCTGCGGCTGTATTCCACCCGGATCCGTTCACCCGCGGTCAGGTTGGTCGGGTACAGCACGCCGACCTTCGGATTGTGCGTCTCGCCGTCCGGTGTGACGTACATGACCGCCGAGCGCAGCCGCCCCGCCGAGAGCACTTCGGCCGTGGTGCTGCCCTTGTCCGAGCTGATCAGGTAGTCGTTGCGCCACGCGGCCAGCACCAGCAGCCCGACGAGTACGCTCACCGCCGTCGCGGCGATCAGCACCCCGATCCCGGCCCGTCGCAGGCGGATCGGCCGCCCCGTGGACTGGCTGGTTTCCGACACCGCCACAGGCTACCGACCGGCTCGGCTACGGTGGCGGCCATGTCCCGAAAATTCAGCTTCACCGTGCCATATACCGTCCCGGTCGAAGATCTCCACCGGGCACTCACCACCGACGACGTCTGGCGGGCCCGCTTCGCCGACGCACCGACCGCGACGCTGGATCTGTCGCACCCGGACGGCGCGGGCACCATTCGCATCCATATGACCGAAAAGGCCGCCGAGGACAAGGTACCCACGCTGGTCCGCAAGGTGCTCAAGAGCGAGCTCACCTTCTCCCGCACCGACAACTGGCAGGCGCTGGTCGGCGAGGTCGCAAAAGGCACCTTCGAGGCAAGCACCGGCGGCATCAACACCGCGATGTCCGGGTCCTACGAGATCCGTTCCACCGCGGAGGGATCCGAGCTCGAGGTGGCGGGCACCGTGCAGGTGAAGGTGCCCGTGGTCGGCGGCGCGATCGAGCCGCTCGCCGAGCAGTTGCACCATCGGGTGCTCAACAGCGAGCGCAAATTCATCGAGGAGTGGTTGTCGGCGAAGCCGACCGCCTGAGCGCACGTTGCCCCGGCCCGGCCGGGGCAACGCCGTCGGGCCTAGGCGAAGTCCTGCGGCGCGTACTCCTTCGGCTCGACCAGGACCAGCCAGTTCCCCGAGTTGTCCCGGATGATCGCCTCGGTGCCGTAGGGCCGTTCGGCGGGCGGCTGGACGAACTCCACGCCCTTGGCGGTGAGTTCCTCGAAGGTCTTCTGGCAGTTCTCCGTCCGCAGGCCGAGGGAGCCGTGGGTGCCGTTGGCCAGCGCGCGCCGGACGGCGTCGGCGTAGTTCTCATCCAGCGGCGGACCCGGGAGCATCAGGGTGATCTCCAATTCCGGATGCGCGGGATGCGCGACGGTGACCCAGCGGAAACCGTTGTCGCCCATCGTGACGTCGCTGGTCTCGACAAACCCGAGCTTGTCGACGTACCACTCTTTCGCGGCGGTTTGGTCCGTGACGTACACCGTGACCAGGGAAACATTCGTAATCGTCGTCATGCGGGCCAGGCTATGGCGGCCGCCCCGGCACCGGCTTCTCCGAAATTGCGCCGTTTGCTCAGCCGCGCGGCTTGCGGTCGGAGAGCCCGTGCATGAAGACGAAACAGCCGGGAATGCGCGGCGCGCCGTCGGCGAACTTCGCCTGGTAGTCCGACGGCGTGACGCCGACCAGCTGCCGGAACTTGCTGCTGAACGAGCCGAGGCTGCTGTAGCCGACCAGCATGCACACCTCGGTGACGGTGAGATTGGTCGCGCGCAGCAGGTCCTGGGCGCGTTCGATGCGCCGCTCGGCCAGATACGCGGCCGGGGTCAGGCCGTAGACGGCGGCGAACGCGCGCAGGAAGTGGTATTTCGACACCCCGGCGGCCGCCGCGAGCCCGTCCAGATTCAGCGGGTCGGCGTAGTGCCGGTCGGCCAGGTCCTTGGCGCGGCGCAGATGCGGCAGCAGATACAGCGCGGGCGATCCGCGCGCTCGTCCTCCGCTCATCGCGCCTCCCGTGCCTAGGCGAACGGCGGACGCTCGTCGAAGCGCAGCGACGCCCGGCCCGCCATCCGCCAGGCGCGCGCGGTCAGGTCGACGTCCTCGTCGGTCACCAGGTTGCCCATCACCCGGACGGCCGTGCGCTGCAAGTACTTCGACCGCAGCACGGGAGGGCCGCCCAGCGGCACCATGCGCGGATGCGTGGCCAGGCCCGCGATCCGCCGGGCGACCGAGAACGTGCGTCCGTAGCGGGCGCGCAGCACCTGCGGCCAGATCGCGCCGAGGTCGGGTTCGTCCAGCAGGTCGGCCAGCATGTGACCGCCCTCCAAGCCGTAATCGATGCCCTCGCCGTTGAGCGGGTTCACGCACCCGGCGGCGTCACCGATGAGCACCCAGTTGCGGCCCGCGACGTTCGAGACCGCCCCGCCCATCGGCAGCAGGGCCGAGGACACCGCGCGCAGCGAGCCTTCGAATTGCCATTCCTCCCTGCGCAGCGCGGTGTAGTGCGCCAGCAGCGGCTTCAACGCGATATGCGAGGGCCTGCGTTCCGTCGCCAGCGACCCGACACCGATGTTCACCTCGCCGTTGCCGAGCGGGAACACCCAGCCATAGCCGGGAACCAGCTCGCCGGAGGCATCGCGCAACTCCAGGTGGGAGGTGATCCACTGGTCGTCGCTGCGGCCGGACCGGATGTAGGCCCGCGCCGCGGTGCCGTACGCGTACTGCCGATGCCAGACGCGGCCGAGCAGCCGCCCGATCGGTGAACGCACGCCGTCGGCGACCACCAGCGTCCGGCAGGCGATCGCGCGCGTGCCGTCGGCCGTCCGCACCGTCACGCCCGTGACCCGGTCGCCCTCGCGGGTGACATCGACCACTTTCGTGCCGTCCACCATGCGCGCACCGGACTTGACCGCCGTTTCGCGCAGTTTGTCGTCGAGTTCGGTACGCGGAACCGCGCTTCCGTACGTCGGGAAGGACCCGCCCGGCCAGCTCAGCAGCGCCTCGCGGCCGAAGCCGGTCATCCGGAGGCCGTGGTTGACGATGTGCGCGCGCACCCACTCGCCGAGACCGAGCTGCTCCAGTTCCGCGGTGGCGCGCGGGGTCAGCCCGTCGCCGCAGGTCTTGTCCCTGGGAAAGACGGCGGAATCGAGGAGCACCACGTCCCGTCCCGCCCGAGCCGCCCAAGCCGCCGACGCCGATCCGGCCGGGCCCGCGCCGACGACCAGCACCTCGGCCCGGCTGGGCAACGCGTCCTCGTCGCTCGCGGGACTCGCTTCCGGTGAACCCATGCGCTCCATACTCGCAGGGCCGTCACACCCATGTCGACGGCGGTCGCGCTCGCGTCGTGGACGATCACCGCCGACGCGCCGCGATCGTGGCCGATCCACCACAGAGTGACGGTGTTCATGGGCCATCCGGCGGTGACACGCTAGGTTCTCTACCGTGGGGTCGGACGCATCGCTGGGAGAAGAAATGAGCACATCGGCCATGAGCGAGCGCAGCGAGCGAATCATGGACACGGCGCACGGCGGAGCCGGGAGCGACGTGAGCACGGTCGTGGCCGGAGTCGACCTCGGTGACCGCGCGCTGGCCGACACCGTGCGCAACGGGCTGGCCGAAGTGGAGAGACTCCTCGTCGACGAACTCTCCGACGGTGCGGAATTCCTCCAGGAAGCCGCGCTGCACCTGGCCAAGGCCGGCGGCAAGCGCTTCCGCCCGCTCTTCACCATCCTCACCGGGCAGCTCGGCCCGCGCCCCGCCGACCCCGCGCTGATCACGGCGGGCACCGTCGTCGAGCTCGTGCACCTGGCCACGCTCTACCACGACGACGTGATGGACGAGGCCCCCATGCGCCGCGGCGCTCCGAGCGTCAACTCGCGGTGGGGCAACAACATCGCCATCCTCGCGGGCGACTACCTGTTCGCGCACGCGTCCCGGCTCACCTCCACCCTCGGCCCCGACGCGGTGCGCATCATCGCCGAGACCTTCGCCGAACTGGTCACCGGTCAGATGCGCGAGACCATGGGCGCTCGGGAGTCGCAGGACCCGGTCGAGCACTACCTGCGCGTGGTGTGGGAGAAGACCGGATCGCTGATCGCCGCTTCCGGCCGCTTCGGCGGCACCTTCTCGGGGGCGGACCCCGAGCACGTCGAGCGTCTGGCCCGCCTCGGTGACGCGGTCGGCACCGCCTTCCAGATCTCCGACGACATCATCGACATCTCCTCCGCCTCCGAGCAGTCCGGCAAGACTCCCGGCACCGACCTGCGCGAGGGCGTGCACACCTTGCCGGTGCTGTACGCGCTGCGCGAGGAGGGCGCCGACGGCGATCGCCTGCGCAAGCTGCTGGCCCGTCCGCTGGAAACCGACGACGAGGTGGACGAGGCGCTCGCCCTGCTCGCCGACTCGCGCGGCATGACGCTGGCCAAGGAGAAACTGCAGGGCTACGCCGACCTCGCCTACGCCGAGCTGTCCGCCCTGCCCGGCGGCCCCGCCAACGACGCGCTCGAGCGGCTGGTTCGCTACACCATCGAACGCGTGGGGTGAGCGCGGCGGGGATGCACCGGAACTTTGCCTGGAGCTTCTATCGTTTATCTGCTGTAAGGCGACTCGGTGAACGGGGGAGCGGCAAGGGAGACGTATGCACGGGCACGGGTTTGCGAACGGGCTGAAGACCTTCGGGCTGATGGTGGGCCTGTCGGCCCTGATCGTGGTGATCGGCGCGCTGTTCCGCAACCCGACGATCCTCGTCGTCGCGATCCTGCTCGCGGTGGGCATGAACGCCTACGCGTACTTCAACAGCGACAAGATCGCGTTGAAGGCCATGCACGCCCAGCCGGTCAGCGAGCTGGAGGCCCCGGTCATGTACCGGATCGTGCGGGAGCTGGCCACCATCGCGCGGCAGCCGATGCCCCGGCTGTACATCAGCCCGACGAACGCGCCCAACGCCTTCGCCACCGGACGCAATCCCCGTCACGCCGCGGTCTGTTGCACCAGCGGCATTCTGCAGCTCCTCGACGAGCGGGAATTGCGGGCCGTGCTCGGTCACGAACTCTCGCACGTCTACAACCGCGACATCCTCATCTCCTCGATCGCGGGTGCGCTCGCGGCCGTCATCTCCGGCGTGGCGAACCTGGCCATGTACCTGTCCATGTTCGGCGGCAACCGCAACGGCGAGGGTCCGAACGTGCTGGCCGTGCTGCTGGTCTCGCTGCTCGGCCCGATCGCCGCGACGCTGATCAAACTGGCCGTCTCGCGTTCGCGCGAATTCCAGGCCGACCAGTCCGGCGCCGAGCTGACCGGCGATCCGCTGGCGCTGGCGTCCGCGCTGCGGAAGATCGAACGCGGCGTGCAGACCGCCCCGCTTCCGCCCGAGCCGCGGCTGGCGTCGCAGTCGCACCTGATGATCGCCAATCCGTTCCGTGCGGGTGAGCGGGTCGCGCGCTGGTTCTCCACGCATCCGTCGATGAACGAACGCATCGCCCGGCTCGAGGAGATGGCGGGCGGCCCGCGCCGGCACTGAGCCCGGGAACGCTCAATCGTCCAGGGCCAGCTGGTCTTCGTAGGCGCGAAACGTCTCGACGAACAACTGCCGCTGCTGCGCGGTGAGCGGCTCGAGCACGGTGCGCCAGGCGCGAGCGCTGCGTCCCAGCCATTTGTGCACGGCTTGCTCGTGCGCCGGTGCGATGGCGACGATGGTGCGCCTGCGGTCGTCCGGGTCCGCGCCGCGTTCCAGCACACCCTGCTTGCTGAGTTCGCCGACCATCAGGCTCACCGTCGTCGGCGCCACCTCCAGGCGGGCGGCGAGATCCGTCACCGTGGTCGGTCCGTCGAACACCAGATTGGCCAGCAGCGACAGGTGCCGAGGCGCCAGCGAGAACGACTCCAGTTCCTTCGGAACGCCCAATTTCTTGGCCCGTCCCACCACGCGCGGCATCAGCAGCAGCAGCGTGCGGATGCCCTCGTCCACGCCGAGTCCCGGCCGCTCCTCGGTTGACATGCCGACCGCCTCCCAATAGCCTTTGTCTACAAAATAGTTTTGCTTGCAAAGCAAAACTCGCACATCGTCATCAGGCTATAACCAGCGGTCGCGGCGTTTGCGTCGTGCCGCGGAAGGGGTGTCGGATATGACTGATCCGGAGCGCAGCGGGCCGAAGGAGTTCAACCGGGCGATCATCGCGGAGTTCCGCGCGAACGCCGGCCGCGTCGGCGGAATGTTCGAGGAAGCGCCGCTGCTCCTGCTCACCACCGTCGGCGCGAGAACCGGACGCGCGCACACGGTGCCGATCGTCTACCGCCGCGACGGTGCGCGCGTCCTGGTGTTCGGGTCCAATGCGGGCGCGGACACCCATCCGGCCTGGTTCCACAACGTGCGTGCGAATCCCGAGGTGACCGTCGAGATCGGCACGGGGGAGCGGATCGAGACCTACCTCGCGAACGCACGAGTGCTCGAGGGCGGCGAGCGGGACCGGCACTATGCCGCCCAAGCCGGCGACGATCCCGCCTTCGCCGCCTATCAGGCGGCGACCGACCGGATTATCCCCGTCGTAGCGTTGGAGCCGGTCACGCGTCCTGGGCTCGGCAGGCGCCGCCTTCTGGCGGCAGCGGGAGCCACCGCCGGCGCCGTGGCGGGCGTCGCGGGTGCGACAGCGCTGACCGGATCGCCGGACAGGGCGACGCCCGCGCGGCAGCGCGCCGCGGCCGTCGGCGATCACCTCCGGCACGTGCATGCCCAGCTGCGCCGTGACCTCGCCACCGTCCGGACGGGTCTCGAGCAATACGTACGGGCACCGGGCGTGGCGGGCAAACCGGCGCTGCCGCGGGATCTACGCGCCCATTGCCTCGCGTTCTGCGGCGCGCTCGGCGAACATCACACCAGCGAGGACGGCGTCTTTCCCGCCCTTGTCCGGCTGCATCCCGAACTCGCGCCCGTGATCGACCGGCTCAACCGCGAGCACGGTGTGGTCGCCACCGCGCTGACCGAGCTACGGGAACTCCTCGACGCGCCGGAACCCGGCGATCCGGCCCGGCTGCGCGCGGACTTCGATCGCCTCGCGACGGAACTGGAGACCCACTTCACCTATGAGGAGGACACCCTCGTGGACACGCTGAACGCGACCGATCCCGCCGCGCTGCGGGCCGGCGGTCAGCGGTAGTTGACGAACTGCAGCGCGATGCCGAAATCCTCGCCCTTCAGCAGGGCGATGACGGCCTGCAGATCATCGCGCTTCTTGCTGCTCACCCGCAGTTCGTCGCCCTGGATCTGCGCCTTCACGCCCTTGGGGCCTTCGTCCCGGATCTTCTTGGAGATCTTCTTCGCGTGCTCGGAATCGATGCCCTGCACCAGCGAACCGGTGATCTTGTACACCTTGCCGGAGGAGACCGGCTCGCCCGCGTCGAACGCCTTCAGCGAGATGTCGCGGCGGATCAGCTTCTCCTTGAACACCTCCAGCGCGGCCTTCACACGCTCCTCCGCCTCCGCGGTGAGCACGATCTTGTCCTCGCCGGACCATTCGATCGACGCGCCGGTACCGCGGAAGTCGTAGCGGGTGTTGAGCTCCTTCTCCGCCTGATGCAGAGCGTTGTCGACCTCCTGCCGGTCGACCTTGCTCACAACATCGAAAGACGAATCAGCCACGCTGCGCTCCTGTTCTGACAGTCCGACGGGTGAGCTGAGCCCGATGCTTACAGCCACCGTCAGTTCTACCCGGAGACCCGAGGGTAGTCGCGTCGCAGGGCCGATAGCCAGCCGGTTTGCATTCAGGGTGCGGGTTCGATGTATTCTGCTCAGCGCGCGAAACAATGCGCGAACGGCAGGTTGCCCGAGCGGCCAATGGGAGCAGACTGTAAATCTGTCGGTGAAAGCCTACGTAGGTTCGAATCCTACACCTGCCACTCCGCTCACCAGGCGAGCCCTGTACGCAAAAAGCGCGTACAGGGCTCGCTTCGTAATGTCCTGTGGGGGTGCAACCCCCACACCCCGCCCGGCGGGGCTTCGCCCCCCGGACCCCCTCGCGGTGGTTGCTTCGGTCACGCCTGTTGCGTCGTCTTGTGGTGGCGATCGACCGACTTTTTCCTCGGCCGCGTTGTGTGTCTCAGCACAACCCGACGCATGTCCCATGTCTTCGCGTCGTCGCATCGACCCGCTTCGTTCACCGAGTGATCGGTTCGACTGATCGGTCCGGTCTGCGGACCGTAGCTTCTTCTCGTTGGCTTCGATCTGGCTCGATTCGTCGAGACGTCTGACTTCCGGTCGGGACGTATTGCATTTTCGTGGCATCGTGTGTGATCGCCTGCACGTCATGTTCGCGTTCGAGGGCGGCCACGTTCGCGTTCGATAACCTGAGGGTTGCGCTGGCGAACTGGAGTGAAGGCCCGGAGGCTGCGGAAAGTTGCGGCCACGCGCCCGAAAACATGCCTTTGACCACCCGGTTTGGTGCTGAGACCGGTGAGTGTGTAACCTCGTTCAAGACTTCACCGCGCTGAGGTCGAGTGTTCGAGGCTCGGTGCGGAAGTAGTCATGCCCCCTTAGCTCAGTCGGCAGAGCGTTTCCATGGTAAGGAAAAGGTCAACGGTTCGATTCCGTTAGGGGGCTCGCCGGATTGCCGGTGGTGACCGACTCGGCATCGCTCCCGTAGTGCGGGCTCGGCACCATGGCAATGCGACGCCGTGGCGGTGTAGCTCAGTCGGTAGAGCAAACGACTCATAATCGTTGTGTCGCCGGTTCAAGTCCGGCCATCGCTACCACAACCGATACAAGCCCATCAGGTACCGGAAAGAAGGCATATCGTGGCCGCGAAGTCCACCGATGTCCGGCCAAAGATCACCTTGGCCTGCGAGCAGTGCAAGCACCGCAACTACATCACCAAGAAGAACCGGCGTAACGACCCGGATCGTCTGGAGTTGAAGAAGTTCTGCCCGAACTGCGGCACGCACCGGGCGCACCGCGAATCCCGCTAGTCCTCCACGCGTGAACTACCGCGTGGTCTAACGCCGGGAGTCGCCTCCCGGTATCTCGGGCCGTGGCACCGCGAGGGCCGGACAACTGTCCGGCCCTGACGCATTTTCACGGTGTGGGTGCGGTGGTGAGCGCTCCGCAGACTCCGGGTGACGGGGTCAGATAGGTACAGTCCTCCCGTGACAATCAACACCGGTACAGACGAAGCGGTCCAGACGGGCGAGACGCTCGACCCCGCGGCGAACGCCGCGGCGATGGTCGGTCACCACTACCGCGTCGACGACTACTACGAGGTCGGCCGCGAGAAGGTGCGTGAATACGCCCGCGCCGTGCAGGACTACCACCCGGTGCACTGGGACGAGGACGCGGCGCAGGAGTACGGCTACGACAACCTGCTCGCGCCGGTCACCTTCATCTCCCTGGTCGGGATTCTCGCGCAGCGCAAATTGTTCGAAGAGGTCGTCACCGGCTACGACCTCAGCCAGATCATGCAGACCGACCAGATCCTGGAATTCCATCGCCCGATCAGGGTCGGCGACCAGCTCACCTGCGATGTCCACCTGCATTCGTTCCGGCAGGCCTTCGGCGGCGACATCATCGTGACCAAGAACATCGTCACCGCGCAGAACGACGAACTGGTGCTCACCACCTACACCACGCTCGTCGGCCGCAGCGGCGGCGACATCGACCCGAACCTCAACGCCGCCGTCCGCAACGTGCTCATGCACGGCATCGGCGAGGACGCGCCGGGGCACCACCCGCGCACCTCGCTCGCGGTGACCGAGGCGCCCGCACCGGTCGTACCGCCCGCGGAAGGGGTGCGCACGAAGCACGCCATCCGGTTCGAGGACGTCTCGGTCGGCGACGAGCTGCCCGCGCGCATCGTCCGGCTCACCCGCGGCGACCTGGTGAACTACGCGGGCGTCTCCGGCGATGCCAACCCGATCCACTGGAGCGACGAGGTGGTGAAGCTGGTCGGCCTGGAGAACGTCGTCGCGCACGGCATGCTGACCATGGGTCTCGGCGGCGGATTCGTCACCTCGTGGCTCGGCGATCCCGGCGCTGTCAAGGAGTACAACGTCCGCTTCACCAGCCCGGTCTACGTGGGCTCCGAGGAGGCGGCCGAAATCGAGTACACCGGTAAGGTGAAGTCGGTCGATCCGGAGAACCGGACCGCGGTCGTGGCCATCGTGGCGAAGTCGGCGGGGAAGAAGATCTTCGGCCGCGCCACCGCGACGGTGCAGCTCGCCTGACCAGGGACAGCGACCCGGATTGGCTAATGGCGCGCACGGTAACGTACACTCAGGTTTCTGGGGTCGCCAGCCGCTGCGCGCTGCTCTGAGGGGCTGGTTCCAGGCGGTCCGCGCGGATCGCCCACGGGGCCGGCAACTGCCGGAGCGGCGCGCGTGTTGTGTGACACCAGGACACAACTGAATATCGGAACAGTGGTTGGACAGCCAACACCGTCCAACCGAAGGGGCGTAGCTCAACTGGCAGAGCAGCGGTCTCCAAAACCGCAGGTTGCAGGTTCAAGTCCTGTCGCCCCTGCCCTGGATGCCAGCGACGAGAGAGGATCGACGTGAGCGAGCGAGCAATTCGCACGGCGCGCATCGCGCACGACGGCACCAAACGGAGCGAGGAGAAGGCGTGAGCGACGAGCGGGACACTCGCCGCGGCGCACATGCCGCCGACGAAGGCGATGGCACCGCCGCAGCGACACGACCGAGCGGAAAGCGGTCCGCCCGGCGGACTCGCACTGGATCCTCACAGGTCGACACGGGCGCTATCGCCACGCTCGACCGTCCGTCGCGGAAGGCAACCAAGGCGACCGATCGGGCCGAACGCAAGAAGTCGGGTAATCCGTTCAAGCGTTTGATCAAGTTCCTGCGTGAGGTCATCGCGGAACTGCGCAAGGTGATCTGGCCCAACCGGAAGCAGATGGTCACCTATACGAGCGTTGTTCTGGTGTTCGTGATTTTCATGGTCGCGTTCATCAGCGGGTTGGATCTGGCGTTCATCAAGGGTGTCAACTGGCTGTTCGGCTAGCTGAACGACGCCGACGCCGGTAGCCGATCCCGGGGCGGACACGGGTGGCAGTGATGTCGCCGCGCGCCCGGCCCGGCACGCAGAGGATGTACGTGACGACACAGGAAGCGAGTGCCCCAGTGAGCACCCCGGAGAACGACACACACGACAAGTTCCCGGCCGACGACGCGGTGGCCGAGCCCACCGACTCCGTCGAGGAGTTCGCGACCGACGAGCCCGCGGTCGAGGAATCGGAGCCCGCTGAGTCCGCCCCTGCCGCCCCGATCGATGCCGAGCCCGCCGATCCGGTCGCCGAGATGAAGGCAGCGCTGCGGCGCGCCCCCGGCGAGTGGTACGTCATCCACTCCTACGCCGGCTACGAGAACAAGGTGAAGGCCAACCTCGAGACCCGCGTGCAGAACCTGGACCTGGAGGACTACATCTTCCAGGTCGAGGTGCCCACCGAAGAGGTCACCGAGATCAAGAACGGGCAGCGCAAGCACGTCAACCGCAAGGTGCTGCCCGGCTACATCCTGGTCCGCATGGAGCTCAACGACGAGTCGTGGGGCGCGGTGCGCAACACGCCCGGCGTCACCGGCTTCGTCGGCGCCACCTCGCGTCCGTCGCCGCTGTCCATCGACGACGTGGTGAAGTTCCTCGTCCCGGCCGCGCAGCAGCAGAAGAAGCCCGCCGCGGCGGCCGCGGCGGCGTCCACCGAGACCGCGGGCGGCGAGGTCGCGCCGAAGCCGGTCATCGAGGTCGACTTCGAGGTCGGCGAGTCGGTGACCGTGATGGACGGTCCGTTCGCGACGCTGCCCGCCAGCATCTCCGAGGTCAACGCCGAACAGCAGAAGCTCAAGGTGCTCGTGTCGATCTTCGGCCGCGAGACTCCGGTCGAGCTGGCGTTCACCCAGGTCGCGAAGATCTAGATCCGTTCCGTCGACGACGGGATGAGTCGGCCCGCGCGCCGCGGGTCGAGTCAGCAGACTTGCAAAGAGCAAGGGACACCAACACCTAGGAAAGAAAGATGCCCCCCAAGAAGAAGAAGCTCGCCGGGATCATCAAGCTTCAAATCCAGGCCGGCCAGGCGAACCCGGCCCCTCCGGTCGGCCCCGCGCTCGGTCAGCACGGCGTCAACATCATGGAGTTCTGCAAGGCGTACAACGCCGCGACCGAGTCGCAGCGCGGCAACGTCATCCCGGTCGAGATCTCGGTGTACGAGGACCGGTCGTTCGACTTCAAGCTGAAGACCCCGCCCGCCGCCAAGCTGCTGCTCAAGGCCGCAGGCGTGCAGAAGGGCTCGGCCGAGCCGCACCGCAACAAGGTCGCCAAGGTGACCATGGACCAGGTGCGCGAGATCGCCAAGACCAAGCAGGAAGATCTGAACGCCAACGACCTCGATCAGGCGGCCAAGATCATCGCGGGTACCGCGCGTTCGATGGGCATCACCATCGAAGGCTGAGCGGAATCGCTCCCTGGTGGGAGGGCCGGCCAGGCCCGATAACCACGTCTGAACTATCGAACAGGACAGAGAATCATGGCAAAACGAAGCAAGGCGTACCTCGCCGCGGCCGAGAAGGTCGATCGCACCAAGCTCTACTCCCCGCTGGCCGCCGCGCGCCTGGCGAAGGAGACCGCCACCACCAAGACCGACGCGACCGTCGAGGTCGCCGTGCGTCTGGGTGTGGATCCCCGCAAGGCAGACCAGATGGTCCGCGGCACGGTCAACCTGCCGCACGGCACCGGTAAGACCGCCCGCGTCATCGTGTTCGCCGCGGGCGAGAAGGCCGCCGAGGCCGAGGCCGCCGGCGCGGATGCCGTCGGCGCCGAGGATCTGATCGAGCGGATCCAGGGCGGCTGGCTGGACTTCGACGCCGCGATCGCCACCCCGGACCAGATGGCCAAGGTCGGCCGGATCGCGCGTGTTCTCGGCCCGCGCGGCCTGATGCCGAACCCGAAGACGGGCACGGTCACCACCGACGTGACCAAGGCCGTCAACGACATCAAGGGCGGCAAGATCAACTTCCGGGTCGACAAGCAGGCCAACCTGCACTTCGTCATCGGCAAGGCGTCTTTCGACGACAGCAAGCTGGTGGAGAACTACGGCGCCGCGCTGGACGAGATCCTGCGGGCCAAGCCGTCGACCGCCAAGGGCCGCTACGTCAAGAAGGTGACGGTCTCGACGAACACCGGACCGGGCATCCCGGTGGACCCGAACCGCACCCGCAACCTCCTCGACGAGGACGCGTAAGCAGCGACTGAGCACCACCGCAATGGCGGGAACGCGTTTCGCGTTCCCGCCATTGCTGTTTCCGGACTAATTCGCCCGGCAACGTGGTTGGGTTCGATGTGACAGTCGTCCTGTTGATATCCGGCAGCACTCGCGCCGCGTCCACCAATTCCGCCGCATTGCGCACGGTCTCAGCGATTGCCCCGGACGGGATCAGAACCCGGTGGTACGACGGCCTCGCGGCCTTGCCCGCCTTCAACCCGGACGACGACGGCTCGGCGCATCCGCCGGTTCTCGCGCTGCGGGAACAGCTTTCGGGATCGGATGCGGTCCTGTTCTGCACCCCGGAATACGCGGGCACGCTGCCAGGCAGTCTGAAGAACCTGCTCGACTGGACAGTGGGCACCGGTGACCTCTACGAGAAGCCGGTCGCGTGGCTCACGGTCGCGCCGCTCGGCCGGGGCGACGGCGCGTCGGCGACGCTGCGCAGCGTGCTCGGGTACGTAGGCGCCGACATCGATCTCGACGCCTGCGTGCGCCTACCGGTGCTTCGTGAGGACGTCGGACCGGACGGACTGATCGCCGGCGCCGAATTCCGGTCCGGTGCGTCCGAGGTGCTGCGCCGACTCGTCCGGCATGCGCAGCGCGCAACGTCCTGAGAACGCCACGCGCCGGTACACGGACGGGCAATCCGTGTACCGGCGCCCCGCCGCCCGTATCCAGCCCAGGCGCGGCATCCTGGGCCGGCGGCGGTGTCGAGTCGGCGCTATGGCGCCGGATCTTCCTGCGGCTCAGCGGATTTGCGCCATCCGAGCAGGACGGAATCGCGGTCCGGGACGCCCCAGGGCAGGAAGATCGCTACCAGGACCGCGCACCCGACGACCGCGCTCGCGGCCACCAGCGACGCGGCATGCGAACCCTGGAGCATCGCCGTCTTCATGGCGATGATCAGGTTCTCCCGCTGGGTCTCGAAGAACGGGGCCAGCGGTCGTTTGCGCATTTCGATGACGCTCAGCAGGCTGGCTTTCACCAGGCCCTTCTCGGTGTCGTTCATCAGCCCGGCCGGTACGGCATCGATACGCGGCCCGATCCGGGTGCTGTAGTACGAGGCCACGATCGAGCCGAGCACGGCGACGCCGAGCGTGCCGCCGATCTCGCGGGTGGTGTCGTTGACCGCCGACCCGGCGCCCGCCTCGTTCAGCGGAAGCGAGCCCATGATGGATTCGGTGGCCGGGCCCTGCACGATGGCCAAGCCGAGCGCCATCGAGACCATGGACGGCAGCACATCGGTCACATAGGCGCTGTCCACGGTCACCTGCCCACCGAGATACAGGCCGAGACCGGTCAGCAGCAGACCGAACACGATGATGGACGTGGCGCTGAGGCGCTGGGCGAGCAGCGTGGCGATCGGCGCGCCGATCGCCACCGAAAACGCGAAAGGTAAAGAGACGATGCCGAATTCGAGCGGCGTGTACTCCCGGACGCCCTGAAAGTACTGGGTGATCAGGAAGAGGAATCCGAACATCGAGAAATAGCAGACCGCGATGGCCAAGGCGGGCATCGAGAAACGGCGGTCGCGGAACAGCCGCATATCGAGAATGGGGGCGGCGGTGCGTAATTCCCACGCGACGAATGCGGCGATCAGCACGACGCCGAACGCCCCGACGCCGAGTGTGGTCGCCGACAGCCAGCCATGGCGCGGCGCTTCGATAATCGACCAGACCACCAGCGTGATGCCCGCGATGGACAGCGCGATGCCGAGCACGTCGAGCCGTCCCACCCGATCCGATCGCGATTCGGGTACCCAGATCAGGGTGGCTGCGAAGGCGATTAGCGCCGCGGGCACGTTGATCCAGAACACCGCGTGCCAGCTGAAGTGCTCGAGCAGCCATCCGCCCGAGATCGGGCCGATGGCGATCGCGAAGCCCGCCATGGCCGTCCACGCGGCGATGGCGAGCGCGCGCTCCCTGCGGTCGGTGAAGATGTTGATGATCAGGGCGAGCGTCGCGGGGAAGACGGCGGCGGCGAAGACGCCCATGGCGGCGCGTGCCGCGATGACCGCTCCCATGGAGTCCGATAGCGCGCCGCCGATCGACATGACGGCCACGCCGATCAGGCCGATCATCATGACGCGGCGGCGGCCATAGCGATCGCCGAGGTTGCCGAAGGCCAGCAAGAGCCCGGCGAAGCTCAGCGTGTACGCGTCGACGACCCATTGCAGGCCGCTGATGCCGGTGCCGAGTTCGACTCCCAGGGAGGGCAGCGCCACGTTGACGATGGTGTTGTCCAGGACGACCAGCAGTTCCGCCAGGCAGATCACGGCCAGAGCGACGAAGCGCGCGGTACGTCGTTCCAGCAGCATCGGTGGATCGACTATGGAGGTTGCCATAGCCCCGAAGCCTAGGCGGTAAATGTCACTCGAAGTAACAGATTCTTGGGCGATGTCCGCCACAGTCAAGAGAAAATGTGATGCCAGACACGATTGTCAGAGTGTGGCGAAGTGGCAATCACGCTCCGCGCGGGGGCCGTTTTGGCAGATGGGAATCCCTCCGGGTACATTGGAGGTCAGTTATCGACGAGTTCGATCGCTACCCAATCCGTTCTACCGAAGACCGTTGGTCGCCGATCCCGTATGGGTTCGGTCGAAGGTCCGGCGACATTGCCGGCGGCCCACGCAGGGAGAGCCGAGGCTGGGAATTGATCCGGGCATGCTCCGGATCGATTTTCTGTTGCGCCCCGGAACGCTCTGCGTTCGGGGCGTTTGTTTTGTCGCCGGCCCCTGATCGGTAGTTCGCGTACACGAACCGACCAATCAGAGAGGAGGCGAAGTATGGCAAAACCCGAGAAGGTCACCGCGGTCGAGGAGATCGCGGAGCAGTTCAAGAGCTCGACGGCCACCGTCGTCACGGAATACCGTGGCCTGTCGGTCGGCAAGCTCACCGAGCTGCGGCGCGCGCTCGGCGCCGACGCCACGTACTCCGTCGCCAAGAACACCCTGGTCAAGCGTGCCGCCGCTGAGGCGGGCGTGGAAGGCCTCGACGACCTGTTCGTCGGGCCGACCGCGATCACCTTCATCACGGGTGAGCCGGTCAACGCGGCCAAGGCCCTGAAGACCTTCGCGAAGGACAACAAGGCGCTCATCATCAAGGGCGGCTACATGGACGGCGCTCCGCTGTCCGTGTCCGAGGTCGAGCGGATCGCCGACCTGGAGACCCGCGAGGTGCTGCTGGCCAAGCTGGCGGGCGCGCTCAAGGGCAACCTCACCAAGGCCGCCGGTCTGTTCAACGCTCCCGCCTCGCAGGTGGCCCGCCTGGCCGCCGCGCTGCAGGAGAAGAAGCAGGCCGAAGAAGGCGCAACGGCCGCCGAGTAATTCCGTGCGGCACGACTCGCCCGCATAGACAGCAACTACCGAAAGGAAAACAACAATGGCCAACGTTGACGAACTGCTCGAGACCTTCGGCAACATGACCCTGCTCGAGCTGTCGGACTTCGTGAAGAAGTTCGAGGAGAAGTTCGAGGTCACCGCGGCCGCTCCGGTCGCCGTCGCCGCCGTCGGCGGTGCCGCCGCTCCGGCCGAGGCCGCCGAGGAGCAGGACGAGTTCGACGTCATCCTCGAGGGTGCCGGCGACAAGAAGATCCAGGTCATCAAGGTGGTCCGCGAGATCGTCTCCGGCCTGGGCCTGAAGGAGGCCAAGGACCTCGTCGAGAGCGCTCCGAAGCCGATCCTGGAGAAGGTCGCCAAGGATGCCGCCGAGGCCGCCAAGGCGAAGCTGGAAGAGGCCGGCGCCAAGGTCTCGGTCAAGTAATTCACGACCGAACACGCCGAACGGGCGGTCCCCTTCGTGGGGCCGCCCGTTCGCGTTTTCCGGCTATCTCGCCGCTATTGCTGATACCAAAAGGATTGCGGAGTTACTCCGCAGTCAGGTAGGGGTGTGCCCCGTCTCGCTCATGAGTTACAGTGACCGAACCCACACGTGACGCACCGTGATGACCGAGCGCGCGGTTCGCCGGTGGGCAGCTCGCTGAGAATTGTGGAGGTTGGCGTGGGCGTCGAGGTCAGGACCGAGAGTGTAACCAAGTCTTTCGGTTCCCAGCGAATTTGGCAGGATGTGTCTCTGACGTTGCCCTCGGGCGAGGTCAGTGCGCTGCTGGGCCCGTCGGGTACCGGTAAGTCGGTGTTCCTGAAGTCGCTGATCGGCCTGCTGCGCCCCGAACGCGGCTCCATCTTCATCGACGGCACCGATATCACCACCTGCTCCAACAAGGAGCTCTACGAGATCCGCAAGCTCTTCGGCGTGCTGTTCCAGGACGGCGCGCTGTTCGGCTCGATGAACCTGTTCGACAACGTGGCCTTCCCGTTGCGCGAGCACACCAAGAAGAGCGAAGCCGAGATCAAGAAGATCGTCATGGAGAAGCTGGAGCTCACCGGTCTGCTCGGGGCCGAGGGCAAGCTGCCCGGCGAGATCTCCGGTGGTATGCGCAAGCGCGCCGGGCTGGCCCGCGCCCTGGTGCTGGATCCGCAGATCATCCTCGTCGACGAGCCCGACTCCGGCCTGGACCCGGTGCGCACCTCGTACCTGTCGCAGCTGCTGATCGACATCAACGCGCAGATCGACGCCACGATCCTGATCGTCACGCACAACATCAACCTCGCGCGCACGGTGCCGGACAACATCGGCATGCTGTTCCGCCGCCAGCTGGTCATGTTCGGCCCGCGCGAGGTGCTGCTCACCTCCGAGGAGCCGGTGGTCAAGCAGTTCCTCAACGGCCGCATGATCGGCCCGATCGGCATGTCCGAGGAGAAGGACGAGGCGCAGATGGCGCGCGAGCAGGCGTTGGTGGACGCCGGGCACCACCACGGCGGCGCGGAGGAGGTCGAAGGCATCATCCCGCAGATGCGCGCGACCCCGGGTATGCCGGTGCGCCAGGCGGTCCTGCGGCGTAAGGAACGCGTCCGCGAGATCATGCACACGCTGCCGCACGCCGCGCAGGTCGCGATCCGCGAATCACTTGCCGAAAACGACGACACGCAGGTGATGGCATACAACAGCGGCGACCTGGCTAATTATCAAGGCGGCGCGTACGACACCACCGTGCGGCACAACGCAACTAACGGGTAACATCTGCGATCGTGAATTCGACCCTGGCGCGATTGCGAACTCCCCTGGAGTCGGGGTTTGCCCAGGCCGGCAATATATTTGCGCTGCTCATCGACGTTATGCGGAAGACATTCCGTCGTCCGTTCGAGTGGCGGGAGTTCATCGAGCAGTCGTGGTTCATCGCGAGTGTCTCGATCCTGCCCAGCGCGCTGGTCGCGATTCCGTTCGGCGCGGTCGTGGCATTGCAGACCGGCTCGTTGATCAAGCAGCTGGGCGCGGAGTCCTTCACGGGCGCGACCAGTGTGCTGGCAACCGTCCAGCAGGCCGCCCCCGTCGTGACCGCCCTGATCATCGCGGGCGCGGCCGGTTCGGCAGTGGCCGCCGATCTCGGCTCGCGCACCATCCGCGAGGAGATCGACGCGATGGAAGTGCTCGGCATCGATCCGGTGCGAAAGCTGGTGGTGCCGCGCGTACTCGGCATGATGCTGGTCGCGCTGCTGCTCAACGGCCTGGTCTCGGTGGTCGGCATCGCCGGTGGGTACTTCTTCAACGTGTTGCTGCAAGGCGGCACGCCCGGCGCCTACCTGGCGTCGTTCTCCGCCCTCGCCCAGCTGCCGGACCTGTGGATCGGTGAGATCAAGGCGGCGGTGTTCGGCCTGCTCGCCGGCGTCATCGCCGCGTACAAGGGGCTGCATCCCAAGGGGGGCCCGAAAGGAGTCGGTGACGCGGTGAACCAATCCGTGGTGATCACGTTCATGGTGCTGTTCTTCGTGAACCTCATCCTGACCCTGGTGTACCTACAGGTCGTCCCGGCCAAGGGTGCCTGACGGATGGCCACGTCGTACCGGACCCCGGTCGCCAAGTCCATGCGCCGGGTGGGTGAAGTCGCTCGTATGCCGCTCAACGTCATCGATCGCGCGGGCGAGCAGATGTCGTTCTACACGCGGGCCATCGCGTGGATCCCGCGGACCGCGGTGCATTACCGCAAGGAAGTCATGCGGTTGCTCGCCGAGGTCACCTTCGGCTCCGGCGCGCTGGCGGTGATCGGCGGCACCATCGGCGTCATCGTGTTCATGTCCGGCTCCGTCGGCGTCGTCGTCGGTCTGCAGGGCTTCAAGGCCCTCGACGCGCTCGGCAGCTCGGTGCTCACCGGCTTCCTCACCGCCTACATCAACACCCGCGAGATCGCTCCGCTGGTCGCCGCGCTCGCCCTCTCCGCCACCGTCGGCTGCGGTTTCACCGCGCAGCTGGGCGCCATGCGGATCTCCGAGGAGATCGACGCGCTCGAGGTGATGGCGGTGCCCGGCGTGCCGTTCCTGGTGACCAGCCGGGTGATCGCCGGGTTCCTCGCGGTGATCCCGCTCTACATCGTCGGGCTGCTCGGCACGTTCCTGGCGTCGCGGTCGATCAGCATCTGGTTCAACGGCCAATCCAGCGGTTCCTACGACCACTACTTCAGTTTGTTCCTGCCACCGGAGGACGTGCTCTATTCGTTCCTCAAGGTGCTGGTCTTCGCGTTCGTGATCATCATGGTGCACTGCTACTACGGGTTCCACGCCACCGGCGGACCCGCCGGCGTCGGCGTCGCGGTCGGCCGCGCGGTCCGCGCCGCGATCGTCCTGGTGAATGTGCTCGACTTCTTCCTCAGCCTCGCGATCTGGGGCACCACCACCACGGTGCGGGTGGCCGGATGAGCCGCACGCAGGCCTGGCGCTCGACCGCGAAGCTGCGAACCCGAGTGCTCGGCATCGCTTTCTTCGTCGTGGTCGCACTGTTCCTCTGGACCACCATCGCGATCTACAACAAGCAGTTCGTGAAGACTGTGCACGTCGATCTGATCACCGACAGCGTGGGCAACGCGCTGACCCGCAACGCGGACGTGAAGGTGCGCGGCATCACCGTCGGCGAGGTGCGCTCGAGCAGGTCCGAGGGCGGCGAGGTGACCTTGGACCTGGCCATCAATCCGGACAAGGCGCAGCAGATCCCGGCCAACGCGACCGCGCGCCTGCTGCCCAAGACGTTGTTCGGCGAGCGCTACGTGGATCTGGTGATCCCGGAGAACCCGAGCCCGCAGCACCTCACCGACGGCCTGACGCTGCACCAGGACGTCAGCGGCAACGCCATCGAGTTGAGCAAACTTCTCGACGACCTGCTG
This sequence comes from Nocardia sputorum, assembly GCF_027924405.1. NCBI lineage: Bacteria > Bacillati > Actinomycetota > Actinomycetes > Mycobacteriales > Nocardiaceae > Nocardia > Nocardia sputorum. The sequence goes on along the minus strand of NZ_AP026978.1, from coordinate 6,271,842 downwards.
CCGTTGCTGCAGGCCATCCCGCCGCAGGATCTCGCGGCCACGCTGGGCGCGCTGTCGCAGGCGCTGGCCGGTCAGGGCTTCGCGCTCGGCGAGACCGTGGACAGGCTGGACGACGCCTTCCGCCAGGTCAACGTCGTGCTTCCGGACCTGCAGGCCGACCTGCGCAGCTTCGCCGAGGTGGCGGCCACCTACTCCGACGCGGCGCCGCAGCTGATCCAGGCTCTGGACAACCTGCGCACGACCAACGCCACGATCGTGCAGCGGCGCACCGACATCGACGCCCTCTACGCGACGCTCACGCCGGCCTCGGCCAGCACCACCGATTTCCTGATCGCCAACCGCGACAACATCGTCGACGTGGCCGCCGACTCCCGGCCCGCGCTGGAGCAGCTGGCCTACTACTCGCCGAACTACGCCTGCGCGCTGGCGAACTTCGCGCAGCTGAAGCCGCGCATCGACCGGATCTTCGGCAAGGGCACCGATCTGCCCGGCTCGCGGGTGACCATCGAACTGGTCAACACCCGCGGCAAGTACCTGCCCAACCAAGACGAACCGCGCTGGCTGGACACCCGGGGGCCGTGGTGCATCCCCGAGATGCCGCTGGGCGTCGACCCCGGCCAGTACACCGGCGGCCCGAACAACGACGGCTCCTACGCCGTGCCCAGCCGCAACCCCGGTGACCAGGAGACCGGCCACCTGGAGCCGCCGCAGTTCGGCGTCCACCCGGCGAGCAAGATGCCGACGATCGCCGGTTCCCCCATGGAGCAGCAGTCGCTCGGCGCGATCTACGGCGCGGCCAACGGCGTCGCCCCGGATCAGGTGCCGGGCTGGGTGACCCGGGCCGGCGCGCCCGCGTTCCGCGGAAGCGAGGTGAGCGTGCGATGAAGCAGCATCTGCGCGGCTTGGGCGGTCCGCTGACCAAGCTGATCATCTTCGTCGTGGTGACCCTGTTCGTGACCACTGTGCTCGCGCTGTCCATCGCGAACTACGGCGGCGGCGGTACCGGGTTCAAGGCCAGATTCACCGACGTCACCGCGCTCAACCCGGGCGACGAGGTCCGCATCGCCGGCGTCCGGGTCGGCAAGGTCACCGACGTCTCGATCGTGGACAAGCGGCTGGCCGAGGTGGAATTCGACCTCACCGACCGTGATTGGCTGCCCGCCTCGACCACCGCCACGATCAAGTACCGCAACCTGGTCGGCCAGCGCTACATCGCGCTGGAGCAGGGGACCGGGGAGCAGGGCCGCAAGCTGAACAAGGGCGGCACCATCCCGCTGGAGCGCACCAGGCCCGCACTGAACCTGACCACGCTGTTCAACGGCTTCCGGCCGCTGTTCCGGACGTTGACCGCCGAGGACGTGAACAAGCTGTCCTTCGAGATCATCCAGGTCTTCCAGGGCGAGCAGGGCACCATCCACGATCTGGTCGCGACCACCGCGAACCTGACCAACAAGATCGCGGACAAGGACGCCGTGATCGGTGAGCTGACCCGCAACCTGACCGCCGTGCTGGACACCGTGAACCAGCGCGACGACCAGTTCGATCAGTTGATCGTGAACACCGAGGCGCTGATCAGCGGCCTGAACGCCGAACGCGACACGATCGGGCGCTCGGTGACCTCGCTGGCGAATCTGACGTCGGCGACCTCGGACCTGCTCGTCCCGGTGCGTCCGACGCTGCAAGGGTCGATCGCGGGTCTGAGCCAGTTGACCGGCACGCTCGACGAGCGTTCGGACGAGGTGAACGAGGCGCTGTACAACCTGCCGCTGAAGATGGAGAAGCTCGGGCGCGCCGCGAGTTACGGCTCCTGGTTCCAGTTCTACCTGTGCGGCATCGACATCGTGGTCGGTCCGGGCGCCGTCGAGGCGCCGCAGCTCAACCTGCCCGCCGGCCTGCCGACGATCAACCAGCCGTTGTACACCAACGCCGCGCCACGCTGCCATGGGAAGGCTCGCTGATGGACGACCGCATTCTGCTCGGCAAGCGCAGCCCGGCGTTCCTGGGCGCGCTCGGCATCGCCGTCGTGCTGTTGGTGACGATGTCGGCTTTCTTCCTGGATCGGTTGCCGATCATCGGGGCCGGGACCAAGTACACCGCGGAATTCAGCGAGGCGGCGGGTCTGAAGAAGGGCAACGAAGTCCGGGTGGCGGGCGTCAAGGTCGGCTCGGTCTCCGACGTCCGGCTCGACGGTGACCGGGTGCTCGTGGACTTCCGCACCAAGGACACCTGGATCGGCAACGAGACCACCGCGTCCATCCAGATCAAGACGCTGCTCGGACAGAAGTACCTCGCGCTCGACCCGAGGGGCTCGAAACCGGCCACGCCGAGTTCGCGGATCCCGCTCTCGCGCACGGTGTCCCCGTACGACGTGGTGGACGCGTTCACCGACGCCGCGCGCACCATCGATCAGATCGACACCACGCAGCTGGCCAAGAGCATGCAGGTGCTGTCGGAGGCGTTCGAGACGACGCCGCCGGAGATCCGTGGCTCCATCGACGGTGTGGCCCGGCTGTCGGAGACGCTGGCCAAGCGCGATCAGGAGCTGAAGAAGCTGTTCGCCGCGACCAGGCAGACCACCCAGATCCTGGCCGACCGCAACGCGCAGTTCGAGCGGCTGCTCGGCAACGGCGGTCAGCTGCTGGCCGAGCTGAACATCCGGCAGCAGTCCATCAAGCAGCTGCTGGCGGGCGCCAGAACGGTATCGGCGGAGTTGAGCGCGCTCGTGCACGACAACGAGCAGCAGATCGGGCCCGCGCTGACGAATCTGCGCGCCTCCATCGATCTGCTCAACGCCAATCAGCAGAACATCTCCAAGACGCTCGAACTCGCGGCGCCGTTCTACAGCCTCTACGCCAGCGTGCTCGGCACCGGGCGCTGGTTCGACGCGGTGATCGTCAACGTGGTGCCGCCCGCACTGCCCGAAATCCCCGGCTACCGTCAGCCGATCCGCACCTTGGGAGGTAACTGACGTGGCGGACAACTGGCGTAGCGATCCGGTCGGTGCGGTGCGCGGCTCCAGCCGCGGCGCCAAGGTGGGCATCGCGCTGGTGCTCGTCCTCGCCGTGCTGGTGGCGGTGGTGCTGTGGTGGCTGTTCAACCGGCTGACCACCACCAAGATCACCGCGTACTTCGATCGCTCGGTCGGCATCTACGAGGGCTCGGACGTCCGGATTCTCGGCGTGCCGGTCGGCTCGGTGGATTCGGTGGAGCCGCAGGGCGATCAGGTGAAGATCGTGATGAGCGTGGACCGCAAGTACGACGTGCCCGCGGGTGCGCGAGCCGCTCAGATCACGCCCTCGATCGTGTCGGACCGCTACATCCAGCTCACGCCCGCCTACACCGGCGGCCCGAAGATGGCGCGGGAAGCGACCATTCCGCGCGAGCGCACGGCGACGCCGGTCGAAGTGGACCAGCTGTACAAGAGCATCACCGAGCTCTCGGACGCACTGGGACCCAACGGCGCCAACGCCGAGGGCGCGGTGAACGAGCTGGTGCGCACCGGCGCGGCGAACCTGGCCGGCAACGGCGAGGCGCTGGCCAACAGCCTGACCCAGTTGTCCAGGGCGGCCCGCTACCTCTCGGACGCGCGCGGCGACATCTTCGACACGGTCAAGAACCTGCAGGCGTTCATCACCATGTTGGCGCAGAACGACCAGCAGGTGCGGCAGTTCAACACCCAGCTGGCCGATCTGTCGACGTTCCTCGCCGACGAGCGCGAAGATCTCGGAGCGGCACTGCATCTGCTGTCGATCGCGCTGGGCGACGTCGCCCGCTTCATCGACGACAACCGGGACCTGATCGCGAGCAATGCCGAAGGGCTCATCCAGCTCACCCAGACGTTGTCCGATCAGCGCAACGACGTGGCCGCCCTGCTGCCGGTCCTGCCGGTGGCGTTGAGCAACCTGATCAACGTGCACAATGCCGAATCGGGCACGCTGGACATGCGCGCCAACTTCCCTGAACTGCAGGACCCGTTCGGCGTGGTGTGCAAGATGCTCGACCTGTCCAAACTGAAGCCCGGCGATTCCAAGTTCGAGGCGCTCGGCAGGCAGATGCGGCCGATCCTCGACCACTGCAAGGAGATCACCGACCAGATCACCGCCGGGGTGCAGACCCCGACGCTGAATCTGCCGTTCGGCATCCTCAGCGGCGAGAACCAGCAGCGTGACCCGGTGCCGGGCACGGTGCCCGGCACGCCTTCGGACCGGCTTCCGCCGTCGCAGGGAGGGGAGCGATGAGCATCCGAATCCGTTTCGTCGCGCGCGGGCTGGGCGCGGCCGTGGCACTGGGATTGTCCGCCGCGCTGGTCACCTCGTGCGCCGCCGACGGCATCTACAGCGTGCCGCTGCCCGGCGGCGCGGACGTGGGCGAGCACCCGATGCACATCGACATCCAGTTCGACGACGTCCTGGACCTGGTGCCGCAGTCGGCGGTCAAGGTAGAGGGGGTGCCGGTCGGGCGGGTCGAGAAGATCAGCATCGGCAAGGACCAGTGGACCGCCACGGTGCGCACCGTGGTCAACTCGTCGGTGGACCTGCCCGCGAACGCGCGCGCCGAGGTCCGGCAATCGAATCTGCTCGGCGAGAAGTTCATCGAACTGTCCAAGCCCGCCGCCGATCCGGAGCCCCGCAGGCTGGCCGACGGCTCGGTCATCCCGGTCGACCGCACCCGGCACGCCACCGAGGTCGAGCAGGTGCTGGGCGCGCTGTCGCTGCTGCTCAACGGCGGCGGCGTCGCGCAGTTGCAGCCGATCGTCACCGAACTGAACAAGACCCTCGGCGGTCGCGAAGACCGGGTGCGCTCGCTGATCGAGCAGGCGAACACGCTGATCGGCGGCCTGAACCAGCAGGTGGACGACATCACCCGCGCGCTGGACGGCCTCGACGTGCTCAGCAGCCGGGTGAGCAAGCAGACCGATCAGATCGGCAAGATCCTCGACCAGTTGCCCCAGGGCATCAAGATCCTGGAAGAGCAGCGCCCGCAACTGGTCGCGCTGCTCGCGCAGCTGGACCGGCTCGGTGCGGCGGGCTTCGACGTGCTGAACACGTCGAAGGACGACCTGATCCGCGATCTCACCTCGCTGCGGCCGACCTTGCAGGAGCTGGGCCGGTCGGCGCCGGATCTGGTCGCCGCGGTCCCGCTGATCCCGACCTATCCGTTCCCCGACTCGGCGCTGGAGAGCACCTTCGGCGGCAGCGTGAACACCTGGCTGTCGGTGGACCAGCAGATCGGTGTCACGCTGAGCAATCTCGGTGTGGGCAAACCGGATCCGGTGTACATCCCGCCGGTCGGCCCGCCTGTGCCGGTGAACCCGACCAATCCGTATTACAACGGCAACGGCCCGCGTCCGGGCTGGCCGACGGTGTCGATCCTGCCGCTGCCGCCGCTGATGGCGCAGCCGCCCGCACCCGGCGTGCCCGGTCCGGTCGGGGCGATCCTCGAGCAACTAGGCGTAGGGAGTGGTCCGCGATGACCCGTCTGGTGCGGTGGCAGCTCATCGCGTTCGTGGTGATCGCGGTGCTCGGTGTCGTCTATGTCGGCGGCAAGTACATCCGGCTCGACCACATGTTCGGGCTCAACGAGTACACGGTGAAGCTGCGCGCGGCGCAGACCGGTGGCATCTACAAGGGCGCCGAGGTGACCTACCGCGGCGTCCCGGTCGGCCGGGTCGGTGAACTGGAGCTCACCGGCGAGGGCGTGGTGATGAATCTCGTCATCGACACGAGCGCGCCGAAGATCCCGGCGTCGGCGAAGGCCGTGGTGGCCAATCGATCGGCGATCGGCGAGCAGTACGTCGACTTGCAGCCCGATTCGGACGAAGGCCCGTATCTGCGGGACAACTCGGTGATCACCTCGGCGACCCTGCCGGTGCCGGTCGAGGAACTGGTGTCCAGCGTGGACACCTTCGCGGGCTCGGTGGACCTGGCCGCGCTCAACACGACGGTCCGCGAGCTGGGCAAGGCGTTCGACGGCAAGGGCGACGATCTGCAGGTGCTGATCGACTCGCTGAACAAGTTCACCGAGACCTTCCACGCGACCCTGCCGCAGACGATCCAGCTGATCCGCGACGGCCGCGTCGCACTCGGCACCCAGGCCGAGCAGTCCGCGGCCATCCGCGAGTTCAGCGACGGCCTGGACAAGCTCACCGCCCAGCTGCGCTCCAGCGACCCCGACGTGCGCAGGCTCATCGGCACCGGAACCGACGCGGGCGAGCAGCTCGGCGCGCTGATCGACGAGAGCGGCGGCTCGCTCACCCAGGACCTGACCAACCTGCGGCTGCTGTTGCAGGTGATCTCGCCGAAGTTCTACGCGATCAAGCCGCTGCTGCAGATGCTCCCGCAGCTGTCGGTGGGCGGGTCCTCGACCGCGCCCGGCGACGGGACCAGCCACTTCGGTCTGGTGCTCGAGACCAACAATCCGCCCGCCTGTACGGTGGGCTACGAGGGCACGCACCGGATTTTGGAACAGATGAAGGCGCAGAACCCGAACTTCGACGACACGCGCGACGAGTTCCCGTTCAACAAGGACGCCAAATGTCTTGTGCCGTTCGGTAATCCGACCGCCGTCCGGGGTGGCGAGCGCGCCGAGCTGGCCGATCCGGCCATCGTCCAGCCCTGGGACTCCAACCCGAAGACCGATCCGGAAAAGCTGAACCTGAATCCGGTCGCTGTGCAGTTGTCGACCCTGCTGGGGGTCACGCCGAAGCGGTGACCAGGAGCAATGACGTTAGGGTGTCTCGCGTGAGTGACTGGAGCGAGCGAACCACGGCCACCCGGCCCTGGAGCGCGACCGAGCCGACCGACGGCGAGACGCTGTCGTGACCGCCGACCTGACCAAGCGATCCGACCAGGCGTCGCCGGATACCGAGACGACCGCGCCCGCGTCGTCCGCGCAGCCGGCCGCCGGTGATCGGAAGGCCACGGCCGAACAGGCCGGCGGCGCGACCGAGCACCCGGGTGGCGCGTCCGCGCTGAGCCGAGTGGCTTTGGTCTGCTCGGCCGTGTTGCTGGTGATCGCGTTGATCAACGCCGCATGGTTCGGGGCGGGCTGGGTGCGGTCCGCGCTCACCGACGGCCCGCGCGGTGACGCCAGGGACACCGCGCTCGACGCCGCGCGCCAAGCCGCGCTCAACATGACCTCGATGAACCTCGACGACGTGCCCGGCTCGCTGGCGTTGGCCCGGACCTCGATGACCGGCGCGCTGCTGGATTCGGCCACGAAGAACAAGGACCAGGCCGAGCAGATGGCCCAGCAGAGCGGGGTCGGGATGACCTCGAAGGTGCTCGGCGCCGCGCTCACCTCGCTCAACAGCGAGCAGGACAAGGCATCGGCGCTGGTCGTGCTGCAGGTCACCGAGAAGGGCAAGGACAAGCCGTCCGCCGACTACCGCTACACCTGGACGGTCGACCTGGCCAAGGACGGCGAGGTCTGGAAGGCCGAGCAGATCTCCTCGCTGAGCCAGCCGGTGTTGCTCAGCGGAGGCCCCACCGCGCCGACCCCCGCATCGGCGGCCGACCAGCCGCCGGCCGCGCCGAAGCCGGGATCGTAGGAGGAACCCATGACGTCTCGCCGACCGGTCAACCGGGTCACCTCCAAGCGCAGGCCCGCCACGGAGCAGGCCCGCGCCGCCGCCCCGCGCAGCGAACGGCCAGGAACAGCCCGCAAACCGCGCGTGGCGGGCGTTTCGCGGCCCGCCGCGGAGCCGGACACCCGCCCCGCCGAGCAGCGTCCTAGGGACGCGGCCGGTTCGTCGTGGCGCAAGATCGTGTCGCGCGGCAACGACCGTCCACGGCGGCGCACGACCGGACGACCGCGCTGGGGCGTCACCGCGGCCTTGTTGCTCGCCGCGCTCCTGCTCGGTGGTTTCGCCTGGTTCGCCGCGCAGAAGCCGGGGGTGGACACGTCGAACAAGGCGTACGTGGACAACGAGGCGACGCAAGAAGTGCGGGCGGCGGCTGACAACGCGTTGCGGACCGTCTACGCCTACGACGTCAAGCACATCGACGGCTATCGGGACACCGCGAAGCAGGTGCTCACCGGAAAGATGCTCGCCGACCTGGACAAGTATGCCGACACCACCATCTCGGCCGTGAAACAGGCTCAGACCAGCGCGGATGCGAAAGCCGACCCGATTGCTGTGACATTGCTCACTGATGATCGCGCGGAGCTGATCGTCAACTTGGTGGTCAGCGCCACCAAGGACGGCGTGGCGCAGCAGAGCGTCGCGGGGCCGGTGGTCCTGCACATGCAGAAGGTGGACGGCCGCTGGCTGGCCAGCGACATCGTCGATCAGTAACAGCCACCACATCGGCCGGGATGACACAGCGCGCCAGGCGATCTCGCCGGGTGCCCCGCCGGGCCTGCCACTTGACGAGTTTCGCCCGAACCGTCACGCTATTCACAACAGCGGCAGCTGTCACAGTGGCTCTCAGCGCACCGCGGCTCAGGACGCAGCCAGCGAATTCGGCCCGGCGCGCCAGCCATGTGGACGATCACACGGGTGGTACTTTGACACCCCCGTGTACTTGGGTGTAGGTTTGGACGTTGCGCTGGCTGCCTCCTGTCCATACCTCGATTCGCACACGTAAGTTCACCCTTCCGGTGTTACTTCCGTCGTTGCCTGTTCGAGTTTCGTTCGGGTAGTAACCAGCGGAATTCGTAGCAGACAGAGCGACGGTCGCGGACCACCACGCGACGCGCATGAGGTGCTGGAAGGACGCATCTTGGCAGTCTCCACCCAGACCAAGGCAGTTGCCGGAATCCCCGGAGCCCCGTTGCGGGTGTCTTTCGCGAAGATCCGTGAACCCTTGGAGGTGCCCGGGCTTCTCGACCTACAAACGGAATCGTTCGCCTGGTTGATCGGTTCGCCGGATTGGCGCGAGCGCGCGGCCGCTCGCGGCGACGTCGGCCTAGTCGGTGGCCTCGAGGAGGTGCTCGAGGAGCTGTCTCCGATCGAGGACTTCTCCGGCTCCATGTCGCTGTCCTTCTCCGATCCGCGCTTCGAGGAGGTCAAGGCCTCGATCGACGAGTGCAAAGACAAGGACATGACGTATGCGGCTCCGCTGTTCGTGACGGCGGAGTTCATCAACAACAACACCGGTGAGATCAAGAGCCAGACGGTCTTCATGGGTGATTTCCCGATGATGACCGACAAGGGCACGTTCATCATCAACGGCACCGAGCGCGTCGTGGTGTCGCAGCTGGTGCGTTCGCCGGGTGTGTACTTCGACCACAGTGTGGACAAGGGCACGGAGAAGGACCTGCACAGCGTGCGGGTGATCCCGTCGCGCGGTGCGTGGCTGGAGTTCGACGTGGACAAGCGCGACACCGTGGGTGTGCGCATCGACCGCAAACGCCGCCAGCCGGTCACCGTGCTGCTCAAGGCGCTGGGGTGGACCACCGAGGAGATCGTCGAGCGCTTCGGCTTCTCCGAGATCATGATGTCGACCCTGGAGAAGGACAACACCGCGGGCCAGGACGAGGCGCTGCTGGACATCTACCGCAAGCTGCGTCCGGGCGAGCCGCCGACCAAGGAGTCGGCGCAGACCCTGCTGGAGAATCTGTTCTTCAAGGAGAAGCGCTACGACCTGGCGCGCGTGGGTCGCTACAAGATCAACAAGAAGCTGGGCATCCACCTGGGCGAGCAGGTCGTCGGTTCGGTGCTGACGAAGGAAGACATCGTCAACACCATCGAGTACCTGGTGCGCCTGCACTCCGGTGACAAGACCATGACCGCTCCCGGCGGCGTCGAGGTCCCGGTGGAAGTGGACGACATCGACCACTTCGGCAACCGTCGACTGCGCACCGTGGGCGAGCTGATCCAGAACCAGATCCGGGTCGGTCTCTCCCGCATGGAGCGCGTGGTCCGCGAGCGGATGACCACGCAGGACGTCGAGGCGATCACGCCGCAGACCCTGATCAACATCCGCCCGGTCGTCGCCGCGATCAAGGAGTTCTTCGGAACCTCCCAGCTGTCGCAGTTCATGGACCAGAACAACCCGCTGTCGGGTCTGACCCACAAGCGCCGCCTGTCGGCGCTGGGCCCGGGTGGTCTGTCTCGTGAGCGCGCCGGCCTGGAAGTCCGTGACGTCCACCCGTCGCACTACGGCCGGATGTGCCCGATCGAGACCCCGGAAGGCCCGAACATCGGCCTGATCGGCTCGCTGTCGGTGTACGCGCGGGTCAACCCGTTCGGCTTCATCGAAACCCCGTACCGCAAGGTCGTCGACGGCCGGGTCACCGACGAGGTGGTCTACCTGACCGCCGACGAAGAGGACCGCCACGTGCGCGCCCAGGCGAACTCGCCGGTCGACGCGGACGGCCGCTTCCTCGAGGACCGGGTGCTGTGCCGCCGCGGCAACGAGGAGAACGAGCTCGTCGCGGCCACCGAGGTCGACTTCATGGACGTCTCGCCGCGCCAGATGGTGTCGGTCGCGACGGCGATGATCCCGTTCCTCGAGCACGACGACGCCAACCGCGCCCTCATGGGCGCGAACATGCAGCGTCAGGCGGTTCCGCTGATCCGTTCCGAGGCGCCGATCGTCGGCACCGGCATGGAGCTGCGCGCGGCCGTGGACGCGGGCGACGTCGTGGTGAACGAGAAGGCCGGTGTGGTCGAGGAGGTCTCCGCCGACTACGTCACCGTGATGGCCGACGACGGCACCCGCAAGTCCTACCGGATGCGCAAGTTCGCTCGGTCCAACCAGGGCACGTGCGCCAACCAGCGTCCGATCGTGGACGAGGGTCAGCGGGTGGAGCGCGGCCAGGTGCTGGCCGATGGTCCGTGCACCGAGAACGGTGAGATGGCGCTGGGTAAGAACCTGTTGGTGGCGATCATGCCGTGGGAGGGGCACAACTACGAGGACGCGATCATCCTGTCGCAGCGGTTGGTGGAGGAGGACGTGCTCACTTCGATTCATATCGAGGAGCACGAGATCGATGCTCGTGACACCAAGCTGGGTGCCGAGGAGATCACCCGCGATATCCCGAACGTCTCCGATGAGGTGCTCGCCGATCTGGACGAGCGTGGCATCGTGCGTATCGGTGCGGAGGTGCGTGACGGTGACATCCTGGTGGGCAAGGTGACCCCGAAGGGTGAGACCGAGCTGACTCCGGAGGAGCGGTTGTTGCGGGCGATCTTCGGGGAGAAGGCGCGGGAGGTGCGTGATACCTCGTTGAAGGTGCCCCATGGTGAGTCCGGCAAGGTGATCGGGATCCGGGTGTTCTCCCGGGAGGACGACGATGATCTGCCGCCGGGTGTCAACGAGCTGGTTCGGGTGTATGTGGCGCAGAAGCGCAAGATCCAGGACGGTGACAAGCTCGCAGGCCGCCACGGCAACAAGGGTGTCATCGGCAAGATCCTGCCGACCGAGGACATGCCGTTCCTGCCGGATGGCACCCCGGTCGACATCATCCTCAACACCCACGGTGTGCCGCGTCGTATGAACATCGGCCAGATCCTGGAAACCCATCTGGGCTGGATCGGCAAAGCAGGCTGGAAGGTCGACGTCGCGACCGACGGCACCCGCCCCGATTGGGCGCAGGCGCTGCCGGAACAGATGCTCGGCGCTCCGGCCGACTCCAACATCGCCACGCCGGTGTTCGACGGCGCGCGGGAGGAGGAGCTGACCGGTCTGCTGGCCTCGACGCTGCCCAACCGCGACGGCGAGCGGATGGTCAACGACGACGGCAAGGCCACGCTGTTCGACGGGCGTTCCGGTGAACCGTTCCCGTACCCGGTGGCGGTGGGCTACATGTACATCCTGAAGCTGCACCACCTGGTCGACGACAAGATCCACGCGCGCTCGACCGGCCCGTACTCGATGATCACCCAGCAGCCGCTGGGCGGTAAGGCGCAGTTCGGTGGCCAGCGTTTCGGCGAGATGGAGTGCTGGGCCATGCAGGCCTACGGCGCGGCCTACACCCTGCAGGAACTGCTGACCATCAAGTCCGACGACGTCGTCGGCCGCGTGAAGGTCTACGAGGCGATCGTCAAGGGCGAGAACATCCCGGAACCGGGCATCCCGGAATCGTTCAAGGTCCTGCTCAAGGAACTCCAGTCGCTGTGCCTCAACGTCGAAGTGCTGTCGTCCGACGGCGCCGCGATCGAGCTGCGCGAAGGCGAGGACGAGGACCTGGAGCGTGCGGCGGCCAACCTGGGCATCAACCTGTCGAGGAACGAAGCGGCCACCGTCGACGATCTGGCGAACTAGGCGGCAGGCCGGATGCCGCGCAGACGGCATCCGGCCCCGCACATAACTCACTAGTGAACTTTTGCTCGAATTCGACCCGCACAGGGGAAAGGAAGTTACGTGCTAGACGTCAACTTCTTCGATGAACTCCGGATCGGCCTGGCCACCGCCGAGGACATCCGTCAGTGGTCCTACGGCGAGGTGAAGAAGCCGGAGACCATCAACTACCGCACGCTCAAGCCGGAGAAGGACGGCCTGTTCTGCGAGAAGATCTTCGGTCCCACCCGGGACTGGGAGTGCTACTGCGGCAAGTACAAGCGCGTCCGCTTCAAGGGCATCATCTGTGAGCGCTGTGGCGTCGAGGTGACTCGCGCCAAGGTGCGCCGCGAGCGCATGGGCCACATCGAGCTGGCCGCTCCGGTCACCCACATCTGGTACTTCAAGGGCGTGCCCTCGCGCCTTGGCTACCTGCTCGACCTGGCGCCGAAGGATCTGGAGAAGATCATCTACTTCGCCGCCTACGTCATCGTGGCGGTCGACGAGGAGCTGCGGCACAACGAGCTGTCCACGCTCGAGGCCGAGATGGAGGTCGAGAAGAAGGCGGTCGCCGACCAGCGCGACGCCGACCTCGAGGCCCGCGCCCAGAAGCTCGAGGCCGACCTGGCCGAGCTGGAGGCCGAAGGCGCCAAGTCCGACGTCCGCCGCAAGGTCAAGGACGGCGGCGAGCGGGAGATGCGCCAGCTCCGCGACCGCGCCCAGCGTGAGCTGGACCGGCTGGAGGAGATCTGGAACACCTTCACCAAGCTGGCGCCCAAGCAGCTCATCGTCGACGAGGTGCTCTACCGTGAGCTGGTCGACCGCTACGGCGAGTACTTCACCGGCGCGATGGGCGCGGAGTCCATCCAGAAGCTGATGGAGAGCTTCGACATCGAGGCCGAGGCCGAGTCGCTGCGCGAGACCATTCGCACCGGCAAGGGCCAGAAGAAGCTGCGCGCGCTCAAGCGGCTCAAGGTCGTCGCGGCCTTCCAGGCCAACGGCAACTCGCCGATGGGCATGGTGCTCGACGCCGTTCCGGTGATCCCGCCGGAGCTGCGCCCGATGGTTCAGCTCGACGGTGGCCGCTTCGCCACCTCCGACCTGAACGACCTGTACCGTCGCGTGATCAACCGCAACAACCGCCTCAAGCGACTGATCGACCTCGGCGCGCCCGAGATCATCGTCAACAACGAGAAGCGGATGCTGCAGGAGTCCGTCGACGCCCTGTTCGACAACGGCCGCCGCGGCCGTCCGGTCACCGGGCCGGGCAACCGTCCGCTCAAGTCGCTGTCCGACCTGCTCAAGGGCAAGCAGGGCCGCTTCCGTCAGAACCTGCTCGGTAAGCGCGTCGACTACTCCGGCCGTTCGGTCATCGTCGTCGGTCCGCAGCTGAAGCTGCACCAGTGCGGTCTGCCCAAGCTGATGGCGCTGGAGCTGTTCAAGCCGTTCGTGATGAAGCGCCTGGTCGACCTGAACCACGCGCAGAACATCAAGTCCGCCAAGCGGATGGTGGAGCGGCAGCGGCCGCAGGTGTGGGACGTCCTCGAAGAGGTCATCGCCGAACACCCGGTGCTGCTCAACCGCGCGCCCACCCTGCACCGTCTCGGTATCCAGGCCTTCGAGCCGCAGCTGGTGGAAGGCAAGGCCATCCAGCTGCACCCGCTGGTCTGTGAGGCGTTCAACGCCGACTTCGACGGTGACCAGATGGCCGTGCACCTGCCGCTGTCGGCGGAGGCGCAGGCCGAGGCGCGCGTGCTGATGCTGTCGTCGAACAACATCCTGTCGCCCGCTTCCGGCCGGCCGCTGGCCATGCCGCGTCTGGACATGGTGACCGGTCTGTACTACCTGACCCGTCTGGAAGAGGGCGCGAAGGGCTCCTACCAGCCGGCCACCGCCGACGGTCCGGAGCGGGGCGTGTACTCCTCGCCCGCCGAGGCGCAGATGGCGGTGGACCGCGGTGAGCTCACCGTGCGTTCGCTGATCAAGGTCCGGCTGACCGACCAGCGTCCGCCCAAGGACGTCGAGGCGGAGCTGTTCCCGGAGGGCTGGCGGCGCGGCGACGCGTGGACCACCGAGACGACGCTGGGCCGGGTGCTGTTCAACGAGCTGCTGCCCGCGGACTACGCGTTCATCAACGAGCAGATGCCCAAGAAGCGCCAGGCGACGATCATCAACGATCTCGCCGAGCGTTACCCGATGATCGTGGTCGCGCAGACCGTCGACAAGCTCAAGGACGCCGGCTTCTACTGGGCCACGCGTTCCGGCGTGACGGTCTCCATGTCCGACGTGCTCGTGCCGCCGGAGAAGGCCGAGATCATGGAGCGCTACGAGGCGCAGTCGGATCAGATCGAGAAGAAGTACCAGCGTGGTGCGCTCGATCACCAGGAGCGCAACAACGCCCTGGTCAAGATCTGGCAGGAGGCGACCGAGGAGGTCGGTAAGGCGCTGCGCGCGCACTACCCGGCCGACAACCCGATCATCACGATCGTCGACTCGGGCGCCACGGGTAACTTCACCCAGACCCGTACCCTCGCCGGTATGAAGGGCCTGGTGACGAACCCGAAGGGTGAGTTCATCCCGCGGCCGATCAAGTCCTCCTTCCGTGAGGGCCTGACGGTTCTGGAGTACTTCATCAACACCCACGGCGCTCGTAAGGGTCTGGCCGACACCGCGCTGCGCACCGCCGACTCGGGTTACCTGACCCGTCGTCTGGTGGACGTCTCGCAGGACGTCATCGTGCGCGAGCACGACTGCGGCACCGAGCGCGGCATCGTGGTGCCGATCGCGGAGAAGCAGCTCGACGGCTCGATCATCCGCGACGCGCACGTGGAGACATCCACCTACGCGCGGACGCTCGCGGCCGACGCGCTCGACGCGCAGGGCAACGTCATCGTGGCGAAGGGCGCCGACCTCGGCGACCCGGCGCTGGAGGCGCTGCTGGAGGCCGGCATCACCGAGGTGAAGGTCCGCTCCGTGCTGACCTGCACCACCGGCACCGGCGTGTGCGCGACCTGCTACGGCCGTTCGATGGCGACCGGCAAGCTGGTCGACATCGGTGAGGCCGTCGGTATCGTCGCCGCGCAGTCCATCGGTGAGCCCGGTACCCAGCTGACCATGCGCACCTTCCACCAGGGTGGTGTCGCGGGTGACGACATCACCGGCGGTCTGCCCCGCGTGCAGGAGCTGTTCGAGGCGCGCGTGCCGAAGGGCAAGGCGCCTATCGCCGAGGTCTCCGGTCGCGTGCGGCTGGAGGACGACGATCGCTTCTACAAGATCACCATCATCCCGGATGACGGTGGCGAAGAGGTTGTCTACGACAAGCTCTCGAAGCGTCAGCGTCTGCGCGTGTTCAAGCACGACGATGGCACCGAGCGCCTGCTCTCGGACGGTGACCACGTCGAGGTCGGTCAGCAGCTGCTGGAAGGCGCGGCGGATCCGCACGAGGTGCTGCGCATCATGGGCCCGCGTCAGGTTCAGGTCCACCTGGTCCACGAGGTCCAGGAGGTCTATCGGTCGCAGGGTGTGTCGATCCACGACAAGCACATCGAGGTCATCGTGCGCCAGATGCTGCGTCGCGTGACGATCATCGACTCGGGCGCCACGGAGTTCCTGCCCGGCTCGCTCACCGAGCGCGCCGAGTTCGAGGCCGCCAACCGTCGCGTCGTCGCCGAGGGCAACGAGCCCGCGGCGGGTCGCCCGGTGCTGATGGGTATCACCAAGGCGTCGCTGGCCACCGACTCGTGGCTGTCGGCGGCGTCCTTCCAGGAGACCACCCGAGTCCTGACGGACGCGGCGATCAACTGCCGCTCCGACAAGCTCATCGGCCTCAAGGAGAACGTGATCATCGGTAAGTTGATCCCGGCCGGTACCGGTATCAACCGCTACCGCAACATCCAGGTGCAGCCGACCGAGGAAGCCCGTGCCGCCGCGTACGCGGTGCCGTCCTACGACGACACCTACTACAGCCCGGACAGCTTCGGTCAGACCACCGGCGCCGCAGTCCCGCTCGACGACTACGGCTTCAGCGACTACCGCTGATCCGTCAGCCGTAAGGCATCCGGCCCCCGCTCCGTTCTGGAGCGGGGGCCGGATTCGTTTGCGCGTGGTGGACAACCGGCGCGCGAGTCAGTAAAACTGGAACAGGTTTCAGTTCTGTTCCTGGAGGTGGCGGTGGACGGCGTGGCGTTGGCGGACCTGGTAGTGGCCGGGTTCCGGAAGCTGGGGTTCATCCGGTACGCGGGAGTGGAATGGGAGGAGTTCGCGGCCGGGCGCAACGTGGTGTCGATCGTGCCGAGGGCGGAACATCTGAATCACAACGGGGATCTGCACGCCGCGGTGTTGTTCGGGATGGCCGAGACCGCGGCGATGGGCGCGTCGGTGTCGGGAATCGTGGATCTGATGGGGGATACGTTCATCGTCGCCAAGGACGGGCGTATCGAGTACAAGGCCCGTGCCAAAGGGGAGGCGGGGCCGTTTCGCGCGACTTCCGCGTTCTCCGACGAGACGCTGGCGAAGATGCGGGCGGACATCGAGGCGAAAGTGCCACTCGAACTCGAAGTTCCGGTGGACATCACCGACAAAACCGGAAGGACGGTCGCCGTAGCGGCATTCACGGCCGTGCTTCGTCCACGTCGGTCCTGATCTCGCCCAAGGTGCTCGGCCCGGAATGATCGGCGGTACGCCAGGAACCGGTGCCGCGGCTGAGTGCCTGGACGGGATGATCAGCCGTGCTTCACAGTGGAGCGGCCGGTATTGCGGCCGAGCCTCTGGATGCCGCGCACGCCGGTGCGGTGCGAATCGCGGGGCGGGCATCGTCACCGGCCCGTTGTCGCGGCGAGAAAGTCCATCGCCGCACTGCTGCCGCGGATTTCCGGCCGGGTGACCGGCTCGGCCGTCGGGGTATCGGGGCGCTGCGCTCGCAGGCGGTGCTCGCCGCCGAATTGGGGGTCAGCCGCCAGGCGCCCAACAAGTTGACGGCCCCGGCGACACCGTGGTCGGGGCGCTTGCGATACGGGGTCCGGACCGGCGGTGCTATATGGCGCGCGGTGGGTGGTCCGAAGCGCGGCCCGGCAACCACGCTCCGGACGCTATCTCACTGCTCGCTGTCGAGCATCGCCATCTGCGCCGTGGCGTAGCGGTCGCCCGCGACCCGGTCGGCGGGTACGGCCGCTTCGATGGTGGACAACTCCTCGTCGGTGAGCGAGAGATCCAGCGCGCGTATGGCTTCCGCCCAGCGTTCGCGTCGGCGGGTGCCGATGAGCGGCACGATGTCGTCGCCTCGGGTCAGCGCCCAGGCGATGGCCAGTTGCGCCACCGAGGCGTCCTTGCGCGCCGCGATCTCGGTCAGCGCGCGGACCAGCTCCAGATTCCGGTCGAGGTTCTCGCCCTGGAAACGCGGGCTGTGGGCGCGGAAATCGCTCGTGGCGAAGGTGGCGCCGGGCTTGATCGCATCGCTGAGCAGGCCGCGGGAGAGCACGCCGTAGGCCGTGACGCTGATGCCGAGCTCGCGGCAGACGGGCAGGATGCGCTCCTCGATGTTCCGCGAGATCAGCGAGTACTCGATCTGCAGGTCCACGATGGGATGCACGGCCGCGGCGCGCCGGATGGTTTCCGGGCCGACCTCGGACAGGCCGACGTGGCGCACATATCCGGCTTCGATCAGCTCGCCGATGGCGCCGACGGTGTCCTCGATCGGCACGCTCGGGTCCAGCCGGGCGGGGCGGTAGATGTCGATGTGGTCGACGCCGAGCCGCTGCAGGCTGTAAGCCAGGAAATTGCGCAGCGCGGCCGGGCGGTTGTCTATGCCGACGAAAGCGCCGTCGGGCCCGCGCAGCGCGCCGAACTTCACGCTCAGGACCACGTCCTCGCGGGGACGCTCGGCGATGGCCTTGCCGATCAGCATCTCGTTGTGTCCCGCACCGTAGAAATCGCCGGTATCGATGAGGTTGACGCCGGAGTCCAGCGCCGCGTGGATGGTCGCGGTCGATTCGGCGTCGTCGGTCGCGCCGTACGCGCCGGACATGCTCATCGCGCCGAGGCCGATGCGGCTCACGGTCGGGCCGGTGGCCCCGAGCCGCACTTCGTCGATCTTCGTTGTCGTCATGGGATCAGCCTGCGCCGGTCGCGAGCGACGCGGGAGAGATCGCTTATCGGGGGAGCGGCGATCCCTGGCTGAGCACGCCGTTCCGGGGGACAGTTATGGCATGGACCGCCCCGAACTCGCCGATTTCCTGCGCCGCCGCCGCGAGCAGCTCACGCCCGCCGAGGTGGGGTTGCCGCCCGGTATCCGGCGGCGCACGCCGGGGCTGCGCCGCGATGAGGTCGCCCTGCTCGCGGGCATCTCGACCGACTACTACACCCGGCTCGAGCAATCGCGCGGCCCGCGTCCCTCCACCCAGGTGCTCGCCTCGCTCGCCCGTGCCCTACGTTTCGGCAACGACGAACGCGACCACCTCTACCACCTGTGCGACCACGCCCCGCCGGGACGTGAGACGACCGACAAGCACGTGGGCCCCGGCCTGATGCACCTGCTCGCCAAGCTGGACGACACCGCGGCCACCGTCGTCACCGATCTCGGCGAGGTTCTCGTGCAGAACCGGATGCACACCCTGCTCGTCGGCGATCACGGCGACCGCCGCGGGTGGGATCGGTACTACGCCTACCGCTGGTTCACCGACCCTTCGGCGCGCGCCATCTTCCCGGAGGAGGACTGGGATCGGCTCGGCCACAACCACGTCGCCGATCTGCGTGCCACGGCCGCGCGCCGCGCGGGCGACGCGGACGTGACCGAGCTGATCATCGAGCTGCGCTCCGCGAGTCCCGAGTTCGACCGGCTCTGGAACGAGCACCACGTGGCCGTACGGCTGTCGGATATCAAGCGCATCCGGCATCCGCAGGTCGGACTGATCGACATCGTCTGCGAAACGCTGCTCACACCCAATGCCGCCCAGCGCCTGCTGGTCTACCTACCGCGTCCGGGCACCGACGCCGCCGAGAAACTGGACTTGCTGCGGGTGATCGGCACGCAGCGGCTGACGCCCGCCGACCGGCTCGACTAGGGCGCGGTGACGTACTCGAGCGCCGCGTCGACGGCGGGCTGTCCGCCGCCGATGACGTACCCGGCCATCGCGCCGATCGCGGCTCCCGCGACCGCGGCGACCGGCACCGTGATGAAGTCGAGCACGAACAGTCCGAGCGGGAAGCCGACGATGAAGCCGATCGCGGCGCCGATCCCGGCTCCCGCCAGGATGGTCGGCATGACCTTCTCGGCCTCGGCGTAGAACCGCTCCTGGGCGCCGATATCGCGCAACGGCGCGTCGGCCATCGCGACCGGTGCCACGGTGAGCCGGTGGCCCGCGTCCTCGAGCACGGGCCGCAGGGACACGCGCTGGTCTCCGATGCGCAGCGTCATCGGCAGTGCGGCGACGATTTGTCCGTCGCGATCGGCGACCGTCACCACCCGGTCGTCGTGGGCCAGCTCGAACGTCCCGTCCTGAAGGGTCGCCACCGCCGCGCGGCGGTCCTCGGTGGCCGCGACCTCGTAGGCGACCTGGTGGAACGTGCCGTGCAGGTCGAGTGGCGCGTCGGCGGGCGCGGGCTGCGCGTGTGCGGCGCTCGTGGTGAGTGCGGTGGCCGCCAGCGCCACCAAAGTCGCCGCGGTGATTTGGGAGATCCTCATCATGCTCTTTCCATGTCCCGCCCCCGTGTCCGGTTCGTCCGGACAAGATACCGCTCGCGGGGTCCGATCAGAAGTGCTGAGTCGCAGTTCTGCACCGATTCCCCCGCGAAAGACCCTGGCTTACTTCGCCACCGGATGCTCGCGGTGTGGCTGCGGTATTCGCGGCCGACCGTCGCTCGAGTCGCCGGCGATTCCCTCTTGACGTCCGCGCCTCGATGCGAAACACTGAACTAGATGGTTCAGTATGACTTCTTGGATGCCTCCTTCGGGGCGCTCGCGGATCCCACCCGGCGTGGGATCCTGGAACGCCTCGGCAGGGGGCCCGCGACCGTCAGCGAGCTGGCGGAACGCTTCGAGATGACGCTCACCGGCGTCAAGAAGCACATCCAGCTGCTGGAGGCCGCGGGCATGGTGATCACGGAGAAGCGCGGCCGGGTGCGGTACTGCCGCCTCGGCGAGAACGTCTTCGACCGCGAGGTGGCCTGGATGCAGGGTTACCGGCGGATGGTGGAAGCGCGGCTGGACCGTCTCGGTGAATTCCTCGAACGAACGGAGCAGGAGCGATGAGCACAACCACGAACGAGGCCGTCATCACGGCCGACACCGACCGCACGATCCACGTGGAGCGGATCTTCGACGCCTCGCTCGAGCGCGTGTGGGACGCCTACAGCAGGCTCGAGCTGCTCGCCCAGTGGTGGGGGCGCGGCAACCGGCTCGACATCGAGCGCTGGGAGTTTCGTCCGGGCGGGCACTGGCGTTTCATCGAGCACGCCGAAGGGGAAGCCCACGGCTTCGAGGGCCGCTTCCGCGAGGTCACCCCGCGGGAGCGCATCGTGTACTCCTTCGAGTGGGACGGCATGCCCGCCCACGTGGCGATCGACAGCGTCAACTTCATCGATCTCGGCGACGGTCGTACCAAGGTGGTCACCGACAGCCAGTTCCACACGCCGCAGGAGCGGGACGGAATGCTCCAGTCCGGCATGGAGTCCGGGCTCAACGAGAGCTACCGCGCACTGGACGCCTTGCTCGCACGCGGCTGAGCCGGAACGCTTCGGCTCCGGTCGCGGGATCGGAGCCGAAGCGCGCGGGCGGTCAACCGTCGCGCCGGGAGACCCTGAGGCGCAAGCGATCCGGCTTCAAGGTGATCGTCTCCTGCACGCGCAGTACGTAATCCGGATCAGGGCTCAGATCGAACGCGCGCAACAGCGTCGCCAAGACCAGCACCATCTCGTGCTGCGCGAATTGGCGGCCGATGCAGGCGCGCATGCCCACGCCGAACGGCCGGTACAGCTCCGGATGGCGGCCGCGCACGCGCTCGGGGAGGAAACGGTCGGGATCGAACTGTTCGGGATCACCACCCCACAGCTCGTGCCGATGGAGCTGGAGCAGAACGACGAACACCCACTCGTTCTTCTCGAACGGGTAGCGCCCGTCCAGCATCGTGTCCGCGCGCGCCTTGCGGAAATACCCCGGAGCCGTCGGCCACAGCCGGAGCGTCTCGTCCACGATGCGCCGCACATAGCGCAGTTTCGCGACCTGCTCGAACGCGATGTCATCGCCGCCGCAGACCTCGTCGACTTCCTGGCGGGCCCGAGCGGCCACGGCCGGGTCGACCGACAGATAGTGCAGCGCGAAGGCCAGGACGCCCGCGGTGGTCTCGTGGCCTGCGGTGAGGAACGTGAGAATCTGGTGGCGGACATTGGTCGGATCGAGCAGTTCCCCCGTTTCCGGATCCGGCACGGTGAGCATTCGATCCAGCAGGTCGCCGTGCGCGCCCGCGCCCTCCCGCCTGCGCTGTGCGATCACCTCATCGATCGTCCGGTTGACGAGGTCCACGTCGCGCCGGTGCTGAGCGCGCTGCTCGCGGAACACGGTGCGTTCGACGAGCGGGTGGGAATAGGCGGCGCGGTTGATGTAGGTCAGAGCGCGCAGCATCGCGGCGACCACGGGGTGCGGGTCGGGGCGGGTGAACGACTCGAAGTCGTAGCCGAACGCGGCCCGCCCGATGACTTCCAGAGCGACCTTGTTGGTGTCGGCCGGTACGTCGACCCATTCGCCCGCCCGTGCCGTCCAGTACTCGACGAGCTCGGCAGCACAGGATCGCATGGTGGCGTGGTAGCCGCGCATGGCCGCCGCGGTGAACGACGGCGCGAGGATGGCGTGGGCCTTGGCCCAGTTCGGTTCGGAGTTGTGCGCGGTGAACAGCCCGTCCCCGGCGACGGTGCGCAGATCGCGGATCGGCACGCCCAGGAATTTGGCCCAGAGCGCGTCGTCGTTGATCTCGCGCAGCAGGTCCGGATCCGACACATACGTCACGCGGGTCCCGAAGATGTTGCGTTCATAGATGCCGCCGTACTTCTGCGCGCCGCGCATGCCCCATTGACTGCTGTCGGTGACGTGCAGATCCCATACGTCACCGGCCAGGGGCAGCCGGAACGGCGGGTGCGGCAACTCCCGGTCACTCGCCCGGATCCGGTGCTGGGAATTCGTCGTGGTCATCTTGCTCCGTCCAGTTGTGCGCACAGGTAGGTCTGCGCCCGTCCCCAATGCCGCGCGACACGGCGCAACGTACGGGTTTCATCGACGATGTCTCGACCGGGCCCCGACGCCTGCAGCCGAAGATAGGAACCCGGCTGAGCGCCAAGGGCTTTGCGATGCGAGGCGCGCGCGATCTGCACCGCCTCGGCGACGTCAGCGGGCACGTCGGCCGGTAGTGGTTCGGCGAAGCGCCCGAGCACGAGCAGCGCGTCCCGGATCTCGACGACCATCCGGTGCAGGCGACGTCGCGGGTCCGGGTCGGGGTCGGAGTGCGCGGGGCGCGGGATCTCGGCGCACGTCGTCACCAGGTCCCGCCACATCGGGGTCAGCTGTCGTATGGTGCGCGAAGCCGAATCGATGCCCAGCCGCCGCGCGATCTCGGTGCCCACGCGGGCGCCCGCCGCCAGCGAGCCGAGGCCCACCATGTAGACGAAGTTGTTCTCGTTGGCCCGGAACCGGAAATCGACGAACGCCGTGCCGGTCCCGCTCGCCGCGCAGACCGAGCTGGCGAAGATGGAGACGGCCTCCTCCAGCGTCCAGGCGCCGACGACCAAGATCAGCAGATAGGTGAACCTGTGCGAGGGCCGCAGCTGACCCGCGCGCAGCTCTCGGACGCTGGCCGCGAACACCAGAAGCCCGGTCACCCCGCACCACCCGGAGAAGAACGCGAAGTAGGCGACCGTTTGCCAGCCCTCGGTCCGGTCGATGTACTGGCCCAGGGCGCGAGCGTGCGCGCCGAGCAGCAGCATCAGCGTCATCGATACGCCCGCCGCGACCCACACGGTCCGCCGCATCCGCCGGTACCCGGCCGAAGCCTGCTCCGACCATCGTTCCGACCACGATTGCGCCAGCACGATCAGGGGCGCGAAGGTCGCGACGATGAACGTGGTGCCGAGTTGCCTGGTGAAGCCGATGCCGAGCAGGCCGGCGTCGGCCAGGGCGGTCTGCACGGTCCCTTCGCGCAGCAGCGCCGCGATCACCGCGCAGATCAGGGCATAGGTCACCTGGCGTTCGCTGGGCCGGGACCGGCCGTGCAGCCACGCCAGGCGCAGCAGGGCCACCAGCGCGCTGCCTCCGATGATCAGCCACGCGATGACCGGTGGGGCCGAGGAGGTCACCCCTCACCACCCCAGAACGATCGCATCGGCCGCGAGGAACGCCAGCGGGAGACACCCGACAGCAGCAGGTCCGCGAACAGCTCGGCCTCGTCTTCCTGATCGTCGGCGAACTCGCTGCGTCCGAGTACCCGCCGGACCATGGCCGGGTCGATGCTCGGCAGCAGCTGCCGCACTCCCGTCAGGCCCGCGGTCCCGGCATTGTGATCGAGCACCATATGGCCGGTCTCGTGCGCGATGATCTGATCGATATGGAAATCGGTCGTGCCCGCGGCGTAGGCGAACACGTCCACATCGGTGCAATCGAGCCACAGACCGCACGGCGTGCCGCGGCCCGGTTCCAGGGTTCCCGGCAACAACGTCGAAGCGACCGGCACGAGTTGGATCGGCCGCCCGCGCCACTCGCCCAAGGCGGCCAGGAATTTCTCTCTGTGCCAAGGCGACGGAACGAGTTTCAGCACGGCCTCGCGCGCAGCCATCACCCGCTGCGTCGAGTCGTCCATCGGAAGCCCCCTCCCCACCGAAAAACGGGTGGCGACTTGACTTTACAACGACCGACGGACGCAGGCCGAGGCGGAAGCCGGCTGAGTGCGGGCCGGTGCTCCCTGAGGACCCGGCCGCCCGGCCGGGAAGGTGAACCGGCCCCCTAACCACCCGCCGCGCGGAATACGCGGCGCCGCGACTCAGTCCCGGGCGGGGCCGATCCGGCGCTTGCGTGGCTTCAGGTGCAGTCCGGGCAGTGGCGGCGCCGGAATGCGCTGCCGCGGGGGATGGCCGGCGATGTCGGCGAATCGGGTGACGTCGTGGTTCTCCCAATCCGCCCGAGCGGCGGTGATGTCCTCGTGGCTGCGGCCGACAAAGTTCCACCACATCACCAGCTCCTCGCCGAACGGTTCGCCGCCGATCAGCGCGAAGTGCGCGCCGCCTTCGCTGCCGAACCGCAGTTCGTCGCGCTCGGTGCCCAGGTACAGCAGGGGGCCGGGGGCGAGCTCCTCGCCCGCGACGGTCACCTCGCCCTCGATCACCAGCACCGCGTGCTCGAAACGAGGGTCGAGCGGAAGGGTGACGTCGGCGCCGGCCGCCAGCCGCACATCGGCGCCGACGATGGGGGTGTAGGCGATCGCGGGCGAGGTCTTCCCGGCCAGTGCGCCGATCAGCACGATCGCCCGGAGGCCGGGCGTTTCCACGACCGGCAGCTCGCGATGCTGCTCGAAATGCGGGGCGATGCCGGTGCGGTCGCCCGGCAGGGCGATCCACAGCTGCAGGCCGTGCCCGGCGGGCGCGCCCGCGACGGCGTACTCGGAGTGGGCGATGCCGCGTCCGGAGGTCATCAGGTTCAGCTGACCGGGTTCGATCTCCACGTCCGAGCCCACCGAGTCGCGATGCCGGATGCGGCCCTCGAACGGCCAGGTCACCGTTTGCAGGCCGATGTGCGGATGCGGATCGATGTCCGGCGGCGCACCGGTCTTGGTGACCGTCGGCGAGCCGAAGTGGTCGAGGAAGCACCACGCGCCGACGGTGGGCAGGTCCCGCTGCGGCAGCACGCGTTCGACGAAGACGCCGCGCACCCCGCCGAGCGGCACCTCACGGGCCGGATACCGCTCCGCGACCGGGCCGGGGCCCGGCGCGGGTTCACACAGCGTCTCGGCCGGGCGGGGGTCGAGATCACTCACCGATCGACGCCCTTGCCGATCACGTGCTTGTCGTAATCCGGGTGCTTGTCCAGGTACGCCTTGATGAACGGGCACACCGGACGGATCACGCGCCCGCGCTCGACGACGTCCTCGATCGCGCTCTTGGCCAGGACGGAGCCGAGGCCCTTGCCGGAGAACGCGCCGTCGACCTCGGTGTGCGTGAACACCGTCTCGTCGTCGCGCTCCTCGTAGTCGGCGAATCCCGCCAGCTCCCCGCCGTAGAACACCTCGTAGCGATGCCGCTCGTCGTTGCGGACGACCTTGGACTGCGAAGCCGATTCGGTCATGGTTGTCTTCTCCTTCCGTGCGCGGACCGGATGTCTGCTGAGAATCGAGACCCGATTGAACGCGCCGATCGTGGTGGCCACCCAGATGACGACGGACAACTGGTCGTCCGTCAGATACCGGCGCGCCGACGCGTACTCACGCTCGACGACGTCTTCGCCGGGAAGCGTCGCGGTGATTTCCGCTACCGCGAGCACGGCCCGCTCGAACGGGGTGTACGGGCCGCCGCGCCGCCAGCCGGGCAGCACCGCGATCTCCTGCTCGGTGGCGCCGGCTGCCAGGGCGGCCCGGTAGTGCACGTCCAGGCAGTATGCGCAGCCGTTGAGCTGGGAGACGCGCAGATTGACCAGTTCGATGATCCGGCGATCCAGACCCACCGCCGCTCCCGCGGCCCTGACCTCGTTCGCGACGCTGTTGAGCGCGCGGAACGCGGCCGGCGTCTGCTTATCGATCCAGACGCGGTCGCGTGGCGCTTCGGGCTTCATATTCGTGGGATGTTAGTCGCCGCCGGTGAACGGCGCAGACCAGGCCGCCGGATAAGCGGACTTCGGTCCGAAAGTTTGCGCGCCGGTCGCGGAGGATCGGCGCGGCCGGGAGCGTCGCCCCGGTGATCCGGCCTGGCGCGCGCCGCCGGATCAGCGGATGGCTCAGGCTATTTCGGTGAACCGTCGCAACTGGAACGGTTCGACCAGGACTTCCTGCAACGCGGTGGCGAGAGCCTTCAGGTGCGGTGTCCGGAAATGTGCGGCCAAGGCATCCTCGTCGGCCCACTCCTCCAGCAACACCATCCGGCTCGGGTCGGTGGGATGCAGGTAGAGCTCGTACCGCAGGCACCCGCCTTCCGCCAGCGTCGGTTCGATCATGCCTTGCAGCAGATCCTTCAATTCCGCCTCGCGACCCGGCTTGGCGAGGAAGCGCACGTTGAGCGTCAACGTCGACATGGTCGTCTCCTGATCTCGAAGGTCACTCCCGGCCCGCGGACGTGAACGACATATCCGCGTACCGCGTTCCGGAAACCTGATCCGCGATCGGCTCCAGCGCCGCCAGCTCGTCGAGGGTCAGTGCGATCGTCGCGGCGGCGACGTTCTCGGTGAGCCTGGTCCGGCTGCGCGTGCCGGGGATCGGGACCACCGCGAGGTCGTGCACACCGGCTTGGGCGTGCGCCCAGGCCAGCGCCACCTGTGCCAGGGTGATGCCGCGTGCTTCGGCGATGGCCCGCAGCGGGGCGAGCAGCTCGGCGTTGCGGGCCGCGTTCTCGCCGGTGAAGCGCGGCATCGAGGAGCGAAAATCGTTCGTGTCCGCGGTGCCGGTGAACGATCCGGTCAGGAAGCCGCGACCCAGCGGCGAGTACGGCACGAACGTCACATCCAGTTCCGCGGCCGCAGGCACCACGGTGCGTTCGACGTCCCGGGAGAACAGCGACCATTCCGACTGCACGGCCGCGATCGGGTGCACCGCGTGCGCCGCCCGCAGTTCGGCTCCGGTGACCTCGGACAGGCCGAGCGCGCGGACCTTGCCCTCCCGCACCAATTCCGCCATCGCGCCGACCGTGTCCTCGATCGGCACGGCGGGATCCTTGCGGTGCATGTAGTACAGATCGATGGTGTCGATCCCGAGCCTGCGCAAGCTGCCTTCCACCGAGTTGCGGATGTAGGCGGGGGAGTTGTCGAAGCCCCGGTAGGCAGGGTCGTCGGCCTTGCGGACGATGCCGAACTTGGTGGCGATCACCAGCCGGTCGCGCTCGGCGCGGACGAAATCGCTGAGAAATTCTTCGTTGTGACCGGAGCCGTAGACGTCGGCGGTGTCGAACAGCGTGACACCCAGCTCCAGCGCCCGGTCCAAGGTGGCCCGGGATTCGGTGGGGTCGCTGGGGCCGTAGAACTCGCTCATGCCCATGCAGCCCAGGCCTTGGGTCCCCACCCGGATGTCGCCGCCGCCCAGCGCGGTGGTGGGCAGCGTGCCGACCGTTGTCATACCTTGATCCCTTCGGTGTCCTGCGTGGTGCCCACGGCCTGCTCGATCGCTCGGCTCTTGCCCTCGTAGAGGGCGATCTTGCGATCGAGCACGGCCAGGGTCTGACGAAGTTCATCGATCTTGGCGAGCACTTCCGCGCGGGTGTCCCGGAACATCGCCAGCCGTTGCGGGAGCGTGGCGTCCCCGGCCCGCACCAGCTCGGCGTAGCGCACCATGTCCGCCACCGACATGCCGGTCGTGCGCAGCCGCCCGATCAGCGCCAGCCATTCCAGATCCCGGTCGCTGAATCGCCGCTTGCCGGTGTGGTCGCGCCCGATGTAGTCCATCAGCCCGATCCGCTCGTACCAGCGCAGCGTGTCCCGGCTCAGCCCCGACCGCTCGGACACCTCGCCGATCGAATACCGGGGCTGTTCCCTGTCGTCGCTCACGCTCCCGTGAGAGGCGGTTTCACTCACTGCACTCGCCCTTCCCGTTGAACATCGATGACGCTAGTCACCTGGAGTACGCTCCAAGCAAGGCTCGGATTCAGCTGGTGTAGTCGGGCAGCTGCTGGACGGCCCATTTGTTGCCATCCGGATCGGCGAAGAAGGTGAACAGCCCCCAGCCGAGATCCTGGACCGGCGTGGCGTCCACGCCTGCCGCGGTCAACTGCTGATAGGCGTCCTCGGCGCTGGCCACCACCATCTGCATACCCCGGACACTGCCGGGCGCCGCGTCGGTGACGCCTTCGCCCAGACAGATGGAGCAGCCGGAGCCGGGCGGGGTCAGTTGCACGAAGCGCAGGTTCTCGTCGACCCGGTGGTCGTGGTCGGCGTTGAAACCGATCTTGGTGTAGAAGTCCTTGGCGCGGTCGACGTCGGTCACCGGAATGGCGACGAGCTCGATTTTCCAATCCATCCGGCGAGCATTCCATCGCGCACCGACAAAGTCCCGGATTCCGGCCTACGCTGGGAACATGCCTGGAAAGGACATCGACCGGATCAGGGCCCGTTCGGCCTGGGCGACGGTCAAGGAAAGCCCGGTGATCACCGCTGTCGCGATCGCGCCGTTCGCGCTCGCGCTCGGGGTGGTGTGGTGGTTGTTCGGTGGACTCGCCGCGTTCGCGCTGCTACTCGTGCTCGGCGGGGTCGTCGTGGTCGGCGGCAGGTTACTGCGCTGACCGCGCGTACCCATCGCGTGCGGTCAGCGCGGTATGTGGAAATGCACCAGCTCACCGGTCCCCGGATCGACGTCCGCCCAGTCGCGATCGAAACGCAACACCGCGAGCGCTGAAGTCGGGAACTTCCGGCTGAGTTCGACCGCGGGGGCGGCATCACGATTGCTCGCCAATTCCCAAGCGGTCCACGGCATCCCCGGCGCGTGCCCGACCATCAGCAGGGTCGTCACGTCGTCGTCGCCGAGGCGGACCAGCTCGATGAGCGTCTCCGGCGCGGCCTCGTAGATCCCGGGTTCGAAGACGACCGGCGCGGTGACCCCGGTGGCCGTGAGCGTCTGCCTGGTCCGCGTGGCGGTGGAACAGCGCACCGCGTCGATCGGCGGCTGGGTCGCGCGCAACCAGTCGCCCGCGAGCCCGGCCTCGCGCCTGCCCCGCGGCGCGAGCGGCCGCTCGTGATCGCCGACGCCCTCCGGATAGGCCGATTTGCCGTGCCGCATGAGGATCAGGGTCCGCGCCATGGAGATACGGTAAGCCCTCCGGGCGAGAGGTCCCGACCACACTCGAGGCAAACTGAAAGCGGCATCACATCACGAGCTCCAGCGGGCGACCCTCGCGGCGGACGTGACGGACGCCGCTCATCTGTCCACCACAACCCCTGGGTGGCCACGGCCCACGTACTTCTTCGAGGATCAGCACAATATGGCCTACGTAATCACGCAGCGTTGTTGCAACGACGCCAGCTGCGTCTCCGAGTGCCCGGTCGACTGCATCCGTCCCACTCCGGATCAGCCGGAGTTCGCGACGACCGAGATGCTCTACATCGACCCCGACACCTGTATCGACTGCGGCGCCTGTGTCGACGCGTGCCCGGTGGAGGCCATCTTCTCCGAGGACGACCTGACCGCTTCGCTGGCGCGATTCCGCGATATCAACGCCGCCTACTTCCAACGGCACCCGCTGGAATCGAACTTCGATCCGATCGTCACCCCCTCGCGTCCGCCGAAGGAGCTGGGCACCCTGCGCGTCGCGATCGTCGGCGCCGGTCCCGCGGCCTGCTACGCGGCCGACGAACTGCTGCGCAGGGCCGACGTGGAAATCGAGATGTTCGACCGGCTGCCCACCCCGTGGGGCCTGGTGCGGGCGGGCGTCGCGCCCGACCATCCGGGCACCAAGACCGTCTCGGGCATGTTCGAGTCCGCGTTCCGCCGCGAGACCCTGCAGTACTACCTCAACGTCGAGGTGGGTACGCACATCTCGCACGAGGAACTGCTGCGTCACCACCACGCCGTGATCTACGCGGTCGGCGCCTCGAGCGACCGCAGAATGGGCGTCCCGGGCGAGGACCTGCCGGGCAGCCACTCCGCCACCGAATTCGTGGCCTGGTACAACGGCCATCCCGATTTCGCCGACCGCACGTTCGACTTGTCCGGCGAGCGGGCCGTGATCGTCGGCAACGGCAACGTCGCGTTGGACGTGGCGCGCGTGCTGACCGTCGATCCCGACGAACTCGCCAAGACCGACATCGCCGATCACGCGCTGGAGGCGCTGCGGCGGAGCAATATTCGCGAAGTCGTCGTGCTCGGCAGGCGCGGCCCGCTGCAGGCGGCCTACACCTCGCCGGAATTCCTCGCGCTGGCGCATCTGAAGGGCGTCGACGTCATCGTGGACGAGACCGACCTGGCACTCGATCACGCCAGCCAGGCGATCGTGGACGACCCGCAGGTCGAGCCGTCGCTGGCGTTGAAATACACGCTGGCCAAGGAATACGCCGGCGGACGCCGGGCGGAGGGCAACAAGCGGATCGTGTTCCGCTACCTGACCTCGCCGACCGCGCTCACCGGCAGCGAGCGGGTCGAGGCCGTCGAGATCGTGCACAACGAACTGTTCGAGGAAGACGGTCAGCTGGTCGCGCGGCCGACCGATCGCACCGAGAGCATCGACGCTTCGCTGGTGCTGCGGTCGATCGGCTACCGCGGCGAGCGGATCGGGGAGCTGCCGTTCGACGAGCGGCGCGGCGTCGTGCCGAACGAGCACGGCCGGGTCATCGGCGACGACGGGACGATGCTGAGCGGCGTCTACGTCAGCGGATGGATCAAGCGGGGACCACGCGGCGTCATCGGATCGAACCGGATCGACTCCGAGGAGACGGTCGAGTTGCTGCTCGCCGACTTCACCGCGGGCAAGCTCGCTCCCCCGCAAGCCGACCGCGCCGCGCTGAAGGCCCTGCTCGCCGAGCGCCAGGCCGACTTGGTGGACCGGGCGGGCTGGCGAGCGATCGACCAAGCGGAGAAATCCGCGGGCAAGTCCGCGGGCCGCCCACGTGTCAAGTTCACCACCCGCGAGGACCTGCTCAAAGCCGCCCGAGGCTGACGCCCACCGAGCCGGTCGGATCCCCCAGGTCCGACCGGCCTCCAGCCACAGCTGTGCCCGCCGCCCGTTCGGACGATTTCGCGGAAGTCCGGCTGACGGACACAACCCGGCCGCCTGATTCCCAAGCATCCGGCGGCGAATCCCCGACCGCTGCCCGGACCGTTCGCTCCGCAGCTGGCCGCGTGGCCCTGAGAGAACCTGGCGGCAGGTCCGCGATCGCCCCCGGAATGTTTTCAGCGGAACTGGCCGACTGATCTCGCGAGCACATGGGTAACTCACCGGGAACGCCCAAAACCCGAGTCGCAACCAACGCAGGACCTGAACGTAACTCTAGCGCTCCTGACTTGTACGGCCTAGAAACCCGGAGAGGCGGGGGAGCCCGGTAAGGGCATGATGCGGACGACGGTCGTCGTGGTTCCGCCGACCACGAACCACAGCCGCAGCACCGGCTGCCCGGTGCGATCCCCCGGCTCGTACCGGCTGCGCACGCTCACGTGCTGGCGCGCCAGGACCGGGGCCACGTATTCGATCACCGCGCGGTGCGGGCCCGCGAGCAGTTTGGGATATTCGACCAGGAACTGTTCCACCGCTTGCCAGTAACAGGCGTTGTTGACGTGGTTGTACTGGTCGATATCGGTGGCGCGCACCGGGAACGGTAAGTCGGTGTCCGACTCCGGCGGGGTGGCGTCGGTCAGATACGGCCGCCACCGCAGGCGATGCTCGGTGGAGGTGCGCGCGAGGTAGGCGAGGCCCTCGTCGCTGATCCGCGCGGGCATGCCGGTGGACTCGCTGATGTTGATCCAGAAACCCTCGGTCTCGATCAGTCCGCCGTTTCCGCTGGTGATCCGTACCCGCATGTTGGTCCACCGGGTGGACATCGCCGAGCACCACCGCAGCAGCCGCACCTCGTCCGGCCACAGGATCGGCCGGATGACGTCGATGACCGTGCGCCGGACGATCCAGTTCGGATCGGTCCGGTGGAAGAACGTGCTATGGAGGTTTTCCCAGGCGATATCTTGCAGGTAGCGGGCGATGGCGTCGAACCGCAACCGGTCATAGGGATCCACATCACCAGCCCGGACGGGCCACGCCGAAGCAAAGCCCATGCCCTCCTGGGGAAGCGGGGCGAGTGGCTGATCGAGTGACACTTGTGCTCCTCGCGCTGCACGGTGTGCCGCGTTTCTTCATGCGGTGCTGTTGTGACGACTTTACGGGGCGTACGTCACACCCTCGCGTCGAGCCGTCCGTACCTCCTTAATAGTCCGTCTGCCGGGACCTGGGCCAGCAGAAACGGGGTCTTGCGTGCGCGACCTGGCCGGGAGTAGCTCCGATCGGCTCAGTAGCCCTGGTAGGCGCCGCCCGAGTTCACCGCGGCGACCCCGGGAACGCTGCCGAGCGACCCGTAGCGGTCGATGGAGTACCGCACTCCGGCGATGATGTTGTCGACCGGGTTCCAGATGTCGTCGTGACCGGGCGCTTTGTAGGCGTTGAACGTGCTGTCGATGGTCTGCATCAGGCCCTTCGACGGGTGCCCCGCGACCCAGTTGCTGTCCCAGCGGTTCTCCGCGTAGGGGTTGCCCGCGGATTCGTGCTCGATGATCAGCGCGATGGCCCGCTCGTCGATCTGCGCGGGGTCGTAGCCCATCGCGATGAGCTTCTGCTTCGCCTCGGCGATCCATCGGGCGACGTCACCGCTCGGCAGCGGGCCGGTCGGCGCGGACGAACTCGGACCACCCTGATACGTCGTGCCGGACGAGGTGCCGTGCGAGTTGTTGTGCCCGGACATCAGCTGGCTGGAGCGGTCCGGCGAAGCCGCGGCGACCGGGGCGCCCGGCGCGGCGGCCGGTGCGGTGGCGGCGGGTGCGGTGGGCGCCGCGGGCACGTTCGCACCGGGCTCACCGAGCCCGGCGAACGCCGCCTCCAATTTCCCGACCGCGCCCTCGACCCGGGTCGTGGCTTGGCCGGCCACGTCCTCCGCGCTCTTCAGGGCGTTGGTCAGCTCCCAGGTGCGCGAGGCGGCCTGCAGCGCCTCCTGGAAGACGAGCCCCTCGACGTCGGCCTTGTCCGCGTGCCCGCGGAGATAGTCGATCCGGGTCTTGGCGTCCACGGTGCCGTTG
This sequence comes from Nocardia sputorum, assembly GCF_027924405.1. Taxonomy (NCBI): domain Bacteria; kingdom Bacillati; phylum Actinomycetota; class Actinomycetes; order Mycobacteriales; family Nocardiaceae; genus Nocardia; species Nocardia sputorum. The sequence continues at coordinate 6,238,688 of NZ_AP026978.1, read as the reverse complement.
GGAGCGACATCGAACGGCGGCGTCTGGTTCAGCGCGTCGTCGCGCAGGCTCAGCACCTTGGCTTTCGCGTCGGTCAGGTTCTGCACCAGCGCGGTGAGCGCGGTCTGCAGCTCGAGCAGGGCGGCGCTCACCGCGGAGGCGCGCGTCTTCTCGGTCTGCATCCTGGCGTTCGCGGCGTCGCCCGCGGAGCCGGACCACTGCTTGGCGTCGGACAGGGCTTTCGTGTCGTCGGCGCCTTTCGCGACCGCGGTGTCCAGCCCCTGCGACATCCGTCCGGCGAGCGCGCCCGCCGCCGAAAGCTGCTCCGGCTGCCAGTTCTCGACGTCTGGGATGGTGAGGGTCATGGCAGCTGGAGCCCTATCGCGCGGAGCTTGGCCGCGAAGTCGTCCTCGGCCAGCTCGTACTTGCCCGCCGCGTTGTGCAGGTTGTCGGCGATCGTGGTGAGCCGCGACCCGACCCGTTCCAGGCAGCGATGCACGGCATCGTTCGCACGCTCGGCCACCGGGCCGAACTCGGTGCCGGGCAGCGCCCCGGCGAGGGCGCCGAAACCCTCGCCGCCGAGCTCGGCGACCGACGTGGCCTCGGTGCGCAGCGTCTGCGCGAACGAGCGCAGCGCCGCCGGATCGACCTGCATCGTCGTCGCAGGTAGCGGCTGGTTTTGCTCGACCATGAATCCCCCTTCCCTCCCGACCGCGAGGTCGCGGCCAGCATAGCAAAATCGGGCGTCCGGACGGGCGTCCTCGGGCGGCGCCCGTTATGTTGTCGGTGTGGCGCCGGCGCGGATCATGCCGGTGCGAGGACAGAGAGGTCGGCACATGCGCGCAGCCCAGGTCAGCAAGCTGGAAGGACCGGAAGCGGTTCAGATCGTGGACATTCCGGAGCCCGCGGCGTTCCCGGGCGGCGTCGTGATCGACGTGCACGCGGCCGGCGTGGCCTTTCCGGACGTGCTGATGACGCGCGGCCTGTACCAGATGAAGCCCGAATTGCCGTTCGTCGTGGGCGGCGAGGTCGCGGGCATCGTCCGGGAGGCCCCCGAGGACGCGCACGTGCGGCCGGGTGACCGGGTCGTCGCGCTCACCATGCTCGGCAACGCGATGGCCGAGACGGCCGTCACGCCCGCGCAGATGGTGTTCCGGCTGCCCGACAACGTCTCGCTGGAGGCGGGCGCAGGCATCCTGTTCAACGACCTGACCGTGCACTTCTGCCTGCGCACCCGGGGCAGGCTGGCCGCGGGCGAGACGGTGCTGGTGCACGGCGCCGCGGGCGGCATCGGCACCTCGACGTTGCGGCTGGCGGCCGCGCTGGGGGCGGGCCGGGTGATCGCCGTGGTGAGCACCGAGGCGAAGGCGGAGGTCGCGCGCGCCAACGGCGCCAACGACGTGGTGCTGACCGACGGCTGGCTGGCGGCGGTGAAGGAGCTGACCGGCGGTCGCGGCGTCGACATCGTGCTCGACCCGGTCGGCGGCGACCGCTTCACCGACAGCATCCGTTCGCTCGCCTCGGCGGGCCGGTTGCTGGTCGTCGGCTTCACCGCCGGGGAGATCCCGACCGTCAAGGTCAACCGGCTGCTGCTGAAGAACGTCGAGGTGACCGGCGCGGCGTGGGGTGAATGGGTGATGTCGCACCCGGGCTATCTGCAGGAGCAGTGGGCCGAGGTGGAGCCGCTGCTTGCCTCCGGCAAGATCGCGCCGCCGGAGCCGGTGCTGTATCCGCTGGACAAGGCCGCGGAGGCGGTCGCCTCGCTGGACAACCGGACGGCCACCGGCAAGGTCGTGGTCACGCTGCGCTGACGTATCCCACGCCCCCGTCATGAAACTGTCCAACCGGGTACTGAACCGGACTCTGCTGGCTCGTCAGCATCTGCTCGCCCGCTCGCGGTGGACGGTGCACGAGATGTGCGACCATCTGGTCGGGTTGCAGGCGCAGGATTCGCCGCCGCCGTTCGTCGGATTGTGGAGCCGCGTCGCGGCCTTCGACCCGGCGACGGTGTCGGACGCGCTGGAGGACCGCTCCCTGGTCCGGATCACGTTGATGCGCGGCACCATTCATCTGGTCACGCCCCCCGACGCGTTGCGGATCGCGCCGCACGTGCAGCCGGAACTGGAGAAAGTGCCCTTCCGCAAGGGCTTCAACTACGGCGCCATGGTGGGCCTCGACCCGGAAGAGGTGCGCGGGCAGGGCGAAGCGGTGCTCGGCGACGAGCCGATGTCCGCAGCGGACCTGCGCGCCCGCGCCGCCGAGCGTTATCCCGACCGCGATCCGGGTGCGGTGGTGCAAACCTGGCTGTATCAGCTGCCGGTCTTGCAGACTCCGCCGCGCGGGAAATGGAAGGACAACAGCAGGCCGATCTGGTCGCGGGTCGAGCCTTGGCTGGGCGCGCCGCTGGACCCCACATATCCGTTGGCGGAGTTGATCTTCCGCTACCTGCGGGCCTTCGGCCCGGCGAGCACCATGGACATGCAGACCTGGTCGAAGCTGCCCGGCATGAAGCAGGCCGTCGCGGAACTCGGCTATCGGGTGCGTACCTACACCGACGAACGCGGTCGCACGCTCTACGACGTCGCCGACGGTGAACTGGCCGATCCGGACATCCCCGCCCCGGTGCGGCTGCTGGGGTGGTACGACAACGCCCTGCTGTCGCACCAGGACCGCACCCGGATCGTGCCCGACGGCGCTGTCCCTCCGCTGCGCGCCTTCGCGGCCCAGGTATCCCCGGTGCTGGTCGACGGCTTTCTCGCGGGTCTGTACAAGGTGTTCGCGAACTCCGGGACCGCCCGGCTCCGCATCAGCCCGACCCGGACGTGGACGAAGGCGGAGCGCGCGGAGGTCGAGTCGGAGGCACACGCGCTGCTCGCCTTTCTGGAGGCGGGCAAGCAGGGAAGTGTGGAGATTCTCGACGCGGGGGCCGACCTGCGGCCGTGAGCCGGATCGGCTATCGGTCGCGGGCGGGGCGATAGGCGGGCGCCTTGGTGGTCCCGGTCGGGCTCAGCGTGCGCAGTAGCGGCAGCGCCCGGCGGGCGACCACGGTGGACAGCACGATGACGCTGTGCGAGCGCACCACCGAGGAGGTCCGGTCGATGCTCAGCAGCACGGCCTGCAACCCGGCGTGCGAGTCGGCCCCGATCCGGCACAGCACGTCGCCGGTGCCGGTCGTGGCATAGGCCTCGAGCACGCCGGGAATGGCGTCGAGTTCGGCCGCCACCGCGTCCAGCGCACCTTGGGCGATCTCCAGCGTGACGAACGCCTGCACGTCGAACCCCGCGGCGGTGACATCGATCTGCGGGTCGTAGGAGGCGATCACGCCGGACTCCTCCATGCGCGCGATCCGCGACTGCACCGTGGCCCTGGCGACCCGGGTCCGGCGGGACAGTTCGAGGATGCCCGCCTTCTGGTACTCGTGCATCGCGGTGAGGATGGCGAGATCGAGCTCGTCGAGCTTCGCCGATGTGCGCGCCATGGCGGCCTCCGTTCGAGCACCGGGCGGGCTTGCTGCCCGTCCCGCTGATGCTATTCAAATTGTCCAGCATTATCCCCCGGTTGCTAGCCGAAATCGCCACACTGTCTACCGCTAGTTGGCGCTGTTGCCTACTCGGCGGACCCGGCGATTTCCTTGGACCATGACCATCGAGCACCTGCCGGAGACCCGATCCGGCGCCGTTCCCAGCGACGGCGAGCTGCGCACGCTGGTGGGGTTGGTCGACCACGACGCCAGCGGTGACCCGTTTCCGGTCATCGGGTGGGACGCCCTGGTCTGGGTGGTGGGCAACGCCACGCAGACCGCGCATTTCCTGGAATCCGCTTTCGGAATGCGGTTGGAGGCGTACTCCGGCCCGGAGACCGGCAACCGTGATCACAAAGCGTTCGTCCTGCGCAGCGGCGCGGCGCGCTTCGTGATCACCGGAGCGGTGCATCCGGACAGTCCGCTGGTCGCGCACCACGACCGGCACGGCGACGGCGTGGTCGACATCGCACTGGAAGTGCCCGATGTCGACCGCTGCGTGGCGTGGGCGCGCGCACATGGCGCGACCATCCTGGTCGAACCGCACGACGAGACCGACGACTTCGGCACCGTCCGCTCCGCCGCGCTGGCCGCCTACGGCGAGACCAGGCACACCCTGATCGATCGTTCCGGCTACTACGGGCCCTACCTGCCGGGCTATGTCGCCCGCCGCTCCGGCTACCAGCGGCGCGACGGGGCGCCCACCCGGTTGTTCCAGGCGATCGACCACGTGGTGGGCAACGTGGAACTCGGGCAGATGGACGAGTGGGTCGAGTTCTACCGGCGGGTCATGGGTTTCACGAACATGGCCGAGTTCGTGGGCGACGACATCGCCACCGAGTACTCGGCCCTGATGAGCAAGGTGGTGGCCAACGGCAACCACCGGGTGAAATTCCCGCTCAACGAGCCGGCCGTCGGCAAGAAACGCTCGCAGATCGATGAGTACCTGGAGTTCTATCGCGGTCCCGGCGTCCAGCACATCGCGCTCGCCACCGGTGACATCCTCGCCTGCGTGGACGCCTTGCGCCGGGAGGGCGTCGAATTCCTGGAAACACCCGCCGCCTACTACGAGGACCCGGAACTGCGCGCCCGCATCGGCCGGGTCCGCGTTCCCGTCGAGGAACTCCAGCGCCGCGGCATCCTGGTCGACCGGGACGAAGACGGCTACCTCTTGCAGATTTTCACCAAGCCGCTCACCGACCGCCCCACGGTCTTCTTCGAACTCATCGAGCGCCACGGGTCCCTCGGATTCGGGAAGGGGAACTTCAAAGCGCTGTTCCAGGCGATCGAACGAGAACAGGAGGCCCGGGGGAATTTGTGAGGCCGGGGCGGGCGATCTCGTCGAGCCACTCCGGCCGGCGCGTCGGTAGAGTTCTTGCCATGCGGATCAAGTCGGCAGTCGGCATCGCGACAGCCCTGGTGCTCGCATTGGCGGGTTGCGGTTCGGGGGAGGAGACCGAGGACTCGGGTCCGTCGCGCCCGGCGCCGAAAGTGGTGGCGCTCGGCCCGTTCGTCGGGGAGTGTGGTCACGTGACCGACGACGAGGTGCGCAATCTCGGTGGCCTCGGCCAGATCTCCGGGGTGTTCCGGAACGCGGTCGGCTGCAACTGGCAGTCGGCCGGAATCGGTTCCGCCAGTATCACCTTCGCGTCCTACCGGGGCAGTCCCATCGAACGGGAACGGGCGTGGGTGACCGTCAACGGCCGCGCGCCCGATCCGATCAAGGTTTCCGGGCGGGACGGATTCGCCGCCTTGGACCCGGGTGGGACGATCTGCGATCTCGCGGTGCAGCTCGGCGACGATTTCTTCGAGTGGTCGACCAACACCGGCCCGTTCGCCTCGGGCAACCCCTGCGACCGCAGCCGCGCGCTCGCCGAGCTGACTCTGCAACGGATCCAGTGAGGTGTGGCGCGTGAACGTCGGCCGAGACATGCGCAGGCGCGGCGCGTCCGCGGCCGTCGCCGTGGCCCTCGCGTTGTCCGTGGGCGGGTGCGGCCAGGAGATCTCCGGGAACCCGCAGCCGGTGGGCGGCAGCCAGCCGGTCAACACCAGGCTGGACAAGTTGCTGCGCGAATGCCAGATCCTCTCCGAGGATCAGATCGGCAAGGCCATCGGCGAGAGCGTCACGGTCAGCGAGTCGTTCTTCGGGGCGGTCTGCATGTGGGACCTGCTCGGCGCGCCCGGCGGCAACGGCATGGCCACGCTGAACTGGTACGAGAACGGAACACTCAGCAACGAGAAGCAGACGAACAACAAGCTCGGCTACGAGACCACCAATATCACCATCCAGAGCTCGCTCGCGCTGCAGATCCGCAGGCCGAAGGATCCGGACTCCTGCGGTGTGACCGCCAGTGCGCCGGACAACGGCGTGATCGGCTGGTGGATCAATTATCGGCCCGGCTCGGTGCACCCCGATCCGTGCGACGCGGCGAAGAAGCTGATGGAAATGACCTTGAACCTGGCCAGGTAGACGATCATCGGACCGACCCGCTTTGACCCTGTGTCCCGGCCACGGGTATCGTGGATCGCTGTGCCCGGAAGCATGCGGGCAAGTTCGTGCGTGACCGTAGGCCAGCGAGAGCGGCCGACGACTCCAGCGTGCCCGGAATAAGGGCTCCGCGCCGCGCGCGACACGCCCGACCTCGGGACGCGAGAAACGTGGCCGGACGTGCGAGTGAAAGCTCGATGACAGCGGTGTGAACGACGGGCCCGGCAGTGGAAGCTTGCCGCCACGAAGGGCCCCGGGAGCGCCGCGAACTTAAAACAGACATGAAGTCCACACACCGCGTTAACTAATAAGGAAAGCCGGTCTATGCCAACCATCAACCAGCTGGTCCGCAAGGGTCGCCGCGACAAGGTCGCCAAGACGAAGACCGCGGCCCTGAAGGGGAGCCCGCAGCGTCGTGGCGTGTGCACCCGCGTGTACACCACGACCCCGAAGAAGCCGAACTCCGCGCTGCGCAAGGTCGCGCGTGTTCGCCTGACCAGCTCGGTCGAGGTCACGGCCTACATCCCGGGCGAGGGGCACAACCTGCAGGAGCACTCCATGGTGCTCGTGCGCGGCGGTCGTGTGAAGGACCTCCCCGGTGTCCGCTACAAGATCATCCGCGGCTCGCTGGACACCCAGGGTGTGAAGAACCGCAAGCAGGCCCGCAGCCGTTACGGCGCCAAGAAGGAGAAGAGCTGATATGCCACGCAAGGGCCCCGCACCCAAGCGTCCGCTGATCAACGACCCGGTCTACGGTTCGCCGCTGGTTACTCAGCTGGTCAACAAGATCCTGCTGGACGGCAAGAAGTCCACCGCCGAGCGCATCGTCTACGGTGCGCTGGAGCAGGCCCGGGAGAAGACCGGCACCGACCCGGTCGTCACCCTCAAGCGCGCGCTGGACAACGTCAAGCCGTCGCTGGAGGTGAAGCCCCGCCGCGTCGGTGGCGCCACCTACCAGGTCCCGGTCGAGGTCCGTCCGGGCCGCGCCAACACCCTGGCCCTGCGCTGGCTGGTCAACTTCTCGCGGGCGCGCCGGGAGAAGACCATGGTCGAGCGCCTGGCCAACGAACTGCTCGACGCCAGCAACGGCCTCGGCGCCTCGGTCAAGCGCCGCGAGGACACCCACAAGATGGCCGAGTCCAACCGGGCCTTCGCGCACTACCGCTGGTGACGTCTGCCCGGCCCGTCGTCTGGGTCGGGAGGCACAGCCGGAACGCGGCACTCACCGGCCGCGTCCGGCGTTGACATAGAGGCGACCACAGGGTCGTCCCCGATAATCCCAACTAGCTACGAGCGGGGAAGATTTCCGTGGCACAGGACGTGCTCACCGACCTGAACAAGGTCCGCAACATCGGCATCATGGCCCACATCGATGCGGGCAAGACGACCACAACTGAACGCATCCTCTTCTACACCGGCATCACGTACAAGATCGGTGAGGTCCACGACGGCGCTGCCACGATGGACTGGATGGAGCAGGAGCAGGAGCGTGGTATCACCATCACCTCCGCGGCTACCACGTGCTTCTGGAAAGACAACCAGATCAACATCATCGACACCCCCGGGCACGTCGACTTCACCGTGGAGGTGGAACGGTCGCTGCGCGTGCTCGACGGCGCCGTCGCGGTGTTCGACGGCAAGGAAGGCGTCGAGCCGCAGTCCGAGCAGGTGTGGCGTCAGGCCGACAAGTACGACGTGCCGCGGATCTGCTTCGTCAACAAGATGGACAAGCTCGGTGCGGACTTCTACTTCACCGTGCAGACCATCAAGGACCGCCTCGGCGCCAAGCCGCTGGTCATCCAGCTGCCGATCGGCGCGGAGGACACCTTCGAGGGCATCGTCGACCTGGTCGAGAACAACGCCAAGGTCTGGCGCGGTGAGACCAAGCTCGGTGAGCAGTACGAGGTCGTCGAGATCCCGGACGACCTGAAGGAGAGGGCCGAGCAGTACCGCCAGGAGCTGCTCGAGACCGTCGCCGAGTCGGACGAGGCGCTGCTGGAGAAGTTCTTCGGCGGCGAAGAGCTGACCATCGACGAGATCAAGGGCGCCATCCGCAAGCTGACGGTGACCTCCGAGCTCTACCCGGTGCTGTGTGGCTCGGCGTTCAAGAACAAGGGCGTGCAGCCCATGCTCGACGCGGTCATCGACTACCTGCCCTCGCCGCTGGACGTGGAGGCCACCACCGGCCACGTGCCCGGCAAGGAAGAGGAACTGCTCACCCGCAAGCCGAGCGCCGACGAGCCGTTCGCGGCCCTGGCGTTCAAGATCGCGGTGCACCCGTTCTTCGGCAAGCTGACCTACGTCCGCGTGTACTCCGGCAAGGTCGACTCCGGCGCCCAGGTCATCAACTCGACCAAGGGCAAGAAGGAGCGTCTGGGCAAGCTGTTCCAGATGCACTCCAACAAGGAGAACCCGGTGGGCGCGGCTTCGGCCGGCCACATCTACGCGGTCATCGGCCTCAAGGACACCACCACCGGTGACACCCTGTGCGATCCGCAGAACCAGATCGTGCTCGAGTCCATGACCTTCCCGGATCCGGTCATCGAGGTCTCCATCGAGCCGAAGACCAAGTCCGACCAGGAGAAGCTGGGCACCGCGATCCAGCGCCTCTCCGAAGAGGACCCGACCTTCTCGGTCAAGCTCGACCAGGAGACCGGCCAGACCGTCATCGGCGGTATGGGCGAGCTGCACCTCGACATCCTGGTCGACCGCATGAAGCGCGAGTTCAAGGTCGAGGCGAACGTCGGTAAGCCGCAGGTGGCCTACCGCGAGACGATCACCAAGAAGGTCGAGAAGCTCGAGTTCACGCACAAGAAGCAGACCGGTGGTTCCGGCCAGTTCGCGAAGGTGATCATCGCGCTGGAGCCGTTCGTCGGCGAGGACGGCGCGCACTACGAATTCGAGAACAAGGTCACCGGTGGCCGCGTGCCGAAGGAGTACATCCCTTCGGTGGACGCGGGCGCGCAGGACGCCATGCAGTACGGTGTGCTCGCCGGCTACCCGCTGGTGAACCTGAAGGTCACGCTGCTCGACGGCGCCTACCACGACGTCGACTCGTCGGAAATGGCGTTCAAGATCGCGGGCGCGCAAGCGCTCAAGGAAGCGGCTCGCAAGGCCGGTCCGGTGATCCTCGAGCCGATGATGGCGGTCGAGGTCACCACGCCCGAGGACTACATGGGCGATGTGATCGGCGACCTGAACTCCCGCCGTGGTCAGATCCAGGCCATGGAGGAACGCAGTGGTGCCCGTGTCGTCAAGGCGCTGGTTCCGCTCTCGGAGATGTTCGGTTACATCGGTGACCTGCGGTCGAAGACCCAGGGCCGGGCGAACTACTCCATGGTGTTCGACTCGTACGCGGAGGTTCCGGCCAACGTGTCGAAGGAGATCATCGCCAAGGCGACCGGCGAGTAAATGGCTCCCGGCCGTTTGTAAGACCCTATCCCCGTGTCCGCGGGGATGATCCCCGCACTGCTGCAACTGCACGCACCAACAAGTCCAGGAGGACCAAGAAGTGGCGAAGGCGAAGTTCGAGCGGACGAAGCCGCACGTCAACATCGGCACCATCGGTCACGTCGACCACGGCAAGACCACGCTGACCGCAGCGATCACCAAGGTGCTGGCTGACAAGTACCCGGATCTGAACGAGAGCTTCGCGTTCGATCAGATCGACAAGGCGCCGGAGGAGAAGGCTCGTGGTATCACGATCAACATCTCCCACGTCGAGTACCAGACCGAGAAGCGCCACTACGCGCACGTCGACGCGCCGGGTCACGCCGACTACATCAAGAACATGATCACCGGTGCGGCGCAGATGGACGGTGCCATCCTCGTGGTCGCCGCCACCGACGGCCCGATGCCGCAGACCCGTGAGCACGTGCTGCTCGCCCGTCAGGTCGGCGTGCCCTACATCCTGGTCGCGCTGAACAAGGCCGACATGGTCGACGACGAGGAAATCCTCGAGCTCGTCGAGATGGAGGTCCGCGAGCTGCTGGCCTCGCAGGAGTTCGACGAGGACGCGCCGGTCGTCCGGGTCTCCGGTCTGAAGGCGCTCGAGGGCGACCCGAAGTGGTCGGAGTCGGTGCTGGAGCTGATGGCCGCGGTCGACGAGTCCATCCCGGACCCGGTTCGTGAGACCGACAAGCCGTTCCTGATGCCGGTCGAGGACGTGTTCACCATCACCGGTCGTGGCACCGTCGTCACCGGTCGCGTCGAGCGTGGCGTGATCAACGTGAACGAGGAAGTCGAGATCGTCGGCATCCGCCCGGAGAAGACCAAGACCACGGTCACCGGTATCGAGATGTTCCGCAAGCTGCTCGACCAGGGCCAGGCGGGCGACAACGTCGGTCTGCTGGTTCGCGGTATCAAGCGCGAGGACGTGGAGCGCGGCCAGGTCGTCGTGAAGCCGGGCACCACCACCCCGCACACCGAGTTCGAGGGCCAGGCGTACATCCTGTCGAAGGACGAGGGCGGCCGCCACACCCCGTTCTTCAACAACTACCGTCCGCAGTTCTACTTCCGTACGACTGACGTGACGGGCGTTGTGACCCTGCCCGAGGGCACCGAGATGGTCATGCCCGGTGACAACACCGAGATGTCCGTCAAGCTGATCCAGCCGGTCGCCATGGACGAGGGTCTGCGCTTCGCGATCCGCGAGGGTGGCCGCACCGTCGGCGCCGGTCGCGTCACGAAGATCATCAAGTGATTCGCTGAATCGCTGGTAACGGCGCCGCTCCGAAAGGGGCGGCGCCGTTCGCGTTTTCGGGGGCGAACGTGCGAGTGCAACGCCACGCCATCGGCCCTCTTGCGGTCAGCAGGCGTAAGCGCGGCCGACGGCCGGTTCGCGCTCGGCCTCCGGAACCTCGCGCAGGCAGCCGAGCGGAACGACGCCCGCGCTGCTCAACTGGACACCCGTGCGCTGGGCGGGATGCACACAGGTGAGACCGGTCGTCGCGAGGCGGCAGAGGTATTCGCCGAAGGCGACGGTGCTGTCGTACGGCAACGTCGGGCCCTCGCCGTTGATGAAAAGCCCTGGGTCGCCCCGGAATTGGCCCACCGTCAAGCGCTGCCCGGAGTAGGTCACGTAGCCGCCGAACCACTGGCCGTAGCCCTCACCCGGCGCCGGCGCCGGTTCCTGCAACTCGACCATGCAGTCGAACCCGTCGAAACCGAACTCGACGCCGGTGATGCAGCTGATCTTGTGCGTCGGGCTGACGAACGCGATGTCGGCCGCCAGATCTGTCGCCGGGCCCCCGGCGAGCTGCACTTGATGAAATCGAGCGAGATCGACCGGCGAACCTTGCCGAACCCACTCGATCCGATCTCGCAGATCGCCATTCTTGTCCGGCGTCCCCGACTGCGACGGCCCGGTTCCCGCCTGCGACGAGCCCGCCACCGGCTGCGGCTTCCCCGCCGTGATCTGTGCACATCCAGCCAGCAGGAACACCAGACCCACCGCAACCAGCCACCGCATACCGCTCACAGTATCTTTGCGCCGCACTATCATTCACTTCACGACTGGACATCGTGTATCCGTGCTCCGCGCAACCGCGTGGAGACGCAGCGGTTACGCAGTCGTGCGGGAGTTCGCGGTGGTGACCAGGAGGCGGTGCAGCACCTGCGCGGGCGGCGTGGCGTGCGCGGCGTTCAGGATCACGTCGGTGAACGCCTCGGCCAGAGCGGCAGCGGGATGGAACCGTCCGCGGTCGAAGCTGTGGCCACCCAGCTGTGCTCGCCATTCCTGGAAGCCCGACACCGTGCGATTCAGCGATCCCTTGTCCTCGGGGCTCAGCTGCGGCAGGTAAGCCGAGAGCAGCGCCCGCTGTGCGCCGGTGCGAGCGTGGAAGCCGCCTGCTCCGTCGAGCGCCCTGCCGAGTTCCCGCACGATCGCCGAATATACGGGCCGTCGTGCGCATCCCGGTGCGACCAGGCCCGCGTTGTCGGCCGCGATCACGGCTTGCTCCAACTGCTTCGGGTCGGTCGCGACGGGTAGCGCCAGCATGATGCGTGCGGTGGACACCATCTGGTGGGCCGCGCCCGGTGAGCGTTTTCCGGACGCCTCGGAATCGCGCTCGGCATCGGTGAAATCGCGCGATTCGCGAGGCGCCGCGGCCGAATCCCACTGCAGTCGAGCCGTTTCGCCATCCGCCAGTTCCTCGATTCCGATCGCGCGCAGGGCGATCTGCGGGTATCGCGGCAGCACGTCGTCCACTGCGGCGACGATCTCGGTCAGTACCTCTACCGCTACGCCCGGAGTGTCGAAGCCGAAGGCTCGCACGCCGTGGCGCTCGGCCAGTTCTCTGGCGAGACGGGCCGCGACCGACTCGGCGGAAGCGTTCACCTTCCGGTCCGGTTTCTCGTCTTTCTGGTCCGGTCGTGCGGTCGGTCGGCCGGGCATGCGCGGCGGAGAACCGGGTGTGCCCGCGTCGGGGGCGGATACTCTCGGCGGTCGGCCTGCGGCGGCGTTGGACCACGGCGTGCTCGGTCCCGCCGCACCGGCCTGCTTCGCGGCGGCTTGCGTGGCGGCGGCTCGCGAGGCAGCGGCCGGCGTCGTTTCGGCGTTGGCCTTCGTCCACGGTGACGACGGTCGATTGCTCGGCGCGGGACGGGTGAGCGCGGCATCCGCCTGGCGAGTCGGGTTCACGCTGGGGCCGGGCAAGCCCGGCTGCTCCGCGCCTTGATGGTCGGCGCCGTTCGGATTCCCCTCGGCCTGGCCCGGCCGCTGACCGGAGGCGGGCCCGTTGTCGGGTGTGCCCTGGGTTCGATCAGGCGGCGCCGATGAGAGCGGTGACCGATCGGCCGGTGCGGCAGCGGCGGAAGCCGGTTGTCTCGGTGCTGCCGCGGTGACGGCCGCAGTGGGCACGGGAGATCCCGCGAAAGGCTGTGCGGTGGTCGGTACGTCCGCAGCGTCGGGGCCTAGCCGATGGGCGGGACCGGCGTCGATCCGCACTGGAATCGGTGCCGGGTCGTTCTGAAATTTGGTGGCGGCATTGTCGATACGTTGCCCGACGGCCTGGTCCTGGATCTCGAAGTTCTCCGCGAGGTGGCGCAGATCCGTGCCGGCCTGCTGCAGTACCTCGACGAGGCTGTCCAAGTCGGTCATCGTCCGTTGGTATTCCGGAACGTAGGATTCGGCGAACGCGCGGCCTGCGTCGTCTTTGCCCCACGGTTCGCCCGCCCCGGCCAGAGCAGCGCGCAGCTTCTGCACGGTGGCCGCCACATCCGCCCCGATCAGGTCGAACCGCGGTGCGTGGTCGCGCAGCTTGTCCGGGTCGACCGAAAACTTCTCGCCCACACCTACTCCCTACACACTGCTATCCATTGTCGCGGCAGCCACGGTTGCATTTCTCGCCGGCGGGGAGATTCGCCGCCCACGAAGCGTTGGATCCAGGCCGCCTATCCGACGCCCCGAAAAGTATTGGCTGGCGGAATGCCGGATTCGGGGATGTGGGTACGAATCCCCGCCCCATCCAGTAGTTGCATTCTCAACAGTTCATCGCCCTGTCGCGATTCCTATCGGCCACCGCCTCTCCTGGTCAGAGGTGTCGCCACTGTTGGGAATATTGAACGCGCTCCGGTATGTCTAGATGGTCTCGCAGCGACTGTGAGGGTGCCGGGAGGCAAGCTGCGATGGATTCGAGCGGTTTGCTGGCCGAGGTGCCCTCGGCTGTGCGGGAATTGGTCCTCGGTCATTGGCCGGAGACCGACGTCGAGGGAATGCGTCGTAACGGGGACGCGTACCTGGTTGCTTCCGGTGAATTGAACAACTCGGCCGACCGGTACGAGGTCGAGGCGGCGGGTACCGAGCAAGCTGTTGAGGGCGCGACGTCGACGGCGCTGGCCGAACGTCATCGCGTAGTCGTGCAATCCATGCGTGATCAGGCGGCGGTGTGTCAGAGCCTGGGCAAGCAGTGCCACGACGTCGCCGACTCGGCTGTGCAGACGCAACATCTGCTGATCGCGATGGGGATCGCGCTGGCGGCTCAATTGGCCTATGACGCGCTGCTTTTCTTCCAAGGTGGTGGCGCGAAGGCGCTGATCGACCGGATCGAGGCCGAGCAGGCGATGGCTGCCGCGGCTGCGCGACTGGCCGCGGAGGTGGGCGAGCGCGCGGTCGCGGGCGCGGCGCAACGAGCCGCGCTGCACACCGCCGTCCACGCGGCGAAGATCGGCCTTCTGACCAGCGCCGCGATCAGTGGTGGCGCACAGCTGTGGGACCTGAAGACCGGCGTGCGCGACAAGTTCGACGTGGGCGCCTTCTTGGAAATGCTCCTGGGTGGTGTGGTCGGCGGCGTCGCGGGTGCGGAGGTCGGCCGCAGGCTCGCGCCGCGCGTGCTGGGCTGGACGCGCGGCAGAGCGGTCACTCCCTCCGGCCGGCTTGCCGCGCATCTGGGCGGCACGATGCTGCTCGGCGGCGCGGGTGGCCTCGCGGGCGGTCTGGCCGGCGCGGTGCCCTCGGTGTTGATCCATCTGGACGAGATCCACAGCCTGGGGGATCTGTTCAAGATGGTGCGCGAATCCGCGATCACTGGCTTCGGCAGCGGGTTCGTCGGTGCCGCGGGTTCCGCGATCCGGGTCCACGCCGCAGGCCGTAACGCGGTGCGTTCGGACAGCGACGCGCCTCGACTCGGGCTGCGTCACTGGGAATTCGCCTCACGCGTCAACGAGCTGTTGAGCTCGGGTGAACCACTGCGGGTGGAGGCGATCGAGCGCTTCAGCACCGAAGGCAAATCGGCGAGAGTGGTGGAGCGGCTGGTCTTCCACGACGGCACCGAGGTGATCCACAAGGTGGTCTCCGATCCGCAGCACGCGCACGCGGAATTCCTGAGTTCGCTGGTCGGCGACGCGGTGGGCGCACGGGTGCCCGCGGTGCATGTCATCGGCGACCACGTCTACATGGAGGTCGTGCCCGGTACGGTGGCGGCGGAGACGTATCCGCGAAGCGCGTTCCCGCCGGAGGTCCTCAGCGGTCCTGCGGGCATGCGCCAGGGCGTCATGGACGTGCTGATACGCATACCCGACCGCAATGGCGACAACTGGATGGTGGATCCGGCTGGGAACGTGTGGGGAATCGACCACAGCCGCGCATTCGAGAACTTCACCGACGCGCAGTATGTCGTCGGGTCCTTCGCGGAGAACTTCCTGCGCTACGGAGACAACCTCGAAATCTTGTGGAATGACCACGCTCTCACTCGCCCGGAACTGCACGAGATCCGGCAGCGGGTCGAAGAACTGAGCCCGGTCTTCCACGCCGCGGGCCGCCGGGACTGGTACGACGGCATGCTCCAGCGGATGACCGCGTTGGAGGAGCATGCCGCGGGTGGTGGTGACGCCGGGCGTGGGGTCCTGCCGCCCGTGTCACCGCAGTCCCCCGGCTCGGCGCCGGGAATCGTCCCTGGTGACGGCCGGGCGGTGTCCGTCACGCCACGACAAGACCGGCCACCCGGGACCGACGCGTATGGGCGCAACGGCAGACCACCCACACCGCGCGGCGACGAGGTCAGCGGCTCGGCTGTCGCGCCACGAGGCCGCAGGGACCAGCCGCCGCCGCTGCCTCGGAATGCCGATGGCCCGCTCGTGCGGCAGGAGGAGCTGACGCCGCGGGTCCCGGTCGACGAGGTGGCCTCGGATGGTCGGCCACCGGTCCGGGACGATTCGCGTGTCCCGGAGGAGTCGCGGCCGCGTCCTCCGCTCGATGAGGCGGATCCGGCCGGGCGGCAGTCGGCAGCCGATGAGTCTCCGGTGACGCCCAGGGATCCGACGCCTCGCGCCCGGACCGACGAACCGACGTATGACGGCCCGCCGACACGACCGCAGCCGCGGGTCGAGGAACACGAGAAACCGGCGAGTCAGGACGGGTACGTGCTCGCGGGTGCTCCGCCTCCCGCCGGATTCACCCAGTTCTACCGCCATCCCGAGGGTGGCTACGTCGACATGGTGCTGACCGGTCCGGATGACGCGCGCGTTGAGCTGCGCCTGATTCCAGGCCAGGAGTACGTGCTCGGTCGTGGTGACGGCGCGCTGTTGGAACACATGGCCGGCGACAGAGTTTCGCGTCGCCACGCGACGATAACGGTGGACGAGCAAGGCCATGTCCTGCTTCGAGACGACAACTCGACGAACGGCACCTTCGTCGACGGCAAACAGCTGACCGGCGGTCGCTGGGTGCGGATCTACGACGGCCAAGACGTCATGTTCAGTCGCGATCTGGAACTCGGCGTCACGTTCCAGCGTCAGATGGCCGAAGTGCGGCTGTTCGGCAACGACGGACCGGTTCTGAAGCTCCATCGCGGCCAGGAGATCGAGATCGGTCGTGCGATGGTGCACCCGGAAGCGCCCGGGCGCGACAGTATCTCGCGACGCCACGCGATCGTCGGCATGGATGAGAACGGGCGGGTATGGATCCGGGACGTCGGTTCCAGCAACGGCACCCAAGTCAACGGCGATCGGCTCGGCCGGGGGGAGCGTCGGGTACTGGAGCCAGGGGACGACTTGCGCCTCGGCTGGTATGACAGTACGGCGCAATTCGTGCCTACGGATGCGACAACCGGGGTCGATCCGGTCCGCGTGCGAATCGGGAGCGGCGCGGACGCGACACCGGTGCGGCTCGCGCCGGGAGAAACGGTCGTGATCGGCACCGACGAGAGTTCGCCGTTCGCGTCTCAGTTGCGCGGGATCCCCAATGTCGGCGAACGCCATGCGACGCTCGGCCTGGACCACGACGGCCGACTGTGGATCCGCGATCATTCGGGATCCGAAGGAGTGTGGATCAATGGGGACAGGATCGCTCCGAACCAAAGAGTGACGCTCGCCGAAGGCGACAATCTGGGGATCGGTCCGGATTACGTCGGGACCGCCCGGCTCGGCGGCGAGATACGACCGCAGCACCCACCCGCCGAACTGCATTTCGAGCCCTTCAAGCGCAAGCTCCCGATACGCCTCGCACCGGGCCAGGAGGTGGCCGTCGACACCAGTGCACTGAACGGTCATGCGATGGTGATCGGAAGACCGGGCAGGGAAGTCGTCGTCGGGCGCGATCTCGACGGTCGTGTTTGGGTGCGCGACCCGGACGGAGACAGCTGGGTCGGAACCAAGGTCAACGACGAGATCATCCCGGCCGGCGAGAAGCGGTACCTGAACCCCGGAGACAAGGTCTCCTTCGGCGAGGTGTCCAGCAGACTCCAAGTCGGTAACGAAGCGCCGTTGCAGGTGAGATTGGCCGACGACGAGAGTGTGCCTCCCCTCCTGCTGCGTCGCGGCGAGGAGGTGCTGATCGGCCGTGACCTGGAGTCACCGATGGCGAGCCACCTCGCCGACAACCAGAAGGTGTCGCGCCGGCACGCCACCGTCTACCGCGACGAGTACGGAGACGTGTGGCTGCGCGACAACAACTCCTCGAGAGGGACGTGGGTCGACAATGTCAAGGTCGATCCGGACCGGCCGGTGCGGTTGCGCCCAGGCAATCAGATTCGTCTCGGTGATTGGGTGGGCGCGGCTCGATTCGAGGACGGCTTCCGGGGAAGCGCTTCGAGAGCGTTGCCGGTGAAACTGAACAACGTTCACGGCGACGTGTCCCTCGACTTGGCACGTGGTGGCGAGCCACTGCTGCTCGGCCGGGACAGCGCAGAACTACCCGATGGGCTGACCCGCACCAATGAGATATCCCGGCGGCACGCCAGTGTCGGCGTCTACCCCTCCGGCCGGGTCTGGATCCGTGACGAAGGATCGACGAACGGCACCCATGTCAACGGGACGGAGATCGCGCCGGGAACGAAGGTCATGCTGCATCCGGGCGATAGCGTGCGGCTCGCGGACTCGTTCGAGTTCGTCGTCGCCTATCCGCCTCCCGACGGCGGCGCATTCGTGAACATCATCGACCGGACACCCGAGA
This sequence comes from Nocardia sputorum, assembly GCF_027924405.1. NCBI lineage: Bacteria > Bacillati > Actinomycetota > Actinomycetes > Mycobacteriales > Nocardiaceae > Nocardia > Nocardia sputorum. The sequence goes on along the minus strand of NZ_AP026978.1, from coordinate 6,220,814 downwards.
CCTTGCGGATGGTCCAGGATCTCGCTCACGTGCCCAGCCATATCTACGCGCGGGTCAGCGAGCACATGAACGCGGTTCCCGGGGGTGGAATCGTCATCGGCAATCGCCCCATGCTCGAATTGCCCGGCACCGAGAGCCTGGCAGGCAGCACCCCGTACGGCCGAAAGCCGGGAACCAGTTGGGACACCGTACAAGGGGTGTACATGGGTGGGCCGCGCCGCCTGGTGATCAACTCCGGCGGGCGCAGCGGCAGTGAGCAGGTGGTCTTCCACGAGTTCGGGCATGCCGCCGACGCGGCGTACGGTACCGGTGGGAGATGGCTCAGCGACGCCCAAGAGTGGCGTGATCTGCACGCCACGATGATGCAGACCATCGGAAAACATCGCAAATGGAACGATTATTACGACCGGCGCAGCGAGGCCTTCGCCGAAGCTTTCACGGCCTGGATGCACGGCGGCACCGCTAAGCTTCGCAAATTCGCCCTCGGTAACGACCAGATCGCCCAGCAATTGAAGGATTACTTTGACCGCGTATTCGGATGACACGAGCCCACCCATGCTGGCCGAGGATGGTGAGACGATCCTGCTGCCGTTGCGCGGCCGGACCGAGGACGGCGTCTACTACAGCGGCTTCGAGGAGTTCCATCCCGGCGACCCGGGCTACGACGAAATGCTCCCGGTGGCACGGGAAAACCCGGTTTCGGAGTCGGAGGCTCCGGAGCGCCCGGTCGACCAGGACACCCTGGCCCGCATCCTGCGTGAAGCCGGGTTGGACGGAATGGACCTCGGAAACGAGTAGTTGCGGGCAGCTCGGCGGGCCGACCGACTGCTCCCGCATGCCGAGTTCAGGGTGTTCGCGGGAGCGTGGGCGGGATCGCGGTTGCGCCGATGAATTCTGTGTGGATCCGTCGTCCATACCGGTGGAAACACCGACAGCGGTGAGCCTGCGTTCCAGCGTGGGCAGGGAAACACAGGGAGGCACTGATGAGCGTCGAGGACGCCGTGCGGCGGCAAACGATCCGGCTGGGTGAGCAGTGGGCGCGGTGAGCAATACCAGGGTGTTGGTGGCGGGGGCGAGCATCGCGGGGCCCGCGCTGGCGCACTGGTTGCGTCGGCGGGGGGCCGAGGTGACCGTGGTGGAGCGGGCACCCGAGCTGCGTCCCGGTGGGCAGGCGGTGGACGCGCGCGGGGTGGCCAAGGAGGTCATCCGGCGGATGGGGCTGGACGCGGCGGTGCGCGCGGCCCGCACCGAGACCGCCGGCGCGTACACCGTTGATGTGGACGGGAACGTGCTGGAGACCTTCCGCGCGGACGACGACGGCGGCGACGGGTACATCTCGGAGATCGAGATCCTGCGCGGGGACCTGTCCCGGGTGCTTTACGACGACACCCGCGACGGTGTGGAGTACGTCTTCGGAGACCGGATCGCCGAGCTCACCCAGGACGCGGACGGAGTCGATGTGGCCTTCGCGGGTGGCGACCGGCGGCGCTTCGACCTGGTGGTCGGGGCGGACGGGCTGCACTCGGCGCTGCGAGCGATGGTCTTCGGGCCACGCGAGCGGTTCGTCCGCCACCTCGGGCTCGTGCTGGCCTTCTACAGTGTGCCCAACGAGTTCGGGCTGGACCGCTGGCTGATCGATTATCAGGAGTCCGGGCGCTCCGCCGGCCTCCGGCCCATCCGGGACGCCGGCCAGGCGATGGCCATGTTCTCCTTCCCCTCGGGGGACTTCGACGTCGACGACCGCGACGTCGCGGCCCAGAAGCGCCTGCTGCGTGAGCGGATGGCCGGTATGGGCTGGTTGACCCCGCGCATCCTCGCCCACCTGGACGACACCCCGGACTTCTACCTCGACCAGGTCGCCCAGGTGGTGATGGACCGCTGGTCGAGCGGACGGGTGGGGTTGCTCGGGGACGCGGCGTTCAGCTCGTCGCCGATGTCCGGGGCGGGCACCGGGCTGGCGCTGGTCGGCGCCTACCTGTTGGCCGGAGAGCTGGCCGCTGCCGGGTGGGACCCGGAGGCCGGGTTCGCCGGCTACGAGCGGCGGATGCGCTCGTTCGTCGAGGCCAACCAGGAAATCGGCCGGTTGCACGTGCGCAGCCGCGAGGTCCCCGGGCCGGGCGCCGAGCCGAGCATCGATTTCACCGGCGAATGGTTCACCGAACTTCTCGAGCGTGCGATCAACGGCGTCGAGCTGCCCGACTACGCAGGGGTGCCGGACTCCGGAGCCACGGCCGGACCGCCGATCACCTCGTCGGCCAAGCCGTAGGCGTCAGATAACTTGCCGAGAGGGATGACACTTCGGCAGGCCACCGCCGCTGTCCAGCGCGGAGGTGTGGCTGTCGTCGCGGACGCGCGCGGTTGCTGATGAGCGGCCCACATCGCAGCCGTCGACGGTTCCGTGCGTCGTGGTGCCCGGCTTTGTGTTCAGTGATCGCGTTGTGGCACTCCCGGGTTTCGATCGGGGGTGCGCAGGGGAGCGCCGACGTGGTGCAGGTGTCTCAGTGCCTCGCGGTAAGAGGAGATCAGCCCGGTTTCGTGGTAGGGCACGCCGATTTCGGTGCAGTAGTCGCGGACGATCACCTGGGCGTGACGCAGGTTCGGCGTCGGCATGCTCGGGAACAAATGATGCTCGATCTGATAGTTGAGCCCGCCGAGGGCGAGGTCGGTCAACGCGCCACCCCGCACGTTGCGGGAGGTCAGCACCTGGCGACGGAGGTAGTCGGGGCGTTCGTCGCCGGTCAAGGTCGGCATGCCCTTGTGGTTCGGGGCGAAGATGCAGCCCATGTACAGGCCGAACAGACCTTGGTGGACAGCGAGGAACGCGAAGGCTTTGTCGGCGGGCAGAACCGCGAACAGCGCGGCCAGGTAGGTGGCGAAGTGGACGAACAGCAGCGCGCCCTCGAATGCCCGGTGTTTGATCGATCGATTTCTGAGCGCACGTACACCGGCCACATGAAGGTTCACGCCCTCCAGCAACAGGAGGGGGAAGAACAGGAACGCCTGCGCCCTCCCGATGAGACGAGGCAGGCCGCGGCTGGACCGTGCCTGCTGTTGTGACCAGAGCAGAATGTCGGGCGCGACATCGGGGTCGAGTTCCTCGTGGTTCGGATTGGCGTGATGCCGGGTGTGCTTGTCCTGCCACCAGCCGTAGCCCAGGCCGATGCCGGCGTTGCCGACGAGTCGTCCCACGAGCTCCGTCGGCTGCCGCAGCCGGAAGACTTGGCGGTGCGCGACATCGTGCATGACGAGCGCGATTTGAGCGAACGTCACGGCCATGAACCCCGCGACCAGCAGCGTCCACCACGAATCGCCGACGAGGACGAACGCCGCCCAGCCGGCTGCAAACGCGAGTCCGACGAGGCTGAGCCGGACGGCGTAGTACACGGGACGCCGGTTCATCAGTCCCGCGTCGGAGATCCGGCGCAACAGACGGGCGTAATCACCGTCGGCGCCGCGCCGCGGTGACCGTGGAGATGACTCGGGGACCAAGGCAGGTGTCGTCATAGATCTTCCTGAGAACTGAGTCGGAGACGCCACCTCCATCCGTCCACGATGCCGGCCGGTCGATGTCGGGGCGGGGCGCCGATTGCGATACCCCGAAGCTATCGGCCGGATTCTCGTTGCCCGTAACCCTCTGGTATGACATGGAATCGGACTGCGGAGTGATATTCGATGCCTGCCGCGAACCGAGGCGGCTGACCAGTTTGGATGACCATTGGCGTGTGGCCACAGTCGAGGCTGGCGATCCGAATGCCCGGGACGCGGCGGTAGTCCTCGAAAGAACCCGGCTGCCAACGCTTGTCCTGAGCGCCATAGAGCGCACCACGGCCGGCACGCCGAGGTCGGTGAGCCGGTCCGTTTCGGTCCGTTCCGCAGGTCGTCGTCCGACGCGGTGAGACTGCGGTAGGTCATGCCGCGCAGGTCGGCGACGAACCGGTCGGGGATCTGCACGTCCCGGGTGAACGCGGAGCTCATGGCTTGCCGGAGGACGACGTCCGGGAGCAGCGGCCACAGCGGCTGCCCGATCGCCGGAACGAACAGCAGGTTGCCGACCGGATCGTTGTCGGTGACGGCGTCCAGGCGGGGACCGGAGTCGATCAGCATGATCGCCGACACCAGGTCTTGGCGCGGTTCGGCCAGGGAGGTGGCCACGTAGCCGCCGGAGGAATGCCCGACATGAGGAACGGCCCGCTCTTCCCGGGTGAACGCGACCGCCCGGCATCCCGAGCGTTGGAGTTGCGAACGGGCGCGCAAGACGCTGAGAAGGCCCGGGCTTGACGTATCTAGTCATTTCAGTCGAGACTGAAATGACTAGCTTGATTTCCTAGGGAAGGTGGCGGCGATGGCTACGCGTCGTGAGCAGGTGATGTTCAACAGTCTCGGCACCTCGTGCGCCGGTGACCTGTACTTGCCGGAGGCGGACGCCCCGGTTCCCGGCCTGGTGCTGGGGCACAGCGGGGTGATGGTCAAGGAGGCGCTGGCCGTGTTCGCGCCGCACTTCGTGCGCGCCGGGTTCGCCGTGCTGGCGATCGACTACCGCACGGTCGGTGCCAGCGAGGGCGAACCTAGGGGCCAGGACTATCCGCAGCGGCAGGTGGAGGACTTCCGAAGCGCGATCTCCTACCTACAGAGCCGACCGGAGGTGGACACGGCACGGATCGGGTTGTGGGGGGTCAGCGTCGGTGGCTCTGTCGCGGTGCAGGCCGCGGTGCTCGACCGGCGCGTGAAGTGTGTCGTGGTGCAGAGCCCCAGCGTGTGGAACGGGTGGCGGTACCTGGAGCGGTTGGTCGGCCGCGCCGGTGTGCAGGCGCTGCGGGACCGGCTGGACGAGGACTGGCAGCGTCGCTACGAGGGCGGGGCCAGTGCCCGGGTCCCGCACCTGAGCCTGGACGGGGAGACCGTACGGGACACGCCGGACCTGGCTGCGGAGATGTTCCCCAGCTACCGCAACGAGAAGACACTCGACTCCACCGAGCACCTGCTCACCTTCGCGCCCGAGGATCTCATCCACCGGCTGGCGCCAACCCCGCTGTTGATGATCGCCAACGGCGGGTGGGACCCGTACCACATGCTCGAGGAGGCACAGAGCGCGTTCGCCAGGGCTGGCGAGCCGAAACGGCTGGAGGTGCTGCCCTATGACGTCCTCGGCCTCTACACCGGTCCGGGCCTGGACGAGGCGATGGCGCTGGCCGTGGATTGGTTCGACCGCTACCTGCGCAAGACCCGGCTCGCCACTGTCACTCCGACGCCCACCCGCGAGTCGGTTGCCGCTATGACACAGTGACGGCTCCGATCAAGTCAGCCGAGGAGGAGCGCTATGCCCGATCAGGACAACCAGGACGAGGTGCTGCGGTGGGTCGAGCGGGTGGCCACGTTCTGCGTGGAGGAATGGGCGCTCGCGCCGATCACCGGGCGCATCCTGGGCTTGCTGATGATCTGCGACCCGCCCGAGCGCTCCGCCGGCCAGATCGCGGAGATGATCCAGGCCAGCCGCGCTTCGCTGACCTCGAACATGCGTTTCCTCGCCGCCATCGGCCTTGTCCGCAAGGTTCGCGTGCCAGGTGACCGCACCACCTACTACCGCATCGAGGACGACGCCTGGCACAAGGTGATCCAGCGCAAGCTCGACAGCCTCGGCGCCTTCGGCGACATCGCCGACGAAGGCATGAAACTCGCCGGCGCCAGTGGGGCTCACACCGAACGCATCCGTGCCGCCCAACAGTCGCTGACCTGGCTCCGCGACATCGCCGCCCGCAATCCTCCGACAACGTAAGGACTTCTCGTGCAACGCCTGCGACTGGACCTGGACCCGCTCCGGGAAACCTCGCTGCTCACCCTCTACGCGAGGGCTCTGGACACCAAGCTTCCCCACCCGATCCTCGGCGACACCCACTCCGCCGGCATCGCCGACCTGATCGACTACGACTTCGCCAAGCTCGACCTGAAGCCCAGCCTCGTCTGCGGCACCGCTCTACGCGCCAAGCATCTCGACGATGCGGTCCGGACGTTCGTCGCCGGCCACCCTGACGCCGTCGTGCTCGACCTCGGCTGCGGACTCGACACACGCGTCCTCCGCTGCGACCCGCCCGCCGGCGTCGACTGGTACGACGTCGACTTCCCCGACATCGTCGACCTGCGGCCCCAGTTCCTCCCGGACCGGTCCCTGCGCATCGGCGCCGATCTGACCACACCGGGCTGGCTCGACCCGCTGCCTCGCGACCGGCCGGCCATGATCGTCGCCGAGGGCCTGCTGCCGTTCCTGCCAGGCGACACCTTCCAGCGGATGGCCCGAGAGTTGACCGCGCACTTCGACACCGGCGAACTCGCCATCAACGGCTACACCCGCTTCGCCGCCTGGTCGATGAAGTACCACCCGACGATCAAGGCCATCGGCATCACCGCCGCTCAGGGCTTCGACGACCCGCACGAGCCCGAGACCTGGAACGCCGGCCTGACCATGGTCGAGGAGCGACTACTCACCCGCGCCCCGGAAGTCGCCGACTTTCCCCAGCCACTGCGCGCGGCCACCCGGCTCATGAGCCACAGCACCGCACTGTCCCGGCAAGGCAACCGCGTACTCCGCTACCGGTTCTGACTACTTCCATCCGCACACCGGAGCGAGCCCTCCGGGAAGCGCACACCAGGCGGATGCCGCCGTCGAGACCTTGACTCATGTCCATGTGGAGTGTCCGCCCGGGATCGCGCAGCAGGCCACTCCACCATCGTCTGCCGTATCCCGGGTCCGCCCCAGCCGTCTGGCCGGGGCGGACCTTGCCGGTTGCGCACGCGCTCAGACGGTCGCGACCGGAGCCTCCGCGCCGATCGCGACGACCCGGCGACGCCGGCTCGGCGCCAGTAGCGTCGGGTGCTTCACGCACCAGGCCGCGATGGAGCAGATCAGCTCCTTCACGCGCGCGGCCTTGCGACCCACGTCCACCTTGGAGGTGGGCTGATCCTCCTTGGTCACCTTCTGCACGATGGCATCGCGGCGACCGAGGCTGATGCACTGGCTGTTGTAGCCGATGGGGGCGTCGGGAACCGCACGTCCGGTCAGCCGAGCGGCAATGGCATCGGCACCCAGCCAGGCCATCGGGGAGGCGGTGGCGCAGCCCATGCGCAACGTCCTGCCGCCCACTCCCGCGGCGTGTGCGGCATCGCCGACGGCGTATACATCCGGATGCGAGACCGAGCGCTGGGTGGCGTCGACGACGATCCGCCCGGACTCGGAAACGGTGAGCGTGCTGGCGGCCGCGATCGGGTGCACGGCGAATCCCGCTGTCCAGACGGTCACTTGCGCAAGGATCTCCGCTCCCGAGCGGGTGGTCACGCCATCTGCGGTGACCCTGATGACGTCGGCGTGCTCGTGGACGGTGATCCCGAAGCGTTCGAACGCGCTGCGCAGGTGATTCTGCGCCTTCTCGTCGAGCCAGTCGCCGACGCCACCGCGCGCGGCGATCGCGACGTCCAGATCCGGGCGCGCCTCGGCAATTTCGGCGGCTACCTCGATACTGGTCAGACCACCTCCGACGATCAGCACGGTCTCACCCGCCGCCAGTTGGCTCAGGCGCTCCCGCAGCCGCAGCGCGGCGTGCTTGCTCGCCACATGGTGAGCGTGCTCGGCGACGCCAGGCACGCCGAAATCGGCGACGGTGCTGCCCAGGGCGTAGACGAGTGTGTCGTAGGCGAGGGTCTCAGCGCCCTGATCGCCGATCAGTCCGACGGTCTTGCGGTCCGCGTCGATCGAATCGACCCATGCGATGCGCACCTCGACCCCGGTGCCGGCGAACATCTTGCGCAGTGGACGAACCGGCAGGTCCTGCCCGGCGGCGAGCTGGTGCAGGCGCACCCGTTCGACGAAGTCGGGGTCGGCGTTGACGAGGGTGATCTCGACGTCGTCGCGGTGCAGTCGCTTGGCCAGGCGGCCGGCGGCGGTGGCTCCGGCGTACCCGGCTCCGAGGACGACGATGCGGTGCTTCATGGTCTTGCCTCCTGTCTCGGTGGGTTCGGAACTTGAACCGGACAGCCGCACGAATGCTGACAGGAGTGAAATGTGATGTGGGCCACTATAGATCGGGCGGGGACTGGCGCTCGGCGAACGCCAGCTTGTGATGCCTGAGGAATCGAGCCTGCGACGCCGAAGGGTGTCCTGAACTGCGGAAATGCGTCACAGTTTGTGCCCTCGGCAGGATTCGAACCTGCGACACCCGCTTTAGGAGAGCGGTGCTCTATCCCCTGAGCTACGAAGGCTTGCTGGGTGGGCTCGGCCCGCCCGGGACGTTCGCAGTCTACCGGGTAACGGGCTCGGAGTCCGCATCGCTGTCCTGGGGATGTACTGGAGGTCAGAAGCCTCCGTCGAAGCCGCCGCCGTCGAAGCCGCCGGAGTAGTCGCCTCCGTCATAGCCTCCGCCCTCGTAGCCGCCGCTGTCGTAGTCGCCGGAATACTCGCCACCCTGGTCGTAGGCGCCGTCGTCCGCGGCCGGTCCGTCTTGGAAGCCTTCGCCGTAGCCGCTCTCGAAGCCTTGCGCGCCGTAGGCGACCCCGGACATGCCGGAGAACAGGGAAGTGAACAGCAGGGCCGAGCCGACGCCCCAGGCGCCGGCGATCAGTGCGGGCTTCCACCAGGGTTCCGAGTACCAGCCTGCGGGGACCGGTCGTCCGGCCACTCGGCCGCCGGGGTAGTAGTTCGGCGTCGACGACGACGGATCGGGTGCGGCCGCGATCTGCCTGCCGTCGTACTCGACTACGCGCTTCTCGGTGACCTGCCCGGCGGTGTCCTGGCCGTCGAGGGCGGCGATCGCGGGGCCCGGGTCCATGTTCATCGCGGTCCGTGCGGCTCTGATGTAGTACAGCCCTTCCAGCGCGGTCTGCTTCGCCAGCCGTGCCTGCGTGGGCGTGCGTGCCTGGTCGAGTTGCGCACCGGCCGCGATATGCCGTTCGGAGGCGTCGGCGAGCGCTTGGACGGCGGCGTCGTTACTGCCGGAGAGGCTGTAGACCTGGCCGCCCAGTCGTTCGTTCACTTGCCGGGCATCGGCGAGAGCGTCGGCCAGCTCGGTGGCTCCACGATGTTTGCTCTGCTGTGTCTGCCATGCCACCAAGGCGATCAGCACTACGAGCACCAGAACGATCAGCAGCCACGACATGGGCACCTCTTCCGACAGATCCCGGACAACGTCAGTTTACTGTCGGCTAGCTGAGGTCTGGCTGAGCGTTCAGGTCAGTGCGCGGCGGGCGCCTGCGCCTCGTCGTAGTCGGCGGGGTCGAAGGTCCTGGTCTTGTGGCGGTAGAGGACGGTGGCGCCGGGCCAGTTGTTGGTGATCCGGCCGGAGGCGTTGCGGTACCAGCTGGAGCAGAAGTTCCAGGGGGTGTCCTTCAGTCGCTGCTGCAGCCAGTCGTCCCAGCGCTGCTCGGTGGCGGCGCGAGCGGCGAGATAGCGGCCGGGGCGGTCGGTGAGGTACCGCACCACCTGCCGGATGTAGCGGGCCTGGGATTCGAGCATGTAGATGATGGAGCCGGCGCCGACGTTGGTGTTCGGGCCGTACATCAGGAACAGGTTCGGGAACTGCGGCACGGACAGGCCGAGGTAGGCGCGGGCGCCTTCGTCGCCCCAGACGTCGGCCAGCTTGCGCCCGCCGAGACCGTAGATGTTCATCGGCGCCAGGAACTCGGTGCCTTTGAAGCCGGTGCCGTAGACGATGACGTCCACGTCGTGCTCGACGCCGTCGGCGGTGCGGATTCCGGTCGGCGTGATCGCCTCGATGGCGGTGGTCTCCACGGTGACGTTCGGCTGCGCCAGCGCGGGGAAGTACTCGTTGGAGAACAGGCCGCGCTTGCATCCGGCCGCGTAGTCGGGTGTCAGTTTCGCGCGCAGCTCGGCGTCGGGGACCTGCTTTTCCCGGTGCCGGTCGGCCAGCGCGATCACGGGGGTCTTGATTGCTGGGATGTCGGTGAGCCCGAGGGCGAGCAGTTCGAAGACGGACCAGATGGCGAATCGTTCGAGTAGGCGGCTGGGCGGGAAGTATTTGAACAGCGCGTGGTGCAGGGCGCTGTACTCGACGTCGGCTTTCGGCAGTACCCAGGCCGCCGAGCGCTGGAACAGCGTGAGGTGGGCGGCGTCCGGCTGGATGCGCGGGATGTACTGGATCGCGCTGGCCCCGGTGCCGATGCAGGCGATCCGCTTGCCGGTCAGGTCGACGTCGTGGTCCCACTCGGCGGAGTGGAAGGCGGGACCGGTGAAGGTGTCGATGCCGGGGATGTTGGGCAGCGCGGGGCGCGAGAGCTGCCCGACCGCCGGGATGAGGACGTCCGCGGTCAGTTGCGCCCCGTCGGCCGTGCGGACGGTCCATCGGCCGGTGCGCTCGTCGAACTCCGCGTCGGTCACCTCGTTGCCGAACCGGATGAAGCGCCGCAGGCCGTGCTTGTCGGCGACGCCCCGCATGTACGCGTGGATGTCCCGCTGTTCGGAGAAACGCCGTGGCCAATCGGACTTCGACTCGTAGGAGAAGGAATACAGCGGGGAAGGCACGTCGCAGGCCGCGCCGGGGTAGGTGTTCTCCCGCCAGACGCCGCCGAGGTCGGTGGCGCGCTCCAGGATCGTGAAGGTGTCCACCCCGGCCCGCCGCAGTTCCAGCGCCATGCCGAGCCCGCCGAATCCGGCTCCGATGATGATGATGGACGGCGTCGTCATGTTTCGAGGGTACGAGCCGGTATCCGCAGGTCGGAAGACATCCGCGGTCAATCAATCGGCATTTCCGGCCACCCGGAGGCGTCAGCTCCCGGCGAGCTGGCGCGCGATGACCAGACGCTGAATCTGATTGGTGCCCTCGAAGATCTGCATCACCTTGGCTTCGCGCATATAGCGCTCGACGGGGAAGTCCTGGGTGTAGCCGTAGCCGCCGAAGACCTGGACCGCGTCGGTGGTGACCTTCATGGCGGCGTCGGTGGCCACGAGCTTGGCCACGCTGGCCTGGCGCGAGTACGGCAGTCCCGCGTCGCGGCGGCGGGCGGCGTCGAGGTAGGTGGCGCGGGCGGAGTCGACGGCGGCGGCCATGTCGGCGAGCACGAAGCCGAGTCCCTGGTGGTCGATGATGTGGCGGCCGAACGCCTCTCGCTCCTTGGCATACGCGACGGCCTCGTCGAGGGCGCGCTGCGCCAGGCCGGTGGCGACCGCGGCGATGCCGAGGCGTCCGGAGTCCAACGCGCTGAAGGCGATCGAGAGGCCTTGCCCCTCGGCGCCCACGCGCCGTTCCTCGGGCAGGAACGCGTCGTCGTAGGCCGCGGTGGTGGTGGGCACGGCACGCAAACCCATCTTCTCCTCGGGTTTGCCGAAACTGAGTCCCTCGGTGCCGGCGGGGACCAAGAAGCACGAGATTCCGCGCGAGCCTTCACCGGTGCGGGCGAACAGGGTGTAGAAGTCGGCGCGGCCGCCGTTGGTGATCCAGGCTTTGGCGCCGGTGATCCGGTAGCCGCCCTCGACCGGAGTGGCGCGGCAGCGCAGCGCGGCCGCGTCGGAACCGGCGTGCGGCTCGGAAAGGCTGTAGGCGCCGATGGTCTCGCCGGAGAGCATTCCGGACAGCCAGCGTTGCTTCTGCTCGTCGGTGCCGAAAGTGAACAGCGGATGGCAGCTCAGGCTGTGCACGCTGACGGCGACGGCGACGGCGGCCCACCGGGCGGCGAGTTCCTCGAGCACCTGCAGATACACCTCGTAGGGCTGCGCGCCGCCGCCGAATTCCTCCGGATACGGCAGGCTCAGCAATCCCGCCGCGCCCAACGCGGGGAAGACGCCATCGGGGAAGATCCCGGTCTTCTCGCACTCGGCCACGCGCGGTTCGAGCACCTTGTCGGCGATGTCGCGGGTCAGTTCCAGCAGGTCCCTTGCCTCGGGGGTGGGCAGCATTCGGTCCACTGGCATGTCGTCTACTCCACGGTCGCTCGATGTTTTCCCGGGATTCACAGTAACCGGGCGATGCCGAGTGCCCCTCGGGGTCGCCCTCGGCGGCGGTGTGCGGCGGGCCGGGCGCGGCCGGACATCACGATTCGGGATGATTCCCGCACGAGCGACGAGTTCGGTGCAGAATGGCCCGATCGGAGCGGCTCGTCCTTCCTCGGCCGCGCGCGATCGAGTTGCCGGGCGCTCGCGCCGTCGTGCTGCACGTGCAGCTGTGTGTACAGGTGCGCGGTTACCCTGCCGAGGCCCGGGATCATTCGTGCTGGTCAGCGCCGTTTTCTGGGAGGCGGACCGAAAACGGGTGTGCGCCTGCACGATTGGTTTGTCTCATTCGGGTGATAACTGCTTCCTCGCCTGGCGCACCGACGCCACACTCGGCTAAGACAAAACTGTTCGGATTCGGGGTCGACCGGCGTGTCGGCGGCGACGCAGGGGGTGCCGCCGCCACGTCGGCCCGGAGCTCTGGTACCGGCGGCGTCGTCTGTTCTAATATCTGCGTATGAATGCAGATAACCAGGAAATGCGGCCGCCGCTCGCGGAGGATCAGGTCGGGCTGGTTGTCGAGGTGTTTCGCATGCTCGCCGACCCGACCCGCGTGCAAGTGCTGTGGGCGTTGGTCGATCGCGAACTGTCGGTGAACGACCTGGCCGGACAGGTCCGCAAGCCCGCGTCCTCGGTGTCGCAGCACCTGGCCAAACTGCGCATGGCGCGGTTGGTGAACACTCGCCGGTCCGGGACGACGATCTTCTATCGCCTGGAGAACGAGCACGTCCGGCAGCTGGTGATGGACGCGGTGTACAACGCCGAGCATGCCGGGCCCGGCGTCCCCGCGCACCACCGCGCCGCCGCCGTGCGCGACTTCCCCAGCCGAGACGAGGCGAGCGCGTCATGAGCCACCGGCATCATCACCCGCACCACCACCATGCCGGACAGCATCATCGACATCGGCCGGGCGCGGTCGGTGCGCTGCGGGAGATCTTCGTCCCGCACAGTCACGACGCCGCCGACAGCATGGACGACGCGCTGGAGGCCAGTGCGGTCGGCATCCGGGCGGTCAAGATCAGTTTGGTCGTCCTCGGGTGCACCGCGGCGCTGCAACTGGTGATCGTCGCCGCATCCGGTTCGGTGGCCCTGGCCGCGGACACCGTGCACAACTTCTCCGACGCGCTGACCGCGGTGCCGCTGTGGATCGCGTTCGCCCTCGGCCGCAAGGCCGCGACCCGGCGCTACACCTACGGATTCGGCCGGGCGGAGGATCTGGCCGGGCTCTTCGTCGTCGCGATGATCGCCTTGTCGGCGTTGATCGCCGGGTATCAGGCGGTGCGCAGGCTGCTGGATCCGGTGCCGCTCGAGCATGTGGGCTGGGTCGCCGCGGCCGGGCTGGTGGGGTTCCTCGGCAACGAGACGGTCGCGCTGTACCGGATCCGGGTGGGGCGGCGGATCGGCTCGGCGGCGCTGATCGCCGACGGTCTGCACGCGCGCACCGACGGGTTCACCTCGCTGGCCGTTCTGCTCGGTGCGGCGGGAGTGGCGCTGGGCTTCCCGCTGGCCGATCCGATCGTCGGCCTGCTCATCACGATCGCGATTCTCGCGGTGCTGCGAACCGCCGCACGGGACGTGCTGCGCCGGTTGATGGATGCCGTCGAGCCCGGCTTGGTCACCGCGGCGGAGCGGGCGCTGGCCGCCGAGCCGGGCGTGCAGGGCGTGCGCAGCCTGCGGATGCGGTGGATCGGCCATCGGCTGCACGCCGACGTCGAACTGGACGTCGCGCCGACGATCACGCTCGCGGACGCGCATCGGGTCGCGCACGAGGCCCAGCACGCCCTCACCCACGTGGTGCCCAAGCTGGATACAGCTGTGGTGCACGCCTATCCGGCGCATACCGAGCTCGCGGTGCCGGGTGCGGCAGGAGCATAGGGATCGGCTATCGAGGTCGCCTTGCCGGGATGGTCGGCGGGCAGCGCATCCGTTGCCGAGTTCGCGCCGAGCTGACCAGCGGTAACTGAGGGCGCACGCCATCGGATGGCTGCGCTCGGGATTGCCCGCAGCCGTTGCCCGGGGCGGCCTACCGTTGGGTAGCATCGCCCGTGTGATGTGGCTCATGGTCGGTGCGTGCTGAACCATGCCGCCGCCTGTGCCGACCATCGCTCAGCTTCCCGGCCGAGTCTCACCCTGCCGCATCGCGGAGGATTCCGACGCCGTCGCGTCGACGGAGGCACCGGCCCGAGGCCGCCTTGCCGAGCGCACGCGCCCCATCCGCACGGGCGCCGAATTCACCCGTGGCTACAAGGTCTTTCGCGGCGAACTCGACCGCTCGCAGGTGATCCGGCCGGACGCCGTCGCCGCGGCTCCCGGATCGAGCCCGGCTCGGACCTCGGCCGGAAGTACGGTTCGATGCTCCCGCGCTGGGTGGGTAGCCCGTCCGGACCCGAAACCCGCAGTGCCCTCGGTCGTCTCGGCCGCGCCGATCACGCGGCGTGGGCCGATCCCGGACATGCGCTGTCGTGCGCCGTGCTCACCAGCGGCGATCCGATTCGGAATCCCGAAGCGACCCGCCCGGCGGGCTCGCTCGACGGATCACATCGCCGGACCCCGCGGCGGGCCGAAACCGACTTGGCTTTCTGACGGGAAGTCACCGAAGAAAAAGGAGTTCCGATGTTGAGCACTATGCAGGACGAGCCGTTGTCGCTGGCCACGTTGCTGCGCTACGCATCGACGTTCGCCGGCGATTCGACCGTGTCCACCTGGACCGGGACCGGCGTGCGCACCATGACCTACCGCGAGGTCGGCGCGGAATCGGCGCGGTTGGCGAACGCGCTGCGCGGGCTCGGCATCGGGGTCGGCGACCGGGTCGGCACGTTCATGTGGAACAACAACGAGCACTTGGTCGCCTACATCGCGGTGCCCGCGATGGGCGCGGTGCTGCACGCGTTGAATATCCGGTTGTTCCCGGATCAGGTCGTGTACGTGGCCAATCACGCCAAGGACCAGGTGGTGCTCGTGGACGGCACGCTGGTGCCGCTGTTCGGCCAGATCCTGCCGCACCTGACGACCGTCCGCCACGTCGTCGTGGTCAACGGTGACGCGGCGACCCTCACCGCGCCCGAGGGCGTGCAGGTGCACTCCTACACCGAGTTGCTCGGCGGGCAGCCGGACACCTACGACTTCCCGGTGATCGACGAGCGCGCCGCCGCGGCGATGTGCTACACCTCCGGCACCACCGGTGATCCGAAGGGCGTGGTGTACTCGCATCGGTCGAATTGGCTGCACGCCATGCAGGTGAGCGCGAACAACGGCATGGGCCTGTTCGAAACCGACACCATCCTGGCCATCGTCCCCCTGTTCCACGCCAACGCCTGGGGCCTGCCGTACGCGGCGCTGATGTCCGGTTCGAATCTGCTCATGCCCGACCGGTTCCTGCAGCCGGGGCCGCTGCTGGAGTGCATGGCCGCGCAGAAGCCGTCCTTCGCCGCCGCGGTGCCGACCATCTGGGGCGGGGTGCTGGCGGCGCTGGCGGCGAATCCGCAGGACATCACCCATCTGCGCGCGGTGGTGGTGGGCGGTTCGGCGGTTCCTCCGTCGATGATGCGCACCTTCGAGGACAAGCACGGCGTGCGGGTGCTGCACGCCTGGGGCATGACGGAGACCTCGCCGCTGGGCAGCGTCGCGCATCCGCCCGCCACCGCGGTGACCGAGGAAGAGAAGTGGGCATACCGGGTGACCCAGGGACGTTTCCCGGCGGGTGTGCAGGCGCGTCTGGTCGGTGACGACGGCGTGGTGCCCAACGACGGCGTGTCGCTGGGGGAGCTGGAAGTGCGTGGTCCGTGGATCACCGGCTCGTACTATTCGCCGGACGGCGCGGTGGTCGATCCGGAGAAGTTCCACGACGGCTGGCTGCGCACCGGCGACGTCGGCAAGATCAGCCCCGACGGCTACCTCACGCTGGTGGACCGTTCCAAGGACGTGATCAAGTCCGGCGGCGAGTGGATCTCGTCGGTGGATCTGGAGAATGCCGTGATCGGGCACCCGGCGGTCGCCGAGGCCGCCGTGATCGGCGTGCCGGACGACAAGTGGGACGAGCGCCCGCTCGTGGCGGTGGTGCTGGCCGAGGGCGCCGAGGTGAAACCCGAGGAATTGCGCGACTTCCTGGCCGACAAGTTCGCCAAATGGCAGCTGCCGGAACGCTGGACGTTCATCGCCGAGGTCCCCAAGACCAGCGTGGGCAAGTTCGACAAGAAGCGGCTGCGCAGCCAGTACGCCGACGGCGACCTGGAAGTCATCACGCTCGGCTGACCCCGTCGCCCCGCGTCACCACTTCAGCATCGGCAGTGGTGACGCGGGGTGGGTCCGCAACCGCCGCGCGGTCAGCGTCACCAGCCTGCGGTGGAAGCCGTGATTCGGATAGCGCTTCGCCAGCTCGCTATAGGTCCGGCGAGAGATGCCGAAGCGGCCGAGCAGGCCCAGTTCGACATCGATCGCGTCGGCGCGCCGGAAGATCTCGACCGGGTCGTGCGGCGGGCCCGCCGGGCGGATCTTGTGATGCTGGTCGATCATCGTCACCACCAGCCCGGTGAGGTCGTCGCGGTCGATGCTCGCCAACCAGGCGCGCGCCTGGTCGCAGGAGGGGGCGAGGTAATCGAAGCTGCCCGCCGACCAGATGCCGATGTCGTGCAGGGTGGCCGCGGTCAGGAATTCCTCACGGGTGCTCGGCGGAGGTTGCCGATCGGCGGCCAGGAGGTCGCACAGCGTCAGGACCCGCAGGACATGATTGGTGTAGGCGGCGCGGTCCGCCCCGAGCTGTTGCTGCCACGGCGCGAGCCGGGCCTCGACCTCTTCGCGAAGATCGTTGCTGCTCATGGCGGTTCACCCTACGCGTAGGGGCCCGTCGCGGACGGCGGCGACGCGCGGGCGCGCGGCCCTGAACACGCGAACACCCGGCGCGGGCGAAACGGTTTGCCGCGCCGGGTGTTCGGCTGGTGGATCAGCAGTTGCGCAGTTCCGGGCTCTGGTTGAGCAGCTGCGCCCTGGTGCCGATGAACGTGGTGTAGGTCTCGCCGCCCACCGCGGAGAGCGGGAACGCGGCGACCCGGTGGCAGTTCTGGAAGGCGAGCTTCACGCCGAAGTGCCGCTCCAGTCCACCGCGGATCGCGTCGGAGGCCATGGCGCGCAACAGTTGCCCGCGCGCCGTCTCGTCGGGCGGCGCGATCGTGTTGTCGGCGAATTCCGCCGTGCCGGAACGCAGCTCACCGGCCACCCGGCTGACGACTTCCCAGGCGTAGGGCAGGGAAGTGCGCACGACCTCGACGAAGTCGGCGTCGTCGACCTCGCCGCGCTCGGCGCGTTCGAGTAGTGCGGTGGGGACATCAAGGGACATGGCGCTCTCCTCCAATGCTGGACGTCGATGCGATGTCCGAGTCTAATCGAAAGTCGTTGTCAATAATGCTGGATTCGCCGCGAAAGTGCTTTTTCCAGTGCGGCTTTCGTGTCGGCTGCCAGCGTCGCGACCAATTCGCCTGCGGGTAGCTCGGGTGCCAGCGCATGGGTCTGACCCGCCCAGAGGTTGACGTCGTCGGAGTTGCCGGCCGCTCGTGCGGCGGCCCGCAGCGGGGCGGTGGCGTAGTGGATCTCCGGGTAGCCGGCCGGCGCGGTGGCGGTGTGTCGCAGCAGGAATCGGTTGCGCAACCCGCGCGCCCTGCGGCCGGTGAACGCGCGCGTGAGCATTGTCGGGGTGTCGGCGGTCAACGCGGTGCGGTGCGCCTGGTTGGTGCCCGCTTCGGGACAGCGCAGAAACACTGTGCCCAGTTGCGCGGCCGCGGCGCCCGCCGCGAGCGCGGCGGCGATGCCGGCGCCCGTCGCGAGACCTCCGGTGGCCACCAGCGGACGGTCGGTCGCGGCGGTGAGCAGTTGCAGCAACGCGAGCAGGCCGAGCGGGTCGGCGGAGTCGTCGGCCGGTCGATCCACGAACGTCGCGCGGTGCCCGCCCGCCTCCGCCCCTTGGGCGATGAGCACGTCGGCGCCCGCCTCGACCGCGACGCGCGCCTCGTCGACCGAGGTGACGGTGACCCAGACCTCGGACCCGGCGGCGTGCAGCCGCTCGATGTCCGCGGCGTCGGGGCAGCCGAAGGTGAAGGACACGGCCGCGACCGGATCGGCGACGAGCAGGTCCAGCTTGGCCTCCCAGTCGTCGGTGTCGAAGCGCGGATCCCCGAGTTGGTGATCGGCGCCGAGTTCGGCGAGATAGTCCGCCAAATCGGCGAGGGGCGTCGGCGGACCCGGTACGAAGAGGTTCACGCCGAAGCGCTTGCCGGTGAGCGCGCGGGTCGCCGCGATCCGGGCGGCGGTGTCGGCGGCGCTGAGATAGCCGGCGGCCAGCTGGCCGAAACCGCCCGCCTCGGCCACCGCGGCAGTGAGCTCGGGAGTGGAGGGGCCGCCCGCCATGGGGGCGAGCACGATCGGAACGTCCAAGCGGTCGAGGATCACGGTCCGATTGTCGCGCATTTGGACGTGTGACCCGGACCTCACCAGCGTTTTTCCGCCGGAAGGTTGCGGAATGGTCACGACGCGGTAGAGTTCCCGTCACGACGGATGCCAAACCGTTATCCGCCCGGCTACACCGGATCGTTATAGAACCGGCTCGGCACGGGCTCCGGCATCCCTGACCCAGTGGTACGACCGAGGATTCAGTTTTGTCGCAGCACCGTGTAGGCCCCAGTTCCATTACCGTCCAGAGCCTCCTCGGCGACGGCGGCGAAACGGGCCGTCCGACGCGGCACCGCGCCGAGCCGTCCGCCACCGAGCGTGTGAAGGCCGCCGCCACCGCCGCGGTCGCGGCGGGTGCGCTGATCGGTGCTGCCAGCCAGGTCGCTCCCGCGCTGGCTTACGCCGCGCCGCTGTTGCCCGGTTCGCACGACGCCGACGAGGAGCAGCAGGCCGCGCCCGCCACCGTGAAGGGTACGAGCATCCTGCCGGTTGCCGAGGCGAAGGCTGCCGCCGAGCCGGTCGCGCAGCCCGCGCCGGAACCCGCCGCGGTCGCGGCCGAGATCGCGGCCCCGGTCGCCGCTCCGTTCGGCATTCCCAATCTTCCCCCGGAGATCGCCGCACCTTTGGCCCAGGCCGAGGAGGCCCTCAAGGGTGTGCAGCAGCAGGTCGCTCCGGCGCCCGCGGTGCGCCCGGTGGCCGGCGCCATCAGCTCCGGCTACGGCAGCCGCTGGGGTGCCATGCACTACGGCCTCGACTTCGCCGACGCGCTGGGCGCGCCGATCCACTCGGTCAGCAACGGCACCGTGATCGAGGCGGGGCCCGCCTCCGGTTTCGGCCTGTGGGTGCGCGTGCTGCAGGACGACGGCACCACCGCGGTCTACGGCCACGTGAACGAGATGTTCGTGCACGCGGGCCAGCGGGTGAACGCCGGCGATGTGATCGCCACCGTGGGCAACCGGGGTCAGTCCACCGGTCCGCACCTGCACCTGGAGATCTGGGACCAGTCCGGCTCCAAGATCGACCCGCTGCCGTACCTGGCCGCCAAGGGCGTGCCCATGGAGTGGGGCCCGTCGGCGCACTGACTTCACCTGTCCGACTTGACATTCCGAGCAGTGCATGGTTGCACGCAGCGAAGCTTCCCGCGTCCCGGTGACGCGGGAAGCGGTTCGCGCCCGGGTCTTGGAGAACCGCCCAATAGGCACCGGTCGGTCGCTAGGCTCGGGCCGTGATCGAGCTGGGCGACATCTTCGAGCCTGGGTCGCCGCACGGCCGCGCTTACGCCGTGCTGGTGCACCATCCCCGGTCGAGTCTCGCCGATATCGCGCATTACCTGGGCGTTTCGGAAGACCTCGCCGCGGATTCGTTGGATGTCTTGTGTGAAGTGCGCGCCGCGGTCCGCATCGAGTCGCCCGACGGCGAAACGCTGTGGGACGCGCACGCGCCGGAATCGTTGTCCGAAGCCGAGGCGCGGCGCAGGCAACAGGAGATCAATCAGATGCACGCCGCCGCAGCCCGGTTGAGCGAGACGTTCCGTTCGGTGCGTCGCTCGCCCCGCGGCAACGGCGCGGTCGTGCCGGTGTACGAGCGCCTGGAGATGCTGGCCGATTTCGAGGAGATGCAGACCGGTGCCCGCAGCTGCGTCAAGCTCGTCGAGCGCGGCCCCTATCTCAGCGATCCGGAACGTGAACGCCAGCTGTTCGAGCTCAAACGCGCCAGGCTCGCCGACGGAATCCGCTACCAGACCCTGTACCAGGACACCGTCTACCAGGATCCGGAGCGGCTGCGGCACGCGCTGTCCACCAACGCCAGCGGTGCGCAGGCCAGAACCCTGCCGGATCCGCCGTTCAAACTGATCATCAGCGACGACGAACGGGCCAGCCTGGTGCTGCACGCCGACGAACGCAGGCCCGACCCGATGGGTCTGCGCATCACCGGTTCGCCCACGCTCGAGCTGCTGATCAAGACTTTCGACGTACTGTGGACGATGGCCGCGCCCATCTCGGTGAATCCGTCCGCCGAAGCGCTGGACGAACGCGATCGCGCGATCCTGACCTTGATGGGGCTGGGCGCCACCGACGACACGATCGCGCGCAGGCTCGGCATGTCCCGGCGCACGGTGGTCCGCCGCACCGCACGGCTGTTGGAGCGGCTCGGGGCGAGCACCAGGTTCCAGGCGGGGGTGCAAGCCACCCGGCGCGGCTGGTTGTGAGCAAGCTCACCGATCAAGGGAGTCCTGCAACATGAGGGGCTCGGCGCCGATATAACGGCAGGCGGTAAGCAAGACACCGATTCCATGGGGGAGTGGGCGGCGTCCGACGAGAGGACAGCACCACCGAAGGGGGACGCGGACCGCACCGACGGCAGCCGCGGCAATCCGATACAGCGCGCGGGTTGGGCAGTCAAGCCCCTATATGATTGCTCGGTCCGCGCTGGCCCCGGATAACGAACCCTGAGCAGGGTTAGGCCCGGGTCCTGGCTCGATGCGAGAGGTGAATGCACTCGAATGGAAACCGCCCGTCGCTCTGCTCGCGGTAGCCGTCGCCGCAGGTCGGGCAGTCCGCTCTTCGCGCAGCTGCTCACCGCCGCGGTCGAGTCCGCCGCCACCGAGGTCGCGATCCGGTTCAACCCCACGGGAGATCCGGCCGACGATCGGGAACTCACCTACGCCGAGCTGGACGCGGCGTCCTCGCGGCTGGCCCGGGAGCTGATCGAGCGCGGCGTCGGGCCCGGCGACGTGGTCGCCATCGGGATCTCGCGCAGCGTGGAGTCGGTGCTCGCCGTCTGGGCCATCGCCAAGACCGGCGCGGCCTACGTGCCGGTGGATCCGACCTACCCCACCGACCGGATCAACCACATCGTCGCCGACTCCGGCGCCACGGTGGGCCTGACCACCTCGGCGCACCGCCCGGTGCTCGGCACCGGCGTGTACTGGATCGAGCTGGACGACCCGGTGCAGGCGGCGCGCATCGCCGCGCGCCCGGAGCACCCCATCTCCTACACCGACCGGGTCCGCCCGCTGGACGAGCGGCACCCGGCCTACGTCATCTACACCTCCGGCTCCACCGGCAAGCCCAAGGGCGTCGTGGTCACCCACAGCGGCCTGGCCGGGCTGGTGGCCGCCGAGCGCGAGCACTACGGCGTGACGGAGGAGTCGCGCGTGCTGCACGTCTGCTCGCCGAACTTCGACGTCTCCGTGCTCGAACTGCTGCTGGCCTTCTCTTCCGGCGCGACGCTGGTCATCGCGCCGCCGTCGGTATTCGGCGGTTTCGAGCTGGCCGATCTGTTGCGCCGCGAGCACGTCACGCACATGCTCATCACGCCCGGCGCCCTGGAATCGGTGGACCCGGCCGGCCTGGACGACCTGCAGGCCGTGGTGGTGGCCGGGGACAAGTTCGGTCCCGAACTGGTCGGCCGCTGGGCGGCCGAGCGCGAGTTCTACAACGGCTACGGGCCCACCGAGGCGACGATCCTGGCCACCAGCACGCCGCCGATGGCGCCGGGCGAGCCCATCACGATCGGCACGGCCATCCCGGGAGTCGGCGCGTTCGTGCTGGACTCGCGGCTGCGGCCGGTGCCCGCCGGCGTGGTCGGCGAGCTGTATCTGTCCGGCCCCGCGCTGGCGCAGGGCTATCTCAACCGGCCGGGCCTGACCGCGGAGCGATTCGTCGCCAGCCCGTTCGGCGCCGACACCGGCAACCCCGGGGCGCGGCTCTACCGCACCGGCGACCTGGTGCGGCGCACCGAGTCCGCGAGCCAGGACGGCGGTGTCATCGAATACCTGGGCCGTTCGGACTTCCAGGTGAAGATCCGCGGCTTCCGTATCGAACTGGGGGAGATCGACAACGCGCTCACCAGCCACCCGGACATCGACTTCGCGGCCACCCTTGGCAAGCCGCTGCCGTCGGGCGCGACCGCGCTCGTGTCCTATGTGCTGCCGCGGCCGGGCGCTGATGTGGACATCGACGCGCTCACCGAGTTCATCGGGGAGTCCTTGCCCGCGTACATGATTCCGGCGTCGGTGGTGGTGCTGGACGAGATTCCGTTGACGCCGGTGGGGAAGTTGGATCGGGCGGCGTTGCCGGAGCCGGTGTTCGCGGCGCGGGCGTTCCGGGCGCCGTCGACGCCGGTGGAGGAGATCGTCGCGGAGGTGTTCGCGGCGTTGCTGGTGCCGGAGGAGGACGGCCGCGTCGGCGCGGATGACGACTTCTTCGAATTGGGTGGGAACTCGCTGCTGGCGGCGCAGGCGGCGGCGCGGATCGGTGCGGCGTTGGATGTGCGGGTGCCGGTGCAGTTGCTGTTCGAGGTCAGCACGGTGGCTGGGCTGGCGGCGCGGGTGGAGGCGCATGCGGGGTCCGCGGCGGGGCAGGCGTTGCGGGCGTGGCCGCGCCCGGAGCGGGTGCCGTTGTCGTATGCCCAGCAGCGGATGTGGTTTTTGAACCGGTTCGATCCCGCGAGTGGGGTGAACAATATTCCGGTCGCGGTGCGGTTGTCGGGGCAGTTGGATGTGGCGGCGCTGCGGGCTGCGGTGCGGGATGTGGTCGAGCGGCACGAGGTGTTGCGCACTGTGTATCCGGATGTGGACGGTGAGGGTGTGCAGGTGGTGTTGCCCGTGGATGACCCGCGGGCGGTGCCGGATGTGCTGGTGCGCCGTGCGCACGAGTCGGAGGTGGCGGCGTTGGTGGCCGCCGCGGTGAGTGAGGGTTTCGATGTCACGGTCGCGCCGCCGGTGCGGGTGCGGTTGATCGTGTTGAGCGAGTCCGAGCACGTGCTGGTGTGCGTGGTGCATCACATCGCGGGTGACGGGTTTTCCATGGGGCCGTTGACTCGCGATCTGATGAGCGCTTATGTGGACCGGATGCGCGGCGGGGCGCCGCAGTGGCCGGCGTTGGAGGTGCAGTACGCGGATTACGCGTTGTGGCAGCGGGAGATCTTGGGTGCGGAGCAGGACCCGGATTCGGTTCTGGCGCAGCAGGTGGGGTTCTGGCGGCAGGCGTTGGCGGGGTTGCCCGAGCAGGTGGAGTTGCCCGCGGATCGGGCGCGGCCTGCGGTGGCGTCGTATCGGGGTGCCACCCTCGGGTTCGATATCGATGCCCAGGTGCATGCGGGGTTGAGCCGGGTCGCGCACGAACACAACGCGACGGTGTTCATGGTGGTGCATGCGGCGTTGGCGGTGTTGCTGGCGCGGTTGTCGAATTCGCGGGACATCGCGGTCGGCACGCCGGTGGCCGGGCGCGGGGAAGCGGCGCTGGATGATCTGATCGGCATGTTCGTCAACACGCTGGTGTTGCGCACCGACGTCGATCCCGGGGTGTCGTTCGCGGGGTTGCTGGCGGGGGTGCGGTCGGTGGATGTGGCGGCGTTCGGGCATGCGGATGTGCCGTTCGAGCGGTTGGTGGAGGTGCTGGACCCGCCGCGCTCCCCGGCGCGGCATCCGTTGTTCCAGGTGATGTTGACCTTCCAGAATCTGACGGTGCCGGAGTTGGCGTTGCCGGGTTTGTCGGTGTCGGGGCTGGATCTGGCGGTGGGGCTGGCGAAGTTCGATCTGCAGTTGGCGGTCGCGGAGAACCTCGACCGGCACGGCCGCCCGGGCGGGTTGTCGGCGGCGTTCACCTATGCCACCGATCTGTTCGACACCGCGACGGTGCGTGATTTCGCCGACCGGTTCACCCGGATCCTGGCCGCGGTCGCCGCGGACGCGTCGGTGGTGGTGGGTGATATCGATGTGCTGGCCCCCGGGGAGCGGGAGTTGGTGCTGCACGAGTGGTCCACTCCCGGGGCGATCGTGCCGGAGGTGACGTTGGTCGATGTCATCACCACCCAAGCCCGCAACCGGCCCGAGGCGGTCGCGGTCCGCTACGGCGAGACCGCACTCACCTTCGAGCAACTGCATCGCCGCGCCAACCAGGTCGCGCGCGCGTTGATCGCCCACGGCGCGGGCCCGGAAACGGTGGTCGCGGTCGCCGTGCCGCGTACCGAGGAGCTACCGGTCGCGCTGCTCGGTGTGCTCATCTCCGGCGCGGCCTACCTGCCGATCGACACCAGCTACCCGGTACAGCGGCTGGAATTCATGCTCGAAGACGCCGCGCCGGTGTGCGTCCTGACCACCGCTACCGAGCTGGACACACTGCCCGCGGGCACCATTCCGGCGCTTTTGCTGGAGGAGACCACCGGCTACGACGACGCACGAGTCCGCAACCGCGAGCGCGTCACACCGCTGCGCCCGGACAACCTGGCCTACGTCATCTACACCTCCGGCTCCACCGGCGTGCCCAAGGGCGTCGGCGTCGCGCACCGCAATGTGGTCGAGCTGTTCGCCAACACCCAATTGCTGTTCGAGTTCGACGAAACCGACGTGTGGACGTTGTTCCACTCCTTCGCCTTCGACTTCTCGGTGTGGGAGCTATGGTGCGCGCTGGCCAACGGTGGCACCGTCGTCGTGGTCGACTACCTCACTTCCCGGTCCCCGGAGCAGTTCCGTGAATTGCTGATCCGGGAGCAAGTCACCGTGCTCAACCAGACGCCCTCGGCGTTCTACCAGCTCGCCGAGGCCGACCGCGCCGCACACCACGACGAGGGCAAGTTCGCTCTGCGCTACATCGTGTTCGGTGGCGAGGCACTGGATCTGCGTCAGCTGCAGCGCTGGTACGAGCGGCATCCGGTGGACGCGCCCTGGCTGGTGAACATGTACGGCATCACCGAGACCACCGTGCACGTGTCGTTCCTGTCGCTGGACGAGCAGATGGTCGACAACGCGGCCAGCGTGATCGGGCGCGCGTTGCCGGGCCTGGACGCGTACGTGCTCGACGACCGGTTGCACCCGGCGCCGGTCGGGGTCGCCGGAGAAATCTACGTCGCGGGGGCGCAGCTCTCGCGCGGCTACCTGGGGCGTCCCGGGTTGGCGGCGACCCGGTTCGTGGCCAACCCGTTCGGTGCGCCGGGGTCGCGGATGTACCGCTCCGGTGACATCGGCCGGTGGGTCGGGTTCGGTGGTCAGGCCACCCTCGAATACGCCGGGCGTGGCGACCAGCAGGTCCAATTGCGTGGATTCCGCATCGAACTCGGCGAGATCGAAGCGGCGCTGCTGCGCTGCCCGGGAGTGAGTCAGGCGGTGGTGCTGGTCCGCGAGGACGAGCATGCCGGTGACCGTTTGATCGGGTACGTGGTGGCCGATGCCGGGGCGAGCATGGATCCGTCGGTGCTGCGGGCGCAGGTGTCGGAGTTCCTGACCGGCTACATGGTCCCGGATGCGATCGTGGTGCTGGACGCGCTGCCGCTGACCCCGAACGGGAAGCTGGACCGGCGGGCGCTGCCCGCGCCGGAGTTCGTCTCCGCGACGGTGTTCCGCGCGCCGAGTTCGCCGGTGGAGCAGGCGGTGGCCGATGTGTTCGCCGGGTTGCTCGGCGCCGCCGAAGTCGGCTTGGACGACGACTTCTTCGCGTTGGGCGGTAACTCGCTGCTGGCCACGCGGGTGGTGGCGCGGATCAACGAGGCGCTGGACGCGAATGTGGCGGTGCGCGAGCTGTTCGAAGCGCCGACGGTGGCCGCGCTGGCCGCGCGGGTGGTGCCCGGCGCCGGTGCGGGTGCGCGCACGGTGCTGGAACGCGCCGAGCGGGTGGAACCGATTCCGTTGTCGCTGGCGCAGCAGCGGATGTGGGTGCTCAACCAGTTCGACCCCGCCTCGGCGGCCTACAACATTCCGATGGCGATCCGGTTGACCGGCGCGCTGGATGTCTCCGCGCTGCGCTACGCGCTGGCCGACGTGCTCGAACGCCACGAATCGCTGCGCACCCGGTATCCGACCGGGCCGGGCGGGCTGCCGTACCAGCAGATCCTCACCGTCGAGCAAGCCCTGCCCGGCGGGCTGGACGTCGTCGTCACCGACGACCCGATCGAGCAGATCACCGAGCTGATGCTGACCGGGTTCGACGTCACCACCGAAGTGCCGGTGCGGGCGTTGCTGCTGGAGTCCGGGCCCGACGAACACCTGCTGGCGTTCGTGGCCCACCACATCGCCGCCGACGGCGCCTCCATGGCGCCGCTGGCGCGCGACCTGATGAGCGCCTACCTGGCTCGTATCGGCGGCAACTCCCCCCGCTGGTCTCCGCTGGAGGTGCAGTACGCCGACTACGCCATCTGGCAACGCAGCGTGATCGGCACCGACGACGACGAGACCTCGGTGGCCGCGCGGCAGCTGGCGTATTGGCGCCATCAACTCGCCGGACTGACCGGGGAACTGGAGCTGCCGCTGGACCGGCCCCGCCCGGTCGTGGCGAGCATGCGGGGCGCCAACACCGGTTTCGCGGTATCCCCGCAAGTGCATGCGGCTTTGGTCGCCCTGGCGCGCGAGCACAATTGCACCTTGTTCATGGTCGTGCACGCCGCCTTGGCGGTGCTGCTGGCGCGGCTGTCCGGCGACCCGGACGTCGCCATCGGCACACCCATCGCCGGACGCGGCGAACGCGTGCTCGACGACCTGGTCGGCATGTTCGTCAACACCCTCGCCCTGCGCACCCGCGTCGAGGCGGGCATGAGCTTCACCGAACTGGTCGACCAAGCCCGCGAAACCGACCTGGCCGCCTTCGCCAACGCCGACATCCCCTTCGAACGCGTCGTGGAAGTCGTCGCCCCCGGCCGCGCGACCACCCACAACCCCCTGTTCGGCGTCGTGCTGTCGTTCCAGAACAACGAACAACCCACCCTGCGGCTGCCCGGCCTGACCGTCGCCGCGCTCGACACCGGCAGCGTCGCAGCGAAATTCGACCTGCAGGTCAACGTCAACCCCCACCACCGCGACGACGGCACCCCCGGCGAACTCGACACCGTGTTCACCTACGCCACCGACCTGTTCGACGAAACCACCGTCCAAACCCTCGGCCGCCGACTCGAACGCATCCTCACCACCATCGCCACCGACCCGCACACCCTCATCGGCGACATCGACATCCTCGACGACGCCGAACGGGAGCGGATGGCGGCGGCGGCCGGATCGGTCGGCGCCGAAGCGCCCACCGCGACCGCGGGCACGGCGTTGACCCAGGCACTGGCGGCCGCGGTGGAGGACGACCCCGACGGGCCCGCCGTGGTGTCCGGTGAGAACGCGCTGTCCTACCAGGATCTCGACGCGCGTTCGTCGCGGTTGGCGCGGGTGCTCATCGCGCGCGGCTGCGGACCGGGCGCGGGCGTCGCGCTGCGGCTGGACCGCGGCATCGAGGCGGTCATCGCCACCTGGGCCGTCCTCAAGGCCGGCGCCGCGGTCGTCCCGGTCGACGCACTCGACGCACCGCTGCCGCACGAACCGGAGATCAAGATCGGTCTCACGACCGGCGGCGCCGGCTCGACCGGCGCGCTGGACTGGCTCGCCCTCGACGACCCCACCCTCGTCGCCGAGATCGCCGCCGAATCCCCCCGCCCGGTCACCTACGCCCACCGCACCCGCGCCCTGCGCGGAAGCGATCCCGCCTTCATCGGTGCGCAAGTGCTCAGCTACGACGACCTCGCCACGGCCGCCGGACGGCTGCGCGCACGCACCGAGCTGACCTTCGAGTCGCGCACCTTCCAGCACGGCAGCGCGCAGTCGCCGGCCGCGCTGGTCGAAGTGGTGGCCGCCGGATCGGTGGGCGCGTCGGTGGTGCTGGTCGACGTGGACGGCGCGCTGACCGAGTCGCTCGCCGACGAATGGGTAACTCATCTGGTGACGGATCGGACCGGGCTGGACACGCTCGACCCGACGGCATTGGAGGACTTGCAGGCCGT